>NZ_JAKSXN010000077.1 GCF_022427145.1 Paenibacillus timonensis
TAGGCTTTAGCCAGTTGAGCTCGCGAAGCGTGCGAAACAAAAAACCACCCGCTATGCGGGTGGAGGGAACTAGGGTTTGACCAACAAGACCATTCCAATAAAATTGAGATGTTCAGGCTCAATAATGAAAGGAATGGTCTTAGATGGCAAATAAGAGCTATAGTCTAGCTCACACGAAGTGGATGTGTAAATACCACATTGTGTTCACCCCGAAGTATAGACGGAAAGAGATCTATAATCAAGTGAGGAAAGACTTGATCGAGATCTTCAAGCGTTTATGTAAATACAAGGGAGTGGAGATCATAGAAGGTCACATGATGCCAGATCATGTACATATGCTGGTGGCAATACCTCCAAAAATCTCAGTATCATCATTCATGGGATATCTAAAGGGCAAGAGTTCCCTCATGATATTTGAGAAGCATGCCAGCTTGAAGTATAAATATGGCAATCGAAAATTTTGGGCGGAGGGGTACTACGTAAGCACGGTAGGCTTGAACGAAGCCACCGTCGCTAAATATATACGTGAACAGGAAGCACATGACCAAGCCATTGATAAACTGAGCGTGAAAGAGTATGAAGATCCATTCAGCAGAAACGGTGGCAAGAAGAAGTAAACCAGTTTAACTGGTAAGTGAAGGTGACAAATTACACTGAGCCTGAACAATTAATTGTCAGGCTAGCGTCTTTAGGCGCAGTTTGGCAACAGGGGGTTATACCCCAAGAGCAAACCACCCGTTGGACGGGTGGTTATGATTGAAGTGACCTATTTGATTTGGTAGGTTACAGCAGGATGGAACGGCTAACGATGACCAACAGGATAAAGAGAACCAGGATCACGCCCGTGCTCGTGAACAGGCCGCCGTAGCCGCCTCTTGTATCTTCTACTCCGCTCATTTTCATTCCCCTTTCCCATTTAGGCGTAATGTAGTCGTACACCGTATTGTATGAGAAGAGGAGCCAACGTGCGTGGGCCATCGTGCCAATCCCAATGGATCTGCCGCCTATTTGCCTTGCAGGTCTTGTACGCCTTGGTAAATGAGGTCGAACAGTTCTTCGAGGTTCTCCTCCGAGATGCAGGAGAAGGCGATCCGCAGGTCGGTTTCCCCGAGTGCGATCGTACCGATGCCGTACTGTTGGATCAGATGCAGGCGAAGGGCTTCCGCATCTACGGTCTTCAGCTTCAGGCACATGAAATAGCCGGAGTTAAACGGATAGTACTCCCAGACGTTCCCGTACTTGCCGCTGTCGAGCAAAGCTTTGACTTTATTGGCCCGGCCTTTCATGATCCGGAACTTTTCTTCTTTTTGAGCTTCAAAATCTGGCGATTTCAACGCGTGCAGTACAAACGTCTGCGAGGGGTGGGGGCCGCTGGATATCGTGGCGCGGATAATCCCCAGCGTTTTTTGTTCCAGCGCGGACAACAGGGCTGGATCCTCGGCCGCGTAGGTGATAAACCCGACGCGGAATCCCCAGACGTACTCCTCTTTGGTCGCACCGTCCACCTTGATCGGCAAAATCCGCGGATGGAGTCCCGCCAGCTTGCCGAACAACGATTCCTTCAGCGAATCTTCGAAGAACAATCCAAAATAAGCGTCGTCGGTCACGACGGCCACATTAATCCCCTCTTCGGCTGCCGCCTGGATCGCCGCGACGATCTCCCCGCCTTCCTTGGCCCCCGGCGTGTATCCGGTCGGATTGTTCGGGAAGTTCAAGATGACGATGGCCTTGCCTTTTCCCTTCTGGGCCAGCAGCGCTTCGCGCAGTCCGGCGCTGTTGAAGGTCATGTCGTCGGTGAACAGCGGGAAATTGACGAGGTCGGCGTGGCGGCGAATGCCGAAGGTAAGCTCGTAATTCTCCCAGTTTTTGTCCGGATAAATGACGGCGTCGCCTTCATCGACGAACAGGTCGGCGACGATGCTGAGCCCGTGGGTCAGTGCGTTCGTAACGATCGGTTGGCCAAAACTCTTGCCGGCAAGCGACGGGTTCTCCTCAACCATTTTGTCGCGCCATACGTTACGCAGTTCAGGTTTGCCGGCTGGCGGGGCATAAGGGTACAAATCCTGCGGTTTATAGGCAGATAATGTGTCTTGAATGGCTGCCAAATGCATCGGGCCGCCGTCTTCGATGGCGATACCGATCGTTGCGTTATATTTCTTGGCGTGGGCTGAAGCTTCGGCGGATTGGCTCAGGATGCCTACCTTCGGGAAATAGATTTCCTTGCCCAGCGTCGACAGCATATCGTACACGTGCCTATTGCCGGATTTGACGCTCTCGTTTAACTGCTCCGCGAGTGGGTTCATCACATTCATCCTTCCAAATCGGTTTGATATTTTAGGACAGTACCGTCTTAAACTGCCTAACATTATATCATTTCGATCCGGGCGCGTCACGGTGAAATCACGAGGATCACAGCCTAATTTTCTCGGTGGGCCGGACAGTATTTCTTCATGTTGGCGATCGTCTCCGCGTCAAACTCGCCGTCCCGCTGCTCCAGACCGGAAATGACTGCCGACAACTTCGGTTCCTTTAGGTTTTGTCCGAATTTGAATTTGGCGCTCATCTCTTCCGGCACGATCCGGCATAAAGCCACCGCTTTCAGTTGACCGGCATAGTCGGGATCCTCCGGGGTGATCGGCGCATAGCCGCCTTCGGGCTGCAGCTTCTCCATAAACAAAGCGAACGCTTGGGCTTTTTCTTCGAGGTCGTCGACCCTTTCGACCCGGCCGCGCACCATCACGCTTTTGAAATAAGCCGAAGCCGGGCAGGCGAGCTTGGGGTCGGTGAAATAGGACGGGATGATCGCATACTCCTTGGCGACCGTGAAGCTTACCCGGGGATCGCGGGCGAGATGTTTCATTTTCTCCCCGGCCAGGCTCCCGTGAAAATAAAAATAGGTCCCGTCGTATACAAAGTTTAGCGGCGTGACCCGGCTCCATCCATCCTCGCCCACCGTGCCAAGAAACCCGAAGCTCATCTCCTGCAAAAAAACGCGAATTTCGTCTTCTTCCGTAATGCCGAATTCTTTTCTGCGCATGGCTGCTCCCCCTCCGTTGGATTGACTCCCAGCTTACGCCGAAAATTGACAATAAAAAAGAACCAATTTACATTAATTTTAATGGACCAATTGGAACAATCCCGTAGGAGGCACGATGAAGGGGGATTTGGGGTGCCGGACTTTACGATTCCGCTGGCGTTGTTCAGCGAGAAATACCGTTATAAATATTTAGCCGTGTACCATGCGCTGCGCGCAGCGATTCTCGACGGTACGCTGCCGGAAGGGACACGCCTTCCGGCGACCCGGGAACTCGCCGAGTTGTACGGCTTGTCCCGCGGGAGCGTCTCGCAGGCGTATGACATGCTGCACGCCGACGGCTACGTGCGGACCGCCGTCGGCAGCGGGACGTTTGTCGCCGGCGGCCTGCAGCCGCCGCAGGCGGACGACGGCCCGAAAGCGCCGATCGCGTTGTCGCGCTGGGGGCAGCGGGTGACGGCGGCGATGGCTATCGGCGGCGGGGATGCCGCCGAAGCGACGCTCGGCGCAGCGGACGGAGCAAGCGGAGGGCGCGAAGCCGCCGCTCCGGCCGAATCAGCGGCAGCCGTCCCGATCTCGTACCGGGAAGGCGGGCCGTGGGAGGCGCTGTTCCCGGCGGCAGAGTGGAACAGCGCCATGGCCTGGGCGGGGCGCAGCAAGCCCGGCGCCTCCCCGGGCGAAGGCGCGGACCCGGCCGGCGAGCCGGAGCTGCGCGCGGCGATCGCCGCGCATTTGCGGCGCAGCCGCGGCATCGCGGCAGAGGCGGAGCACATCTGCCTCTTTAACGGCTCGATGCAGGCGATCACGCTGCTGACCCAGCTGCTGCTGGGGGAAGGCGAGCCCGCGGTGCTGGAGAACCCGTGTTACTACGGGATCTCGCGTGCCGTGGTCGCCTGCGGGGGCGTCGCCGTCCCGGCTGCGCTGGACGGCGAAGGCATCCTGCCGCGCGATTGGGATGCGCGGCTGCTGTTCGTCACGCCGGGCCGGCAGTTCCCGACCGGCGCCGTGCTCTCCCACGCCCGGCGGCGCGAGCTGCTGGCGTGGGCCGCGCGGCGGAACGCGGTCATCGTCGAGGACGACTATGACAGCGAGTTCCGCTGGGGCGGCCGCCCGCTGGAGCCGCTCAAGGCGCTGGACCGGGAGGAGCGCGTCGTGTACGTCGGCTCCTTCTCCAAGACGATGTTCGCCGCCCTGAGGGTCGGCTACGCCGTGCTGCCGCGCGCCTTGGTCCGGCCCGTGGCGAGCGCCAAGGCGCTCTACGAGCCGGTGCCTCCGGCGCGGCTCGAGCAGCGGGCGCTCGCCCGGTTCATGCGCACGGGCGGCTACGAGCGCCATTTGCGCCGGATGCGCCGCCACTATGGCGCCAAGCAGGAGGCGTTCCGCCGCGGCATGGAACGGGAGCTGGGCGAGCTGTTCCGCCTTCGCCCGGCCGATGCCGGATTGCTGCTGTACGCCGAATGGCGCCGCACGCCGGAGGAGTATCATGCTTTCCGCCAGGCGGCTGCGGACCGCGGCGTCCGTTTTCGCGACGCAGCGATCTACCGAATCGCGCCGGGAGCGCCGGCGGCCTGCTTTGCCTTCTCCCATTTGGACGAAAAGACGCTCATGGAAGGCGTATTTCGCATGAAAGCGGCCTGGAGAGATATTCAAACCCATAGGCTTTAAGGGTATAATAGAGAAAAGGCTTGTCTTGGATTTCAAGCGGTAGCGCGAAGCTGCACGGATCAGGCAGAAATACGCGCCTTTAGGAATTTTTTTCGGGAGGGAAGGACATGCTTCACGTTTCACCGTCTTCATTCGAATTGAAGCCGGCATTCGCTAAAATCGTTTGCGAACCCGGATGGAAATGGCACAAGCGGGAGAAGCCGCTGCAGAACTACGACCTGTTCTATGTGTGGAGCGGAGAAGGTACGGTTGTCCTGAACGACCAGCCCATTCCGGTCAGCAAAGGCAGTTGCTTTCTGTTCCGCAAAGGGGATCATACCAGTGCAACGCACAATCCGCAGCGGCCCCTGGTGCTAACGTACATCCATTTCGACGTTCATGAGCCCGTGATGGAAGTGCCGGGTTCGTACCGCGTACTGGAGGATACGTTGGATTTCGAATACATGTTGTCTCGCTACGTGCGCTTATTCTTAATGAAGGCGTACGCCGCCGAGGAGGAGGCGCAGTTGATTCTCAAGCAGCTGCTCATCCATTTGCTGCGCGAAGAACGGCAGGTGCCGGTGGAGAAGAAGGTCAGCAACCAGCTGCATGAAGTGATCCACGAGGTTGCCAATTTCGTGCTGCAGCACCCGGGTCTGCCTCACAAGGTGCAGGATTTGGCCGCCCGAGCGGGCTTATCCCCGCGATATTTCTCCATCAAGTTCAAGGAGATCATCGGGATGTCGGTACAGTCTTACATTATCAAATCCAGGATCGACCGGGCCCAGCATCTGCTGCTGCATGCCGGCATGAACGTGACCGAAGTCGCCGATGCGCTGGGGTACCGGGATATCTTTTTCTTCAGCCGCCAGTTCAAACAATATACGGGAAAAAGCCCGTCGGAGATCCGCTAAGGCGATGTACGCGAAGACCGATCTAAAGCTTGCAACATCCATTTCTATCAACCGCCGAGATTGATGCTCCGGCGGTTTTTTTTCTTAAGGGCCGCTAACCGCTGTCCTTGACCAAAGTCTAGGGTATGAACCGGTCCCGCGTCCGTGGCGGTTCCCGGTAACCCCGGTATAATTCAGGATAGGTGGTAATATAAGGAGGACGAATATTCAAATGAAATCTACATCCAAAATCGCATGGCTGGCGGCATCGGCTGTACTGCTATCCCTGGCTTCGGGTTGCGGACCGGCGGATAACCAAACGCTGCAGCAGCAATTGGAGCAGACCGTAGGCAATACCGTGGATTCCGTAAGCCAATCGATCAGCGAGACCGCGGCATCCGTACAGCAGTCGGTAGCGTTGGCCGCCGGCGAGTGGAAGGACGATCTGACGTTCACGGGGCGCTCGCATGAGCTATCGGCAACCGGGGAAATCGGCAGCGCCAGCAAACTTCAGCTGGAGAATGCCGTTGGCCGACTCGAGTTGAAGAAAGGCACGTCCGATCGGATCGTGGTGAAGGCGACCATCCAGGCCGCGGATTTGCCCGCACGCAAGGACAAACTTGATAAGTTGTTCGAACAGAGCGAGGTTACCGTCATCCCTGGAGGCGATACGGCCCAAGTGCGTGTGCACGCCAAAGGCAACCCGGATCAAAATCTGTGGGATTGGGCTCAGAAAGAGCTGCATTTTACCGAATTCCGCATCGATTACGTCGTTGAGGTTCCTGCCGGGATCCAGGCGTTCGATGTCTCGAACAATGTCGGCGAAATCTTGGCGAGCGGGCTGACAGGGACGTACCGTCTCAAGGGAGATGTCGGGTCGATCCGGGTCGAGGATGCCCGTCTCTCGGGCGAATCGTCGATCCGCACGGCAACCGGCAGCTTGGATCTGGATATCCTGGCGATGGACCAAGGCAGCCAGCTTCAGGCAAACACCGAAGTCGGCAGCGTCACGGCGGCGCTGGATCCTTCGTTAGGCTGCGATCTGGAAACGTCCAGCGAACTTGGTGAAATCAACGGGGCACCGGAAGGAAAAAGCGAGCGGGGCGGCGGAGGGCCGCTGGTCGCGCTGGGGACGTCCATCGGTAGCATTACGGTGCAATAACGGGGAAGAGCCGGCAGAAGCCGGCGGTATGGAACCTATGAATTAGCTTTTGCTCGGGGCGCAAAGCGCCCAAGCGCTTCGCCCATCCGTACTTTCCGCCCAGGCTCAAGCTCAGGCAATGGGGTGAAAGTGCCGTTTTGGGCAAGCAGGACGACGGTCGATCCGAATTCGAAATAAGCCAGATCGTCGCCCTGCTCCCAGCTTTTGGCCGAGGGGTCGGTGTATTGGATGCTGCTGACGTTCATCGCCCCCACCTTGACGAGCGCGATCTCCCCGTAAGTGTGGGAAATGTAAGTAATGAGGCGCTCGTTCCGGCACAATACCTTCTTCATATGGCGCATGCCGAAATCGTTGACCGGGTAGACCCGGCCTTTTACATGCTCGCTTTCCAGCTTCTTGCCGGTGACGGGCGCATGAATCCGGTGATAATCGGTAGGACTGAGATAAAGAACAAAGGCGTAACCGTGTTTGTACGTTTCTACGCGGGGGGAGCGCGACAGCAGCTCTTCCAGAGAGTAGTCCTGTCCTTTGACGTTCAGGATCGTGCCGGAACGCACCTCGCCCATAAACGTGATCAGCGCGTCCACCGGACTGATCATCATCCCCGGCTCCGCATGCAGCGGGCGCATGCCCGGCTTCAATTTACGGGTGAAGAACTCGTTCAAGGTTCGGTATTCCCGGAGCTCCTTCTCCGCTTCATGTAGCGGAATTCCATAGGATTTAGCGAAGAAAGGGATCATCGCCCGGCTTACCCCCGAATGGGAGAACTTGCCCATCATCCGGGATAACCATTTCCGGGAGGAGAGTTCCGTCATCCATTTCATCCATGTCGCGGCCAAATAGCATCCTCCTAGTCTGTCCGTTAGTGCTGCGTTGGTTTGATGAATTCGTTGCCACTTCCGCTTATCTTGACACAGAATAGGGCCGAAATCAATACGGCGCGCGTAACCCCGGATTACAGAATTGTACAAATTTATGCTTGATGCTTGAGCAAGGTTGGTGTATGGTAATAACAATCGCATAGGGATACGGGGGCTTGAGCGAATCAGGCTGAGATAGCGGCATAAGGCGCCGCGGACCGTTAATCTGATCTGGATAATGCCAGCGTAGAGAATCGATCGTCCGGGATGTTTTTGCGTTTTTTCACGCCCTCGTGACCTGACCGCCGTCTGAGCTTATTCAGGCGGTTTTTTTGCGATGCGATGAAATCCAAACTTTAAGAAATAAGAGGAGAGATGAAGATGTCGGAGGTTGTCCAAAAAAGAATCGGTCGCGGCTTGAAGCTGAGCGATCTGCTGGTGACGGTGCTGGTCTCGTTGGTGCTTGGCGTGGTGTACCACTTCTGGAGCTCGGTGTACAATTTGTTCTCCCCCCTGTTCTTCCAGGCGGATGAGCTGGTGTACGGGATGTGGTTTCTGGCCGCAACGCTGGTGTTCCTGCTGATCCGCAAACCGGGGGTGGCGTTGATCGCAGAAGTAGCGGCGGCCCATGTGGAAATTCTGTTCGGCAGCGAGTGGGGGGTTCAGCTCGTCCTTTACAGCATACTGCAAGGTTTAGGGGCGGAGCTCGTGTTCGCCGCGTTCCGGTACCGGAAATTTTCCGGCTCCGTTGCTGCACTGGCGGGGATCGGGGCCGCCATCGGCTCGGTCATTCCGGATTTCTTCTACGGGTATGTGCAGGATTACGAGCCTTGGCTCCTGACCGCCAAATATGCCATGCGGGCGGTTAGCTCGGCGTTGATCTGCGGTTATTTCGCCTATGCTGTGGTGAAGGCCGTGGAAGCGACCGGGGTCACCACGCTGCTGCGTCCGGTTGATCCGAAGGACTACGCGGCGCTGAACGACTGATGCGGAAGGAAGAAACGGCGGCGGAAGTCCAGGAGCTGCGGCTGAAGTTCCCGGGCGAAGCCGAATTCGTGTTCAAGGATTTGGATTTCTTCGTTCGGCGCGGGGAACACGTGCTGCTGCTGGGTCCCAGCGGATGCGGCAAATCGACGCTGCTTCAGGTGTTGTCCGGGATCATCCCGGATTTGGTGGAAATCCCGATGCGCACGTCTTCGCAGCAGCTCCCATCGTCATGGCGGTTCCTGTTCCAGGACCCGGATACGCAATTTTGCATGCCTTACGTAGACGAGGAGCTGGCCTTTGCCCTGGAGAACCTGGGCGTGCCGCAGCCGGACATGGCCGTGCGGATGGAGGCGGCCTTGGCCAAGGTGGGACTTGATCTGCCTGAGCTCCACGTGCCGATGGATTCGTTGTCCCAAGGGATGAAACAACGGTTAGCGCTCGCCTCGGTGCTGCTCGGCGATCCGGAGGTGCTGCTGCTGGATGAGCCTTCGGCTTTGCTGGACCCTCAGGGCCGCGAGCAAATCTGGCAAACGATCGCCAAGGTCGCCGAAGATCGCACCTTAATCATCGTCGAGCACCGGATCGAGGAACTCACGGCGCTTGGCCTGGTGGACCGCGTCGTATTATTCGGACCGGACGGACGGGTGCTGGGCGAAGGCGCGCCGCAGGCGGTGTTTGACGCGTACCGTTCCGAGCTTGCCGCGTTCGGCATTTGGTACCCCGGAGTCTGGGAGGAATACTTTGCGACCGAAGCAGGCCGCCGCTTGCTGGAGCCGGCGGAGAACGTCCGGACGGAGGATAGAACGGCCGTAGTGGAGCTGAAGGAATTTCGCGGACTCCGGCAAGGGCGTCCGGTGATTGAAGTCGGCCAGGCTGCCGTATATCCCGGCGATTGGATCGCCGTCACGGGGCCAAACGGCGCGGGGAAAAGCTCGCTCCTGCTCAGCTTGATCGGCCTGCTGCCGGCAGAAGGCGCGTACGCGCTGCACGGAAGTCGAATGGAGACGGGGAAACTGCGCCGCCGCGCCCGCAAGCGGCAATTGGAGCGAGCCGCGCGGGAAATCGGCTTCGTGTTCCAGAATCCCGAATTTCAGTTCGTCGCGGATCGGGTGACGGACGAGGTCGCCTTCTCGCTGCGGGAAGAGGGCATCGCTGCCGAGGCGGTTCACGAACGGGTGGCGGAGTCCTTGCGGCGGTTCGGCCTAACCGGCCTGGAGGCGCGCCATCCTTACCAGCTCTCGCTGGGGCAGAAACGGCGCCTCAGCGTTGCCGCGGCAGCGGTGCGGGAGCAGCGGCTGCTGCTGCTCGACGAGCCGACCTTCGGCCAAGACGCCGCGAACACGTTCGCCATCCTGCAGCTATGCGAAGCGCTGCGGCGCCAGGGGACGGCGATCCTCATGGTTACGCACGAGGAACGGATCGCCGAGCGGGTCGCCACCCAACACTGGGAGGTACGGGACGGGCAGGTTATGGTCCAGCGAATGACCCGGCGTGCGGCGAACCTTTGGGATGACGCGGGTGGACCGTTCGGATCAAGCGGCTCGCCAGGCGCGGAAGCTGATTCCTCCGGGGATACGGAACGAGCCCGGCCGACCGGACCAGAGGCGGTGATGACGAAATGAAGCAATTTCTGACGCCGAAGCGGCAGACCTGGCTGCACCGGGCGAACCCGGCCGCCAAGCTAGCGTTGATGATCCTGCTGTTTCTGCTGACGTTGTTTACGCATCGGCTGGACTTTATTTTTTATCAGGCGGTTTTGTTTACGCTACTGTTGTTCTGGTTCAGCGGATATGAGGCGTGGAAAATCGCCCTGCTTGTCCTCCCCTTCGCGCTGATCTTCGCTTCCTCGGCGGCCACGATGATCCTCTTTGGCAAGGGCACGGAGATTTGGTGGGCGTGGGGATTATTTCGCATCTCCGAGGAAAGCTTCTTCCGGGGGATTCATATCGGGTTCAAGGCCGTGGCCTTTGCCGCCGAAGGGCTGCTGTTCGTGTTGACCACGCCTTCGGTCGCCTTGTTTTACGCGCTGATGCAGCAGGCGAAGCTCCCGCCGAAATACGCCTACAGCTTTATGGCCTCGGTCCGGCTGCTCCCCATGGTCTGGGAGGAACTGCTTGTCCGTCGCAATGCGCTGCTCATTCGCGGCGTCCGCCGGCCGCGCGGTCTGCCCGGCCTCGTCGCCCAAGCCAAGCTGTACGCCGTCCCGCTGCTGTCGCAGAGCATCCGCCGGGCACACCGTGTCGCCGTTGCCATGGAAGCGAAGGCCTTCGACGGCGACCGCCCTCGCACCTATTATTACCGCACCGCTTATTCGCGGTATGACGTGCTGGTGTTGCTGCTCTTGGGCGTGGTCGCAGCCGCGGCTTACACGTTGGCACTTCTGTACCCGCTGTTTGGCATCGCGGATGTTCGTTATCATTAACCGCGTCCCTTCATGGAGGAAACGAAAGGGCATGATTCCGTCCGGGAAACGAATCGTATTCGTACCGGAGCCTGAGAAATCATGCCCTTTTTTGATGCCGATCGCCCGCTTATTCGGATGCGCGTTTCGGCGAAACGGGCCGCCGGGCCGGTTGCTCAAGCAAATAACGGGCGTAGGCCATAGGCTGGCGATAGCTATCCTTCCATGTTTCGGGCATTCCTGCCTTGCGGAATCCGTAACGTTGGTCGCGCCCGTTGCATTCGATAAAGTAAGGCCGCCCGCTTGCCGTTAAGCCGATGTCCAGCCCGAGGTCGGCGAGGTGCGGCAGCCGGTTGCCCAGATGGCGGGAGATCTCCAGGGCCAGGTTCTCGACGTGGGCCAGCGCCGAGGGGACGATCCGCTCCGGGAGCGCCTTGGCCAGCAGCTCCTCGGCGGGAAGGGCTTCGCCGCCTTTGGCGATGTTGCAGACGAAGCTGCCCGCAGCGGCGACTTTGGCAAAACGTCCCGTTACGCCCCATTCGCCTCCGCCTCCCCGCTGCACGGTAATCCGCAGATCGATGGGGCGCTGTTCGAACTCCGCCAGCGGAATCCGCTCCTGCACCAGATAAGGCGTGCGCCGGAGCATGCGGCGGGTCCATGAGGGCAGTTCTCCGCGCTGCAACCGTACCGTTTTCCATCTTTGCTTGCCGATGGGCGAAGCATAGGTAAGTTCCCACCCGCAAGAAGAGGTGTAACGCAAACGCATCACGCCGTGGCCGACGGAGCCGCGAATCGGCTTTAGGATCAGGTCGGGATGGCGGGACATCATCCTCCGCAAGCTCTCGGAGGTTAGCGGCATTGCGGCGGGAAGGTATGCCCTTAAGTGGGGGGCATTCCAGAGGAGGCGGTGGATATAGTCTTTTCCATAACGGTTGTGAGCATTGAAGATCGTGAACCCTCGATCGTTCAGGGATTGGAGTTTTTTCTGGGCCGCGAGCCTGGGATAAAATGCACGGTTATGGAGCACCGATGGCAAAGGCAGCCGTTGCTCCACGTATTCGATGCCGTTATATACATACGCCACGCAGCTGTCCCCCGCCGGATCGATGCCCCCGAGACGCAGAAATAGGGGGGTCAAGCCGAATTCCCGCGCCGTCTCTTCATACCCTGCGATCCACTCTTGGCCGGTTCTGCGTGTTGGGATCCCTCGGTACATGCTGGAGTTCAGCAAGATTCCGACAGTGTCCTGACTCAAGTGGGTTTCCTCCTTCCCGTGCTTCTTCCTCCAATGTATGTTGTCCCGGTCAAAAAGAGTGGACGACTGTGCTGCGACAGCCGCCTGTTTTCGGGCGATCAGCGGGAGGGATCCACTTTTGGCAATTTGGGCTCATCTTCCGGGAAGGTGTCACATTTGCCAGGGGGGTTTCGTATATTTAGGATAACGAAATCAAGTGTAACGGTAAGGAGGGAGACTTCACATGGATCGGGAAAAAGTCGCGGTCATCGCACCCGGCGCCCTTGCGGCGTCTTCGGGAAAACATCGTCCGGCGGAGAAAATGCTGGAGCGGATGATCCCTTACGCGGCGGAGCAGCTGCACATTCGCATCTTCGGCATCGCCGAAGGACCATTGCCGTCTCAGGGCTGGATCGGCAGCGTCCCCTTTTACCGTCTGCCCGGGGGACGGCTCTATCTGGAGTCGCTGCTGCGTCATCTGCGCAAATGGCGGCCGGATACGGTGGACGTTCACGGCCGGCCGCTGCTGGCTTGTCAACTGAAGGGGCGGCTTCCGCTTTCCCGCGTACTGTTGACCTTGCCCTCCGCTCCGGTCTTCTCCCCTACCTGTCATCCCAAAGCGTGCACGCCGCATATCCTGGAAAGCGTGGACGGCTTAATCGTCGGCAGTGAACGAGCCAAGGCCGAATTGCAGGATCATTTCCCATCCCTGCTCACGCCGGTTTGGGTCAATCTGCCAGGGGCCAGCCTGGAGGATCACGTGCCGCGTTGGACGCCGGACGGGGAACTTCTGCGACGGCGACGGCTGGCGGAGCTTGGATGGACGGACCGCAAAATCGTTCTGCTGTCCGGCGGATTACCGCCGTCTGGCGAGGAGAGCCGAATCGTCTCGGCGCTCTCCAACGTTTTGGGCCGCGTCCCGGAGGCCCTGCTGGTGTACCTTGCTGCCGACTTCCCCGGTTCGTTGCGGGAGCCGTTTGAGCATCGGGCGAATCAAGCGCTGGCCGCTTTGGATCCAAAACGGATCGCCCGCCTTCCGGCTGCCCCGAACGCCCCCTGTCCGGACGGGTATTCCTTGGCGGATTGTCTAGTGGTCTTGCCCGGCGACGACGCGGCATCCATGTTAACGCGCATCGAAGCGATGGCCGCAGGAGTGCCGACCCTTGACGCCAGCGAATCCCGGGTGATCGAATTTGCGGCGGACGCCCTGCTCGCGGGGGGGCCGGAGGCGAGCTTGGCGGACCGCATCGTCCTGCTGCTGCAGGATGAGGAGCTTCGCCAGGTCTTGGGCCGCGCCAGCCGGGAAATCGTTCGCCGCCATTACCGTTGGGAGCATGCCGCGGGCCGTTGGGTAGACCTCGTGCGTGACGGCCGAGCTCAAACCGCAAGCCGCCGCAGCGTAAAAAACTGAAACGGGCCGGCAGGCCGACAAACGCATGGAACGCCGCAAGGCGTTTTTTTGTTTTTTGCGGTTGGACTGGGCTTCGGGGCCCTAGCCGCATTCGTGTGGACAGCTGTACGTTTGCCGTTACCACCCCCCCGGCATGACATACACTGTGGTATATGCTCCGGTATTATCACGTTTTGGGAGGAAATTGATGTGGTCAAAAAACGCAAGCCGCGCATCCGACTGAACCGCAAACCGATTCAGCGCAAGCCGTCGCTGCCGCGTTTGGTCAATCATCCCGACCCTATGGTATCCATCATCATCCCGGCGATGAATGAAAGGGCGACGCTGGCCGGCGTATTGCGCGCAGCGGGCCGGGTTCATCCGCGCAGCGAAACGATCGTCGTCGCCAACGGATCGACCGACGGGACCGCCGAGCTGGCGGAAGCCTGCGGCGCCCGCGTGATCCGTACACCGGAGCCGCTGGGGCATGATGTCGGCAGACGCGTTGGTGCGGAGGCCGCCCGCGGCCATGCGCTGCTGTTCGTCGACGCCGACATGGTGATACCGGCTCGGGAGCTGCGTCCATATGTCAAGGCGGTGTTATCCGGCGTCGACGTTGCGTTAAATGGCTACTCGGGACCGGAAGGCCGGAAGGAAGCCCATCCGGTTGTACTGGCCAAACATGTCCTTAACGGTTTGCTGCGGCGGTCCGACCTGCGGGGCGCTTCCCTAACGGCGGTCCCGCATGCGATGAACCGAAAGGCGGCGGAAACCATCGGACTGGATGCCTTGGAGGTTCCTCCGCTGGCCTTGGCCCGTGCGATTCTGCTCGGGTTAAACGTGCAGGCGGTTCATACCGTTGCTGTCGGCAGGCTGAATCCCGCCCGGGGACGGATACGGGACAAGGGGAAACGCGTCGATCCGCTGACCGCACTGGTAGCAGGGGATCATTTGGAGGCTATCCATTGGCTGCTCCGTCAGCAGGGTCCGCGCGGAGGGTATGGCGATCTGGGCCGGCAGCGCGGCAAGGTGAGGTGAAATAATTATGGAAACGAAGCAATCGATAAAGCAGCGCCGGAGACGGAACAGCAGATACGGATCCTTGGCCCGCCCGCGCGGAAAATCCAGCCGAATGAAGAACGGCTTGGCCCGCAGAGGTCGCAGCTTGGCACGGCCGTCCGCAAAGAAAGGTTATACTGACGGCTCGCTTCAGCGCCTGAAACGAAAGGCGATCGCTGCAGGCATCCGGGCTGCGGTTGAGGGCGAGGTGGCGGATCACGGTTCGCCTCACATGCAGGCCTGCTTTCGGGAGTGGGCCCGGGAGGAGCGAATCGACCAAATGCCGTATGCGTCCATTCTTCCGGTGGCTTTAGCCTATCGCCGCGGATATGCCGATGCCGCCGGGATGAGTGCGCTGTGGATCCCGCTGCCGCTGAACGGCAGCGCCTCAGCGATCGTGACGGCCAGCAATGAGGAGAAGACGCTGCCTGCGGTCGTAGCGGAGCTGTGCAAGCTGCCTTTGCAGGAAATCATCGTGGTCCTGAACGGCTGCAACGACGGCAGCTTTACCGCTGTGGACCGGGATCCGCGGATTACGCGGCTCAGCTTCCCTGAACGTCTGGGCCACGATGTGGGCCGGGCGATCGGGGCGGCAGCGGCCTCCGGGGACATTCTGCTGTTCACGGACGGGGATCTGTGCGTCGCCGCAGCGGATTTAGCCGCCTTTTTAATCGCCGTCGACCAGGGAGAGGATGTGGCGCTAAACGATTTGTCGCCGTATTTGCCGCCGTTTTCGAAGCAGGATGAAGTGACGCGATGCAAGGCCTTTCTCAATTTGGCGCTGGGACGCCCGGATTTGAAGGCGAATTCGCTGACCGCCGTGCCGAACGCGCTGTCCCGCCGCGCTCTGCGAACGTTAGGGAATGCTGCGTTGATCGTGCCTCCGAAGGCTCAAGCGCTGGCTTTGGCCCGCGGCTTGAAAGCAGGCGCGCCGATTTCCGTGGACGTGATTCGCAAGAACCGCATTCGCACCAGCAACAGCGGAACAGGCAACGCGGTCGCGCAGATGATCGTTGGCGATCATTTGGAGGCGCTCGGCGAGGTCATGAAGACGGAGGGCGTCCGGTTGCGATTCACCACGCTGGGCCGCAGCCAATTGGCGAAAATGAGGAATGCCCGATGAGCGGAAACAGCGTAACGAGTATCATCATTCCGACCTATAACGGGCTGCACCTGCTTGCCCCTTGCGTAGCGGCGATCCGCCAGCATACCGAGACCCCCTACGAAATCATCGTAGTGGATAACGGCTCCGAGGACGATACGGCGTCGTTCTGCCTTGAGGAGCGGTTGATCCTAGTGTCGCTCCCGCGTAACCAAGGGTTTCCGATCGCCGTGAATCGCGGATTATCCGTCGCTTCGGGAGATCAACTGCTCATCCTGAACAACGACGTCACCGTCTCCCCGCGATGGCTCTCCAACTTGCTGCTTGCGTTGCACAGCGCCCCGGATATCGGCCTCGTCGGACCGGTGACCAATTATGCCAGCGGACGGCAGCAGGTGGCGATCGACTGGGCGGAGGGGGAGGACTTCGCTCAAGCGGCGGATCGCCACAATCATTCCGAACCGGGCAAATGGCAGGAGGTCCAGCGGCTTGTCGGCATGTGCCTGCTGTTGAAGCGGGAGGTATTGAATCGGGCGGGGTTCCTCGACGAACGGTTTTCGCCCGGTCATTATGAGGACGACGATTACTGCTACCGCGCGCGGCAGCTAGGCTACCGTCTGCTCATTTGCGGCGATACGCTGGTGTACCATGAAGGCAGCTCCAGCTTTAAAGCCCAGCATCCGGAAGGATGGAACGAGCTGCTGGAACGGAACCGCATGCGGTTTATCGAGAAATGGGGAGTGGATCCCTGGCAATTCATTTAACAGGTTTTCCGAATTTACGGTACAAGGGAGGAGCGTTCATGAAAGGCGTGATTTTGGCGGGGGGCAGCGGCACGCGTCTATACCCGCTGACCCGATTGATCAACAAGCATCTGCTTCCGGTCGGGAATTATCCGATGGTCTGTTACGGCATAGAACGGCTGCGTCAAGCTGGAATCACCGACATTCTCATCGTGATCAGCAAGCAATCGGCAGGTCTGTACGCCGACTTTCTGGGCAGTGGGGAGAACTTCGGAGTGAACCTGACGTATCGCGTTCAGGAGTCGGCCGGGGGGATCGCCGAAGCCCTGGAGTTGGCGGACGGGTTTATCCCGCCCGGCGGCAAATTCGTCGTGCTGCTGGGCGATAATCTATTCTTGGACGATTTAACGCCTTATGTGGAGAGATTCAAGCAACAGCCGCCGGGCAGCGCCCGGGTGATGCTGAAGCCGGTGGATGACCCGCGGCGTTACGGCGTACCGGTATTTGCGGATGACGCGCCGGACCATATCGCCTATATCGAAGAAAAGCCGAAAAAACCGAAGTCCAAATTTTCGGTCACCGGCATTTACATGTATGATGACACCGTATTTGGCATCATCCGCAGCATCGACCGTTCCGCCCGCGGCGAGCTGGAAATTACGGACGTAAACAACCGCTATGCGCGGGAAGGCAAGCTGGAATTCGACGTTCTCCAGCTGTGGTGGGGAGATGCCGGCACGCTGGAATCGCTGCAGGAAGCCGGCGTTCATATGAAAGGCGTACTTCCCTAAGGATTAGGGAGCCGGAAAGGAGGGACGGGATGGCTTCACGCGACAACCCATCCGGGCGCAGCCGGTTGACCCGCCGCCGGCAAGGCGCGGGCAAGGCCGCCGCAGCCCGCCGGTCCGCGGTCCGGGGCAAGGCCGGCCGCATTGCTCGTACCGCCGCCGGCAAGGCTGCGCTTCGCCGGCGGCGCGGCAGCCGCCAGCGCCTGCGCGGGCGCCGGGGAATCCGCGCAGCGGCGTGGCGGCCGGCGCAGCGGCACCGGAGCGCGGCGAACGGCGCGGACGCTGCGGCCAGCCTCGGAGGCGGCGGTCCGGCAGGGGCCGCGGCAGCGGCTGCGCCTAACCCGGCCGTGCTAACGCCGCCGTTGTTGCCCGCTCCCGAGCCGACGGGGCCCGCCCCGATCCCGGCGAGCGGCTCCGGGGCCGTCTGGACCGAGGCCGAAGCGGACCGGGTCCGCGCCGCCGCCTTCGAGGAAGGCTACCGCGAAGGCTTGTTTGAAGGCGGGGAAGCCAAGCTGGGCCGCTTGATTCCCCGCCATACGCTGCTGCCCGAGCTGCGGGTGGACGACGTCATCGCCGCGGGCTTCCCGGCCGTTGCCGGGCGCCTGCACCCGCTGCTCACGCCGGCCGGCGTATTCGCCGCCGCCGACGGGGCGCTGCGGGAAGGCCGGCCGCTGTCCATCGTCCGCCTCGGCGACGGGGAGTTGCTCACCTTGGCGCACGGGGCGGTGATCTCCACCGAGGAAGCGCTCCGCTGGGGAGCTTTTTTGCCCTATGCAGGCGTGCATCTGCCGGACCCGCTCGCGCGCGAGGCACTGGCGGCTGCCGTGCGGGCCGCCGATATTATCGGGGTGCCGGAATCCCGGCATCCTTCCTACCAAGGGCTGTTGTTCCCCGTGCTGCGCCACTATGGGATCGATTACCGCGCATTGCGCCTGACCACATCGACCGTGAATTACGAGTTGAATGCCGGCGGTTATTTGACGAGGCTGCTGCATGGCCGGCGGGTCTTGTTGATCGGGAATCAGGCGGAGGTGCTGGCGGGGTTTCTCGGGCAACGCGGCGTGAACGTTGCGGGTTGGCTCGCCCCGGTTCAGGGCGTGGCCGATGTGCCGACGGTCGCCATGCGTGCCCGGGAATTTCCGGATTTTGACCTGGCCCTGGTAGCTGCCGGGGTCGCCGCCGTGATGATCTGCGTGCGGCTGTCCGGGGAGCAGGGCAAGGTGGCGCTGGATATGGGACATCTGGCCGATAAACTGATCAATGGCGAGGCGGCCTTGCCGCAACTTGGGGAGGTGCACACCGGTGCAAACGGATATTGACGGAATCACCAAAGCCCAGGCGAAGCGCCCTTCGGGAACTTACGAACAAGGGTACGCCGCCGGCTATGCGTACGGAGTCCGCGAAGGCCTTCGGACGTTTGGCGCTAGCTTGGATATGACGAGCATCATCATTCCAACATACGATCGCATAGACCTGCTGATGCAGTGCTTGGATCATATTGAGCAACACACGACGTCCCCATATGAGATCATCGTCGTTGACAACGGGTCGGCCGACGGGACGGCAGCGGCCGTCCGGCGGCGGCGCGGGCGGGTCCGGCTAGCGGTGCATCCGCGGAACCTGGGGTTTGCCCGCGCCATAAACACCGGCCTGATGATGGCCAAGGGAAATACGATCGTGCTGCTGAATAACGACGTACTGGTCACGGAGCGCTGGCTGGATCAACTGCTGGCGTGCCTTCGGCAGTTCCCGGAAGCGGCTGCGGCAGGGCCCGTAACCAATTACATCAGCGGCGAACAGCAAATCGACGTTCCCTATGAAGACGTAGCGGATATGCCGGCTTTCGCCGCCATGCACAACTGCTCTGATCCCCAGAAATGGCGCTTGACCGACCGGTTGGTGGGCTTTTGCGTCGCTTTCCCTCGAACGACCCTGGAGCAAATCGGTTATTTTGACGAAGGGTACGAGATCGGGAATTTCGAGGACGATGATTGGGTTGCCCGTTTACGCCTGCAAGGGAAGAGGATGGTGATCGCCGGGGACACTTTTGTTCATCATTATGGGAGCATGACGATGAAAGGATTGGGCTCCCAGGGGTTTCAGGAAGTAAACGCCCGCAATCACCATTTCTTCAACGAGAAATGGGGGAACTTGCACGCCTTATATGCACGGGTGCCGGCATGGCGGGGCGATCGGGTGCTGCGGGCGGCGGATTTCTTTCCGACCCACGTGCCGGTTCGGGACGCGAACGGAGGCGTGCACTGGCTGGAGCATGGCGTTCGCCATCCCTTGCATCAGGCCGGTGAGCTCGGCACGCAGCCGGAGCCGGCGCGGTTGTCCGTGCTGGATCTGCTCCAGCTTCCGGCCGGGCCGGTCCGCTCGCCGGGACAGGTCACTTGGCTTAGCGGCGGCATGCCGCCCGAATCAGGGGGCTTCGCGGACGGCGCCGTCGTCTTCAGCGGCGGACGGTGGTATCAGATCGATCGGGGACAGCGGCGGGAGATTATCTCCGAATATACGTTGCGTACCTGGGGGCTAGCGCCGTCGGGCGCCTCCGTTCCGGTTCCGGAAGACGAGATGGCTGCCTACTCCGAGGGCCTCCCTATCCTGCCACCGCCGCGAATGGTTAGCGACGATTTATAGGCTGGAGCGGGCTGCTTCCCCAGGAACATGCTAATTCTCGCCGGCATATGTTATTGCAGGGCACCTGAGGGGCCGGTGCCTGCTTCCCGAAGCGACAGGCCGGCCTGAGGCAAGGAGGAGTTAGGGTGGAGCAAAAAATTTCGGAGATCATCGTACACATGGCCCACTCTCATCAGCAGATGGCGCGGGTGATCGATGCCGAGCGGCAGGTTGCCGTGCGCATGGCGCAGATTGTGCATGCGATTCCCGATGCCGAGCCGGCGTTCGAAGGAGCGTCCGGCATTCTGGAGAATTCGGGTCGGATTAACAAAAGCGTGATCTCCTATTTAAATGCCATTGCCGATTTGCAGGAGGCGATGGCTGAGAATTTGGGTCATGTCATGAAACAATTGAAAGACCATGAGGAAGAGTGAGGTTAGAGAAGCGGGGTATGATGCCATGAGCAGGGAACAGGCCTATCTGAACATGCTGGATGCGGCCGCCAAAATCCAATGGAACGTCGCGATGATTCTGGAGGCCAAGGCGGTCGAATCCGAGAAGGTGCGCAACTGGATATTGAATCATGTGCTGGAGAGCAGTTTCGAGGACCACGAAAAGCAGCTGTCCGAACCGCTGGATGTTCACGATCAGCTCGTGGAGGTGATCGAAGGCCTGACCAAGCTGCAAAACGGGCTGTGCAGCAACCTGAAAACGGTGCTTCCGCAGGCTGATGAGGAAGGCGGCAGCACTGGCTTGGACGGTGGATTTGGCGGGTTGTTCGGCGGCGGTGATTTTGATCTGGAGGATTCAAGCAAATGACGATCTTCCCCCTTCAGTCCGGGGAGGAGGCCAAACTTCGGTTGATTGACGCGATCAGCCAGAGTCAACTGGCGATGGCGCGAATTCTCGGCAGCCTCGCCGATGTGACCGAATTGTCCCCGGACGCCGCTAGGCATATCGCCGGCAATATCGATAGATTAACGAAATATCAGGAAGCGATGGCCCGCACGGTCTGCGGGTTGACTTTTCATCGCGTCAAATACGGAACTCCTTCGCCGCCATGGATGATCGACGCTTGTTATGCCGCATACGACGCTACCCGAGGAGAACAGGAGGAAGAAGTATGGCAAAAACCAAACTCCGGCGCACCCGCCGTGTGAAACCGCGCGCGCTGAGAAAAATTCGGCCCCGCCGAAAACGGAAGTTGTCCCTGCGCCGAGGGAGCAAACTAACCTCTGCACGCCGCAAGCGGCGCAAGTTGGTGACGAAGCTGCGCTCACGCCGTGGCAGAAGAAGAGTGAGACGCCCGCGCGTTGCTTTGCCGGTACCGGCAGCAGTGATCCCCGTTCCTGAACCGGTTGCCGTGCCGGCACCCGTGGCCGCTCCGCCGGCTACGCCGGAAGACGCCGTCGTTTACGACCAGGCCTATAACGAGGCTTATCAAGAAGGATTTAACAGCGGGTTTTCCCAGGGTTACGAGGATGGGCACAAAATCGCCTATAAAAATCAAATTTAGCAAAAACCGCTGCCGGCGATCCGGCAGCGGTTTTTTTTATGC
>NZ_JAKSXN010000078.1 GCF_022427145.1 Paenibacillus timonensis
ATAACTCCCCTATCTCTGCACGTCACCAATCTCATCTTGAGCCGGGGATTTATGTACTCGTTCGCGCCCCCTTAATTATACCTCCATTTCTTGATTATGTAATTTTAAATCTGCGCCCCGGGTGGAATCTGCTACTGCCTCCTCCGATCACCTAAAATACGATCCAGCGGGCTCTGAATACGTTTCAGATTTTTGGTGCTGACATGGGTGTAGCGTTCGGTGGTGGAAGGGTTGGCGTGGCCCAGCAGCTCCTGGATATACCGGAGATCGGTGCCGTTCTCGAGCAAATGGGTGGCGAAAGAATGCCGCAGGACATGGATGCCCACCTGCTTCCGGACGCCGGAGGTTTCTAAGGCTTCCTTAAATACCTTTTGCAAGGAGCGTTCATGCAAGTGGCTCCCCGGATGCTGCCCCGGAAACAACCACATGGCGGCAGGAAGTCGCTCCGCATCTACATATCTTTGGATCATCTCCCAGGCCGTTTGCGACAGCAGCGTGTGTCTATCCTTTTTGCCCTTTCCTTGCCGGACTTGAAGGATACCGCGTTCTGGGTCGATATCCGTGATTTTCAACCGGACGACTTCGCTCACCCGCAGCCCTGAAGCATAAGCCAGATACAGCATCGTGCGGTGCTTTAAATTAGCCGGCGCTTGGATCACGCGAAGCACTTCCTCCTCCGAGAGGACATAGGGCAGCTTTTTCTCTTTTTTCGGTCGAATATAGCTGGTTTGTTCGGAGGGTTGTTTGAATACCTCGGCGGCAAGAAACCGCAGGGCACTGATGGCTTGATTCACATAGGCAGGGGAATGTCCCTGCTCAAGCAACTGCAACGCATATTGTTGGGCATGGGCCGAGTCGATCGTCATGGATTTGGAAAAATCCTCATCCTTCCGGGCTCCTGAACCTCCCTTCTCCGAGAGATCCGCTTGGCTCTGCAAAAATCGCCGGACATGCCCTCGGTAGGCCTTGCTCGTTTTGAGGCTATATCCCTTCAGTTTGAGCGCCGTGTTTAGCTTCTGTTCCAGGACTTGAATGAATGGTTCGTCGTTGGATAGCTTTGACGACACGGCAAGCCCGTCCACTCGAATCTCCACTCCCGGAAAGCATTCGGCGAATTGCCGTAGCTTCTCCTCCGTGCAAGGAAAACGCCAGAATTTTCGGTCGGGATCCCACCTTCCTCCCCCAACCGCACGCAGTTTGGCTAACTCCTCCCTCGAAAAATTCGCAAGTTTCACGGAGATCTGATCGTGCTCAATCCGGTGAATTTGAATGTTCATCCCTAGTCCCTCCTCTATTCCAATTATTCGCCGCCCGGTAAAAATAAAAAAAGAGACAGCCCCTCTCGGGGTCTGTCTCCGATTCTTTCGGATGAACGGTGAACCGTTATTCGGCCAACGGTATGGCCCTATATTACTGCGTGAACCACGTTTTGAACATATGTTTCGTGGTTGCTTTGTTCATTTCGGCGATGGAGGTAGTCAGCGGAATGCCTTTCGGGCAGGCGCGAACGCAGTTTTGCGAGTTGCCGCAGCCCTCGATACCGCCGGCTTCCATCAGCGCCTCCAGACGCTCATCGGCGTTCATTTCGCCGGTCGGGTGCGCGTTGAACAGGCGCACTTGGGAAATGGCCGCCGGACCGATGAAGTCGGTCTTCTCGTTAACGTTCGGGCAAGCCTCCAGGCAGACGCCGCAGGTCATGCACTTGGACAACTCATAGGCCCATTGGCGTTTCTTCTCCGCCATCCGCGGGCCCGGTCCCAGATCGTACGTGCCGTCGATCGGGATCCACGCTTTAACCCGCTTGAGAGCGTTGAACATCCGGCTGCGGTCGATGACCAGGTCGCGCACGACCGGGAACGTCCGCATCGGTTCGACGCGAATCGGCTGCTCCAGATTGTCGATCAATGCCGCGCAAGCCTGGCGCGGTTTACCGTTGATAACCATCGAGCAGGCGCCGCACACTTCCTCCAGACAGTTGGATTCCCAGCAAACCGGCGAGGTAGGCTCGCCTTTCTCGTTGACCGGATTCCGCTGGATTTCCATCAAGGCGCTGATCACGTTCATGCCGGGACGATAGTCCAGCTCGAACTCCTCCGTATACGATTTCGAGTTCGGATCGTCCTGGCGCGTGATGATGAATTTGACTTTTTTGGCCGTGAATTTCTTGGCCGATACATCCGTTTCCGCCATTGCCATGGGTATCCCCTCCTATTTGTCCTTCGAGTAGTCGCGAATCCGCGGCGGGATCAAGGAGACGTCGACCGGTTCATACGAAATTTGCGGGCCGTCCGGCGTCCACGATGCTTTTGTCGTCTTCAGGAATTCCTCGTCATTCCGGTCCGGGAATTCCGGTTTATAATGCGCGCCCCGGCTTTCGTTACGCAGCAGCGCGCCTAGCGTCATCGCTTCGGCCAGCTCCAGCATGTTCCACAGCTGGCGGGTGAACGCCGCTCCCGTATTGTTCCAGCGGGACGTATCGTTGATATTGATCTTTTGGTAGCGCTGCTTCAATTCCTTGATTTTACCGATCGTCGCTTCCAGTCGATCGTTGTGGCGGACGACCGTCATGTTCGCGGTCATCCACTCGCCCAGTTCTTTATGGATAACGTACGCGTTTTCCGTGCCGTTCATGGCCAGGATCCCTTCGTATTTCTCCTCCTGTGCCTTGCGCGAGCTGTCGAACACGCCAGGGGCGAGGTCTTCCGTCGATTTCTTCAGGCCGCGGAGATATTCCACCGCTTTCGGTCCGGCCACCATACCGCCGTAAATCGCCGAAACTAGCGAGTTGGCGCCAAGCCGGTTGGCCCCGTGATACTGGTATTCGCATTCGCCTGCCGCAAACAGGCCGGGAATATTCGTCATTTGGTTATAATCGACCCACATGCCGCCCATCGAATAATGGACCGCCGGGAAAATCTTCATCGGAATTTTGCGCGGATCGTCGCCCATGAATTTCTCATAAATCTCGATGATGCCGCCGAGCTTCACGTCCAGCTCCTTCGGATCCTTGTGGGACAGGTCGAGATACACCATGTTCTCGCCGTTAATGCCCAACTTCATGTCTACGCACACATGGAAAATCTCCCGCGTCGCGATGTCCCGCGGCACGAGGTTGCCGTAAGCCGGGTATTTCTCCTCGAGGAAGTACCACGGTTTGCCGTCCTTGTACGTCCAGATCCGTCCGCCTTCCCCGCGTGCTGATTCCGACATTAGCCGCAGCTTGTCGTCGCCCGGAATCGCCGTCGGGTGAATTTGAATGAACTCGCCGTTCGCGTACGTTACGCCTTGTTGGTAAACGGCGCTGGCCGCCGTCCCCGTGTTGATGACCGAGTTCGTCGTTTTGCCGAAAATAATCCCCGGGCCCCCCGTCGCCAAAATCACCGCATCGGAAGGGAACGTGGTAATCTCCATCGAGCGAAGGTTCTGCGCCGTAATGCCGCGGCACACGCCTTCATCGTCCAGCACGACGGACAGGAATTCCCAGTTTTCGTATTTCGTGACCAGCCCGGCCGCTTCATGGCGGCGCACCTGCTCATCCAGCGCGTAAAGCAGCTGCTGTCCGGTCGTCGCTCCGGCGAACGCCGTGCGATGGTGCTTCGTTCCGCCGAACCGGCGGAAATCAAGCAGGCCCTCCGGCGTACGGTTGAACATCACGCCCATCCGGTCCATGAGGTGAATGATGCCGGGCGCCGCTTCGCACATCGCCTTAACCGGCGGCTGGTTGGCCAGGAAGTCCCCGCCGTATACCGTATCGTCGAAATGCTCCCAAGGCGAGTCGCCTTCCCCTTTCGTATTCACGGCCCCGTTAATGCCGCCCTGCGCGCACACCGAGTGGGAACGCTTCACCGGCACGAGCGAAAACAGCTGCACCGGCACGCCCGCTTCAGCCGATTTGATCGTAGCCATCAGGCCGGCCAGGCCGCCGCCAACGACGATTAAGCTTTGTTTAGCCATTCTATTTCAACTCCTAAAAGTTTTGTGAGCGTTACATCAACGAGTATTCATCGAACAAAACTTGCTTCGTAAGCATTTGCTTCATTTTGTGAGCGTTACATCAACGAACATCCAAACAAGCAAAACTGCTTCGTAAGCATTCGCTTATTTCCGGAATTAAGCCAGCCAAGCCTTCGCCGTCTCCAGCAAAGCCGTGCCTTCCGCCTGGAACTCCGCGCCGCGGAAAGCGATCAGCGACCAGACGAACATGACGGCGACGATGACGAACAAACCCATACAAATGTTGGAGGACACGCGTTGCGCGCGCGGACCCACCGTCACGCCCCAGCTGACCAGGAACGACCACAACCCGTTCGTGAAGTGGAACGCGGCCGACACGACCCCGATCAAATACAACACGAAGAAGAACGGATTGCTGACGATCTCGTGCATCACGCCGCCCAATTCCTCATGCGTGACATTGCCCAGCGCCACCTGCACGCGGGTTTCCACCACATGCCAAATCACAAAGACAAACGCGATCACGCCGGTAATCCGCTGCAGCAGATAACGCAGGTTGCGTTCGGTCGGGAACCGCCCGTTGTTCGGCTTCGCCTGAAACGCGATATAAAGTCCGTAAACCCCGTGATACAACAGCGGCAGCCAAATCCCGAAAATCTCCAAAACCAAGACGAGCGGCAGGCTGTTCAGAAATGCCACGGCATCCTTGAACCCCTGGCTCCCGCCCTCCACTGCCGAAAAGTTGGTGATCATGTGCTCCAGCAGGAAGAATCCCAGCGGAATGACGCCCAGCAATGAGTGCAGTTTTCTGGAATAAAACCCTTTCATAAGTGCGTGTACCCCTTTCTCATTCCATCATCCGTTTCAACTTGCGCAAAATCATTCAAGAATCGACCTTACGGGGCGCAGACGTTGTATATGATAAATACCACACCGCTGTCGATAAAACCCCTTTGTACCCAAAGTAACATGTGAACAACTTGTGTCACTTTTCATGTTACTCCTTTTTATCTTATAATGGAATTGCAATATATTTATTAATCATTATAACGAATTCACATATGCAAACTTGTCGAAACCTGTCATCCGCCTAGAAAAAGGAGGTCACCCCATGTTGGAAGAACTGCTGGTGTTCACCACCGTCGTGGAGCAATCGAGTTTGAACAAGGCATCCAAGCTGCTGAACCTGTCCCAGCCCGCCCTTTCGCGGAAAATCGCCAAATTGGAGGAGGAGTGGGGGGTCTCCCTGTTTCATCGCAAAGGGAAAAGACTCGAGCTCACCCGCGTCGGGCAGGAGGCTTACCAATATGCGCTGGAGCAGCGGCAACGCCATCAGAATTTCCTGCAGGCCGTGTCCCGCTTCAAAGCCGCGGAGCGCCGCATCGTTACGCTGGGCGCCAGCCTGACGACGATCCAAACCACGCTCCCGCCGCTCGTGACCGCGCTGATGGAGAAGTTCCCGGATATCGAATTGAAGCTCGTCACCGGCAAAACCCACGAAATCGTCTCCTACGTCCGCGACAAAAGAGTCGATATCGGCGTCGTCGCCTCCATGGTGAACGAAACCGGCCTAAAATGCCTGCCGTTGTTTAAGGATCACCTCGAGCTGGTCGTGCCCAAAGGACATGAGCTGGCAGCAGCCGGCCAAAAACGCCGCCTCGTCATGGACGATCTGAACGGTCGGCCGATGATCGTATTTTCCAAGGGAACCTGGTACCGCCGGTTGATCGATGACCTGTTCGGCCGCTACAGCATCCTGCCCGACATCCGCATGGAGATCGATTCATTCGAAGCGATCGTACGCCTTCTGCCGATTTGCAAAGCGGCCGCGCTGTTGCCTAAATCATATCTTCGCATGCCGTTGCTGCGGGATAACGGCCTGCTCACCGTACCGATTCCCGAGCTGGCGCAGACGCGCCGCGAAACCTGCCTCGTCTACGGCGACAAGTCGGAGCTGTCCAGCGAGACGAAGGAATGGATCGCGCAAATCCGCGAAACCCTCGTGAAGGAAATGCCGCTGTAAAAATAAAAAAGACGCTGCGCTCCCGCCCTAAGGCTTCGGGAGTGCAGCGTCTTTGATTTCCAAACCCAGCTTGCGGGCGACCCACCCGGTGGTGCTCGCCTGAATGAGAATCGTCAGCACGATCGCCATAAATGCGACAGCCGTTATGACGTCGGCATGCGCGATGCCCATGCCTGCGATCATGCCGGACAGCGCCGCGGGGATGACCCCGGTCTCGCGTACCCAGCACATAAAGAGCAGCTCGCGCCAAGTCCATTTCACCTTGCGGTCAGGCCAGGCGCAGAGCAGGATCGACAGCGGCCTTGCCACGAACATCAGAATCAGGACGGCGCCAAGGCTTGGCCAGAAATAGTGGCCCAGCGTGCCGAAATTCACTTGGCTGCCTAGCAGCACGAAGATCAGCATCCTCATCATGACCGTGATATTTTCCGCGAAGGAATTCATTTCCGTATGGTTGTCCTTCATGGATAAACCAAACGTCTCCGCGTTCCCCCAAATGACGCCGGCAACGAAGGTGGCCATAAACCCGCTGACGTGAAGTAAATCGCCTATTAAATAGGAAGACAAGGCGCCTACGATCATCACGATCGTCGCGTAGCTGCTCAAGAATCCGCGCCGGGCATGGCCGGCCAAATAAGTCAAAATACCCGAGACCACGATGCCGACCAGAATGCCGCCCAAGGCCGTTTTAACGAATTCCCAAGACATGGCGCCAAAGTTGATCGATCCCCCGCCGGTTACGGCAGCCAGCAGCGAGAAGGTCAGAATAGAGCCGGTTGCGTCGTTGAAGGCGGACTCGCTTTCGACCGTTTCACGGACCCGTTCCTTGATCTTGACCTGCTTGAACACCGGAATGATGGAGGCCGGGTCCGTGGAGGCGATGACCGCCGCGGCCAAGAGTGCAAAAATCCAATCGACGCCGAACAGGAAGTGGATGCCCGCCCCCACCACAAGCGCCGATATCAGCACGCCCGGCACGCTGAGCAAGGACAACGTGATCCAAACCTGGCGCAGTCCGCTCAGCCGCAGGTTTCTGCCGCCGTCGAACAGGATCAACGCCGATCCGACCGTCAGGATCAATTGGTTGACCAAGGAACCGCTGGTTTCGTGGATCAGCTTAAGTCCGGGGCCAAGCAGCATCCCGACGGCGATGAATACCGCAACATCCGGCAACTTTAGCCAAGAGGCGATTTTCCCGGAGATCATCCCCACGCTGAGGACGAACAGAACTAAGATCAAAAAATGATGAATCGCTTCGGTAACCGACGATTCCATGACATGTCACACTCCAACTAAAGTAAGATGAAATCGCCTGTTATTGCGTCAGGATCGTCTCAAATTGCTCGATATTCTTTTTCGCGCCGATGATGACCATGATGTCGCCCTCGTTGAGCTGATCCATCGCGGTTGGCGCCACCAGAACGCCTCCGTCGCGGTGGATCGCCACGATGCTGCAGCCGAACCGGGCCCGCGGGTTGAGGTCGCCCAAGCTTTTTTGATTCAGACAAGCGGGGACGTTCATTTCTACGATGCTGTATTCCTTCGACAGCTCGATATAATCCAGCAGATTGGGAGTCACCAGCTGATGCGCGACGCGAATCCCCATATCCCGTTCGGGATAGATGACCCGGTCGACCCCCAGCTTCTCCAAGGCCCGGCCGTGCAGGACCGAAATCGCTTTGGCCACTACCGTCTTGATGCCCAGGTCTTTGAGCAAGATGGCCGCCAAAATGCTCATTTGGATGTCGTTGCCGATCGCCACGATCCCGCAATCGAAGTTGCGGACGCCCAGCGATTTCAGCACCTCTTCATCCGTTGCATCGGCGACGACGGCATGCGTCAGCTGGTCGCTCATTTCCTCGACGAGCTCTTCGTTCCGGTCGATGCCCAGAACCTCGTAGCCGAGATCCATCAACTCCAAGGCCAAGCTGGACCCGAAACGGCCCAGGCCGATGACTACAAACTGCTGTGTTTTCATAAACGATAATTTCCCCTTATCCAATAATGATTTTGCCTTCCGGATGGCGATACAGTTCTTTTCCTTTCTTCGGACCAAGCGCGTAAGCAAGCGTCAATGGCCCGAGCCGGCCGGCGAACATGGTGAAGCTGATAATGATTTTTCCGATGACCGTTAGTTTCCCCGTCAATCCCATCGTCAATCCGACCGTCCCGAAAGCCGACGTCGTTTCAAACAAAATCGACAGAAAGCTTGCATCCTCCGTGGTAGACAACACCATCGCCACCGCCACGACCAGGAATAAGGCAAGCATCGTGATCGTGAGCGCCTTGAAGACCCGCTCCTCGGCCATCCGGTACCGGAACAGGACCAGGTCCGTCCGTCCGCGAATCATCGAACCGACCGCGCCGACCAGAATCGTAAACGTGGTCGTTTTGATCCCGCCCCCCGTCGAGCTTGGGGAGGCCCCGATAAACATCAGGATGATGATGAAGAATTGCGTCGCCTGCCGCAGCGCCCCGATGTCCAGCGTGTTTGCACCCGCCGTACGCGGCGTTACCGATTGGAAGAACGATCCCCAGATCTTGCCGCTCCAGCTCAGCGAAGCAAGCGTCCGCGAGTTCGTGAACTCGAAGATGAAGATGACGATCGCCCCGATCAGGATCAGCGCCGACGTCATCGATAAGACCACCTTCGAATGCAGCGACAGCTTCCGCCGCTTCCGAAACTCGAATACGTCGGACAGCACGATAAATCCAAGCCCGCCGGAGACGATCAGGAACATCGCCACGAAGTTGACGATCGGGTCGGCAACGTACTTCGTTAAGCTTTGATATTCGCCAAACAGGTCAAACCCCGCATTATTGAACATCGAGACCGCGTGCCAAACTCCGAAGTACAGCGCCCGGCCAAACGGCATATCGAACGCCCAGCGGATCGTGAACAGTAGCGCCGCGCTAGATTCGATGAGGAGCGAATACAACAGGACCTTTCGGATTAACCGCACGATCCCTTCCACGGAGTTTTGGTTCATCGCCTCTTGAAGGAGGAGACGGTCCTTCAGCGATATTTTTCGTTTCAGGACAAGGGAGAACAAAGTGGCCATGGTCATGAACCCGAGCCCCCCGACCTGGATGAGCAGGACGATCACGACCTGCCCGAAGGTGGAAAAGTAAGTCCCGGTATCCACCACGACCAACCCCGTCACGCAGGTTGCCGAAGTAGCCGTGAACAGCGCGTCGACGAACGGTAACGTTTCCCCGGTCGTGCTGGAAATCGGCAGCATGAGCAGCAGCGCGCCCAGCAAAATAATGAGCGCAAACCCGATCGTCAAGATCTGCGGCGGCGAAAGGCTAATTTTCTTGAATTGCAACTTGTTCACCTCATCGTAGTTATGAAAAAAGAACAAAAGAAAAAAAGCACTGGAAATCCAATGCCTTTCGGTGTTTGGTTCCTGCTGCACAGGCCTACGAGGTTAGCTGACGGATTCGGGCATGCACAGTTGCCCTATTCGCAGACGCTTGCCGCCGCTTTCCTAGCCAGCTGCGCGTAGCCCTGCGAAATTCACCCCAAAAATACGGTTCCCCCGTTTTCATTACGAAATTCGGCCGATATTCTTTTCAATTGTTTTCATTCATTTTTCGTCAAATGGATTATATCCCTTATTGCCTCCCGCCACAAAGCCCTATTTTCAGGAAAAAGACCAAAAAAGGACGAAATGGGGGGGTTGAATGATAAACTTCGCCCCTAATCTGAGTGATGCGAAGGCTTGCCGGAGTTATTGCCGTTTCTCGTCATTTTTGCTTCCTCTCTGGCGTAGGGGGTACAGCTGTGTTATCTTTACTTTGACGTACTTATGGAAAAATCATACCTCATTTAAAGAAGTTCATGCCCAAAAAGTTAACTTTACCTCAAAAAAAAGGAGTTTTGCGAGTGAGTTCCTCTATGAAACCAACCGGCCGCAGGATGAAGACGAAAAACCTGTGGCTGCTGGCCGCTCTCGGATTCATCGTGTTCATCGCCGTTCAATTATTCCCGACCACCGACTCGGAGTCGCTGCAACTGCAGCAAGCGGATGAGGTCATCAGCAAATCGAAGGCGGCGGCGAGCGCAGCCGAATTCGCCGGGTCCGTCTTAGGTCTGGATCTGTCCGACCAAACGAAGGATAAGGCTTTGATTACATACGAAACGCGTTCCGATCTGTTTGGTTATTTGACCAAAGCCGATCTGCTCGCCCCGTACTTAAAAACTTATGAAAAACAGTTTCCCTACGACGTCTTCCGCGTTCGTTATCCCGATCCCGCCGAGTCGTTAAGCGCCGTGACCGTCGATGTCCACATGACGACCGGCCAAGTCGTCGGCTTCGAGGAGATTGCTTCCTCCAGCAACACCGACAAGCAAATGATGCTCGATCTGGGATCGGAAACCACCGATTCCATGAAGGCTTGGGAAGGGGATTTGACGTTAGAGGAGAAGGAAAAGCTGGCCCAGCCTTACCTGAACGCCTTTGGATTTCAGCCTGGCGATCTGGAATTGGCCTCCGGCGAAGGGGATGTCGGCCTCGAGTACCAAATCAAAGGCTACGCCTTAGGCGAATCGCAAGCCCAAATCAAGCTCAACTACGAATACGGCGCCGTGTCCTCGCTGGAGAGCTATTTTACCGTTCCGCAGTCCCATACGGACTATGTAGCCGGGCAGACGAATCTCGCCAATTGGCTCACCTATGCCGGTTACGCCCTGCTGACGTTCGTGCTGGCCATTCTCGCCATCGTATACAGCGCGTTGACGCGGGCCCATACGTCGTTTAAGCGGGGGATTTTCCTCGCTTCGGCCTACTTCGTGTTATCCACGCTTGGAACGATCAACATGATGCCGGTCTTCCAAAAAGACGGCCTCAATTCCGGCGTGCTTATTTTCGGGTTCTTCTTCCAGGGCCTGGTGATGTTGTTCCTTGCCGCTTCCGTGTACTTCTCGTTGGTGGGCGGGGACGGATTGTGGCGGAAGAACGGCATCAACTTGTGGCCGCGGTCGCGGGAGGAAGGGTATGGCCGCTATGTGCTGACCTCGATGGCCGACGGCTACGCTTGGGCGTTGATCCTGCTGGGGGTTCAATCCGTCGTCTTCTTCATTCTGGAACGAACGATCCATACCTGGTCCACAACGGATGCGACGCAATCGCCGTACAACATGCTGTATCCGCTGCTGCTCCCGTTGCTGGCTTGGGTGGCAGGGATCGGGGAAGAAGCGGTGTATCGCTTGTTCGGGATCCCGATGCTGAAGAAAATGTTCCGCAGCACCTTCGTCGCCAGCCTGCTGTCGACCTTGATCTGGGCGTTTGGCCATACGTTGTACCCGATCTATCCGGTCATATCGCGCCCGATCGAATTGACCTTTATCGGGCTGCTGTTCAGCCTCGTCTTCCTGCGTTATGGCTTTGCCGCCGTCGTTTTCTCGCACGTCGTCTTCGACAGCATCCTGATGTCGCTGAGCCTGATGTTTATGGGCGGAGCGCTGAACATCGGCGCCGGGTTGTTCTACATCGCCCTGCCGGCGATCGTCGCTTACGTGATTTACCTGTTTAACCCGCCAAGCAAGGAACGGAAGAACCCGCCGCCGCAACAAAAAGAGGAGCCGTATTTCACGACTCCTCTGGCGGATCCTCGTCTCGAAGGGCATTTATAATTTCGAGGGCTAATTTTTCCCCGATAGAAAGAGGCCGAAAGTCTTCGACGGAGGCCTCTTTTATTTTTTTCAGCGACCCGAAATGCTTGAGCAGCGCCTTCCGGCGTTTCTCCCCGATGCCGGGGATTGCGTCCAGCCGCGAGGTGACCATCGACTTGGCCCGCTGTTCGCGGTGGAACGAAATGGCGAAGCGATGCACCTCGTCCTGAATCCGCTGCAGCAGGTAGAACTCCTGGCTGTCGCGCGGCAGATAAACCGGCTCCGGCGGATCAAACGCCATCAGCTGCGCCGTTTTGTGCTTGGCGTCCTTCACGAGGCCGCACACCGGGATGTACAAGCCCAGCTCGTTCTCCAGCACGTCGGTGGCTGCGGAGATCTGCCCCTTGCCCCCGTCGACGACGATCAGGTCGGGGCGCGGCAGGTTCTCCTTCAGCACCCGCTCGTAGCGGCGGCGGATCACTTCGCGCATCGTTTCGTAATCGTCCGGGCCCTGCACGGTTTTCACTTTATATTTGCGGTACTCCTTCTTGGCCGGCTTGCCGTCGATGAACACGACCATGGCCGAGACCGGATTCGTCCCCTGGATGTTGGAGTTATCGAACGCTTCGATGCGTGACACCGACTCCAGGCCGATCGCCTTGCCGAGGTTCTCGGCCGCCTTCGAGGTGCGCTCCTCATCCCGTTCGATCAGGCGAAACTTCTCGTCCAGCGAGACGCGCGCATTCTCCTCGGCCATCTTCGTCATCTGCCGCTTCAAGCCGCGCTGCGGCACCAGCGCCTTCACGCCAAGCCACTCCTGCAAGGCGGTTGGGGCATCGATCGCGCCCGGATCCTCATGGTCCTCCGGCTTCTCCGGCAGCAGAATCTCCTGCGGCAGTGCCGGATTATCGCTGTAATACTGCGTCACGTAGGACATGAAATCGCCGTAGGCATCCCCGTAAAACGGAAAGACCGACGCATGCCGTTCGATCATTTTCCCTTGGCGCATGTACAGAATCTGTACGCACATCCAGCCCTTGTCCACGGCGTATCCAAACACGTCGCGGTCCTTCGCGTCGTTCACCGTAATCTTCTGCTTCTCCATCAGCGCATCGATGTTGATGATTTGATCGCGCAGCTCCTTGGCTCGTTCGAATTGTAATTCTTCGGCCGCCTCGTGCATTTTGCGCTGCAGCTCTTTCTTGATCTCCTCATGCCCGCCGCTAAGGAACGAAGTGATTTCCTGGGTCATCTTCTCGTACGTTTCCTTCGCCACCTCCTGCACGCAGGGCGCCAGACACTGGCCGATATGATAATACAGGCACACCTCTTTCGGCATCACGTTGCATTTGCGCAGCGGATACATGCGGTCAAGCAGCTTCTTCGTCTGCTGGGCCGCGAAGGCGTTCGGATAGGGACCGAAATATTTCGCTTTATCTTTAAGCACCCGCCGGGTGACCTCCAACCGGGGGTGCGGTTCATTCGTAATTTTGATATAAGGAAAAGTTTTGTCGTCCTTCAGCAGGATATTAAAGCGCGGATGATGTTCCTTGATCAGGTTGCACTCCAGAATGAGCGCTTCCATATTGCTTCCGGTCACAATGTACTCGAAGTCACGGATCTCGGATACCAGCAGTTGGGTTTTCCCGTCATGGCTCCCCGTAAAATAAGAACGAACCCGGTTCTTCAACACCTTGGCTTTCCCGACGTAAATGATGGTGCCTTCCTTGTTCTTCATCAGGTAACAACCCGGGGAATCGGGCAGCAGCGCCAGCTTATGTTGGATTCTCTCCAGCGCTTTCTCATAACTAAGCGTTTCATTGGTAGGTGCGTCCAAGCTTTCTCCTCCTTTCTCCTCTCCATTTTAACGCAGAAAACGCCCCCGGCAAACCGGAGGCGTCATCCAAGGCGTCAATCAACGCGCCTGATCGTGTCTGGATTATTGATGTTTAGAGATCAGGTTCTTCAGCGTGTCCTTCGAGTTCAACCCGACGATTTTGTCGACCGGTTGACCGTCTTTGAACAAGATGAGCGTAGGAATACTCATAACGCCGAAACGGGAAGCTGTTTCCGGATTGTCATCCACGTTCAGCTTGGCGATCTTCACCGCGTCCCCTACTTCTGCGGACAGCTCCTCCAGAATCGGAGCGATCATTTTGCAAGGACCGCACCATGGAGCCCAAAAATCAACAAGAACCGGACCTTGCCCTTCGATTTCCGCGTTGAAGGACTGATCGGATACATTCACGATAGCCATGATTATTTCCTCCTTATTGGGGTTGCCCGTCCCGCATAAAGCTTGCGAGCTTCCGAACAACTGGATAGTTGGACAAAAAAATGATGCAGACAGCCCAGAAAACAGCTGCCGAACCAATTATACCACACACCACTGAAAAAAAGAAAGTGCATGATAACGCCTTCTTTACAAAGTGAAAAGGGTTTGGTTATACTAAGAATAACCTGAAAACGGATTGTCTATGACATCTTTCATCGACGAGACGATTATTTCCTGAGGAGGCCCGTCGCCATGGATGCTAACACGCATGCGAACGATCCGCGGCAGCATATCAACGAAGAACCCCGCAACGACTTGTTTGATTTGATGAACGGCTTTTTTGGCATGTTGACGTTTATGGCCGTGATTTTCTTCGGCATGGTCATCATTAAATTTATCGCCAGCTAAGTTCATCTGGCGGTATCCGAACCGCGAATTCGACGAAAGAGCCGGGCGTTCCCCCTGCAAGGGAAGCCCGGCTCTTTTTCTCTGCCGTTAATGACATGTTCTGCTTCGTCATGGAAAGATGATTTTTTTGAACTACCTCTACGCTCGTCCGCGTTTATTCGTCCCGTTCACCTGCACAACCTCAACGAACGGGGCAATCCGGTCCATCAACCGTTGGCCCTTGTGCCGCTCTTCCCCGTCTTTGCTCGTAAAGCTCAAATGCTTCTCCAGCGCGTTCAGGGAATAATTCGACGTGTAAAAGGTGGGTTTGCGATTCATCCGGTAATTCAAAATCGCGCCCATCACATGATCGCGCGCCCACGGATTCAGGTTCTCCGCGCCGATATCATCAAAAATCAGCAGATCCACCTGCTTCATCATTTCCACCGTATCCCGCAGCTTGTCGCTGTCCTGCAGCATGCTCTTCAACTCTTCCACGAATTCCGGCATGTAGACGATGGCGCCGGAATATCCTTCCTTCGCCAGTTCATGCAGCAAATAACACATCAAGAACGTTTTGCCGGTGCCGAACGGCCCTTCCAAATACAGCCCCTTTGATTGCAGGCCGGACTCCTTGGCTTCTTCAATATAGCGAAATACTTGGCCGACCGCTGGAGCTCTTAAGCTATCCTTGGCCATGATTTCAACCGCATTGTATCCTTCCTCCAACGCACGCTCATCCACATAAAAGCTGTGAATCCGTTTCTTGACGGACAATTCCCGCTCATATTGCAGCTGCTTGAGGCATGGAACCTGCCGATCCACCAGTTGCGGGCTGCCGCCCACCTGTTCGACCGTCAATTTCGTGAAATGGCCGGGGAAATCGTTAGGGCAGTTCGCCAGCCCCGGGCAATTGGCGCAGTGTTTGCTGTCGTTCACGTATTGATACAGTTTGGCCATTCCTCGCGTCAACTGCTCCTGTTCCAGCTCCGGATGACGGTCCCGGAGTTCCCAGACCAGCGGGTCATTCATCAGACGCGCGGTCAGCTCCTCCGAGCGTTGTTTGAGTTGCGTGTTTTTCATCTGCGTAAGCAGTTCCCCAAGTGATTCCATCGTAGTTCGTCACCTTCCTCCCCCAGCCCGAACGGATTCAGACTTCTTTTTTATGTTTTCCGGACTGCATGCGTTCCGCCATCTTGATCAATTCGGCGAATTCTTCTTCGGACACTGTCGGCTCCGCGCCGGTTCGTTCCACGATCGGGATCTCCGGCTTCGGCTTGGCCCCGCGGCTGCCGTAAGTTCGCGCCCGTCCACCGCCGGAGTTGGCGCCGGCCGCCTTTTCCTTCACCTTCTCCTTGACCTTCGACTGGTCGCGGATGTATTGCACCGCCTGCTCATACGTGCTGATCTGCTTCAGCAGCATATTGGCGGCGATCGCATCGATGAAGTTGCGATTAATTCGTTGCTCCCCGCCCGAGGTGAGCAGCGACATCAAATAATGAATTAGCACGTTGATCACTTCGCCGGGCAGCTTATAGTTCAGGTCGATTTTTTCAAATATATCCAGCAGATTATCCGGGACCGTCCCCGGGAAAAACGTCTTCAGCAGCCGGGTATACGGCTCATTGCGAAGCATCATATTATATTGGTGAATATCGCATTTGCTTTGGAATTGCGGCGGCACGTCGACGTAATACTCCATCTGCACCGCGACTTCTTCCGCCACGTTCCCTGCAACAGCGGAAGCGGCTGCCGCTTGCGGCTCCTCCCCGCGAAGGGCGACGATTTTGCCGTAGGCGACCTCGCGTTCCTCCTGGCGCCGCTTGCCTTGCCGGAATTGCAGGTTGGCCTTGTGCTGGAGCGCATCCAGCAGAAGGCCGCCGCCCGGATCGAAGACGCCGTCTTCGTCCAGCAGCCGGCAAAGGTCCTGCACGCTCAAATCGTATTTGCGGGCAACAAAATTCACCACGCCCATCCCTTCCGGGTCAAACCGAAGTGCCTCGACAAACGACCGATTCCGCGATTCCCGCGGAAAGCGAAGGATGATGTCCGCGTAGTTGATCGCTTCCTCCTCCTCCAAAGCCAGCTTGAGGCCCGGCTGCCTGGCGATCGACGTCTCGGCGATCGCCTGCTCCAGCTCGTAATCGATCGAATGCGCATTCAGCTCGAAAATCTCGTAAAACGGAACCGTGATATTTTCCTTATTCAGGCTAGGCCCTGACCACGCCTCCGGCTCCTCGCGGAACAGCTGCTCCCGCAGGGACAACACCGCGAACTTGCCGATCTTATCCCGCAGCAGCAGGGTTAAATGCTGGGTCCGGAAGAATTCCGCCGGCGCGAGCGGAGCCTGAAGCTCATATTCGTACATATAATCGTCGCTGTCCGGAACATAGAGCCGGTTGGTCTGTAGCAGGCCCACCGCTTCTAAACGGGAAGCCTGTTCGATCAGGAACTTCCGCCCTTTTTCGCTCGGATCCAGGCCAAGGGTGAGGAACAGCTTCCGCTGCTGCTCCACCTCCGAATATCCAACCTGCTCTTGGGGAACCTGGTCCGCCAGCAGCCGGTAAAGCGAAATCGCAAACGCCCCGACCATCGGCTGATAGAGCAAACCTAGCATCTTGCCATCGACGGGACTGAGGCCGAAGTCACGGTATACGCAATAACGGTGATTTTCGGTAAAATGCAGCATGTTGTTCATGCGCACGGCTTCATCGCTCCTTCCCTATCACGCACAAATAGACTTCCTCTATTTTAGCATAAAAGACGCCGTTCTGAATCGCCCCCAACTTACAAAAATCGCCCTTTTTCCGCCCGCTCCGCGCCGGGACAACGTTTTACGCCGGAATGGACAAAAAAAAGAACCGCCCCTCCTCTGACCGGGGACGATCCCTTGCTCCCTCTTCCTGCGCGCTATCAATCTTTATGTACATACCATTCTGCGAGATTCGACCGGTCTCCGGCCAAAAAGCGCCTCACCTCGTCAATGGAGATTCCCGCCTCCTTTGCCATGGCGAGCAAAACCACCCACTCCGGATCGACGTTACCGGGGTACCGATCATAAACAATAACCTGGGCGGACTTCTTCAACAACAATCTCCTCCTAAGATCATTATTTTGGTTTTGCCCCCAGGCAGTCCAGCCATCCTAGTATCTCTACCTTAGATCTGAGACTTTGTGCCCCTGCTTTTCAACAGGTTTACCCTTAACTGGTGCTTTGGTTTTGCTGGCGGATCACAGACTTATTAGTCAGCAAGCTTTCCTGGTACCTATTATAACGGCCCGAATTTAAAAAGTATGTCAGTCTGCGTAGACCCGCCAACCCGTTTTCGTCGAATAGGTTAGCTTTTTTTGTTTGATCCCTAACGTTCTTGTCAGTTCCGGCAAAAAAAGCACCCGAAGGCAAAGAAGATAGGATTTTGTTTCTTATAATGAACATATCACTACGAAATACCGTGATATAGGCAGGTATTTAAAGATAAATTAAGAAAAACGTTCTTTATTAAGAACATATCGCCGAATTTGCGATTTTCCTTTTTTCGATTCTTTCGGGTATATTCGAATCACGGAATTTGTTCTTTATAACGAACGTATTAACGAACGAGCCAACCCATACCCAAGAAAGGAGCGACCATTCTGCGAAGAACCCGAGCTGAAGTCATCCGCAAATTACGGAAAAGACGAAAGAAGCAAAACATGGTCAAATCGCTGCAATCCGGGTTAATTCTCTCAACGCTGCTCTTGTGGACTTCTCAGCAGGTCGGCACGACCTTCGGCGAGTTTACGAGCGTCCGCGAGGAAAATTCGGAAATCAAGGCTTGCCGCGTATTTCCTAGCCAAATCGAAAGCCAGCTTGCGCTTTTGGCCGAGCACCTGGAACGGGCTTCTTCCTTAAAAGGAAGATTGATCGGCGCGACCCTGACCCGCGCTGCGATAGATACATCGATTCCGATCTCGGCTCCGGTACTCCCGGATGCCGGCGTCACTGCCCCCGCCTCTCCGGCGGCGCCGTCCGCAACCGACGCGGTATACTCCGGCGGCGACGGATCTGGCAGCTCGGATACGACCCCGGATTTCTCGGCGAGCCTGCAGCTGGAAGCTGCCGCCGACGGGTTGTCGGCGCGAATCAGCGAACTCAATGCCACGATTCAGCAACTGCAGCAGCAGCTAACGCTGAATCAGTCCATTTGGCAAGAGCTGGTGCAAGAACTTGCCGCAGCGACGGCCGTGATCCAAGGGCTGTTGACCTCGCTGAGCGAACTGGAACCGAATTGCGCCGAACTTACGCAAACCACGCTGCTTGATCGCATTGCGGACCTCCTCAAGGGCAGCGGTCTGCTGTCCGGCCCGCTTCGCGGCACGCTGCAGGAAATCCTGAGCTTCTTGCGCTCCATCCATCAGTCCGATTTGGCTATCTCCACCGATGGATTTGCCGCTGTCGCTTTTGCCAGTCCGTTTGCCGGCCAGTTGGCCTTTGACGTTTCGTCCACGAACGATCCGGTTAGCGTCGAAGATCTCGCTTATTTTGATAGTGTGCAGGCCTCTCTGGAATCGGCGATCGCCGGTTTATCTGCTGACATCGCCGGTCTTGAAGCGCAGCGGGCCCAATTGTTGGCGGAAGCGGAAGCACAGCGGCTGGCCGAGATCGAACGGTTGAAGCAGCTGGAGGAAGCGAAAGCCAAAGAAGAAGCGGAGCAAGCCGAAAAACCGGCTAATCCGGAGGAGAACGCCGATCCAAGCGGCGATCCGCAGCAGCCTGGGGAGGAGCAGCCGGCAACGGACGAATCGTCTGACGGCGAAGTCCCTCCGACGGTAGGCGATGCCGGTGACGGAGCGGTCCAGCCACCAGCGGAAGACGATGGCGATGCGGAAGATGAAGCGAATAACGGTAGCGATGCGGACGAGAACTCTTCCTCCGATGAACCGTCGTCGGCCCCTGGCGAGGTTGCCGGGCATGAACCATCGCCGGATCAACCAACTTCACCGAATCCACCGGATGGCAGCGAACCGGTTGTCCTTCCGCCGGATGCGCCGACAAGCGGCGAGCCGCCGGTGCTGGAATCCCCGCTGCCGCCTGTGCAGCCGGACCCATTGGACGATCTCGTCTTGACGAAACCGGAGGATGAGCTACCCGCTCCCGACGACATAACGGACGACGAGGATGAGGATGAGGACGAAGATGAGAACGAGGATGGAACTCCAGTCGAAGACTCCGCCCGACCCACCGTTCCTTCAGCCGCAAATTCTTTGGAAGTAGGTGAATAAGCATGCGGATACGTAAATGGGTCGGGAACGCGCTGACGTTCCTGATGGCGGTCGCCTTTTTTACCGTGGCCGGCTCGGTCGTGCTCTCCAAAGTCTCCGGCAGCGAACCGAACTTCTACGGCTATCAGCTGAAAACGGTCTTGTCCGGCTCGATGGAGCCTTCCATCCCTACCGGTTCCGTCGCGGCCATTAAGCCCGGCGGAGATATGACCCGGTTTCATGTTGGCGACGTCATCACCTTCCGGTCGAACGACAACAAGCTGATCACCCACCGCATCGTCGAAGTGACGCGCAACGAACAAAGCGGCCAGGTGCTTTACCGGACCAAAGGCGACAACAACGGTGCCGCCGACTCGGAACCGGTGAACCCGGCGAATGTCACCGGCGTCTATACCGGCTTTAACGTTCCGTACGTCGGCTATGCATTAAGCTTCGCCGGAACGAAAACGGGAAATGTCGCCCTGCTGATTATCCCGGGACTCCTCTTATTCCTGTACGCGCTCGTTTCGCTATGGAAAGCGATCGCCGGGCTGGAGGAAAAAAAGCCGGATACGAATAAATCGCAGCCGGACGCCAAGGTATCCTGATCGATATTTGACGCTTTAGCTCAATAGAAGCAAGTATGATTCGGTTGTTCTCCTTATGAACTCATAAGGATGCAATATATAAAAAAATCTTTTTAAAATCAGGGAGGAATTCAGGAATGGGTATCAAAAAGACATTAGGTTTCGGCGTGGCAACAGCAGCACTCGGTTTGACTTTGATTGGCGGAGGCACGTTCGCTTACTTTAGCGATACGGTGGAAACGACCGGCACGTTCGCCGCAGGCACATTGGATATCAACGCCGATCCGACGGCGATTGTGGATATCGGCAACTTAAAACCAGGCGACCAAGTTCTTCGCTCGTTCAAACTGAAAAACTCCGGCACGCTCGACATTAAAGAAGTGCTGCTGAAAACGAGCTACGCGGTAACGAATAGAGCCGGCGCTCCGGCGAACACGGACGATTTCGGCAAGCATATCAAAGTGAAAATCCTGAAAAACGTAGACAAATTGAATGACGTCATTTATGAAACTACGTTGTTCGATCTGCAAAATCAAACTCCGGACGCCGTTGAAAAAGGATTTTTCCTCGGGGAACGCAGCGGCCTGAAAGCCGGCAACACCGATATCTTGGCCGTAGCTTTCGAATTCGTGGACAACGGCCAAGACCAAAACCAATTCCAAGGCGACGCCTTGAACCTGAAATGGACGTTTGAAGCTAAACAAGGCAACGGCGACATCCGATAATAACGGATGGTCCGTAGCAAGAACACCTTGCCCCGCTCCTGGGACTAAGGTGTTCTTTGCTTGGTTTAATTTCCGACTTAACTCCTTTGTCCGATCCCGTTTATTCTGATATAATGACATCAAATTATTCTGATAGAAGGGCGACGGCTACATGGCAGAACATATTGGCGAGCGTATTCAGAAAATTCGGCAAGACCGAGGGTATTCCTTGTCCGAGCTGGCGGAGAAGGCGGATGTGGCTAAATCCTACCTCAGCAATGTTGAACGCAATATTCAATCGAATCCCTCTATTTCCTTCATCGAGAAAATAGCCGACGCTCTTAACGTCTCGATCAACCTGTTATTGTATGGCGACCGCCCCGCACCGGAATTGCTTGATCCGGAATGGTCGGAGCTGGTGCAGGAAGCTATGACTTCGGGCGTCAGTAAGAAGGAGTTTAAGGACTTCCTCGAATATCAGAAGTGGAAGCGAAGCCAGCAGGAATAACGATATCCATTAAAAAAAGCGCGAGACGTCAGGG
>NZ_JAKSXN010000079.1 GCF_022427145.1 Paenibacillus timonensis
TTGCGCCCGGGCGGGTTTTTGCCGTCATCAGGGCTAGCGGCTGGAGTATGGGGAGACGGTCTAACCCCGGTCTGCCCCGAAATGATCCGGACGGCCGTTCGGACCGACCAGTCCATAGAAAAGCAGGCTGGTCAATTCTTTGATCAAACGCTGGTTTTTTTCTTTATCCATAGACAGATCGATTTTCGTTCTCGCCTCGTTAAGAAGATTCAGGTAGAGCAAGAAGGTTTCGGCCGACACGTCTTTGTTGATGTATCCCTCCCGTTGTCCTCCCTCAAAGAAATCCATCATCTGGGGGAGATACCGCTTATAAATCTCTTCCGTCATGGCTAAGATTTCCGGACTGCTGGACATCATCGTCCTTAAAAATTCGGGATCGACCTTATTTGCAAAATCCGCCGTCTCGAAGATCATCTTCTCGATTTTCTCCAAAAAAGGCAGATCGCTGCGGAGCATGCGAAGTCGCTCCTCCCAAGCCTCCTCCAGCATTTCGGTTACGACTTTGGCGAATAGCTCGTCTTTCGTGCCGTAATAATTGTAAATCGTTACGGGCGAAACGCCGGCTTGCTTCGCGATTTCAGCTAGGCTGACTTTGTCTAAACCGTAAGCCGTAAACAACTCTACGGCGGCGCGTTTGACTTTCTCTCTCTTCAGCTCCGTGCGGCGTTGATATCCATTCATCGACGTAATTCACCTCTATGCCAAGAATACGTTAAGTTTTGTATATTTTCAACTCAATTCATTCAAAACACCTTGACTTCCTCCATCAATCAATGTACATTATGAATGAAATGAATATATATTATTCAAAACAATAAATGAGAGGTGTCCTTCAAAATGAGCATTCGCATGGAAGGATTGACGAAGAGATTTTCCAACGGGAAAGGGATTTTCGACCTGACCTTTTCCGTTAAAAAAGGAGAAGTTCTGGGGTATTTAGGGCCAAACGGTGCCGGTAAATCGACGACCATCCGCCATTTGATGGGTTTCTACAAGCCGGACCGGGGAAAGGCTACGATCGACGGCTTGGATTGCATGCGGCAGAGCGCGGAAGTGATGAAGAAGGTGGGTTATCTCCCCGGGGAAATCTCCTTCCCGGACGGCATGAACGGATTGCAAGTGCTTGAATTGCTGGGAGGGATGCGCGGGATGAAGGGGACGGGCCGGCGCGATCAATTGATCAAGCGGTTTCAGCTCGATGTGAGGACCCCCATCCGCTTTCCTGCAAATCAATTTGCTCGGATTTTTGTTGTTTTTCGTCATCAGCGGTTACGCGTTCCTGTTCTCCTGCCTGCTGAACGACAGTAAACGTACGTTGGCGGCTTCCGGGTTGCTGTCCGTCTTCTTCTTCATCGCTCGACTCGTGGCGAATATGAGCGGGGAGATGGAATGGTTGCGCGGATTGACGGTGTTGAGCGTTTTTGAGCCGATCCCAATCGCCACCAGCTCGTACGATGTTCTCCCGGCAGCTTTGGGTCTTGGAGCGGCGGGGCTGGTGCTGTACGGAGCGGCCGTATGGATTTTTGCAAAAAGGGATTTGCCGTTATAAAGGAAGAACGTTGACTGTACGCCTTATAAGCTTATCGGATGCCCATAGTTATCTATGGGTATCTTTTTTTGTCGTAATCCTTTCGTAAGACTTTCCTAAGGGTTTCGCAAGCGGTACGTTCTTGGATGGTTAGCATTGTTCGTTAAGATAATAGGCGAACGAGTCCCAATAACGAAAGGAAGATGAGTATGAAAAAAATTGGAGTGCTCCTGCTGCTTGGAGCCATGCTGACGTTAGCGGCTTGCGGGGCCAAGAACGACATGAACAAGGAGAACATGAACGATGGAGCCAATGCCTCGACAGAAATGAGCGGTACCGCCGGGAATAGTGAGATGAAGGATGGGAATATGAGCGACCAGGAGATGACCAATCAAGAGATGACCGACAGCGAGACGGGGAAATAACGACAAAGTCGTATCCTAGCCAACATCGCGATATAATGTGACATATAACACAGGAAAGACTTTCCACGAGCCAGGGGGCCGAGCGGTTGAGCGCCAAAATTGTAGTTGCCGACGATGAACAAAATATTACGGATGTCTGCCGCCGTTATCTGGAACGGGAGGGCTGGACGGTTTGGGTTGCCTCAGACGGGGAGGAGGCGCTGCGTCACTGGGAAGAGCATCATCCCGATTTGCTCGTGCTCGATCTCATGATGCCGAAGCTTGGCGGTTTGGAGGTATGTGACCGGATTCGGCAGCAGGAGGATACGCCAATCATCATGTTGACGGCCCGCGGAGAGGAAGCGGACCGTCTGCTGGGCCTAACCATGGGGGCCGACGATTACCTGACGAAACCGTTTAGTCCACGCGAGCTGGTGTTGCGCATCAAGAATATTCTGCGGCGGACCGGCGTTCAAACGGGAGCAGCGGCAGCGGTAGCATCCCGGAAGCCCGCCAGTGAAGAAGGAGACGGGCCGGCGATTATGTTCGACGGCCTGGAGATTTTTCCGCAGGAACGGCGGGTCTTAATCCGGGGAGCGGAAGCGGATTTGACGATGAAGGAATTCGATCTTCTGCACCTGCTCGCGAAGCACCCGGGGAAGGTGTTCTCGCGCAGCCAGCTGCTGAACCAGGTGTGGGATGTGGCTTATGACGGCGATACGACGACGGTGACGGTTCATATCCGTAGGCTGCGGGAGAAAATCGAAGCCAACCCGTCCGCCCCGGCCTGGATCAAAACGGTATGGGGGATCGGCTACAAGCTGGAAGCGAGGGGGCAGGAGCGATGAAGCTGCGGACGTATCTCCTGCTGGCCAACCTTGTCAGCATCGCGATGATCATCCTGCTGCTGGTGGCTTTTTATCGATATATGCTGCTGAACAGGGAGCAGTTTGTCTGGTTGACGCTCGCCTCGATCGGTGCGGGTCTGGCGTCGGCGCTGCTGCATTTCGTGCTGGTGCGTCCGCTGGAAGCCTCGGTCAAGCGAGTCGGCGATGGGGCAAAGCGTATTGCCGAAGGCGATTTGAAGGCCCGGGTCGAGTACACGGGGTTGAAGGAGTTCCGGCAATTGGCCGATCAGTTCAATCGCATGGGCGACAGCCTCGAGTCCAGCTTCAAGCAGGTGTCGGCGGCGGAATCCGCCCAACGCGAACTGGTCGCCAACATGGCCCATGACTTGAGAACGCCGCTGGCTTCGGTTCAGTCCTACGTCGAGGCGCTGGAGGACGGCGTCATTCAGGACGAGGCCGCGTTCCGGCGATATTTGGCCACCATTCGGACCGAAACGGTGCGGCTCGGGGAGCTGATCCAGGATTTATTCGAGCTGTCGACGCTGGAATCAGCAAGGCGGGAAACGGAGGAGTTCCGGATATCGATTGCGGAAAACGTTCTCGTCGAGCTGCTGCCGCGTTTAGCCAAGCCGTGCGCAGCCAAGTCGCTGCAGTTGAAGGTGAAGTTGCCCGATCGTCCGCTTAAACTTCGGATGGCGCCCCGGCACTTGGAGCGGGTGCTGCAAAATCTGCTGGAAAATGCGGTAAGGCATTCCCCGCAAGGCGGGACGATTTCGTGCACGGCGATGGAGACCCTCGGCGGTCCGGCGGACAGGAGGATTCGGTTTGCGATTGCCGATCAAGGACCGGGCGTTCCCCTTGATGAGAGGGGGCGAATCTTCGAACGGTTTTACCGCTCCGATCGTTCCCGCAGCCGGGATGGCGGAGGTGCCGGACTGGGGCTCTCCATCGCGAAGCGGCTGGTCGAGCAATACGGCGGAGAGATCGGCATGGATGAAGCGGAGACGGGGGGCAGCTCGTTTTGGTTCACGGTGGCGGAGGCTGGCGATGGCAGGCATACCAAGAGGGACTCAACGAATGAGGAGGCGATGGTGGAATGAAAGGAATGCTGGAGCGCCTGCGCAAGGGTTATGGTCGAAAACTCGTCGCCTTGCATGCCTGGAACGGCTGGATCGTCGTAATCTTAGCCCTGACGGGGCTGCTGCTGGTCGGCGGGTTCTGGCGCGGTTTGCTGGGCGAGGGCCGGGTTTGGCTGAAATGGCTTCATATTGCGGTAGGCGTCGTTTCGATCCTCCCTGTCGTTTATTACTTGGCGTTAGCGGGGAAGCACTGGAAGCAGCTGCGGCAGAAGCCCTGGCAGCGATTTAACGTTATCGTGGTCCTCGCCTTGCTGTTGGGCTGGTTTGGTTCGGGCGTGCTGCTGTGGCAGTTTAAGGCGGTGGGGCCGAGGGTGTCCAATGCGGCGCTGACCGTGCATGATTTATTGACCTGGATCGGTCTGCCGTATGTCATCTTTCACTCCTTGACCCGGACGAAATGGCTGAAAGAACCGGCCCGAAGGTCGATCAAACCCGAGGTTCACCCTGCCGCCGCAGGCAAGGAGACGGAGGCAAAGGCAGATGCAGGTGCAGGGGAAAAACAACACCAGGGCCCATCGTCTCCCCAGCCGGTCTATACCCGCCGGGCGTTTATCCGCGGGGCGATCGGGGTAGGGCTGGCGGTGACGGTCGGACCAACCTTTCTTAAATGGTTGGGCAACTCTCTCGGCAATGTCGGTGGAACGCGATCAGTTGACCGGCTGTTGGAGGAGAATGCCAACCGGCTGGTTCCGAACCCGGTGCCGCTGCCGGCCTCCGCACAGGTCGTCGGCGGCGGGGCGCAGGGACATTTTCGCGTTTATACAGTAACGGATATTCCTTCGTTCTCCAATGAGAACTGGTCGTTTACGATCGACGGACTGGTGAGCAACAAATTCAAGTGGAGCTGGGAGGACTTCCTCAAGCTGGAGCGGACGGTGCAGGTCAGCGATTTTCATTGCGTGACGGGCTGGTCGGTGTACAAAAATACCTGGGAAGGGATCCCGCTTCGGGTATTGCTCAAGAAAGCCGGCGTGAAACCGGGTGCCCAAACGGTGAAATTCTATTCGGGGGACGGCGTCTACACCGATACGCTGACCCTGGAGCAGGCGGACATGGAGGATGTCATGGTCGCGGTGTTGCACGATGGCAAACCGATTCCGAGCGATTTAGGCGGTCCCGTTCGACTGATCGTGCCCAAAATGTACGCCTACAAGTCGGTGAAGTGGCTGACGCGAGTCGAGCTGATCGAAGGCGAGCATGTCGGATATTGGGAGCAGCGGGGCTACTCCAACGATGCATGGGTAGGACTTAGCTGATAGATCGTATAGTAAAAAGAAGCCGGATACTCCTTTCAGGGGGCCGACTTTCATTGATTTCATCTATCCGTACCTACTTTTGAGGATTATCCCGTTGCATCAGGCAACAGCCTCACTCTCGATCCTCCCAATTCTGAACGAAAGGGATAATCATGCAAAGGAGGTGCGAGAAGATACTATTCGCTCCGTCATTGACAATGATAATCATTATCAATTATACTTCGGTTATCAAGTCACCCCGCTGGGAAGGAGTTGGAGGGATTGGGCAAAATCATCATCGTCTATGCCAGCTTGACCGGGAATACGGAGGAAATGGCCGAACTGATCGCCGAGGGCGTCCGCAGCGCCGGAGCCGTCGCGGATTTGAAAATGGTGGAGGATTGCAACGCCGTTCGCCTGCTGGAATATGACGCCTGCTTGTTGGGGGCGTATACCTGGGGGGACGGGGAGCTTCCCGACGAATTTGCCGATTTCGTGGATGAAATGAAGGAGCTGAATCTGGCAGGGATCCGGGCTGCCGTATTCGGCAGCGGAGATACCTCCTACCGCCTGTATTGCGCAGCTGTGGACGAATTGGAGCAGCGGCTTCGTGAATTCGGGGCGGTCATCGTCCAACCGCCTTTGAAGGTGGAATACGGCCCAAGTCCCGAGGAGAAGGTATTGTGCCGGGAATACGGGGCAAGCTTCGCGCATAGCTTGGGAGCGCTGCACCGGCCATGACGAAGCAGATTCTTGATTATGAGCTGGAAGAGTGGCTACGTTCGCTTATGGCGGTCTCGACCGGTCCGGCGGAGGCGGGCGGCCAAACGGGCGGCGGGCCTCCAATCACCTGGCAGCAGCGCGTGCAATATGCCGTTGGCCACGCCATCAACGATTATTTCACGCTCCTCCCGGCGGTCCGATTGCACACACCGATCCAGGTGCTGCTGAACCGGCGTTGGCCGCGGAATCAGAGCGATTTTCCAGACGCGTTGTTCTACTGGCAGGTTTACAACCGGATGGTATCGGAATTGACTTTGATTACGGGGACGAGGATTTACGATTATCCGGTGGCCTTATATGAGAAATGGGGAACGTACGCGGCTGGGCTTGACCTGCATTTGTCCGTCATTTTTCAAACGGTATGGCAGCAGCGGGGGAATCCGAACCGGGTCACGGTACAGAAATTCCTGGTGGAGGAGAATGAGTCCCTAGCGCAAGCTTTTGTCCATATGGCCAACGTGTTTTGGCATAGCGCTTTCGGACGTCCGCCCGGTGTTATCGAGGTATATACTTTACTGGAAGGCCGGAGGCAGGCGGTTCCCGGAGAAGCACTCGACCTTCAGGAATCGTTAGACTATGTGTGGTTATTGCAGGAAGCTTGGAATGGCGAATGCCGCCATCGGGAGAGGGAGGAACCTGGCGGCGGAGAAGCCAAGCGCAACGGAGGCTGCGAACCGTGGAGGCTGGGCGTATCCTGAACTTTACCCCGGACAAACGCAAAGGCTGTTGGAGCAACAACCCCGCGATGCGGGGTTGTTTTTGTGCGGCCGAACAATTTTTGGGAACGGCGCTTTATGTTCCGGCCTCGGACGGCTACAATAACAGAAAAGAGAGAACGCGACAAGGAGTGCGAGAGCCATGAACATCCAGGAACTAAGGGAGCACCGCCAATACCCTGACAATATCGGACACGAGAATAACCGCGCCACCTTCGAACGCGACTATTCGCGGTTGATCCATTCCCCGACCTTTCGCCGGTTGCAAGGGAAATCGCAAGTGTTTGGAGCTGGCACGGGCGATTATTACCGGACCCGGCTGACGCATTCGCTGGAGGTCGCGCAAATTGCCCGGGAAGCGGCGCGAAGCCTGCTGCGCGCCTATCCGGAGCTGGCGGTCGATCGAGCCGGGCACCCGGGTTTGGTGATCGATCCGGAGGTGGTGGAATGCGCCGCGATTTGCCATGATTTCGGGCATCCTCCGTTTGGGCACAAGGGCGAAGAGGTGCTGGACCAAATTTTGGAGAAGCTGATCGAGGAGAAGGTGCGGACGGCCCTGAAAGGCAAACAACCGACTCCGGAGGAAGAGCAACAGACGCGGGAGTCGCTCCGGCGTAAATACGAGCATTTCGAAGGCAACGCCCACAACTTCCGGCTGATGATGTTCCTCGAGAAGCGGGAAAACATCGACGGCTTGAACTTATCCGATGCGGTGCTGCTGGGGACGAACAAATATCCTTACCCGGGAACGATCAACAAGAAGGGGTTATATCTGCACGAATGGGAATATATCTCCTCCATCCGCGATCGTTGGGGCATTCCGGAGGGCAAGAAGACGTTCGAAGCTCAGCTGATGGATCTTTGCGACGACATCGCCTATTCGGCCCATGATCTTGAAGACGGCATTAAGGCGGGGAAAATCGAGGTACACGAGCACTTCCTCAAGGATTCGCATATCCAGCGGCTGATCGTCGAGAAGATCATGACTTTGGAGGATTCGTTCTGGGCAGGATGGATGCCGGACAAGATTCAGGTCAAGGTGGCGGAGGTGCTGGACGACTTCCTGCGCATTTGGAACGCCAAAATGCCGATTTGTGATCATGACTACTCCCGCACGCGCAGGGAGGTAAAGGCCTATTGGGTCAGCTTATTCGTCGGCAGTCTGGGGGTCATCGACGACGGCGATTGGCAGAAGGTCACGTTCATGAAGGACGGGCAGGAGGACAAGGATATGCTGCGGACGGTGAGCGTGCTGAAGAGTTTCGCTTGGGTCACGATGATCCGGGATTTGCGGGTACAGCGGCTGCAGAAGCGCAGCGCTTGGGTAATCAAGCGGCTGTGGGACGCCTTCGTCGATCCGGAGACGAGCAAATCGATCATTCCCGGCGATTGGCTGCGCAGGTTTGACCGGGATCAGGCGAAGCCGAACCCGATCTGGACCTGGGAGCATATGATCATCGACTATATTGCCGGGATGACGGACGCCTACGCGGAAAAGATCTACAACGAGCTGTACGGACTCAAGGTCGGCACGATTTACGATTTGGATTAAAAACGGCGAAACGGACCGGCGAAGGCCGGTCCGTTTTAGCTTAGTAAGAGAATTATAATGGCGGGTTGGCGTGACACTTGCGGCACACCGGATAATACGACTCGTTACCGCCGATTTGGATCTGCTCGCCGGTATAGACGGGTTTGCCGTTCTCCACCCGCAGGTTCATCGTCGCCTTCCGCGCGCAGAACCAGCAGATCGTCTTCATTTCCTCGATTTTATCGGCATAAATCAGCAGCAGGCGGCTGCCCTCGAACAGCTGGTTTTGGAAATCGTTCTTCAGCCCGAAAGCCATGACGGGAATGTCCAGCTCGTCGACGATCCGGACCAGTTGCTTGATGCTGTCCTCGCCGAGGAACTGGCATTCGTCCACTAATACGCAGTACAGGCGGGGCGTATGATTTTTGACGATATCGAAAAGGTTCGTATCCGGGAAAATAGGAATGGCCTGCCGGCGCAACCCGATTCGCGAGGAGACAAAGCCAACTTCATCGCGATTATCGATCGCTGAGGTGAAAAGCAACACGGGTTTGTTCTGTTCTTCATAATTGTGGGCAACTTTCAATATTTCGATGGACTTGCCGCTGTTCATTGCTCCGTATTTGTAAAATAACTGTGCCAAACGATGACGTCCCCTTCTGTTAGTTCTATCGCAACCATGATGCTTTTTATTCTAGCATATTTCGCTCCGGTTGTTGGATAGGCAAGCGCGAAATTTGGAGAAAGTCATCGCCTAGCGACGGCTCGACGAGCCAACTGGCGGATGGCTTCGCTAAGCGGCTGGTTCACAGGGTACACGCTTTCCAAAAAGTCCAATATTTGCAGTGCCGATTCGGGGAGCCGGACATACCCTTGCAACATATCCGGGAGCTGTTCGGCCAATCCGGGGAAGCGGCTTTCTGCCCGCCGCTCATTGCCAAACGGATCGGGGAAGTGATCCACCTCCGGTTCCAGTAGGTGCTGCACGCTAAGAATGGAGTTGATGGCGTACACCTGGACGAACCGGAACGCCGATAGCTTCTCGCCTCGTATATAACGCCCCAAGCCGACATACAGATTGGTTAGCGCTTCGTTCAGCGCAAAATCAACCGATTCGTTTCGGACTGGCGGAATCCGGCTGGTATTGGCGAGGGGAACCTTCAGCTCTGCGGCCGCGGAACTTCTCCAGACCACTCGCCCCCCGGCATAAGAAGCCTCCTTTAGCTCATGCTCTTCGAATACGGCAAATTCGGCGTAAATGCCGTCTTGAAACAGGATTTTATAACCAACGGGCGCATTCATGAAGGAATAGCACAGCGGGTGGGCCTCCTCCAGCCAGTCGAGTCTGCGGATGAATCGTTCTTTGCTTCCGGGGGCGACTAGCAGGAAGAAATCCAAGTCCGAAAATTCGTCGAGCCGGGCCGTCTCCGCCCCGATGGAACCCAGGCCAAGCAAAAGTAGCGCATCTTCCCGTTTCTCCAAAGCGGTACCGATCTCATCCAAACGGAGCAGCAGCTTATCCTTCGATTGCATAGACTAACAACCTCCTAATAGGCATGCAAAAAGGGTCCAACCTAACGCTTCCGCGAGGTTGAACCCTAAGGTTACATGGCCTTCATTTTGAGAAAAACATACCATGTGCGTTTCGATTCCGTCAAGACCAGGCACAGAGGTTACATGGCCGCTTCTGCCACCCGGCTCTGAGCCTTGCGGATTTGCATCGCCATGATCGCGGCCACGAAGCAGACGAATCCGGCGATCACGAACGCTTGGGAGTAGCTTCCCAGCCAATCGCGCAGGACGCCCGCGCCGTAGGCGGCCGTGGAGGCGCCGATCTGGTGGGCGACGACGACCCAGCCGAAGATCATGCCGGATTTCTCTTTCCCGAACGTCTCGCCCGCCAGCTTGGCGGTCGGCGGAACGGTGGCGATCCAATCGAGGCCGTAGAAAACGGAAAACACGACGAGCATGGCCGGAGACGCCGAGCTGAGCGCAAACGGCAGGAATAGCAGGGAGAGCCCGCGCAGGCCGTAGTACCAGAACAGCAGCTTGCGGCTGTCGAAACGGTCCGACAACCAGCCGGAGATGGTCGTGCCGAACAAATCGAAGACGCCCATCATCGCGAGAAGCCCGGCGGCGGCTACCTCCAGCATGCCATGGTCGCCGCAGGCGGCGATGAGATGCGTACCGATGAGGCCGTTCGTCGAAAAGCCGCAGAAGAAAAAGGTGCCGGCCAGCAGCCAAAACGTCGGGTGTTTCATCGCCAGCCGCAAATTTTGCAGCGGTGCGATCAGGATGTTGCCTCGGAAGGGCTCCGGTTTGACCAGCTCGGTTGCGCCATATGGAGCGGCACCTACTTCGTAGGGGTGATTGCGCATCCAGATCGCGACGGCGACCAGGACGACGGCAATGCTAGCGACGGCGATATAAACGGCGTATCGCCAGCCGAAGTCCGTCGTCAGCTTGGCGAACAGCGGCAGAAACAGCAGCTGTCCGGTCGCCGCGCTGGCGGTGAGCAGCCCGATGATCAGGCCCTTCCGCTTGACGAACCACTGATTGCTGACCGTGACGCCCAAGACGTTGGCCATCATCCCGGTGGCCAAGCCCGACACCAGGCCCCATAGCAGCTCGAATTGCCATAAGGCATGGATGAACGGGGTCATCGCCAGGCTTAGCCCAAGCACGGACAACGAGCAGATCAGTACCTTCCGGAAGCCAAAGCGCAGTAACATAGAAGCCGAGAAGGGCCCGACCAGGCCGTACAGAAATATTCCGACGGAGATGACGCTCGAGATGCTGCCCCGGCTCCAGCCAAATTCGTCTTGAAAAGGAATAAGCAACACGCTTGGCAAAGAACGGATGCCCGCCGAGACGAGCAAGGTGGCAAACGTAAGCAGGACGATGATCCAGCCGTAAAAGAAACGTGATTTGGGCCTGATTTCAGGCGAAAGGTTCATCTCATTCATTTAGGTTTCTCCCTTATATATAATTTTGTTTGTACATACAAATATAATCGGAGCAAGGAACGACGGATTTACCGTTCCAATTGCTCGCTGGCCAGCTCTTGCTGGGACGTAAGCAGATCGGCCAATTCCTCGCCAAGCACGGCGACATACGAGGTTTTCAGTTTTTTGGAAGCCTCGCGAAGGGAGGGCTCGAGGGCGCGGCCTTTATCGGTAGGGTAGACCAGCACGGTTTTCCCTTGGACCTGCCGTTCAACCAGGCCCTTGGCCTGCAGCTTATCGATAAAGCGCGTCAAGGTGGACGGCGTAATGTACAGCTTCTCGGACAACTCCTTCTGCGTGATGCCGGGTTTGACGATGACCAGGCGAATCAAATAGCCATAGGCGGGAGCCAGCCCCGTCGTCGCAAACGCATCTTCGGCGATCCGCGTGATCGCCCGGCTCAGACGGTTGGTGGTAAAGTACATGCAGCTATGCAGGAAAGCGTCGTCGGCTTCCGTTGCGTCGGCCGCGGTTTTGGGTTCGTTAGACACGGGAAAAGCCTCCTTAGGATGATCAGACGCACGTTCATTTTTTGTGTTTTATTTTGTATGTACAACGAATATATCGGATCGGCGCCGTGCTGTCAATCCCTAATCAGGCGGAACGAAAGCTTAACTAGCCCGCTTCGGCAGGTGTATAATGGGAATGGGCATAATGCCCAATGAAGGGAGAGGTGGAAATGTCCGTCCATACGGAGAAATCGCTGCCTAGAAAAAGCCTGAAGGAGCTGGGGATCTCGGCTCGGAACTTGATCGGTTTTTTGGAATATTTGAAAGCGCATTCTATTGAAGTGCATAGCTTGATGCTGGTGCGGCACGGGCATGTCGCGGCGGAAGGCTGGTGGGCGCCTTACGGGCCTGATCTGCCGCATATGTTGTTTTCGCTCAGCAAAAGCTTCACCTCCTCCGCCATCGGGATGGCCGTGCAGGAAGGCAAGCTGAGCGTGGACGATCCGGTCGTTTCCTTCTTTCCGGAGGACGTGCCGGAGGAAATTTCGCCGAATCTGGCCGCCATGCAAATTAAGCATTTACTGATGATGGGCACGGGCCATGCCTTGGATACGATGGATCCGCTCGCCAGAGCGAAGGACGGGAACTGGGTTCGGGCGTTCTTGGAACTGCCCGTAGAGCACGAGCCGGGGACGTTCTTCGTATACAACACCGGAGCCACCTTTATGCTGTCCGCCATCCTGCAGAAAGCTACCGGGGAAACGCTGCTGCAGTATTTGCAGCCGCGCCTGTTCGAGCCGCTTGGCATCGTGAATCCAACTTGGGAGAGCTGTCCGCGCGGCATCAATACCGGGGGATTCGGGCTCAAGGTGACGACCGAGGATATCGCCAAATTCGGTCAACTCTACTTGCAGAAGGGTCTGTGGCAGGGTCAGCGGCTGCTGGAGGAGAGCTGGGTCGATGCCGCTACCTCCAAGCAGATCTCCAACGGAGACGGCGGCGACAGCGATTGGGCCCAGGGCTACGGTTATCAGTTCTGGCGCTGCCGTCACGGGGTTTACCGGGGCGACGGAGCGTTTGGACAATTCTGCATCGTCCTGCCGGAGCAGCAGGCGGTGCTCGCCATGACGTCGGGCACCAATGACCTGCAGGGGGTGCTGAACGGGGTGTGGGAACACCTGCTAGGCGCTTTTGCCGAAGGGAACGGAGGCATGGCTGAAGAAGATGAGGCGGCAGAGAAAGAACTGCGGCATTTTCTGGAGGGCTTGTATTTGGAGCCGCCTCGGATCCAGCCTGACTCGGAGCGGGAAGGGGAGTTCGACGGTGCAAAGAGCTGCCTGCTCGAACCCAACGCCCTGGAGCTGCAAAGCACGAGAATCGATATTCACGGAGATACGGCCGTGCTGGACATCCGGGACAAACGCGGCGAACACCGGGTTGAACTGGGGCGGCAGGCCTGGCGATTGGGGCGGACGACGTTGTTCGAGGAGGAGGAGCAAATCGCGGCTTCCTTCACCTGGAAGTCGCCGGAGACGCTGCTTGTAAGCATCCAGCGGATCGAGACGCCGTTCCGGTTAAGCATCGAAATCGAACTGCTCGAGGAAGGCGTAGAAATCCGTAATGCCGTGAACGTTTCCTTCGGGCAGCCGGCTATGGTTCCAATCCGGGGGCATCTCCAGTAACGGCCGGGCTATTTACCTAGGGAACGCCCGGCTAGCAGCCGGTTCACCAACTCGCTCATGCCTTCCCATGAATCCTTCATGAGGAATTGCTCCTGAATCGGGGCGTTCCACGGGCGGGGGATTCCGATGGTTAGCCTTCCCGCTTCCTTGGCGGGCAGAAGATTATGCGGCCCGTCATCGATCAACAGGTCGAAGTCCAGCAGCGTTTTCCGTTTGGCGACGAAAAAGTTCTCGAACGGGATAAACGGCATCCAGCGCTGCAGCCAGTTCCATTTCTCCGGAACCGACGAAGGTCTGGCGGCCGTTACGATGATGACATCGTGTTCCTGCGTCATCTTGCGTACTTCTTCTACGGTATGTTCATCAAAGATCTCCAGCTCCTCATACAAGCCGGGGCGTCCAAAGAATAAGTCCTCGTTGCATTCGGGATGCCAAATCCCCGTCATGTCGAAGCTGATCATCTGATCCATGGTCAACTGGCGGTCGGGGAACTGCAAATTATGATAGTGGATGGCCTTTGGCACGAGGTGACAAAGCGTATCGTCCATGTCGATGGCTACGATGTTTTTGCGCATAATGGGTATTTCTCCTGATCGAAGTTTGGATTGAGATGTATGACTTATTCTAACATATCAGAAAAGTGCAGCTTTAGGGTATAGCGCGGCTCCAAGAAAAAAGACCCGGCTCCGTTTTCGGCGGAGCCGGGTCTTCTGCATGAACCACGGCTGGCGGTTTATGGCTTGACTTCATCCCGCCAGAAATGGACAGGCTGCCATCCGAGCAGTTGCTTGGCCTTCTCGTTGCTGAGCAATGTTTCATGCGCCTCTAGCGGCGCTCGGAAATCGCTGACGCCCGGGTAACGGGCGGCCATCAGCTCCCGGCTGCGAATCGCCATGCTGGAGTCGTCCGCGGCGATGTTCAGCGCCACCGCACCTAGGCCATCCGCTTCGACGGCTAACCGGCATGCGGCCGCCGCGTCGCGCGTGTCGATGTAGCTCCACAAGATACGTTCCCGTTCGGCCGAGTCGTGAATGAAGGACGGGAACGAGGCGTAACGTTCCGGCGGAATCACGTTGCCCAACCGAAGCGACACGATCTGCATTCCGCTCCGGCGGTGGAACATATCCGCGGTCAGCTCGTTCACCACTTTGGACAACCCGTAGCTGTCCTCCGGGAGCTGCGGGTGCGCTTCATCCACCGGCACATACTTAGGGGCGGGGGGATGTACGGCAAAAACGATTCCGTAGGAGGATTCGCTGGAGGCGATCACCGCCTTACGGATGCCAAGCCCCTCCGCAGCTTGCAAAATGTTGTACGTAGACATGACGTTATTGCGGAAGGTGACCTCCGGCGTGCGGATATGCGCGGCCGGAATCGCGGCCAGATGAACGACCGCGTCCGCGCCGGAAAGCGCGCTGTAACATTCGCCGAGCTGCTCCAGATCAACGATCAACGACGGGCAGACCGGGTCATCCGAAGGCCGGACGTCCACGTTCAGCACGTTATAGCCGCGTTCGACGAACTCACGTACGACGTGGCGTCCCAACATTCCGCTTCCCCCGGTAACAACGACTTTAGCCATGGCTGCTTCGTCTCCTTCTTATTTCAGAATTTCTTCGATCCGCGTCAGCACGTCCTCGCTAAGCTTGATGCCGGAAGCTTTGGCGTTCTCGGTTACTTGCTCCGGACGGCTGGCTCCAACAAGCGCGCTTGCGACGTTGCTTTGACGCAGGATCCAGGCCAAGGCCAGGTTGCCGACGCTGATACCGAGCTCGGCGGCAATGCCCTCCAGCTGCTTCACCTTTGCGATGTTCTCTTCCGTAATTCCCTTGCGCACCCAATCCAGCTTAGCGGCACGGCTATCTTGCGGAATGTCGGAAGCCGACGTGTATTTGCCGGTCAGCAGGCCTTGAGCCAACGGGGAGAAGACGACTTGGCCGATCCCGGAACGTTCGCTGACCGGAATCACTTCATTTTCGATGTAGCGATTGAACATGTTATAGACCGGCTGGTTAACCACGATGCGATCCAGCAGGTAACGATCGGCCAAGCCGACCGCTTCCGCGATTTGCGAGGCTTGCCACTCGCTGACGCCGGCGTACAGGATTTTGCCCTGGCGGATCAGGTCGTCGATCGTGCGCAACGTTTCGTAAAGCGGCGTCTCCGGATCGTGACGGTGGCAGTAAAAGATATCGATATATTCATGATCGAGACGCTTCAGGCTCGCGTGCACCTGCTCCATGACGTGTTTGCGCGACAAACCGCGGTCGTTCGGACCTTCGCCCATCGGCCAGAACGCTTTTGTAGCGAGGACATAGGATTCCCGGGGGTAAGCTTTGAGCGCTTTGCCTACCAGTTCTTCCGCAGCGCCTTTTTCGTATACATTGGCGGTGTCGAAGAAGTTGATCCCCAGATCGTAAGCCGTTTTGATCGATTTCTCCGCGTTTTCGCGTTCAACGTACCCGCCGTAGGTCAGCCAGCTGCCCAAGCTGATTTCGCTTACTTTGAGGCCGCTGCCTCCCAGTCTTCTATATTCCATGTGTCATCATCCTCCTGAACATTTGTGTTGGAACCATTTTCATTCTATTAAAGTTCATATACAATTTAAAGAAGTGAAAACTCCTTCACTTAATTATAGCCATGATACTTGCTATACATAATATAGCTGTATTTATAGAGGAGGTTTGATGGATGACCACCATCCGCAAGGCAAGCAATTACGTGCCGAAAACGCCAGAGCATATTGAATGCAATATCGAGAAAACGCTGGATGTACTCGGAGGAAAATGGGCGTTCCTCGTCATACGGGAGCTGTTTGGCGGAACGCTCCGTTTCGGGGAGCTGCAGCGCCGAATTCCCCAGGTGAGTCCGCGCGCGTTAACCAGTACGCTGCGCCATCTGGAGGAGAAAGGAGTGCTGGAGCGGACGGTTTACCCGACCGTTCCCGTAACGGTTGAATATACGCTCACGCCGAAGGGCATGGATCTCCATGTCATCTGCCATGAGATGAAGGTTTGGGCTGCGCGGTGGACCTGACGAATTGGGGTCGGGGGGCCATGCTTAGGCTGATCGGCAGAAGCATCCGCGATTTCCGCAAGTTTTCCGCCAAGCTGTTGTTTTTCCAATTGCTTTATATGCTTGTCACGAGCGTCGTTATCCTTCCGGTCACCACGTTGCTGTTCAACCGCGTTCTCCGGGTGGTCGGCTCCGGCTCTTTGCTTAACGGCGATGTGTATCGGATCGGGCTCAGCTATAAAGGCGTGGCGGGGCTGATTCTCATCGGGCTGGTCGCTTCCTTTACGCTGCTGATCGAATTGCTGGTGCTGATTGTGCTGATTCAACAGCGCTTTTTCGGCAAGGAGATCGCCATTTCGGATGCGGTGCTAACCGTGCTGCGCAAGACGCCAAAGCTGCTCGGGTTCGGCGTGTTCCAACTGCTGCTGCTGTTGCTGCTTCTGATCCCGTTTATCGATTCGCCGCTGTCGGCCTCATTTTACGCGTTGTTTAACGTGCCGATCTTCTTGAATAATCGGGTGCTGGATGCCTCTTTTACCATGACCGCTGCTTACATCCTGCTGCTCGCGGTGTTGCTGTATACCTTGCTTCGGTGGATCTTCGTCCTGCATTGCATCGTACTGGAGGACATGAATCTGCGGCAGGCGGTGCGCCAGAGCCATGCCCTGACGCAAGGCCGGCGTTGGCGGCTGTTCGGTTCGCTGCTCCTGCTTAACGCCGGGATCGTCGCGGCAACCTCTGCGGTAGTGTCCGCGCTTGGGCGCATCCCTTCCTGGCTGGATCTCGATGTGCTCGCACTCGTGTCCCAGCACTATTCGCTGACGATTTCGACCGTGCTGGCTTACTTGTTGGAGCTTCTGCTGCTGCCGATCAACCTGTTCGTGCTGACGAGGCTTTATTACGCGTTTGGCCGTTTAAGATGGATTCGGGCAAAGGATCAGCTTCATGTTAGCCGCAGCGGGATTGGCCGCTTGGAGAACCGGATCGTCGCCTGGTGGAAGGGGCTTAGGTGGAAGTGGACCGCTTATGCCTCCGGGGCGGCCATCTACATTGCCTTGGCGGTGTTCATCGGCTTGCAGGCGAATGACAGCTTGGTTTACGCCAAATGGAACGTACAAATCGCGGTGCATCGCGGGGATACGTCGAAAGCCCCGGAGAATTCGCTGCCCGCCCTGAACTCCGCGATCGACAAAGGCATTCAGTTCGCCGAGTTGGATGTGCAGATGACCAAGGACGGCGTTGCCGTGCTAAACCACGATTCCGATCTGAGACGGATGACGGGATTACGAAAGCGAATCGCCGATATGAACTTCGCGGAGGTGCGGCAGTTATCCATCGGCATAGACCCGAACGGCTATCCGGTACATATTCCGCCGTTGTCCATCGTGCTTGCCGAGGCGCAGGGCCGCATCAAGCTGCTGCTGGACCTGAAGCCCAACGGCTCCTCCAGCGAGGCGCTGGCGGAAGAGGTCGTTCGACTCATCCGAGAAGCTGGAGCCGAGGATGAAGTGAGAGTGCAGTCCTTCGACGCCGAGGCGCTCAACCGGATCCGAGAGTTGGCCCCCGAGATTCGAATCGGGAGAATTTTATATTTTGCGCTTGGGGATTTATCGAAGCTCGACGTCGATTTCTATACGATCGAGCAGGTGATGTTAACCGATTTCTTCGTGAGCCAAGCGCATGCCGACGGGCGCGAGGTATGGGTCTGGACGGTCAATGCCAGACGGGACATGAAGGAAGTTCTCAAGTACCCGATCGATGGCATGATCACCGATGCTCCCGAGACGGCGCAATCCTTGGTGGAGGTTGATTTGTAACACGACCGACGGAGACGGAACATAAAAAAATCGTCATCCCTTTATGGGATGACGATTTTGCATTTCTGCCTAGAGCGCTTGGGATGCTTGGGCCAGCAAAGAGGAGAGCAGGGCGTAGTCCGGAGCGGCTCCTTCCTTGAATTTGATCCACTTGCGTTCCGGCGGTCCCTCGAAGCCTTTCGGAACCTCTAACCCTTCGGCGTTCATGATCATGAAGGCAATCGCGTCCTTCGACGGCGAAATCACCGCTGCGTAATGGCCGTTCTTCAGGAAATGCGGCTTCTTATACTGAATTCGCTCTTCCACCGACGGAATGGTTTGGTGAACCATCTCCCTCAGTTGATGGGAGATCTCAATTTGCCAAGGAGCCCCCAATTGGTCAATAAAGGTGGTAACCTCTTCATTCATTGTCTTTGATCAACTCCCCGCCGTAAAATTTTTCCATAAAGGGAATATACCATGGCAGGAATATACTTGTAAAGGTATTTAAAATTTTGCTTATTCTTTGCCTGTCGCGATGGGGTTCTCGGGATAAGAGATCCAATCGCTCCAGCTGCCGGCGTACAGCTTGACCTGCGGGTAGCCGAGCCGATGGAGGGCGAGCACGTTCGGGCAAGCGCTCACGCCGGAGCCGCAGTAGACGATGGCCTCGCGGCCTTCGTCTAGTGCGGCGATGACCGGCGCCAGCTGCTCGCGCAGCTCGCCGTCGTTCTTCCAGGAGCCGTTATCGTCCAGCACCTGCTTCCAGAACCGGTTGATCGCCCCCGGGATATGGCCGGCTTTGACGTCCAGCGGCTCCTGCAGCCCGGCGTAGCGATCCGCGGCGCGCGAGTCCACCAGCAGCACGCCGGGATCGCCCAGCGCCCGGCGTATGTCCTCCACTCCGGCCAGCAGGTGCGGCCGGAGCGAGGGGGTGAAAGCGGCGGGGACGACGGTCCGCCGCTCGGCGGTCACGGGATAGCCGCCGGCTTGCCAGGCGGCGAATCCCTCGTCCATGACGCAGACGTCGTCATGGCCCAGCCAGCGCAGCAGCCACCATAGGCGGGAGGCGTTCAGGCCTCCCTGGTCGTCGTAGGCGACCACCCGGGTGGCGTTGCCGATGCCGGCGCGGGCGAAACGCGCGGCCAATGTGTCCGGGTCGGGCAGCGGATGACGCCCGCCGTGCGCGGTGATCGGTGCCGACAGGTCCTGTTCCAGGTCGAGATAGACGGCACCGGGAATGTGCGCGGCGTCGTAGGCCGCGCGCCCGGCCTCCGGCCGGCCCAGCTCGAAGCGGCAATCGACGATCACGAGATCCGGCTCATACAGGCGAGCCAGCAGCCATTGTTTCGAAACGATCGGATTCATGGGTTGTACCTCCAATTTAGGGATGGAATAAGGCCGTTTTCAGCTATGCGGCCAAGTTATCCCCAATGTAGCATAGGGGGGGAGCGGCGTAAAGAAACCAATTGAGCAACCGCCCTAACTCCGCTATAATGAAGTGGTTTGCAACAAGATTTAGCCGACAAAAATCAACGGAAAGCTGGGACTCTGACTTTGATGCATACCAACACCAAGTCCATGGGCAAATATGAGATTCTGTACGTGATCGGTATAATCGCCATCTCGTTTTCTTCCATTTTCATCCGCTGGTCCAACGCGGAAGTCTCGGTGATCGCGATGTACCGGATGTATTTGACGAACTTATTGATGCTGCCGCTGCTGTGGAGCTATCGGGGAGAGATCGCGCGCCTGACCCGTAAGCAATGGGGTCGCCTTTTGTTTTCCGGCTTAATGCTGGGGCTGCATTTCCTGCTATGGATGGGGTCGCTTCGTTTGACGACGGTAGCGAGCTCCACCGTCATTCTAACGCTGGAGCCGATCATCGTGATGTTCGGGTCGTTTTTCCTGTTCGGGGCCAAAATCAATAAAGCGATGATTCTCGGCGTTACGCTGGCATTAATCGGTTCGATCGCCATCGGCTCCGGGGATTTCGCCTTGTCCGGCCAGGCCGTTACCGGGGATCTGCTCTCTCTGCTCGGGACGGTGGCGGTGGCGATCCATATCCTGGTCGGCAAGCAGCTGCTGCAAACGATCAGTGCGTTTGTTTATAATTTTCTCGTGTTCGCGGTGGCAGGAACGTCGATGGCCGTTTATAACGTTGCCGCCGGCATCCGATTTTCGGGATACGAACCGCGCGAATGGGGGATTTTCTTGCTGCTGGCGATCGTGCCGACGTTATTCGGGCATTATTTGTTCAACTGGCTGATGAAATACCTCAGCGCTTCGGTCGTGTCGATGGCCGTTCTCGGCGAGCCGGTATTTGCTTCGCTGTTGGCTTGGATGCTGCTGAAGGAAAGCTTGACTCCGCTGCAGTTATGGGCGGGCGTGCTCATCCTATGCGGCGTGTGGATCTTTATTCGTTACGGCAAAGAGGCGCCCGCCGTGGCGCAGGACAACGCGAAGGTACTGGCGGCGGGGCAAGAGGGAAAGGCGAGTTAAGTCCGAGAGGGTGAGGGACGAGGCGGTTTTATTTTCTCAGCTCGAAAAATTGGCATTCCCGGCGCGGGTGGTAAGAGAGCTCGCTCACTCCGGCTTGGGTGATGATCGTGTCGTCCGTGAAGCGGATGACGATGCTGCCGTTGTCGATCATGTGATCGTCGCGGAAAACGCGGATGCGAAGCTTCCGGTCCAACGCCTCCTGAAAATCCAAATCGGTAAACAGTTCTCTAAGGGTAGGCATATCACTAAACTCCTTATTGGCTTAAGCTGGGGACAGCTAGCGAAATTTGGCTCTTGTTATTGTACCCGGAACGCTGCGGGTTGAAAAGAGAGAACGGTTGGGTAAACCTCGTTGCCCGACGTTTTGCACCATTGTCCCGTTTAATCAGGCCGCAGGCCGCAAGGCGCAGACAAACCCGGGAGAAGACAGAAGACAAGATGGGGCACATAAACCGAACGAACACGTAAGCAGATCGGGTAGTGGCCCTATGGGCAGCCCATGCTCCCTTATCAAAAGGGATAATCATGCAAAGAGCCTTGCAGACAGGCAAGCGCCAAATGGTTGAAGTTAGAAAAAAGTCGATCAGGAACCC
>NZ_JAKSXN010000008.1 GCF_022427145.1 Paenibacillus timonensis
CTTTCGGAAGGCATCTTTCGAATTTTTACAATCGCCGTTTACGCCCTGCTCACGGTTTGCCGGCCACCCCGAGCTGCCGCAAAGCCCGGTGCTCCAGCTTCAACAGCCATTCCACCGGGGGTTCGACCAGCGGGGCGCTCCATTTGCCTACCCAAGCTTGTGCGAGAAGCAGGGTGAGCGCTATGGCTCCGGCAAGGACTAGCAGTCCGCCCGCCTCGCCATGCACGTACCCATATAGCGGGGATACGGCCGCCAGGCGCACGATAAAGCCGTGCAGTAAGAAGACGTATAACGTGCGGCGACCGAGTACGGTGAGCTGGCCGGACCGGGACGGAACGAGGCCAAGAAAGGCAACCCCGGCCAGCAGTTGCACGGGAAAGAGCAGCAACCGATAAACGCTGGCATACCATTCGGGGTGGCCAAGCTGGAGATAGGTCTGGCTGCCGTACAACCAACCTGGATCAAGTTCTGCTGCGCCGAGACCCAAAGCGACCAGCCAACCAAGGGAACCAAGAACCAAAACGGTTTTGACCGAAGGGCTCTGCAAGCGCTCCAACAGGCGGTCGGCAAAATGATAGCCAAGCACGAAAAACGGCAAAAACACGAACGTCCGCGAGATGCTGAACCACACGCCGTCGATTTGCAGATAGCCGACCAGAACCGCAAGCAGGACGGAAACGGCAAGCTGCTGAAAGGGAGACCATTTTCGCATCAGGAGCAGCATGAGCCGCCAGCCGAGATGACTGACCAGGAACCACAGCAGCAGGTACGGTGCGAAGAAGGAATGGTGAATGTGGTCCACCCGAAATACGGTGACATCCAACACCGAATATAAGCTTTGAAAAATAATGTATTGCAGCCCGATCTGCAGCATCAACTTCCGTCCGCTGCCGCCGGACAAATTGGATTTGGCAAAATACCCCGTCACGAACACGAACAGGGGCATATGAAACGTAAAGATCCATTGGTAGAGGGCCTGCAACCCGTCGATCCGCGCGGTGAGCGGTTCAATGGCGTTGCCGACGAATACGCAGACGATCAGCAAGAAGCGCAGGTTCAGAAAAAACACCTCGCCTTGCGGGTTGATTTTGGATGGCGTCATGACGGTTCAGTTCCCCTCTTTCCCCCGAACATCCGTAGTGGATATCATTTAAAATTTAAATAAATGATTTCATGAATAACGTACTCTTTTTGCAAAGTTGATCTTGTGATATAAATCACGTATTAAGCGTTATCAATTCCTTGGATGTGTCGAACCGTTGACAGCTTGAGTCGCTGCGAGAATTCACGAAAATGGTATAATAAGGACAATTGTGGAAAAGAGAGGGGAACGGCCATGGCCACGATCGAAGCGCATGGGCATAAGGCGGCTTGCCGCGCCATTTTGTTCGATAAAGACGGGACGCTATTGAATTTCATGGGCTTGTGGGGAAGCTGGGCGGCGGCCCTGACCCATCTGATGGAGCGGAAATTGGCCGATCTGGGCTCGTCTGGAGGATGGAACAAATCCAAGCTGCTTGGCCTTCATACGGACGAGCAGAACCGGGTGATCGGTTACGACAAAACCGGCCCGGTCGCGATGGGAACGGAAGAAGAGGTGATCGCGCTGCTGGCCTCGACGTTGTATGCCGCAGGGGTCCCTTGGAACGAAGCGGTAACGGCCGTTCGCGAATTGAATGCGGAGGCGATGTCGGATCTCAAACGCCGGCGGGAAGCCGTCCCTTGCCCGGGCTGCGCGAATTCCTGCAGAGCTGCCGGGAAGCGGGGCTGAAGCTGGCGGTCGTCACCTCTGACTCGACCGCGGGGGCGCTGGAGCATTTGGAGTGGATGGGCATTCGGGATGCGTTCGCCAGCGTGGTCGGGCGGGATCGCGTCGCCCGAGGCAAGCCGGGGCCGGATATGGCGCTGCTGGCCTGCCGCGAGCTGGGCCTCCCGCCAAGCGAAGCCGTGGTGATCGGCGACAGCAATGCCGATATGCAAATGGGAAGACGCGCGGGAGCCGTGATGACTATCGGCGTGGCGGAGGAGTACGGTGAAGACGCGCAGGAAGCGAGTTACTTGCGGGACGCGGACGTCATCATCGCCGGATATGGCGAGTTGACGATACATCAATAGGAGGTAGAATTGGATGACCAGAGAGATCGACACTTTGGCGGCATGGATCGAGGAGAGCCATCATATCGTATTTTTCGGCGGGGCCGGGGTATCGACGGAAAGCGGGATCCCCGACTTCCGTTCGGCGGCGGGCATCTATCAGATGGAGAAGGCGTCGCCCTACGCGCCGGAGGAGATTTTGAGCCGGCGGTTTTTTGAACGCCACCCGGAGGTATTTTTCGATTTCTATAAGACGAAAATGATTCATACGGAAGCGCAGCCGAACGCCGCGCACCGCTGCTTGGCTGCGTTGGAACGGGAAGGGAAGCTTAGCGCCGTGGTTACGCAAAATATCGACGGGCTCCATCAACAGGCGGGAAGCCGCCGCGTCCTGGAGCTGCACGGGTCGGTGCACCGCAACACCTGCATGGATTGCGGCCGCACCTATACGCTGGCAGACGTCATGGGCAGCGAAGACGTCGTGCCGCGCTGCGCCTGCGGCGGAATCGTCAAGCCGGACGTGGTGCTGTACGGCGAAAACCTGGATGAGCAGGTGATCCAAGACACGGTAACCGCGATTGCCGGGGCCGACCTGCTGCTGATCGGCGGCACCTCGCTGACGGTGCAGCCCGCGGCTCATTTGATTACCTATTTCCGCGGCGAGCGGACGGTATTGATTAACGCCTCGTCCACCGCTTATGACCATCGGGCCGACTTGTTGATCACCGAGCCGATCGGCGTGGTGCTGGGGGCCGTCGGAGAGCGGCTAGGTTTTCACTAATTTGGTTGAAAACTTTCAGGAAACCTATGGAGTCCCGAAACTTCCCAAGCGATTTTGCGGAATTGATGCAAAAATACAGTTTTTTTCTCCGAAATCGGCCAGACGATCGCAAAAACCTGCAATCGTGCAGATTTTTATCGTGAAAATCGAAGTTATCCTCCATTTGGTTTGAAATTCCTGCACTTTTGCAGTTTTTCGTGTCGGTTACGTCAAGGACAGCTTCGGCTTCGCTCGCCTAGCCTTGCCGCGGCTTTGGGTCCGCCCCGGTGACCGCCCGGCGGTATTCGCTTGGCGATTCGTGATGGAACCGGCGGAATTGCCGCGAGAAGTAGAGCGGATCGGTGAGCCCGACGGAAGCGGCGATCTGCTCGATCGACAGCTCCGGACGTTCGCGCAGCAGCTGGCGGGATTTATCGATTCTCAGCTTCAACAAGTAGGTGACGGGGGTGAAGCCGGTTTCCTTTTTGAAAATCCGCGAAAGATAAGCCCGGTTATATCCCAAGGAAGCGCACATCTGCTCGATCGAGACCGGATGCGCATATTGGCTGGCCATATAATGAATCATTTGCTTGACGATGCGCTGGACGCCCGATTCGCCCGACGGCAGCGCCGATGCCATGCCGAGCGTCTCCTGGGCCTCGGCCATGATTTGATGCAGCAGCCCCAACGATAGCAGGTGGGAGCTGTTTTTTTTCGCCTGGAAGGTCTGTAGCACGCTGCGGAGCATGGCATGGATCGGGCTGCTCCCGCCGTGCCGGAATACCGGCTGCTCCGGGGTGAAGCCGGCCCGCTTCACGAGCTCCGGCGCCTTTGCGCCGGTGAAAGCGATCCAGCGGTAACGCCAAGGATCGGCCACATCGGAAGCATAACTGACGAGCTGATCGGGGAGAATCAGGAAGCCGTCCCCTTCGCTAAGCTCATAGGAGGCCGATTCGGTCCGGAAAGAGCCTTTGCCCTGCTCCACGAAATGCAGGAGGAAATAATCATAAACTTTCGGGCCCAGCCGGTGATCGGGAAGGGTCTGACTTTCGCCGGCGAACAGGACGTGCAGATCTTCCGCTTCGAACAAATCCGGGTTGGCCGCCGCACTGTAGGTCTCTTGCATCATGGATCTTGTCTCCTTTTGGCCGGGACGAAGGGCGCCCCGAAGGTATCTGTTCACATTTTACTCCGAAAAGTCACATTTATCTATATTGTTCTCGCAAAGTTGCATTATCAAAACAGAGCGTTTTCATTATACTGGGTACAAGAATCAAAGATTCCATGACGATGGGGTGTACGTTGATGAAAAAGCAGGAAATGGAACAATTGTTTATATCCAAGTACGGAGAAAGCTCCGAGCCGCTGCGCGTATTTAACGCGCCGGGCCGCGTCAATTTGATCGGCGAGCATATCGACTATAACGGGGGGTATGTGTTCCCGGCCGCGTTGGAATTCGGGACGACGCTGGGAATCCGCAAACGTACCGACGGCAAAGTCTCCTTCGCCTCCAGCAATTTGCCTTATACGGCGGAACTGCCGCTGGAAGAACTCGGCACCCGCAAAACCGGCGAATGGATCGATTATCCGATCGGCGTTTACGTAGAACTGAAGAAGCTCGGCATCTCGCTGACTAGCGGGTATGACCTGCTGTTCCACGGCGAAATTCCGAACGGTTCGGGCTTGTCCTCCTCGGCTTCGATCGAAGTGGTGACGGCCTTCGCCCTCCTGAGCATGGAAGGGAAAGAAACCGATAAGGTAGAAATCGCCCGGTTGTCCCAGCGGGCCGAGAATCAATACGTCGGCGTGAATAGCGGCATCATGGACCAGTTCGCCGTTGCGAACGGCGCGAAGGATCACGCGATCCTGCTGATGTGCGACACCTTGGAATACAAGCTGGTGCCCTTCCGGACGGGCGCGTATAAGCTGGTCATCGGCAACACGAAGAAGCGCCGCGGGCTGGTCGACTCCAAATATAACGAACGTCGTTCGGAATGTGATGAAGCTTTGGCGATTTTGCAAAAACGCGAGCCGGGCTTGGAGTTCTTGGCCTATCTGAAACCGGAGCAGCTGGAGCAGTGGAAGGGAGATTTTACGAACGAGGTCTTGTACAAACGGGCCAAACACGTCGTGGAAGAGAACGCGCGCGTGCTGAAGTCGGTGGATGCGCTGAGCGCAAACGACCTGAAGGCTTTTGGCGAACTGATGAACGCTTCGCATGATTCGCTGCGCGATTTGTACGAGGTGAGCTGCCTGGAACTGGACGTGATGGTCGAAGAAGCGCGGAAGATCGAGGGAACGTTGGGTGCCCGGATGACCGGGGCCGGGTTCGGCGGCTGTACGGTATCGTTGGTGCACGAGGATTCCGTTGAGCGGTTCGTGGCCGAGGTCGGCCGGGCTTATCAGGAACGGACGGGGCTGGAAGGCGAATACTACGTATGCGGCGTAGGCGACGGCGTGCATGAGATGAAAGGGGAGGAATAACCATGGCGATTTTAGTAACGGGGGGAGCCGGCTATATCGGCTCGCATACGGTAGCCGCGCTGTTGGAGCAAGGAAGAGAGGTCGTCGTGATCGACAACCTGCAGACCGGACATCGCGGAGCGCTGCTCGGCGGCAAGCTGTATGAAGGAGACCTGCGCGATAAAGCGCTGCTGGCCAAGCTGTTTGCCGAGAACGAGATCGAAGCGGTGATCCATTTTGCCGCGAATTCGCTGGTCGGGGAGAGCATGAAGGACCCGGTAAAATACTTCGATAATAACGTGTACGGTACGTTGTGCCTGCTTGACGCGATGGATCAGGCGAATGTGCGCAAGATCGTGTTCTCCTCCACGGCGGCAACCTACGGCGAACCGGAAAAAGTGCCGATTGAAGAGACCGATCCGACCCGGCCTACGAACGTGTATGGCGAAACCAAGCTGACCATGGAACGGATGATGGCCTGGTTCGATCAGGTGCTGGGAATCAAATACGTGTCTCTGCGTTATTTCAACGCGGCCGGCGCCCATGAGAGCGGCAAAATCGGCGAAGACCATCGCCCGGAAAGCCATCTGATCCCGTTGATCATCCAAGCGGCGTTGGGACAACGTCCGTCCATTCAGGTGTTCGGCGACGATTACAACACGGGCGACGGTACCTGCGTCCGCGACTATATCCATGTGAGCGATTTGGCCGATGCTCATCTGCGCGCGGTCGATCATTTGCTCGGCGGCGGGGAGAGCGACGTGTTTAACCTGGGCAACGGGCAAGGCTTCTCGGTCAAGGAAGTGATCGAAACCGTGAAGGACGTCACCGGCCGCGACTTCCCGGTCGTCATCAGCCCGCGCCGGGCCGGCGATCCGGCGGTGCTTATCGCTTCCTCGGACAAAGCCCGCCGCGTGCTGGGCTGGAATCCGACCCGCAACCAATTGGCGAACATCATCGAAAGCGCGTGGCAGTGGCATAACAGCCATCCGAACGGCTATAACGACTAAGGGAGTGTTATGGGATGGGAGTAGAAGAGAGAAATCGTCAAGACGCGCTTCACGCCATCGAGCGGCTGGTGAATTATGCGCTGGAGCAGGGCCTGATCGATTGGTGGGACGTAGACTACTCGCGCAACCGTCTTCTGGAGTTGTTTTCGTTCGATGAGCCGTACGCCGGCGAAGTGGCGGAAGAGGCGCTGACCGGACCGCAGGAGCCGCTCGAAGCCTTGATCAATTACGGGTTCGCGATCGGGTTGATTCCCGAAGATACCGCCACCTACCGCGATTTGCTGGATGCCAAAATCATGGGCCTGCTCATGCCGCGCCCGTCGGAAACGATCGCCGCCTTCCGCAAAACGGAAAGCGAGCAGGGAATCGCCGCGGCAACGGACGCCTTCTATAAGCTGTCCGTGGACAGCAATTATATTCGGATGGACCGGGTCCGCCAAAACATCTATTGGGAGCAGCCTACCCCGTTCGGGGACATGGAAATCACGATCAACCTGTCCAAACCGGAGAAAAATCCAAAGGAAATCGCCATGGCCAAGCTGTTGCCGCCTCCGGTGTATCCCAAATGCCAGCTGTGCCGCGAGAACGTCGGTTATGCCGGCCGGCTGAATCATCCGGCCCGCCAGAACCTGCGCGTCATTCCGCTTACGCTGAACGGGGAGCCGTGGTTTTTCCAGTACTCGCCTTACGTCTATTACAACGAGCATTGCATCGTGTTCCACCACGATCACGTGCCGATGAAGCTGACCCGCGATACGTTCAAGCGGCTGCTTGATTTCACGACGTTGTTCCCGCATTACTTCATTGGCTCCAACGCGGATCTGCCGATTGTCGGCGGTTCGATTCTGACGCATGACCATTTTCAAGGGGGACGCCATACGTTCCCATTGGAGAAAGCCCCGGTGGAAGCCGTATTCGCGCATCCGAATTTTGCCGACATCACCGTTGGCATGGTGAAATGGCCGATGTCCGTGCTCCGGGTGAACGGTCAAGACCGCGAGGCCGTGTTGGAAGCGGCCGACGATCTGTACGAGAAATGGAAGCAGTACAGTGATCCGTCCGCCGGCGTCCTGGCCTTCTCCGAGGAGAACGGGGAATCCGTGCCGCATAACACGGTAACGCCGATCGTCCGCCGCAGTGCAGACGGCGGGTATGAGGCCGACATCGTCCTGCGTAACAACCGGACGGATGAACAGCATCCCGAGGGGATCTTCCATCCGCATCGCGAGATGCACCACATCAAGAAGGAGAACATCGGCCTGATCGAAGTCATGGGCGTGGCTATCCTGCCGGGCCGGCTGAAGGAAGAGCTGGCGGAGGTTGCGGCCATTCTCAGCGGCGATAAGGCGCTGTACGAGCAGACCGTATCCGATCCGAATGCCCGCTTGGCTGTGCACGCGGATTGGGTAAAGGAACTGGTCGCCCGGGTAGGCATGTCGCTTGCGCACGAGGAGGCCGAAGCGCTGCTGCGTGACGAGGTCGGCAGCAAGTTTGCGGAGATCCTTGGACATGCCGGCGTCTTCAAAGCGACGCCGGATGGCCGCGAAGCTTTCGAACGCTTCGTCGTTTCGATCGGTTACCGCAGACGGTAAAGCATCAACGAAGGGGATAGAACGGGGTCGCCCCAAGCCGGAAAAGGCTTGGAGCGGCCCTGTTTCTGTTTGTTATTTCGTTACAGTTAGAAGTATAATAGTGTGGGAGTTCGAAGAGGCTAAGGAAGCAAGGTAGCACGGCCCCCTTTTTACATAACTAATTCTAGGAGGAGTTTGGCATGGACAAATTCGTATTTCATAATCCGACGAAGCTGATCTTCGGCAAAGGCCAGCTCGAGTCGCTTCGTACCGAGGTGCCGGCTTACGGCAAAAAAGTGCTGCTGGTTTACGGCGGCGGCAGCATCAAACGCAGCGGTCTGTACGATCAAGTGACGGCGATTCTGCGGGAAATCGGCGCCGAAGTGACGGAGCTTGCGGGCGTTGAGCCGAATCCGCGCCTGTCGACGGTGCATCGCGGAGTCGAGCTGTGCAAGACGAACGGCATCGAGCTGGTCCTCGCGGTCGGCGGCGGAAGCGTGCTGGACTGCTCGAAGGCGATTGCCGTCGGCGCCAAATACGACGGGGATATGTGGGATTTCGCGGAGCGGAAAGCCGTACCGAAAGCGGCCCTGCCGCTCGGAACGGTGCTCACGATGGCTGCAACCGGCTCGGAAATGAACGGCAACTCCGTGATCTCCAACGAAGCGACGAAGGAGAAGCTCGGCTGGGGCAGCAAGCTGGCGTATCCGGCGTTTTCCATCCTGGATCCACAGTTCACCGCTTCGCTGCCGAAGGAACAAACGGTATACGGCATGGTCGACATCATGTCCCATGTATTCGAGCATTATTTCCATCCGACGCCGAACACCCCGCTGCAGGACGAGTTCTGCGAAGCGCTGTTGCGGACGGTCATCGAAACCGCGCCGAAGCTGGTTCAAGATTTGGAGAACTTCGACCTCCGGGAAACGATTCTGCTGTGCGGCACGATGGCGCTGAACGGCGTGTTGAACATGGGCTTGTCCGGGGACTGGGCAACCCACAACATCGAGCATGCCGTGTCGGCGGTTTACGATATTCCGCATGGCGGCGGACTGGCGATTCTGTTCCCGAACTGGATGAAATACAACCTGAAGCAGGATGTCGCCCGCTTCAAGCGTCTGGCGGTGAACGTCTTCCGCGTGGATCCTTCGGGCAAGAGCGACGAAGCGGTTGCGCTTGAGGGGATCGATGCGCTGCGTTCCTTCTGGAATTCGATCGGCGCTCCGAGCCGTTTGGCCGATTACGGCATTGACGACAGCCAGCTGGAAGCCATGGCCGATAAGGCGGTCCGCTTTGGTTCGTTCGGTAACTTTGCCGTGCTGGAGAAGCAGGACGTGCTCGAAATTTACCGTTTATCGCTGTAATATCACCCCTTTTATAATGCGTCGAAACTACCGGTTTCGCGGCGTAGCGCCGCGGGCCGGTTTTTCTTTTTTCGAAACATATTTCTCCAATTTACGTATGTATTTGTAGAGTTTATCAATATTTTGGGTAGAGGGAGGAACAGGATGGAAGCGCTGTTTTGGGGTTGTTTCGTCGGCGGTGCCTTGTTTGCCGTCATCAGCGCGTTGCTTGGCGACTTGCTCGGAAGCTGGCTGGACGGCGTATTCGATTTCCTGTCCGTGGATTTTCTCAAGCCGATCATCACGGCCTCGGCGATTACGTCCTTCGGCGGAGCCGGCATTTTGCTGGACCGGTATACGGGACTGGGAGCGGCCGGCGTTGTCCTTCTGGCGATCGTGGCCGCCGTCTTGTTATCCGCTGCCGTGTATTTCGCTTATGTGAGGCCGATGGAGAACAGCGAGAATTCCACGGGATTCTCCGAATCGGAGCTGCCCGGCAAGGTTGGCGAAGTCACGGTACCCATTCCGGCGCATGGATATGGCGAAGTGATGGTGAAGCTGGTGGGCGGCAATACGCTTCATATCGCCTCAAGCTGGGACCGGAAGGAGATTCCCGCCGGAACGGTCGTTGTCGTGATCGAGACGGCGAAGGACGGGACCGTCCAGGTTTCCGAGCTTTATCCCCACCCGATGTAACACCAAAACCAGAAGAGGGAGCTGTTGTCATTGTTCGAAAGTATTCCGGATTTCCTGTTGATCCCCATTATCGTGATCGCGGTCATTATCGTGCTCGGACTGGCGTTCTGGGCGCGGTATAAAACGGTGAGCCCCGACGAAGCGATGATCGTTACGGGTTCTTTTCTAGGGGGCAAGAACATTTCCGACGACCAATCCGGCCGTAAAATCAAGATCGTTCGCGGCGGCGGGGCGTTTATCTGGCCGATTTTTCAAAAAGCCGAGTTCATGTCGCTGCTCTCCCACAAGCTTGACGTCATGACGCCGGAGGTCTACACCGAGCAAGGGGTTCCGGTATCTGCTGACGGCGTGGCGATCATAAAGGTGGGCAGCTCGATCGAGGACGTCGCGACGGCGGCGGAGCAGTTTATGGGCAAGCCGATCGAATCGTTGAAAGGCGAGGCACAGGAAGTGCTGGAGGGTCATCTTCGTTCGATTCTGGGTTCGATGACCGTCGAGGAAGTGTACCGGAACCGCGATAAATTCGCCCAGGAAGTGCAAGGCGTGGCGGCTCGCGACCTGAAGAAAATGGGACTTCAGATCGTATCGTTCACGATCAAGGATGTAAGAGATAAACACGGCTACCTGGAGGCGCTCGGCAAGCCGCGGATCGCGGCGGTCAAGCGGGACGCCGACATCGCCGAGGCGGAAGCCCAGCGGGATGCGCGGATTCAAAAGGCCCTTGCCGAGGAGGCCGGGCAGAAGGCCGAACTGGTGCGCGATACGAACATCGCCGAGGCGGAGAAGGAGAAGGAGCTGAAGGTAGCGTCCTTTAAGAAGGAGCAGGACACGGCCAAGGCCGAAGCCGACCAAGCTTACCACATTCAGGAGGCCCGGGCGAAGCAAACGATGGTCGAAGAGCAGATGAAGGTCGAGCTGGTACGCAAGGAACGGGAAATCGATCTACAGGACAAAGAAATTACCGTCCGTCAGAAGCAATATGACGCCGAAGTGAAGAAGAAAGCCGACGCGGATCGTTATGCGGTCGAACAGGCCGCTGAAGCCGAAAAGGCGCGGAAAATGCGGGAGGCCGATGCGCTGCAATACTCGATCGAGACGCAGGCCAAGGCTTCCGCCGAACAAAAGCGCCTGGAGGGCCTGGCGATCGCGGAGGCGGAACGGGCCAAAGGGACGGCGGATGCCGAAATCATCCGGCTGCGCGGCTTGGCCGAGGCCGAAGCCAAGGAGAAGCTGGCCGAAGCGTTCCAGAAATTCGGAGAGGCCGCGATTCTCGATATCGTAACGAAGATGCTGCCGGAATTGGCTGGCAAAATCGCGGCTCCGTTGTCCTCGATCGACAAGCTGACCGTGGTCGATACCGGCAAAGGAGAGGGAGCTGCGCGCGTCAGCAATTACGTCACCGAGCTCATGGCCACGGCGCCTGACATGCTGAAGAGCGTGTCGGGGATCGAGCTGGATCGGTTAATCCAAGGCTTGACCAAAGGCAAAATCGTCGCCGCTCCGCCGGCAGTCGAGGTTGCTTCCGCGAAATCCGGGGCAGCCGTGAAGGCTCCGGAGCCTGTCGCGCTGGAGACCGCCGCTTCGAAGGAAATGGTCCAAGACGGGCAGTAGGGCCTTTTGTCCGGCTTGACAACTGCCCTCAAATCCGTGTACCTTGTCATAGGATAAAAAAGGCAATCCGGCGTCCCGCCCATGTTTGGGCGCGGACGCCTTTGAAATGCCTGGGAATCGGCTGACGCGGCTCGAAAAATCCATTATAATGGGCTTAACCGTTTTCGGAGAATAGGAAAAAGAGGTGCTTATGTTGTGAACAGCCTGCGCGTATCCAAAGTGTTGAATAACAATGTCATCATCGCGAATCACCCGGAGCGTGGCGAGGTCGTCGTGATCGGCAAAGGCATCGGATTTAACCGGAAAACGGGGGATTCCATCCCGCTAGAGGCCGTCGAGAAAATGTTCATTCTCACGAATCAGCAGGAGCAGGAGCAGTACAAACAGCTCGTGCCCCAGGTAGATGAACAGTTGATTGAAATCATCGGCGAAATCATCATGTACATTACCCGGAAGACGCAAACCGATCTGAACGAGCATATCCACATCGCCTTGACCGACCACTTGGCGTTCGCGATTAAACGGGCGGAGCAGGACATCGCGTTTCATAACCCGTTTTTGTTCGAGACGAAGGAAATTTATCCGATGGAATTCGAACTGGCGGAATACGCCATCGGTTTGATCAAGGAGCGGCTGGGCGTCGATCTGGGCGAGGATGAAATCGGCTTCGTTGCGCTCCACATTAACAGCGCCATGACGAATCGCCACATCAGCGAGGTCCGCGGGCATGCCCAGTTAATCGCCGATTTGGTCGGCATCATAGAAGCGGAGCTTCATTTCTCGATCCTCCGCCATTCCCTGGATTATTCGCGTTTGCTGACCCATTTGCGGTTTGCGATCGAGCGGATTCGGCGGGGCGAGCAGGTCAGCGAAGTCGACAAACTGGAGATGCTGCTGAAACAGGAATACCCCGACTTGTATTCGCTTGCTTACAAATTGACGAAAGTGATGGAGCAGCGGCTCAAGATGCCGGTTTATCAGGCTGAGGTCAGTTATTTGACGATGCACTTGCACCGGGTAGCCCCGGCAAATATTCAATAGCTTGCTTGCGCGAAAAATAAAGGTCTGCTATAATTCCTAAGTGCATTGGCAACAACTTCATAATCACAATGTGTGACTGATTCGATCAGGCATGAGTTGATAAAGGTTTCTTTGGATTGTATTGGGCGGTTACGGGGTATTATATCCGTAAGCGATAACGATACAGCGCAATGAACCTATATTGGCTCATGCTTTTTTAGTTTGTTGCACTATGTCATAACAGGAGGGTGTTTATGTTTAAGCGTTTGTTTGGTATTTTGCAGCGGGTAGGTAAAGCGTTGATGTTGCCGGTGGCTCTTCTCCCGGCGGCAGGCTTACTGCTCGGGATCGGCAATATGCTGATCAGCCCAGAGTTCCTGGACCTGGTGCCTGCCCTGGATAATCACGGCGTTCACGCCGTAGCCACTGTCATGATGAACGCAGGCCAAATCGTCTTCTCGAACCTGGCCTTGCTGTTTGCCGTAGGCGTTGCAGTCGGTTTGGCCGGCGGGGAAGGTGTCGCTGGCCTAGCCGCGATCATCGGTTACCTCGTCATGAACGTGACGATGGGAACGGTGATCGGAGTGACGCCGGCGATGATCGGGACCGACCCGGCCTACGCCAATGTGCTCGGTATTCCGACGCTGGCCACCGGGGTATTCGGCGGGATTATCGTCGGGATTCTGGCCGCCGCCATGTATAACCGGTTCTTCCGGATCGAGCTTCCGTCGTACCTCGGCTTCTTCGCCGGGAAGCGGTTCGTGCCGATTATGACGGCCGCCACATCGCTTCTTCTCGGCTTGCTGATGGTTATCATCTGGCCGCCGATCCAGGGGGGCCTCAACTCCGCGTCCCACTTCATGTTGGAACAGAACCGGACGTTGTCCGCGTTTATTTTCGGGGTTGTGGAACGGGCGCTCATTCCGTTCGGTTTGCACCATATTTTCTACTCGCCGTTCTGGTTCGAATTCGGTGAATACGTCAATAAAGCCGGTCAGCTCGTTCGCGGCGACCAATCGATCTTCATGGCCCAGCTGCGGGACGGCGTGCCGTTCACGGCGGGTACCTTTATGACCGGTAAATTCCCGTTCATGATGTTCGGGCTTCCGGCCGCGGCGCTGGCCATCTATCACGAAGCCAGACCGGAGCATAAGAAATACGTGGCTGGGATCATGGGTTCGGCCGCATTGACCACCTTCTTGACGGGGATTACGGAACCGCTCGAGTTCTCGTTCCTGTTCGTCGCGCCGGTATTGTTCGCGGTGCATACGATCTTTGCCGGTTTGTCTTTCATGACGATGCATATCCTGGGCACGAAGATCGGGATGACCTTCTCCGGCGGTTTGATCGACTATCTGATTTTCGGGGTGATTCCAAACCGTACCCCATGGTGGAACGTCATCATCGTCGGTTTGATCCTCGCGGTGATCTACTACTTCGGATTCCGTTTCGTTATCCGCAAGTTCAACCTGAAGACGCCGGGACGTGAAGATCCGGAAGGCGAAGCTGAAGGTGCTGGAACGGGCGGTGCCGTAAGTCAGGACGATCTGCCGCACAACATTTTGTCGGCGCTCGGCGGACAAGAGAACATCGCTCACCTGGATGCCTGCATCACTCGTTTGCGGGTTGAAGTCAAGGACAAAGGCAACGTCAGCAAGGACACGCTCAAGAAGCTGGGCGCATCCGGCGTCCTGGAGGTCGGTAACAACATCCAGGCGATTTTCGGAACGCGCTCCGACACGATCAAGTCGCAAATTGCCGACATTATGAGCGGTAAAGCACCGCGGGCCGCTGTGAAGACGGAGGACGTGAAACCTGCCGAGGTCGAGCAGCAGGCCGCCCAAGACGGCGATGCGATCATCAAGGAAGATATCGTGATGCCGGTGAACGGCGAATTGATGGACATTTCCAACGTTCCTGATCCGGTGTTCTCGGAAAGAATGACCGGCGACGGGTTCGCGGTTCTGCCGCACGACGGCGTCATTTGCTCTCCGGTTTACGGAAAAGTATTTAACGTCTTCCCGAGCAAGCATGCCATCGGCATTATGTCGGATGGAGGCAAGGAAGTTCTCGTGCATATCGGCGTCAACACCGTGAAGCTGAAAGGCCAAGGCTTTAATGTTTTGGTCAACGAAGGCGATTTGGTCGCTGCCGGACAACCGATCCTGGAGGTAGATCTCGATTATGTGAAGGAACATGCCCCTTCGATCATTTCGCCGATCGTCTTCTCGAACCTGCCGGAAGGCGCGTCCGTGACGCTGCATAAGACCGGCAAGCTGCCGAAAGGCGAAGCCGATATCGTTTCGATCAAGTAAATCCTGGTGCGCCGCCGTCGAATCGGCGGCGGCGCATTTGGCTTTAGTTACCGCGATCCCTTACAATATGGTAGGGAGCGTTTCTTATATAAATAATTTCAAATCATAAATGAGAAAGCGAGAGGATCAATCATGGAAAGAATGTTCAAAATTACGGATGAAGACGGAATTCACGCACGCCCGGCAACGGCCCTGGTCAATACAGCCAATAAATTCAAAGGAGCCGAATCTTTCGCGGAAGCGGGCGGCAAGAAAGTGACGTTGAAATCGATTCTTGGCGTACTGTCGCTGGGTCTCGAGCAAGGCGATTCGCTGAAGCTGATCGTTGAAGGGGAAGAGGCCGCTGAAGCACTTCAAGCGCTCACCGAAGTCATGGTTAACGAAGGGCTGGGAGAAGTGAATGCTTAAAATCGATGGCATTGCCGCTTCGGCCGGCGTGGCCATCGCCAAAGCCTTCAAGCTGGAGCATCCCGATTATACGATTCATCGCCGGGATGCTTCCGATTCGGCAGCAGAGCTGGCGAAGCTGGATGAAGCATTGGCTAAATCCCAACAGGAGCTTGAGGCGATCAAAGAGCGCACGCTTCAAGAGCTTGGCGAGAAGAAAGCGGAGATTTTCGAATCCCATTTGTTGATACTGAACGATCCCGAGCTGTTGACGCCGGTTCGCGACAAAATCGCGTCCGACAACGTCAGCGCGGAATTTGCTTTGAACGAAACGGCAAACGAGTTTATCTCTATGTTTGAAAATATGAAAAGCGCCTACCTCAAGGAACGCGCGGCGGATATGCGGGACGTAACCAAGCGCGTGCTCACGCATCTGCTCGGTTTGACTTACGTCAACCCGGCGGATATCAGCGAGGAAGTCATCGTGATCGCGGAGGATTTGACGCCGTCGGATACGGCGCAGCTGAACCGCAATTACGTCAAGGGCTTTACGACGAATATCGGCGGCCGCACGTCGCACTCGGCGATCATGGCCCGCTCGCTGGAAATCCCCGCGGTTGTCGGCACCAAAGAGGTGCTGGACAAGGTGAACGGCGGCGATCTTGTCATCGTGGACGGACTGGACGGCAGCGTCATCATTAATCCGACCGAAGATGTCTTAAACGAATACAAGGCGAAACGCGATAAGCACCTGATGCAGATCGAAGAGTGGAAGAAGATGCGCGAGGTGCAGACGACGTCAAAAGACGGCGTTCACGTAGAGTTGGCAGCCAACATCGGCACGCCAAACGACGTGGTAGGCGTACTGGAGAACGGCGGAGAAGGGGTAGGGCTGTATCGGACGGAGTTCCTGTATATGGGACGCACCGAGCTGCCTTCGGAGGATGTTCAATTTAACGCCTACAAGACGGTGCTGGAAAAAATGGAAGGCAAGCCGGTCGTGGTCCGGACGCTGGATATCGGCGGCGACAAGGAACTGCCGTATCTCAATCTGCCAAAGGAAATGAACCCGTTCCTGGGCTTCCGCGCGATCCGCCTGTGCCTGGAGCAGAAGGACCTGTTCCGCACGCAGCTGCGCGCCCTGCTTCGGGCCAGCGTATACGGCTCGCTGCGCATCATGTTCCCGATGATCGCGACGTTGGATGAATTCCGCGCTGCGAAGGCAATGCTCCTGGAAGAGAAGGAGAAGCTGAAAGCCGAAGGCATTCAGGTATCCGACGAAATCCAGCTCGGCATTATGGTAGAGATTCCTTCGACGGCCGTATTGGCCGATCAGTTCGCCAAAGAAGTGGACTTCTTCAGTATTGGAACCAACGACCTCATTCAATATACGATGGCAGCCGACCGCATGAACGAACGCGTATCTTATTTGTACCAACCTTATAACCCGGCGATTTTGCGACTGGTCAAAATGGTCATCGATGCCGCACACAAAGAAGGCAAATGGGCCGGGATGTGCGGCGAAATGGCCGGCGATGCGACGGCGATTCCGTTGCTGCTGGGATTAGGGCTGGACGAATTCAGCATGAGCGCGACTTCGATTCTGCCGGCTCGTTCGCAGATTTCCAAGCTATCGAAAGCGGAAATGGAGCAGCTGGCGGCCAAGGCGCTGCAAATGCAGACCGCCGCGCAGGTCGTCGAGCTCGTTCGCGCGATCGAAGCGTAGAAGCGTAATATATCGAGATCTTTTCCAACCGAATTACGGGTTTCTTCTTTAACCGGTGCCGTCAAGGTACCGGTTTTTTTCATGCGCAAGGTTTATTTTTGGTCGATTTTGGGATAAAGTGAGGTAAAACTGTAAGGCCAGCCTGAACAAACAACTACGTTACGGGAGCTAGAGTTCGTATGCAGAATAACCATGAATCCATCGGAATCATTGACATCGGGTCAAACTCCATCCGTTTGGCCATTTATGAAGCGACCCCGCAAGGGCATTACCGTCTGATTAACGAGCTGAAGGAATCGGCGCGATTAAGCGAAAAAATGAATGCCGAAGGGGCTATGGAAGCGAAAGAAATCCATTCGATCGTTCCGATCCTGCGCCAATTCCGCGAGGTGTGCGGAGCTTACGGCTGCCGAGCCATTCGCGTGGCGGCGACGGCGGCCATTCGGAACGCGGCGAATGCGCAGGAAATTGGCAAGCTGCTGGAGGAAGAAACCGGCCTGCCGGTAGAAATCCTGTCCGGCGAACAGGAAGCTTATTTCGGATTTATCGCCGTCGCCGGAGGGATGGCAATCGAGGACGGCTTCCTGATCGATATTGGGGGCGGAAGCACGGAAATTACTTTATTTCGCGGGCGGCAGCTGGCGGAGAGCGTTTCGTTGCCGATCGGCGCGGTGAACGCCCAGGTGAAATTCGGTTTGCCGGAGGAGCCTTGGCCGCCGGAACAGATCGCGCGGCTCCAGGCGGAAGTCGGGCGGATGTTGGACGTCCTGCCTTGGATCGGGGCCCATCCGGGATTCCCGCTGATCGGGCTGGGGGGGACGATCCGTACGCTGGGCAAGCTGGATCAGCGTCGGCGCAAATACCCGCTCCGCTTGGCGCATCACTACCGGCTGGAGCCGGACGGCCTTCGCCACTACGCGGAAACTCTGCCTCAGCTGCCGCTGGAGAAACGCAAACGGATCGACGGGTTATCTAAGGCGCGTGCCGATATCATTGTGCCGGGGACGGTCATCTTGAAGACGGTCTTCGATCGCATTGGAGCCTCGTGTTGCCTGGTCAGCGGCTCGGGCCTGCGCGAAGGACTGCTGCAGGATACGCTGGGTCTCGGCGTACCGGCTGCGGATGAGGTGCTGGAACGGCAAGCCGACACGCTGCTGGCGTTTCATGCGCTGGCTCCCATTGCCCACTTCCGCCAAGTTCGCAGGTATGCAGAGCAGCTATACCGGTTGTTGGCGAAAGAGCCTGACGACAGGGATCCGGCCAAGCTGATTCGAACGGCGGCGATGCTGTACAAAATAGGCGGCACGATCCGTTATCACCAATACGATAAACATACCATGTACTGGCTGTTGCAAGCGCCCCTTGGCGCATTGACCCATCGGGAAGCGGTACTATGCAGTTTTATCGCCGATTATCCGGCTAATCACGGCAAAAAGTCGGGAATGGAGGAGTTCGGCGCTCTGCTGAAGGATAAGGATGACGAGTTGATTCAGAAACTCGGAGCGCTGTTGGAGGTGGCCGTCGCTCTCGACGCCAGCGAGACGCAGACGGTGGAAGCCGTCGAAGCGGTATGGGAAGGGGAAGCACTGCTGCTCAAGCTGAAATGCCGCAGCCAAGCTTACCTGGAAACCAGGCAGCTCGAGGCTGCGGCCAAAAACTTCAAAAAAGCATGGGACCTTAGATTGGAGTGGGAGATTCGTCCATCTTCCATGCGCTGATCTCCCGCGCAGCGAATTGGCTCCGGCAAGGAGCCGCTTGGGAACCGACGTGGATCGGCTCGTATTTGCCGCTCGGCACCAGCCGTTTCGCTTTCGCGTTATCGGCAAGCGATAGCATCAAGATCCGAACCAGCGTCTCCCGGGTATGCGGCTTGATGACGGGACACATCAGCTCAAGGCGGCGCGTCAGGTTGCGGGTCATCCAGTCGGCGCTGGACAGCCAGACTTCGGGGTTCCCGCCGTTCTCAAAATAATAAATGCGGGAATGCTCCAGGAAGCGGTCGACGATGCTGCGTACCGTGATCCGTTCGCTTAGGCCTTCGACGCCGGGGCGCAGGCAGCATACGCCGCGTACGATCAAGTCGATGCGGACGCCGACGGCGGAGGCGTCGTATAGTTCGTCGATCATTTCCTGATTGGATAAGGAGTTCATCTTGGCGATGATCCGCGCCGGGCGTCCGGCGGCGGCATGCTCGGCTTCCCTCCGGATCAGCTCGAACAGTTTGTCCTTCATGACGGTTGGCGCTACCGTTAACGCCTGCCATTGCTCGGCTTCCGAGTAACCCGTAATGAGATTAAACAGCTGGGAGGCGTCCTCGCCGATCGCCGAATCGGTCGTAAACAACCCGATATCGGTGTAGAGCCGGGCCGTGATATCGTTGTAGTTGCCGGTGCCAACATGGACGTAACGCTTCAGGTCGCGTCCTTCCTGGCGCACGACAAGCAGGATTTTGGCATGGGTCTTGAGCCCGATCAGGCCGTAGACGACGTGGCATCCGGCTTTCTCCAGCGTTCGCGCCCAGGCGATGTTCCGCTCTTCGTCGAAGCGGGCTTTCAACTCGACGACGACGGTGACCTGCTTGCCGGATTCCGCGGCCCTTGCCAGCGCCTGAATTAACGGCGAGTTGCCGCTGACGCGGTACAACGTCATCTTGATCGCCATCACCGCCGGATCTTCCGCGGCCTGGTCGATGAAATCGGTCACGGCGTCGAAGCTTTCGTACGGATGGTACACCAGTACATCCCTCTGTTTCAATACCTCGAAAAAGTCATCGTTCTCGTCGAATTCCCGGGGATACACCGGATCCACTTGCGGGTAACGCAGCCGGGAAAATCCCTTGACCGCGCCCGGGAGCCGGCCGAGAAAACCCAGATCCAGCGGTCCTTCGATCTCGAAGACCGCGTCGGTAATCTCAAATTCTTCCTTCAGTACCTCAAGCGCGTAGGGGTGGATGCCTTTCTGGATTTCCAGCCGGACCGGGGCTCCCCAGCGCCGTTTGCGCAGCTCTTTTTCAATCTCCTCCAGCAAATCCTCGGCCCCTTCTTCGTCGAAAGCCAGATCGGCGTTGCGCGTCAGCCGGAATTCGTCGACGGCAAGCGGCGTATACCCGCTGAACAGCGTTTGGATATGATGGCGGATCAATTCCTCGATCAGGATGAAAGATTGTTTCTTGCTGTTGGAATGATGCGGCAGCGGGATAATCCGGGACAGGTTCGATGGGATCTGCACGATGGCAAAATAGGGTTCCTTCTCCTCTTCTCCCGATTGTGCCGCTCCGTTTCGTTTCAATACGACGGCCAAATAGACGAACCCGGTATGCACGAGCGGAAACGGGCGGCTCTGGTCTACCGCCATGGGCGTCAACACCGGAAACACGATGTCGTGATAATACGTCTCCATCGATTTCCGCTGCGCTCCGTTTAATTCGTCATATCGAAGAAACTGGATGCCTTCTTTGGCGAGCTGTCTCGACAGCTCCCGGTAGGTCCGGTATTGCTCGGCGATCATCGCCGAGATTCGAAGAATCAACCTTTTATAGAGTCCGGCCGGGGTGTAACCGGTAAAATCCTTTTTGGTATAACCCGCGCGGATTTGATCCTGGATGCCGGCGACGCGTACGCTCATGAACTCGTCCAAATTGCTGGAAACGATGGAGAGGAATTTGGCCCTTTCCAGCAAAGGCGTGCCGGAATCCTTGGCTTCTTGCAGCACGCGGCGGTTAAATTCCACCCAACTGAGGTCGCGGTTCAAATAACGCGGTCCTTGTTTTTTCATCACCATATCCGCCATGTACGAATGACCTCCGCCTATTTTTTCTTCCTATGATCCTTCTATTTTACTATGATGCGAGGCGTTGAAATGCATGGTTTTGTAAAATCTATGTAAAAATTATAACTCTATGTAAAGCCGTTTGCCCAAATCCGTTTCTTTCGGTTAGGTTGGCGGCAAAAATGGGTAATATACGTTTATGGCACTTTAAGCCAATTGCCAAAACAGGCATAATTTCAAGGAGGTTGTTGCAAGATGAGTACGAACCATCACACGTTTCAACTGATCGCCACGCCTAGAACGGTATTCCACCGTTCGTCGCTGCGCCAGCTGAGACAACATGGACGCGTTCCTGCGGTCCTGTATGGAGCGGAGTCCGAGAACCTCGCGGTTCATGTGGATGTGAAGGAGCTTGTGAAGGTCGTGCGTACGGGAAGATCGGAATTTTTCGACCTGAAGGTAGAAGGAGGTCCAACCGTTCCGGCGCTGATTAAAGATGTCCAGCAGCAGCAAGGGAAGATCCTGCACGTTGATTTTCAACAGGTGTCCAAAAATAAACCAATTCGCGTGAAAATCCCGCTGCACTATGCCGGTACGGCGGAAGGAACCAAGGTAGGCGGCGTTTTGCAAATTCAGGCAACGGAGTTGGAAGTGGAGGGCTTGCCGGATATTTTGCCGGCATCCTTGGATATAGACATCACTTCGCTGGATGCGGGGGACAAGCTGTTGGCCGGGGACGTGCAGTTGCCGGCGGGGGTAACGATGCACTCCCAACCGGAGGAATTGCTAGCGTCGATCGTGCTGCCGCGGGTAGCGGATGCGGATCTGGCCCAAGATGCTGCGGCCGACGGAGAACCGGCCGGAACAGTAGGTTCGGGCGAAGCTGCGGAGTAAGTCGCGTACATCTCCGGTTGAGATTTTTGAAGAAGGGCTGTTCCCAGCGCTTTAGCGTTTGGGGCAGCCTTTTTCGTTGGGAAGGGGCTCCGAGGCCCTTCGTCCGGCTTGACGAAACCGGCTTTTGTAACTAGAATGGTTGCAGGATAAATCGTATCTGGAAATCCAACATCTATAGGGAAAGAAGGGGTCGCATGCCGCCGAAAACTGCAAGCAACGCTTTGGCCAAGCGCAAAGCCGAACAACAAAAACAGCAGCAGCAAATGAAAAGAAGACGCCTGATCTGGTTTACGACGGTGGGGCTGCTTCTGGTCCTGATCATCGTCGTGTTGACCATTCAGCCGAAGCCGAAGGCTGCCGAATTTGATTACGCCGCCCTGCCCGTGCTGGGACAAGCCGACGCACCGGTGAAGGTGCTGGAGTTCGGGGACTATCAATGTCCGTCGTGTAAGCATGTCAATGAACTGATTAAGCCGGATTTGGCGAAGGATTATATAGATCAAGGCAAAGTCGCCTTTTATTTCATGAATTTGCCGTTTATCGGCTCCGATTCGTTTACGGCCGCCTTGGCCGCCCAATCGGTGTATCATCAAAGCAATGAAGCGTTTTGGACTTATTTCGATGCGATTTTCGAGCGTCAGGGTGCGGAGAACAGCGGATGGGCTTCGCCTGAATTCCTGGTGGATCTAGCCAAAGAATTGAAGCTGCCGATCGATTACGACCTGCTGCAGAAGGATATCGCGGAGGCGACGTACCAAGACGAGGTCGAGGCGCATTTGTCCAAAGGGGACAAGCTGGGCGTGAACAGCACGCCGACGTTATTCATCAACGGAGTGGAATACGCCGGCAACCTGGGCGATTACGAAGCGCTGAAGAAGACGATCGACAACGAATTGTCCGGAGAATAAGGTTGAACGGAAGGCCCGGGTGAATTCAAGATTCGCCGTCGAATTAACTTCGAAGGTATCGCTTCGTGATCCAAAGATGACTTTTTCAACTACCTTTTCAGTGAAGGTTGAAAAAGGCAGGTTTGGAGCACCAAGAAGGTTGAATGAAGCTAGGGAGTGAGTAGCGGAGCGTAGCTGGAAGCTACGTGAGCAACGGAAGTCCCGGGTGAATTCAAGATTCGCCGTCGAATTAACTTCGAGGGTATCGCTTCGTGATCGAAAGATGACTTGTTCAACTACCGTTCAATGAAGGTTGAAAAAGGCAGGTTTGGAGCACCAAGAAGGTTGAATGAAGCTAGGGAGTGAGTAGCGGAGCGTAGCTGGAAGCTACGTGAGCAACGGAAGTCCCGGGTGAATTCAAGATTCGCCGCTGATTGTTCTTCTGTGAACCCGCTTCGTGATCCAAAGATGACTTGTTCAACTACCGTTTCAATGGAGGTTGAAAAAGGCAGGTTTGGAGCACCAAGAAGGTTGAATGAAGCTAGGGAGTGAGTAGCGGAGCGTAGCTGGAAGCTACGTGAGCAACGGAAGGCCCGGGTGAATTCAAGATTCGCCGCTGATTGTTCTTCTGTGAACCCGCTTCGTGATCCAAAGATGACTTGTTCAACTACCGTTTCAATGAAGGTTGAAAAAGGCAGGTTTGGAGCACCAAGAAGGTTGAATGAAGCTAGGGAGTGAGTAGCGGAGCGTAGCTGTAAGCTACGTGAGCAACGGAAGGCCCGGGTGAATTCAAGATTCGCCGCTGATTGTTCTTCTGTGAACCTGCTTCGTGATCCAAAGATGACTTTTTCAACTACCTTTATAGAGGAGGGATGGGGATGCGGGGGTTCTTGAGAAACTACGGCATCTACCTCGCCTGGCTAGTCGCGCTGGTCGCGACGGCAGGCAGCTTATATCTTAGCGAAGTGCTGCATTATGAGCCGTGCCGGCTGTGCTGGTTCCAGCGGATCTTCATGTACCCGCAGGTCATTTTGCTGGGGATCGCCGCCTATAAGAACGACCGTCAGATCATTCCGTACGTGCTTCCGCTCAGCATCATCGGCGGCTCGATCTCCATCTACCACTACAGCGAGCAAAAAATCCCCGCGTTAGCCAAGCTGCTTCCCTGCAAAATAGGCGTGCCGTGCAACGTGGATTACCTGGGTCAAGGCTGGCTCGGATTTATGACGATCCCGTTCATGGCGCTTGTCGCCTTCGTGCTGATCGTCCTGTTCTTGTTGGCCGCTCGGGGGCCCAAAGAGGTAGCCGAGGAGTCATAACGTGGAGTAAGGGGATAGGAAGAGGCTGTGGCATCCTTCAGGAGGAGGCCATGCCTCTTTTTTTGCGCTTCGGTGCATCGCGGCGAAAATTGCTTTGAAGCGGCAACCTTTTTAAGGTTCGGGCCGTCTGTGTATATGGGGGTGTTCGTATTGACAAACATGAGTTTGAAGAAAAATAAATGGAAGAAAACAACCGGCTGGCTGGGGATGCTCCTGTTGGTGATCTCGTTGACTGCGTGCGCCGGGAACGGTTCCGAGCCTGGGATCGACGCAGGCGAAACGAACGGGAATCAGACGGCGCCAAGCAACAACGGCAACACGACGGACCCATCCAACAATGCGCCGGCTGACGACGCAGGCGATGCGAAGCAAGGGACGGGGACGTTCGTTGGACTGATTGACAACCACTCCGCGGAGATTGAGGTGGAGGGGACGCCGACGGCTTTTCAATTGGATGAATCGTTAAGCTCGGCGGCGCAGAAACTGCAGCAAGGGACGCCTGTGTCTTTCGAATACGTGGAACGGGCAGTGGAAGGCGATGCAACGCTGAAACAGCTGGTTTTGACAAAGCTCGAGGCGGCTCCTGCCAAAGGCACGACGGACTCCGGTACGACGTCGGAGCTGCCGGCCGAGAAATCGCTGGAGGTTGAGCTGGAAGGCATGAAGGAGATGCGAACCGCCACGCTTGCGAGGGGGGAGGGGTATGCGTTCTACATGTTCGACGGCTTCTCTTTTGACGCTGGAATCAACAAATTAACGATGGATTATGACCCGGGATATCATCTCGTGATCACCAAGCTGCCTTCCGGCTACGATGTCGAGGAATTGGCGAAGGCAGCCAAAGAAGATTTGTCCAAGATCGGCAAAGTCGAGCAGTGGTCGGGCGACCAACTCTATGTCACAATGCGCGATGCCGAGCTGTTCCTGATCGCTCAAGGCGGAGGTCTGACTCAGGAATATATCGTCAAGAACATGGGCGGGCAGGGATTTGCCTTCCTGATCAACATGCCGCAACGCGAAGCCTCGGAAGGTTTTGGTCCGATGGCGTTCGCGTCCATCAACACTACGGTGGCCACGGATTAACCCGACCACCCGAATTAGTATTAAAACAGCAAGCAAAACCGTCCGTGCAGGGTTCCTGCAGCGGGCGGTTTTTTTTTGATGAAGGGAGTGAGGGGAAGAAATGTTGTATTTCGTGCAACAATTCTCCCTGGATGAAGAGGGGGAGGCCAAAATGTTGCATAAAGTACAACAATTTCACCTACCTCAGGGGAAAATCGCCCGAAAATATTGCATTAAGTACAACAATTTGCGGGCGTTAGGCAATATAATCCCTGAAATGTTGTACGAAATACAACATTTTTTAGATGGGCACCGCAGCAGGCTGGCGAGCAGCCTCCTCAAGACGTATATTGCTTGCGGAACGCGCGGGGCGAGCAGCCGTTCTTGAGCGCAAACCGGTTGGAAAAATACGGGGTGCTGTTGAAGCCGATGTAAGCCGCGATGTCCGCGATAGGCCACTCCGTCTTGAGCAGCAGGAGCTTAGCTTGCTCCAACCGGTAGTGCAGCAAGTAGTCGTTTGGCGTCATGCCGTACACCTGCTTCATGCAGCGGGTAATGTAGTTGTAGTGGTAATGCAGCGCATCGGCCATTTGCCCGCTGTTCAGCTCCGAGCGGTAATTGCTTTTGATGTAGGCTTCGGCTTTCTCCGCAACGGTAACTACCGGTGAAGCGTGCGATTCCAGCTGCCGGAGGTCCATGGCGCGGAGCAGCTCCTCAAACCTCTGCTGCCGGTTCCAAAACGCCCGAGATTGGCGTTCCCCCAAGCTCTCCAGCAACTGCCGGAACAAGCGGAACGTTTGGTCGGGAGAGGGGAGGTCCCCCGCTTTGGGGAACTGCAGGGAATACGGCGAAGCCAGGAAACGGCCGTAATGCTCGTCCGCATCGGGATAGCGGTGGTCCGCTTCCTCCGCGGGGACCTGCTGCCACGCGCAAACCGTATGAAAATGCAGCCAGTAAAACGCCGTGGGTTCCTCGCAAGGCTTCACCGTGTAATGATGCCGATCGGGCAGCAGCAGCAGCGATTGGCCTGCTCCGAGGCTCCAGGCTTGTCCGTCCTCACCGAGGAATAACGTTCCGGATTCCACCGCGATCCAGTCGAAAATGCCGATATTCCGCCGATTGGGATGCTCATCTCCAGGCTGATACACGGTATGCCCGCATTCGAGAAAATAGGGCAAGGGCGGGGCCGTAAGCTGCACCAGGTCCGTCGGCTTTGACAACGCAATTCCCTCCATTTCGAGTGTGAAATATTATAATTTTGAGGTTGATGGAATTCGTATTTTGATCTAAATATATGAGATAAAATGAGATTTGTCAGTATGATTTTTCGAAAAAAGAAGGAGGATTGCTTTGCGATGAACATGGCCGGGCAAATGCCGCGATCCGAGCGGGTTGCGCTGAACCGGGTGAAAATCCGCGACGAGTTTTGGAGTTACTATATCAAATTGGTTAAGGATGTGGTCGTCCCTTATCAATGGGAGGCGTTAAACGACCGGGTGAAAGGGGCGGAACCCAGCGGTGCGGTACGCAACTTTCAGATTGCCGCGGGTCTGACCCAAGGCGAATATTACGGGCTGGTGTTCCAGGACAGCGATTTGGCCAAATGGCTGGAAGCGGCGGCTTATCTTTTGGAAGCGGATGCAAACCCGGAGCTGGCGGCCATTGCCGACGGGTTGATCGATACCATCGCCATGGCCCAGCGGGATGACGGGTATTTGAACACGTATTTCATCCTGAAGGAGCCGGACAAGCGCTGGACGAACCTGACGGAATGCCATGAGCTGTATTGCGCGGGACATTTGATCGAAGCGGGAGTCGCCTATTACCGGGCCACGGGAAAAAGAAAGCTGCTGGACGTGGTCGCGAAATTCGCGGATTACATCGACACCGTGTTTGGCACCGAACCCGGTAAGCTGGCCGGCTACGACGGCCATCAGGAAATCGAGCTGGCGCTCGTGAAGCTGTACGAGGCGACCGGACAGGAGCGGTATTTGCGGTTAAGCCGATATTTCCTCGATCAGCGGGGGCAGCAACCGTTCTTTTTCGAGGAGGAGCTGAAGCGGCGTGGCGGTAAAACGCACTGGCCGGGGAGCAGCGAGCACGTTGACCTGGCATACCACCAGGCGCATCTGCCGGTACGGGAACAGGAGACCGCCGTGGGTCATGCCGTCCGTCTCCTGTACATGTTGACCGGGATGGCCGACGTGGCGGCGCTGACCGGGGACGAGTCCTTGCTGGCCGCCTGCCGCAAGCTTTGGGACAACATCGCCGGCAAACAGATGTACATCACCGGCGGGGTAGGCTCCATGCCGCAAGGCGAGGCGTTCTCGTTCGATTACGATCTGCCGAACGATACGGTATATGCGGAGACCTGCGCTTCGATCGGGTTGATCTTCTTCGCCCAGCGGATGCTGCGGATCTCGCCGGAATCGAGATATGCCGACGTCATGGAGCGGGCCTTGTATAATACCGTCGTCGGCGGGATGGCCCGGGACGGCAAGCATTTCTTCTACGTAAATCCGCTGGAGGTGGACCCGAAGGCGTGCGGAGGGGCAAATCATAAGTTTGACCATATCAAACCGGTCCGCCAAGAATGGTTCGGCTGCGCCTGCTGCCCGCCGAATATCGCCCGGCTGCTGGCTTCGCTGGGCGAATACATTTATACGGTCCAGGGGGACACGGTGTACACCCATCTCTATATCGGCGGGGAAGCCGAATTGCAGACCCGCGGCGGCAAGGTGAAGCTGACCCAAACGACCAACTACCCTTGGGACGGTACCGTGCGTTTGGAAGTGGAGCCGGAAGGTGAGGGCAACTTAACGCTGGCGCTGCGGCTGCCGGATTGGTGCCCGGAAGCGGGCTTCCAGGTGAATGGGGAAGTCGTGGCACTTGAAGGGGCGTTGCTCCAGGACGGCTATATCCGGCTGCAGCGGCAATGGAGTGCGGGGGACATCGTGGAACTTACGCTGGCGATGCCGGTGACGCGCATGTACAGCCACCCGCTCGTGCGGGCGAACGCCGGGAAAGTGGCCTTGCAACGCGGCCCGCTCGTATACTGCCTGGAGCAGGCCGACAATGGAGCGAACCTGCACGAGTTGGTCCTGCCTCGGGAGGCGGAGCTTCGGGCCGAACGCGAGGCCGATCTGCTTGGCGGCGTCGTCACCGTACAGGCTGAGGCAATCCGCCTCGCCGGATCGGACTGGGAAGGCGGGTTGTACAGTTCGTCGGCGCATCTGTCGGAGCAAGCGGCGGCGGTCAAGTTCATCCCGTATTACGCCTGGGCCAACCGCGGCGAAGGGGAAATGACGGTATGGGTGCGCGAACGGTAGAATGATAGGTTGCGGATTTTGGCATCCGGTTCAACAGGGAGGTCACTGAACCTTCCACAGGCGGGTCCGCACGTAAACGGCCAACGCGACCAGATTCCATGCCGCGCAGGCCGCAAAAATGACGCTTGCGCCCCACCAGGCGATCACCCAGCCGGAGGCGTAGACGGCGATCGGCATGCCGATGCGGAAGCAGGTCCCGGTGATTCCGGTGATCCGGCCCATGAGCGAGGCCGGCGTCTGCTCCTGACGGAACGCGTACACCGACACGCTGTACAGGGTGGCGGCAAATCCGCATAAGAACAGGGCGGCGGCAAACATCCCAATTCCATCGGTGAGAAACAGCAGAAAATAAGCGAGGGCGTTCAGCAGGATGGAGACTCCAAACACTTTGCCGAGCCCCCAGGCCTGTCTCAGCCGGCTCAAAAGCAGGCTTCCGGCCAGACCGCCGGCTCCCGAAGCGGAGAGTACGACGGCCAGCAGGGACGAGGACAACCGCAGGTCGTCCTTGGCGAAGTAGATCGCCGTGGTGTTGATCACGGTATAGGTACAGTTCAAAAAGACGACGAACACGGTCATCAGCATGAGCGGCTTATTGGCGCAAAAAGCGTGCCACCCCTCCAGAAACTCCGCGGCGAACTTGGTTTGCCGCGGGGTTTCTTTTTCCCCGGTCAAATTCAGCTTTGTGAACAATCCCATGCAGATCAGGTAACATGCCGACGTGATGAGCAGTCCGTCGGAGACGTCGGACAACATCAGGATCAGGCCGGACAAGGCCGGGCCCATAATACCGACGAAGGTTTCGGCGAAGCTCAGCTTGGCATTGGCGGCCGTCAACTCTTGGTTCGGGACGCTCAGCTTGATGAGGCTGACTTCGGCGTTGAAATACCCGTAACTTAGCGTCATCAGCAAGAAGCCGATCGCATAATAGACCGGCAGCATATGGACCCCGCTCCTGAACAAAAAGGCGAAGGCCAGGAGCAGGATGGCCTGAAGTCCGATCATCCAAAGGACCCAGCGTTTTTTGTTCACGCGGTCCACGAAGACGCCGATGAAGATGGCGAAGAAGAAATTGGGCAGCAGCTCCGCGGTTTTCATGCTGGACATGGCCACGGAGGAATGGGTGATATCGTAAATCATCAGCGGAAGAATGATTTCGTACAGTTTCCCTCCGAAGGTGAGCAGCACCACGCTGGTTAAAATGATCGCGAAGGAGCGGCGATGGCGCAGGTTCGGAGCGGATTCGGCGTTGGACATAGCTAGTTCGGTTTCCATGGTTGGGTTGCCTCCAGGTCATCAGCATCATCGATAATGGCGTGTTTACGCACAAGCTCATTGTAACGCGAGGCGGGTGCGTTAAAAACGGTAGAGATCAAGCGGGTCTATTTCATCTTTTTCAGGGGCCGGATCAGGGCGGAGTTCGCCCCGAAAGCGTTGTGACAAGTGCCCAAACGCCCGCATATGATACCCAAGATGATTAACTTTTGGCAAAGGAGAGGGCGGCTCTTGAAAAGACAAAAACCAGCGAGACCCAGTAGACCGAGGAAATCGCTCTATTTCGTAGACAACCCGGAAATGAACGAATTAACGCTGTTGGAGGAACGAAAGGTTTCGTCGCAATCCGAGGAGAAGGAGCTTCGGCTTCATGAAACCGCAGCGCCCATTCTGCCGGAACAAGGCAAAGAGATCCCGCTGACGGCAGCAGTTGAGGCCGGGCCGGAGCATGAGAATCTTGACGGGACTCGGGCGTTGCAGGAACTGCTAAGCGAAAAAGCAGCACCAAACCAGGAACAAGGCATTATTTATACCGACGATATCATCGATGAGGCCGTAACCCGGGAGAAAATCGCCCCGTTCACGATCGACGCTTCGCGGATCATGCGGGGGACGATCGACACGGCTTGGATCGCCGATTACGCCGTGGAAAACATCAAGCTGGCCGACCGGGCGGTGACCTCCTCCAAGATCGCTCCTTCCTCGGTGAACGGCAGCCATCTGGTGGACGGCTCGATTGAGGGGCGGACGATCCGGGATCACTCCATTGGCGGGGAGAAGCTGGTCGACGGCAGCATTACCCCGGAGAAGCTGGCCGATCGGGTGATCACCGGGGAGAAGCTGGCGGAGGGAGCGGTGGAGAGCCGCCATCTGTCGGAATGGATCGTGACGGCTGATCTGCTGCAGGACCAAGCTGTCACGGGGGATAAGATCCGCAGCGGGGCCGTGAACGCACAGCATCTGGCCAACGGAGCGGTGGACACTTCCAAGCTCGGGGACGCCTCCGTGACAACGTCCAAGCTGCGCGATCGCTCCGTGACGGGGGATAAATTGGCGGAGGGTACGGTGGAAAGCCGCCATTTAGCGGATCAGTCCATCATTTCGCGCCATCTGGCTCCCGGTTTGATCGGCAGAGAACTGCTGGCCTGGTCCAGCGTTGGGGCGGAGCAACTGCAGGAAGGCAGCGTGACGTCGGCCCACTTGAGCGGGGCCGTGATTGAGCCCCGTCATCTTTCGCCAGGGGCGGTGGGCAGCGAGCATATCCAACCGGGCAGCATCGGACAGGAGCATATCGCCGACAGGGAAGTCAAGGCCCGCCATCTTGCCGATAAATCGATTCCCTCCACGAAGCTGGCTGACCAGTCGGTGGGCACCTCGCACATCATCGAGCAGGCGGTGACTTCATCCAAAATCGCCGATCAAAGCGTGTTGCCGGGGAAAATCGCCGACGAAGCCGTATTAACCCGGCATCTGGCCAAAGGGGCCGTCCAATCGCCGCAGCTCGCTCGGGGGGCGGTTACGAGCCTGCACCTGACCGAAGGAGCGGTGCAAAGCGGACATCTTGTGCAGGAAGCGGTGCAGGAATGGCATTTAGCCGATGCTGCGGTAACCCGGGAGAAGCTGGCGTACGCCGAGGTGACTGCGGAGCATCTGGCGGATGAGTCCGTTTCGGCGGATCATCTGCAGCCGGATAGCGTCACGGCCGAGAAACTGGCTAAAGCCAGCGTAACGAGCCGGGCGATCGCTCCGGGCGCAGTGACGGAGGCGGCCATCGGAGCCCAGCAAATCACGGCTGAGCATCTGGGGCTAGGCATCGTGCAAACCCGGCATTTGGCTACCGGCTCGGTCAACCGCGGGCAAATCGGGGCCGGTGCCGTTCGGGAGGAGCACTTAGGCGTGGGCGTCGTCTTCTCGCCGCATCTCCAAGATTACGCAGTCACCAGCTTAAAGTTGTCGCCGGAAAGCGTAACGACGGATAAACTCGGCGATCTGGCGGTGACGGCCGCGAAGCTGGCGGTGAGCAGCGTGACCGGGCCAAAGCTGGCTGCGCAAGCCGTGGACGCCGGGCACTTGGCCCCCGGTGCCGTTGGGCCTGCTGCGCTGGCGGAAGGCGCCGTGCAAGCCAGCCATCTGGCCGAAGGGGCGGTACAAGGTGCGCATTTGGCCGAAGGCAGTGTGACGGGACGACATCTCGGCGAAGCTGAGGTGGATGCTCGTCATATCGCCGCCGAGGCGATTGATGCCGGGCATTTGTCCGCCGCGCTGCGGCAAAACGGAGTGCTGCCCGAGGAAGGCATCGGCGGGGAGGACCTGCAGCCCGCATCCGTCACAAGCCGGCATCTTCAGGCTGGCGCGGTCGGTTCCGAAGCACTGGGCGAGCGGGTGGTCGGCAGCACGCATCTTCAGGCCGGTGCGGTGCAAAGCGGTCATCTGGCGAATGGGGCAATCCAAAGCCAGCATCTGGTCAAGGATGCGGTACAGAGCGTGCATTTGGCCAAAGGCGGCGTGACGGAACACCACCTCGGCGAAGCCGTGGTCCACTCCCGCCATATCGCCGCCAAGGCGATCGATGCCGGGCATTTGTCTGCCGAATTGCGGCAGAGCGGGGTGCTTCCCGAAGCCGGCATCCGCGGGGAGGACCTGCAGCCGGGATCCATCACAAGCCAGCATCTCCATTCCGGTGCGGTCGGTGCGGATGCGTTAGGCGAGCAGGTGGTCGGCAGCGCACATCTCCAGGAAGAGGCAGTGCAGAGCAGCCATCTGGCGAACGAGGCGGTCCAAAGCCGGCATCTGGCCGAAGATGCGGTACAGGGCGAGCATTTGGCTAAAGGCAGCGTGACGGACCGTCACCTCGGAGTAGCGGTGATCGGCTCATACCATATCGCGGCCGAAACGATCAGCGCGGCACATATGACCCCAGCGCTGCGGCAAAGCGGACTGCTGCCCGCCGGGGGGATCGACGGGGAGTCCCTGCAGCCGGCATCCATCACGAGCCGGCACCTGCAAACCGGCGCGGTTAGCGCCGATGCGCTGGGCGAGCGGGTGGTCGGCAGCGCTCATTTACAGACCGGTGCGGTGCAAAGCGGGCATCTGGCAGAGGCGTCCGTCCAAGGCCAGCACTTGGCTGCAGGTACGGTGCAGAGCGAGCACTTGGCCGAGGGCAGCGTCGAGTCCCGGCATCTTGGAGATGCAGTGGTAGACGGCCGCCATCTTGTTCCCGAAGCCGTAAATATCCGGCACCTGTCTGCTGAGCTGCAACAACGCGGTCTGCTGCCCTCAGCCGGCATCAGCGGGGAAGCATTGCAACCGGCATCCATTACAAACCGGCACCTGCAAGTCGGCGCGGTTAACGCCATCGCGCTGGGAGAGCAGGCGGTCAGCAGCGGCCATTTGCAGAGCGGTTCCGTGTATAATCGCCATCTCGCCGATGCGTCCGTCCAAAGCCGGAACCTGACCGAAGGCGCGGTGCAAAGCGATCATTTGGCCGAAGGCAGCGTCGAGTCCCGGCACCTCGGGGAGTCCGTGGTGGAAACCTCGCATCTTGCTCCCGGAGCCGTGAATGCCTTGCATTTGTCTACCGAGCTGCAGCAACACGGCCTGTTGCCGGCAGCCGGCATCGGCGGGGAGAACCTGCAGACCGCGACCATTACTAGCCGGCATCTGCAAGCCGGCGCGGTTAACGCCATCGCGCTGGGCGAGCAAGCGGTTGGCAGCGGCCATCTGAAGGCCGGTTCCGTGCAAAGCAGCCATCTGGCGGATGCGTCCGTTCAAGGACGCCACTTGGCAAATGGCGCAGTGCAAAGCAGACATTTAGCCGCGGGCAGCGTATCGGCCCGCCATCTCGGCGAAGCCGCCGTAGGCTCCAGCCAACTGCAGGCGGATTCCGTGCAAAGCGACCATCTGGCGGACTCGGCCATCCAAAACCGTCACTTGGGCGAGGAAATCGTGCAGGGGGCAAATTTGGCGGCCGAAAGCGTGGAGTCCCGGCATCTTAGCGATGCGGCGGTGAATGCCCACCATATCTCCCTCGAAGCCGTAAATGTATGGCATATGTCCGCTGAGATCCAGCAGAACGGTCTGCTTCCCGAGGAAGGCCTTGGCGGCGATGACATTCAGCCGGCAGCCATCGGACGGGTGCATCTGCAGCCGGGCGCGGTGGACGCCGGAGCGTTGGCCCAGGGTGCGGTTGGGGCCGATCATCTTCAGGAAGGGGTCGTCGGGAACGTTCACCTGGCACCGGAAGCGGTAGGCAGCGGCCAATTGGCCGACGAGGCCGTCGGTACCCGCCATCTGCAACCGGGTTCCGTCGGGGTAGGGCAATTAAGCTTTGCTCCGGTTCAAACGGGGTCGGGACAGCCGGCCGAACTGCAATTCGGGATGGCCGCGTTTCTGCTGAAGCATCAAGAGGTGGAGACCACGGTAACGATCGGCTTCGAATCGCCGTTCAAGTCTTCCAACTACGTAGTCGTGGCAATGACCAACCATACCGCGTATTCCGCTTCGCTGAAAGAGCAGTCGGCCGAATCGGCCGTGATCACGATCTCCAAGCTGAAGGACAGCAATGTTAATTACGGATTTGTGACGTGGATCGCGATCGGCAGTACGATGTAGGACGTTTGTAATGAACCAGCCGCCGGATCATTCCGGCGGCTGGTTTTCTGTGGCTGCGCCTTAGGTAACGTGACATATCTTTCAGGCTGTGTGATTTTGCGTACAGCTTTTTTGCGACAAATTACCTAGTATTTAATGGAAACCGGGCGCATCTATTTTTTTCACTGACATGTGAATTGATTCACGTTCGTGAGGGCGTTTCCGGATAGACATCGTGCAAGAGGGAGGGGCGCGATTGCTTGGAAAGCGTTTCATCGTTTCTGAGCAAAGTCGAATAACTCAGAGAAACACCATTTGAAGAAGCAGGTTATGTAAATTACATAGCTTGGTGAAATTCACAAGGGAGAGGATCGCATTTGAAAAAGCTGATTAGCCTTACAGTAAGCGCGACGTTGGTGTTATCATCCTTGTCGCTTACCGTCGGTACGTCCGGTTATAAACTGACCGGCATTGACGTGGTGTCCGCGGCATCGGAATCGGAAACGCCAGCCAAAGAATCGACGCCTAGCAAGACCACTACGCCAAGCAAGTCGACAACACCAAGCAAGACGACAACGAAGACGCCTAGCAAGACTACGACGAAAACACCTAGCAAGACGACGACGCCGGCCAAGACGACAACAAAAACGACGACGCCGGCTAAGACCACAACGAAACCGGCAACTCCGGCTAAAACGACAACTCCGGTCGTGAAACAAGTTGAGAGTCCGTACGCCGACGGCGTATACGTTACTTACGGCAACGCATATTCCAAAGGAACCGAAGGGGCTAAAGTAACGATCAAGGACGGTAAGGTCGCCGCGATCGAACTGCTCAGAACGAGCCCTAAGCTGATCGACAGAGATGCGCGCAATAATTATAGCGGCCTCTGGAATGCTTATGAAACGATGAAAGCCAACCTGCTCGGCAAAACGAAGGAACAGGCTGCCAACGTGGATATCGTATCCGGCGCAACTCGCTCCAGCAATGGCTGGAAGTTGTCCGTCGACCGTGCTTTCCAAAGAGCCTTGAAAGAGAAGCCGAAGGGTGTAACCTATTTTGCCGGTGAGCATATGGGCGTAGACCCGGAAGGCAAATACATGGTTTTCGTGACGTTCGACGCTACGAAACGTACGGCGGTTAAAGTGTATCCGCTAGACGCTAGCGGCAACGCGATCGAAGAAGCGAATCTGACTGAAGAGCAAGCCGCATCGGCGAAAGCAATCGCTGCCGAGCTGCTGGCGAAAGGTACAGGCGCCGTTGCCCCTAAAGGTCAGGAAGCCGAATACAAGGCGGCCGTGAACGCTTATTGGGATGCGGAGCAAAACGCGAAAATCAACAACGGCGCGAAATACGTCGACGGATTCTACTCCGCTTACGGCGCAGCCCGCGATAAAGGCGTTGAAAGAGCCGACGTTTATATCCGCAACGGCAAGCTGGTTGACGTGAAGCTGTATAGACTGGGCTCCAACTTGATCGACCGCGGCGAATCGGCCTATGCCGAAGTTGTTAAAGCCAACGCTCCGATGACGGCTAAGCTGCTCGCTAACGGCTCGTACATCGCGAATTACAGCGATGACGTTGATGCGATTGCCGGCGCGACCGAAAGCAGCCACAGCTGGAACCTTGCCGTAGAAAGAGCTTTCGAGAAGGCGCTGAAGGTTCCGGGCAAAGCGAAATATTTTGAAGGTACCTTTGCGGGTGTAGACAACCTGTCCAAATTACTGGTTCTGGCCGACATGAAGGCAGACAAAGTCTCGAACGTCAATGTCATGCTGTTTGGCGCTGACGGCAAACTGATCGCAGCCGACAAGCTGACAGATGAGCAAAAAACCGTTGTCGTCCAATTGAACGAAGGCTTGACCCAGAAAGGCGCGAACATGACGCCGATCGTAGGTCAAGAAGATCTGTCCATCGCGGCCAGAGCGGCGTTCGCCGATCTGTTGAACAATGCATCGAAAGCGCAAGGCGCCTATAAGGACGGCACTTACACGACCTTCGGCGACGCTTACGACAAAGGGACGAACCGTGCCGATGTTACGCTGCGCAACGGTGTCATCGTTGGATTGAAACTGTATCGCGTCGGCGTAAACATGGTGGACCGCGGCGCTTCGGCTTATGCTGAAGTCGTAAGAGCGATCCCGATCCTGACTCGCGATCTGCTGTTTGCCGGAACGAGAGAGCAAGCCGCTAAAGTGGATGTGGTGACTGGGGCAACCAGCAGCAGCACCGCTTTGAAAACGGCCGTAGAGAATGCCTATAAGAAGGCGGAAATCAACGAGTCTTACAAAACGGCTTACATTAACGGCATTTTTGCCGGCATTAATAAGGATAAATCCGTTTACGTCATGGTAACGGTACAAAACAATATTCCGTTCAAAATGGAAGTGTTCTATCTTGATGCTAACGGCAAAATCAAGACCGAACAACAATTAACCGCCGACGAGAAAACCGTCAAGACGGAAATTGAAACGCCAACGACGGAAGGTTCCCTGCATAAATACGGGTATCGCCCGGCAGCCTTCGGCGAAACGGATGGCGTAAAAGCCGTGTCGGCCCAAGTGGTCGATGCTGTGAAGAACGCGCTTGAGAACGCCGGCAGATAATTTAGTCCGGAGTCATCCGGTCTAAAGGTGTGGTGCATTAAGCCCCCTCGGAATGGATCTGAGGGGGCTTTTGCTATGCTGATGGAATTGCGATGAAATTCACAGTTTACAACTTCAGTCCTGGCATGCTAGTATAAATTAACTAAAAAATAGCAATTTTACTGAAAGGGCAAACTTGCCGAAAGACAAGGACGCAAAGCCACGGGCCTAACGTAACCATACTAGGGCAGCCGGGTTTCATGGTAACTTATGGCTGCGATTCTATCTTTTATAAAGTTCTCTTTCTTCGAAATGCATCATGATCGAGAAAGAGTTTTTTTATGCGATAAATTTGTCGAAAATTATACAAATTTGTCGAATATTGCAATGACGGGGAGATCATATCATGGCAGATTTCGGTACTTCAGATCCCTTGTTGGAGATCTATCTCCACGAGAATTCACAGCTGTTGGAACAGTTAGAACAGAGCATCTTGGAATGCGAGGAAGCGAATGCGTTTTCCTCTGCCTCGATTGACGTTATTTTCCGCATCATGCATACGATTAAAGGCTCTTCCACGATGATGAACTTTGACAATATTGCGGTATTGTCACATGTCATCGAAGATTTATTTGCTTATATCCGCGAACATCAACCCCGATTAACCGATTAATCCGTGTTATCCGATTTAGTGCTCCAAGGCGGCGATTTTATCAAGCTTGAGCTTTATAAAATCAGGCAAGGCGATTCGCCCGACGGCGATAGTACGCCGCTGAAAACCGGCATCCACCGCTACTTGGAGGAGCTTAAGCGCAGACATACCGGCCAGCAGGACGCTTCTGCTTCCGAAGTGGGTGCCGACGGCCTCCTGGACGAGAGCACCTATTCCATCGCACAGGATGCTCATTTGAAAGCGATCCTGTTCTTCGACGACGATTACAATATGGAGAATGTACGTGCCTACCAGGTGGTTCATAGCCTGAAGGAGTTGACGGAGCATTTCAGCTACTGGCCGGAAGACATTGAGACCAACCCGGACACCGCAGAAATGATCAAAAACCAAGGATTTCAACTGTTTTTCCGTAATAGGGAAAGTCCCGAGAGCATTACCGCTTTACTTTCGCAAGCGTCTTGTCTCAAACATCTCGAGATTAGTGAAATGATGCCGACTTCAGGTACATCGAAATCCGCTTCTCCGCCGGATATCAAGCCTGAGGCCTCTGTTGACGTCAGCCTAAACGTCGAACAGTCGCCTGCCGCAGAGCAGCCGCCTGCCGCCAAAACCGGTCATTCTTCGATCCCTGAGGGAACGAAATCCATATCCAAGCCATCCGTTTCCGCATCGGGTACGCAGCAATCCAGCTTTATCAGCGTGAATCTGGCCAAGCTGGACGAGCTGATGGATCTGGTCGGGGAACTCGTGATCGCCGAATCGATGGTCACGCAGAATCCCGAATTGGCGGGGCTTGAGCTGGAACAATTCGGGAAGGCGGCGCGGCAGCTGCGGAAAATTACCGGAGAAATTCAGGATAAGGTCATGTCCATTCGAATGGTACCGCTGGTGAATACGTTCCAGAAGATGAGCCGGATCGTTCGCGACATGAGCAAGAAACAGGAAAAGCAAGTGCGGCTCCAATTGGTCGGCGAGGATACGGAAGTGGACAAGAACATTATCGAGCACATTTCGGATCCGATCATGCACTTGGTACGCAACGCAATCGACCATGCGGTCGAGGCGCCGGATGAGCGGGCTGCCTCCGGGAAGAGCGAGACCGCAACGCTGACGCTCGAGGCCAAAAACGTCGGCGGCGAAGTGCTGATCCTCGTTCGCGACGACGGCCGCGGCTTAAACCGGGAGAAGATCATGCAGAAAGCACGTGAGCGCAATCTGATCTACCGGGACGAAGCGGAGATGAGCGATCGCGACATCTACAATTTGATTTTCTTGCCGGGATTCTCGACTAAGGAGGTTATTACCGAGTTCAGCGGACGCGGCGTCGGCATGGACGTTGTGCTGCGGAATATCGAAAGTGTTGGGGGAAGCGTCTCCGTTGACAGCGCCGCAGGCGAGGGAACGACGATCACCATCCGCATTCCGTTGACGCTGGCGATTATCGACGGGATGAACGTCAAGGTGGGGCGGTCCCGGTATACGATCCCGACCACAGCGATTAAAGAGTCGTTCCGCGCCGACCGCGGCAGCGTCGTGGTAGACCCCGAAGGCAACGAAATGGTGATGGTGCGGGGACAGTGTTACGCCGTGCTGCGCTTGTACGAACGGTTTAAAGTGACGACCGACGTTACGGCAATGGAGGAAGGCATCCTGATCATGGTGGAGCAGGACGATCAGACGTTCTGTATCTTCGCCGACCAGTTGCTTGGCCAACAGCAGGTCGTCGTGAAGAGCCTGCCGTCCTACATCCGCAAAATCCGAAATATTCGGGGTTTGGCAGGCTGCACGATGCTAGGGGACGGAAGCATCAGCCTCATCCTCGACGTCGGCGGACTTGCTCTTACATCATAGAACGACAAAGGAGAGAACCAGGTCATGACAGATCCAACCACGCAGCTGCAAACCGAGCAGGAGGACGATACGCAAACGGGAAAGTTCCTCACCTTTCTGATCGGAACCGACGTATACGGCATTGAAATCCGGTATGTCACGGAGATAATTGGAATTCAAGCCATTACGGAGGTGCCGGAGCTCCCGGAGCATATCCGCGGGATCATCAATTTGCGCGGAAAAATCATTCCGGTCATGGACGTGAGACTGCGCTTTAAAAAGCCTTTTCGTGAATATAACGACCGGACTTGTATCGTCGTTGTGGATCTAAGCGAGGTTTCGATCGGTTTGATCGTCGACAGCGTGTCCGAGGTCGTACAGATCGCCGAGGAGGATATCGTTCCGCCGCCGGACCTCAAATCTGGGAACTCCCAGGGGTTCATCAAGGGGGTCGGTAAGGTCGGGGGAGAAATCAAGCTGCTGCTGGACGGCGACAAGCTGCTTCAGCATGAGGAAGCCGAGCATTTAAGTCATCTATGATAATAACAGGGGAATACACATGTTGAAGAAGCTGACGATCAAAACACGCTTAATCTTATCCTTTTCCATCCTGGTCATCGCGCTGGTCGGGCTTGGACTTTACTCCATCAATTCCATCAATAAGGTCAATAATCAGTCTACGGTGATCAGCGACGAGTGGCTGCCGGCCATGGACGCGGCGCATACTTTAAATACGATGACGTCCGATTATCGAATTTCCGAGCTTCGTTATGTCATGGCCGGCGAAAGACCGGAGTTGTTAGAGCAGATGAAGGCACAACTGGAGGAGGAAGGTAAGGGGCTTCAGCAGCATATCGACAATTACGAACAGAAGCTGAGCGGGCAAGAGGATAAGCAATTATATGAGAAGTTCAAGCAAGAATGGAGCGATTACCTGAAAACGAGCGAGCAGGTTCACGCATTGGTTGCCCAGCATCGGACGGATGATGCACTCGACCTGATATCCGGCGATTCTAAGAAGGAATTTGATGACGCTTCGAACTCCCTCCTGAATCTCGTGAAGTTCAATCAGACCAATGCGGAGAAGGAAAGCGATGAAGGCGATGCGATGTACCGCAGCAGCTTCAGCATGCTGATCGCAATCATTATCGTGATGGCGCTGATAGCCGTAGGGTTGGCCGTAATGATTGTCCTGAGCATCACCAGACCGATCGGGAAGTTGTCCATGGCGGCCGAAGCCCTGGCGCTCGGCGACGTTAACGTCAGCGTGGATACGACCAGCCAAGATGAAATCGGCAAGCTGATGCAAGCCTTCTCCCGGATGATCGCCAGCATCCGCGACCAAGCCCGGGTCGTGGAACAGGTAGCCAACGGCGATTTGACCGTTCAGGTGAAGGTGAGATCCGAGCAAGACCTGATGGGGATCAAGCTGCAGGAGATGGTGGAACGGAACAACGAGATCCTGGCCAGCATCAATACGGCGGCGGATCAGGTCGCTTCCGGATCGAAGCAGGTTTCCGATTCCAGCATCGCATTGTCTCAAGGTGCCACCGAACAAGCCAGCTCCGTCGAGCAGCTTACCGCCTCGCTGGAGGAAATCTCCACCCAGACGAAGCTGAATGCGCAGAACGCCAACGAAGCGAATAAACTGGCAGCCGATTCCAAGCAAAGCGCGCTGCAGGGCAACGAGCAGATGAAGGATATGCTGGGGGCGATGCGCGAAATTAACGAGGCATCCAGCAGCATCTCCAAGATCATTAAAGTGATTGATGAGATCGCGTTTCAAACGAATATCCTGGCGCTGAATGCCGCGGTAGAAGCCGCGCGTGCCGGACAACACGGCAAAGGCTTCGCCGTCGTCGCCGAGGAGGTGCGCAATCTGGCAGCCCGCTCGGCGAACGCTGCCAAGGAGACGACCGACATGATCGAAGGCTCGATCAACAAAGTACAGGAAGGCACACGCATCGCCGATCAAACGGCCGAGGCGCTGAAATCGATCGTCGGGGATATCGAACGGGTGGCCGGCTTGGTCGGCGATATTGCCATGGCTTCCACAGAGCAGGCGGCAGCCATTACGCAGATTAATCAAGGGATATCGCAGGTATCTCAAGTGATTCAGACCAATTCGGCCACTTCGGAGGAAAGCGCCGCCGCCAGCGAGGAATTGTCGAGCCAAGCCGGCCTGCTGAAGCAGCAGGTGTCACGGTTTAAACTGAAGCGCAACCATTATGCCGATTATGCCGGCAGGGAGGAAATGAATCCGGAGGTGCTGCGCGTTCTGGAACAGATGAATGAACCGCGGAAATCCGAGTTTGGCAGCGGAACCGGAGCTCCCAAAATTTTGCTCAGCGACTCGGAGTTCGGAAAATATTAAGCCATGATTCTTATTACGAACGAGGAGTTTCGGCAGTTGTCCGAATATATTCGCCACAATTACGGAATCCATTTGAAGGAAGAGAAGCGCGCGTTGGTGATGGGCAGGCTGCAGCAGGTTCTTGTCAGCAAGCACTTTTCCAGCTTTAAAGAATATTATCAATACGTCGTTTCAGACCGTTCCGGGGAAGCCGTGATGACGCTGGTGGACAAAATCACGACGAATCATACGTTCTTCATGCGGGAGTTTGACCATTTCGAGTTTTTGCGCGACCGCGTTTTGCCGTACTTGGAAGCGGTGGTGAAGGACCGGGATTTGCGGATCTGGAGCGCGGGCTGCTCGTCGGGCGAGGAGCCTTATACGCTGGCGATGCTGCTGGACGAATATTTCGGCGCAGGCAAATCCCTTTGGGATGCCAAAGTGCTGGCAACGGACATCTCTGCGGAAATATTAACCAAAGCGCAGCGGGGGGAATTCGGGGCCGAGGACATCTCGGCACTGCCTCCCTCTTGGCGAATGAAGTATTTCAATGCCAAGGACCGCGAGCATTTCACCGTCAACGACAAGCTCAAGCGGGAAGTGATCTTCCGCAAATTCAATTTGATGGAGCCGACGTTTCCGTTCAAACGGAAATTCCACGTCATTTTCTGCCGGAACGTGATGATCTACTTCGACAATCCGACGAAGGAAGCGTTGGTGGACAAGTTCTATAAGCATTTGGAACCCGGGGGTTATCTGTTCATCGGCCATTCCGAATCGCTGCAGCGGGAAACGACGCCGTTTAAGTACGTCAAGCCGGCGATTTACCGGAAGGATTAACATGGAGACGAAGGGGGGGAGTGCTATGGGGGACGACCGTAAATTGCGCGTGCTGATCGTCGATGATTCCATGATGTACCGCGAGGTATTGGCTTTGGGGTTATCCTCGGATCCGGCTATCGAAGTCGTCGGCAAAGCGGTGGATCCGTTTGATGCCCGGGATCAAATTTTGCGGTTTCACCCGGATGTGATGATCTGCGACGTGGAGATGCCGAAAATGAACGGGATCGAATTTCTCCGCCGCCTGCTTCCTCAGTATACGCTACCGGTCATCGTCGTCAGCACGATCAGCGATGCCGTCTTCGACGCCATGGAGGCGGGGGCCGTCGATTTCGTCTGCAAGCCGGATCCCAGGTCGCCTAGAAGCGTTGAAGGGTTTATCCTAGATTTGATCGATAAGGTGAAAATGGCGGCGAAAACGAACGTGGTGCCCCGCCGATTGCACGCCGAACGGAAGAGCGGAGGGCTTCCGGTGCCGGAGCGTCCATTCGGCGCCGGCCAAATTGTCGCCATCGGCGCATCCACCGGAGGAACCGAGGCGATCTCCTATTTGCTGAACCGGCTGCCAACATCGTTTCCGGGGATCGTGATCGTCCAGCATATTCCGCCGGTTTTCTCCCGGATGTTTGCGGACCGCTTGAATCAAAGCACATCCTTTACCGTGAAGGAAGCGACTTCCGGCGACATCGTGGAGCCGGGGAAAGTGCTGATCGCTCCGGGAGACCGGCATATGCGGCTGCGCAAGGTGGACGGCCGGTATCGGGTCGATTGCTATGAAGGCGACAAGATCAACGGCCATTGCCCGTCGATCGACGTCCTGTTCGAATCGGCCGCCCGGGAATGCGGCCCGCGCGCCATCGGCATCATCTTGACCGGCATGGGCTATGACGGTGCCAAAGGGTTGCTGGCGATGCGCCGCAAAGGGGCGCGAACGCTGGGGCAAAACGAGTCTTCGTCGGTGGTGTACGGAATGCCCAAAGTCGCTTACGAATTGGGCGCGGTGGAGAAGCAGGTCTCGTTGGAGCTGCTGCCACGGGCATTGTGCTCCCTACTGTTTGAGGAACCTAAACGGGAATCGTAATTCCCGCAGATGCAAGAACGCCGGCTCCGTGGGAATCACGGGGAGGCGTTCTTTTTTGTTCCCGAGATGGGCAGGCGGAAGCGAAAAGGCGCTGAGGTTTTGGCAGTCCCATAGTATAATAGGTCTATCATGGGTTTGGAGGAATTATGGGTGACGCAAATTAATCAATTGAGAAACCAGGACGAGTTTGTGGGCTTTTATTTGCTCAAGGAGTTGGAGGTGAAGCAGACGAACGCCAATCCGCCAAAGGATTATTTGGATATCGTGTTGTGCGACGCAACCGGGGAGATGCCGGCCAAATTTTGGGATGCGTCGCCAACCGACAAGGAAACCTTCTTTCCGATGGGGCTCGTGAAGGTACGAGGAATCGTACAGACATACCGGGAGAAACTGCAGGTTAAGGTGATGCAGATCCGGCCGGCCAAGCCGGAAGACGGCGTGAGATTAACCGATTTTATCCGTTCCGCGCCGATTTCGTCGGAAGCGTTGATTCATACGATCCAAGGCGTAATCGCCGACATCGCCGATGAGGAGATCCAGGCGATCGTCCGGTACTGCGTCGGCAAGGTCGAGGAGAAGCTGGCCCATTATCCCGCGGCCAAAACGCATCATCACGCCTATTTCGGCGGACTGGCTTACCATATGGTGCGGATGCTGGAGATCGGCGACTTTTTGTGCGGGCAGCGTTCGTTTTTGAACCCGGACTTGCTGAAGGCGGGCATCATTTTGCACGATATCGCCAAGCCGGAAGAAATGGTGGCCGAGCTCGGCATCGTGTCCGAGTACAGTACGCCGGGCAAGCTGCTGGGACATATTTCGATGGCGTCGCAATGGGTGACCGAAGCGGCGATTCGCCTCGGCATCGCGCTGGATTCGCCGAAGGTGCTTGGGCTGCAGCATTTGGTATTGTCCCACCACAACTTGGGGGAATGGGGCAGCCCGGTACAGCCGCAGACGCCGGAGGCCGTCGCCCTGCACCATATCGACGCGCTGGACGCCAAGCTGCAAATGGTGGAGGACGCGCTGGCCACGACGCCGGAGTCCGAAACGTGGACGCCGTTGATTCGGGGGCTGGAAAACAAGGGGATTTACCGGTTGAAGTGGTAAGTAAAGGCCTGAACGGTTATTCCACGTCAAAATCAAAATAGGTGGACGGGTAAGGTTCGTTCTTCAGCGTGTAATGCCACCATTCCTTACTGTAAGGCTGGAAGCCCTGCTTGACCATCGCCGTCTTGAGAAGATAGCGGGCCGTGCGCTGCGCTTTGGTCAGCCCCTTAGCCCCATGCGCCGAAATCGGGCCGAGGAAATCGACCCGGCTGCCCATATCGACCTCTTCGCCGGTCTTCTTGTAGACCAGGGTAAGGTCCACCGTGCTGCCGCGGGAATGGCCGGATTTGGAGGACAAGTAGCCTTGCTTGAACAGATTTTTCTTATCCACGCCGGGATAGAAACGTTCCTTCATCTCTATATCCAGCGGGTCCTTGGACCAGCGGGCGAAATGGTTGACGGCTTTTTGCGGGCGATAGGCGTCGATGATTTTCAGACGGTAGCCTCGGGTTCCTAAATCGTCGTTGGCCTTCTTCAACGCCCGGGCCGCGCGCAAGGTCAGGATCGCGAACGGGCCGTTGTACCCGTCGATCCGCTCTCCAATGAAGTTGTCGCCGGTATAATAGCGGAGATCGTATTCGGCATCCGGAATCACCTCGTCGAGGTAAACGAAGCCCTTCCCTTTAGGCAGTTGATATTTCTTGGCGATTTCGTCAGCTTTAGAGGAGGAGGCCGGTCGCTCGGCTGGCTTAGATGCGGCAGCAGTATCGCCTATATCGGCTGCGCTCACGCAGACCATCAGCGACAAGGCGGCAAGGGTTAAGCCTACTTTGCGTGCTGGCCGGATCGACTTAGGGGGAGAACTGGCAGAAGCATGGGGATCGGACTCCGTCAGCATGAGTTGAATGCGCTTGTTTTTTCGGAAAGGCATGATCATGCTCCTTACGCGGATAGAATGATAAATAAAATACAGCGATTGAATTCTATGATTATAGCATATCCCAGACATTCGAAGGAGGCGATTTCGGTGCGGATCGGAGCAATTGAAGCGGGCGGTACGAAGTTCGTCTGCGGCGTCGGAAATGAGCACGGCGTCATTGAAGACAGCGTCAGTTTCCCAACGGAGCTGCCGGAACCCACCCTGGAACGGGTGATTGCCTATTTTAGCGATAAAGATGTAGAGGCCATCGGCGTGGGATCGTTTGGCCCGCTCGACATCAATCGGGACAGCGCCACTTACGGTTACGTGACGACGACGCCAAAGCCAGGGTGGAACGGATACGATGTTCTTGGCAAATTAAAAACGAGATTCGACGTTCCCTATGGCTGGGATACGGACGTGAACGCCGCTGCCTTGGGCGAGGCAAAGTGGGGTGCGGCCCAGGGGCTGGACAGCTGCGTGTATTATACGGTAGGGACCGGCATCGGCGTCGGGGTGCTGGCGGAAGGCAAGCTCGTGCACGGGCTGATACACCCGGAGGGCGGCCACGTCCTGCCGCGGCGGCATCCGGATGACGATTTCCCCGGTTTATGCCCGTATCATGGGGATTGCCTGGAGGGCATGGCAGCGGGACCGAGCCTGGAAGCGCGCTGGAAGGTGAAGGGGCATGAGCTGTCTTCGGATCATTCGGCCTGGGCCATCGAAGCTTACTATTTGGCCCAGGCGGTAACAGGCGCCATCCTAATGCTCTCGCCTCAAAAAGTGATCATGGGCGGCGGCGTGATGCAGCAACCGCAGCTGTTCCCGTTGATTCGCGCGGAGGTTCGCCGGAATTTGGCCGGTTATGTGAACGCCCCGGCGATCTTAAGCGGCATCGACGAGTATATTGTCCCGCCGGGCTTGGGCAGCCGTGCAGGTCTGTGCGGTGCGCTTGCTTTGGGGCTGGAGGCCTTGGCAAGCCGTGGCTGATGCTCCTGGAGGAGCGGTTCGCGGAACGTTTCAAACATGGTTCGACAATCGCGATATATCATGATATATTATAATATATATCATGTCCTTTTGTAGGGGAACGCGGGAGGAACGTCATGAGTGAAAGTACCTCGTCAAAACCGATGTACGAGAAAATTTTTGATGATGTGAAACGGCAAATCCTGGACCAAAGCTATAAGCCCGGGGACCGGATTCCATCGGAGAAGGAGCTGGCCGAGGAATATCAGGTGAGCCGGATTACGAGCAAGCGGGCGCTCGAGATGCTGGCCGCCGAGCACATCATCGTTCGAAAACCGGGGCGCGGCTCGTTTGTCGCCGATCCGGAAGCCGATGGGGCAGGCGCGGCGGAACACGGCCGGCTGGACGGGACCTACGGCGGGAACGGAGCGGACGGGGAAGTCGCGGGAAAGCTGATCGGCGTCGTGCTGACGGATTTCGCCGGCAGCTATGGAACCCGGTTGATTTACGGGATGGAGGATGCGGCGCGGGAGCAGGATTGTTACCTCGTCCTGAAACGGACGTTCGGCATCCAGGAGAATGAAGAAGCGACCATTCGCAAGCTGCTGCAGCTGGGGGTGGACGGCTTGATCGTATTCCCGGCGCAAGGGGAATACTTCAATGCGGAAATCCTCAAGATGGTGATCGAACGTTTTCCGCTGGTACTGATCGACCGTGAGCTGAAAGGCGTGGCGGCGGCTTCCATCAGCACCGACAATGTGAAGGCGGCGCAGGAGGCGGCGGAGTATTTGTTCGACCTTGGCCACGCGCACATCTCGTTATTGTCTCCGCCGCCGGTGGATACGTCAGCAGTGGAGGAACGGATCGAAGGCTTCGTGCAGGCGCATGCCGGCCGCGGCATCGCCGCGGAGCGGGAGTTGTGGATCAGCGATCTGACCTCCACGCTGCCGAACTCTTTTTATGATGAGAACATCGAACGGGACATTGACAAAATCATGCGTCATTTGCAGGCGAATCCCTCGATCACGGCGTTCTTCGCCATCGAGTACAACATCGCGCTGTTGGCTAAAGCCGCCGTGACGCGGCTCGGGCTTCGCATTCCCGAAGACGTGTCCATTATTTGTTTCGACAGTCCGCAGTTTCGCATCGGCGAGGGGTACGCCTTCACCCATATGCGCCAAAGCGAAGAAGACATGGGCAAGTTGGCCGTGGAGAATGTTTTGGCCCTGCTCGAGAACCGGCCGGTGGCGAACAAAATCAAACTGCCCGCTTTGCTCGTTCCGGGGGAATCCACCGGAACCGCGAGGGGAGAGCGCAAGTAGCGAGACGCCCGCCTGCGGGGGCGGCTTAGTGCCGCCACGGGCGGATGCCCTTGCCGCCTTGCGGGGCAAAGGCACCAATGGCCCGGCGGTGGAGCCAACTGCCACCCTCATGCCGAAACTCAACTGCAAAAGTGCAGTTGAGTTTCGGCATTTTTGCGTTTGTGGGCCCTTGGGATGTAAAAGTGCATCTGATTGAGGACCATTTGGCTGAAAAGGGCGATTTGAGCAAATTTGAACTGCACTTTTACGTTGGGCGGACGGACGAGGGAGAAATCATATCGAAACTTCGGAACATGAAGCCCATATCGAAATTTCCGAACAAGCCCTCCGTACAAAGGGGCCGTTTTTTGTCGTACAAGAAAGGAGAAGGGGACGTTTGATATGTAATTTATATACCAGGGACATCGATATTTTTCCCTATTGACATAATGATATGATGCTAATATACTATGTTTATTGAAAACGCTTTAATTGCTATGTTATTCGAAACGAAAAGGGGAGGTTTACGAAATGAAAAAGTGGATGCTTGTGATGCTGGTGACCGTGCTGTTCGGCGCAATGCTGGCCGGTTGCGGAGGAAGCAGCGGAGGCAGCGCCGGGAACGGCGGCGGCAGCGGGGACGGCGGAGATAGCGGCAGTACCAAGAAAGTGAAGCTGACGTTCTGGGGCGACTGGGGCGGTGAAGGACAGAAGCAGTTCGAGACGATGGTCGACGCCTTCAACAAGTCGCAGGACAAAATCGAAGTCAAATACGTGCTTCAGCAGGATATGGTCACGAAGTTCCTGACGGCTGCAACGAGCGGCGGTTCGCCGGACATTTTGTTCTGGGACCGCTGGAGAACGGCGCTGTACGCTCCGAAAAACGTGCTTCGCCCGATTGATGAATATATGGAGCGCGACGGCGTGAACAAAGGCGACTTTTACGACGAGTCGTTAAAGGAATTGACCAATAACGATAAATTGTACGGTTTGCCGTTGACGGTGGATGCCCGCGCCTTGTTCTACAACAAGAAGATGTTTGCGGATGCGGGCCTGGAGGCGCCGACAACGTGGGACGAATTGGAACAGGCCGCCAAGACGCTGACGAAATGGAATGGCAGCAAACTTGAAACCGCAGGTTTCTCGATGGCCGATCCGGGTCTGTTTAACATGTATCTGCAGCAAGCCGGCGGGCAAATGCTCGGCGAGGACGGCAAAACCAACTTCAACAATGCGCAGGGCAAGCAGGTTCTGGAATTTTGGCAGCGCTTGCTGAATGAGGACAAAGTATACAAGGTCGGCTTCGAAAAAGGTCTCGGCGAAGGCACCGACGCGTTCGTGACGGGCAAGGTGGCCATGCTGTACACCGGTCCTTGGATGATGAGCACTTATAATAAATACGGCAAGGATCTGGAATACGGCATCGTTCCGCCTCCTGCAGGCCCTAACGGTGACAAGGGCAGCGTCATGGGCGGCTTCGGGCTCGTCATTCCGCAAGGCTCCAAGCATCCGGACGAAGCATGGGAGTTCATCAAGTGGTGGACGGCGAACAAGGACAACGCCTTGCTGTGGGCGAAAACGAGCTTGAACCTGCCGGGCTTCAAACCGGCGCTCGAGGATCCGTTCTTCACCGAGGATCCGTTGTGGAAGCCGTTTACGGAGACGTTGGAATTCGCTAAGACGCGTCCGACGCATCCGGGTTATTCGGTCATGGAAGAGAACGCGCTGATTCCAAACCTGGAGCTGCTGCTGCAGAACAAGCAATCGATCGACGATACGCTGAAAAAAGCCCAAGAACAAGGCGACAAGCTGCTTGCGGAAAATGCGGTCGTGAAGTAAAAACCGGCCTCTGAAAGGGGAGCGAAGAATGGCATCCGTCAATAAGCTCGAACGGCATCAGGCCCGAATGGCCTATCTGTTCATTACACCAACCATGCTGTTGTTTGCCGTATTCATGGTCATCCCCGTCGTGATGGCCCTATATCTCAGCTTCACCAATTATGACGTGCTGAGCAGCAACGATTGGGTCGGTCTGGACAATTACCGCCGCCTGATCGGCGACACGCTGCTCTGGCAGACTTTTTTGAACGTGTTCTATTACGCGATTGTTTTCGTACCGCTGAATTTGTTGATTTCCTTGCTGCTGGCGATGCTGCTTAACAAAAAGAAGGGCGGGGTCAAGCTATTCCGCACGTTTTACTACTTGCCAACCTTGACCTCGGCCGTCGCCGCGGCCACCGTGTGGATCTGGATGCTGCATCCCGAATACGGTCTCATCAACGGGCTGCTCTCGTATATCGGCATTACCGGCCCGGCTTGGGTGTCGCAGACGGAAACGGCTATGTTGTCGATCATCGTCATGACGTTGTGGCAATCGGTCGGCTCCAACATGATCATTTATTTGGCTGGCCTCCAGGGCGTGCCGGATTACCTGTACGAATCGGCCCGGCTGGACGGGGCGTCACGGTTCGCCTGCTTCCGCTATATCACTTGGCCGCAGCTTCGCCCGACGACGTTCCTCGTCAGCGTCCTGTCGATCATCGGTGCCTTGCAGCTGTTTGACCAGGCGTTCGTCCTAACGCAGGGCGGGCCGGCCAACGTCACCAAAACCCCGGTATACCTGATCTACCAGCAAGGCTTTAATCAGCTGCAGATGGGGTATGCTTCGGCGCAGGCGTTCGTGCTGGCGATGGCGATTCTCGTATTTTCGCTGGTTAGCATGAAAATCACCAAAGCGGAGGAGCCGATCGTATGACCAATCAAGAGACGACGAGAACGAGCGTCGGCACCCGTCATGTGCAACTCGGCGTACCGATGCAGAAGAGATTAGCCAATGCGCTGTTTTATACGGTCGGCGCCATCATCGCCGTAATCATGTTTTTGCCTTTTTACTGGAGCGTGCTTACTTCCTTTAAACCGGATGAAGAGATGTTCTCCATGCCGATTAAATGGTTCACGACGAACCTGACTTTCGAGCACTACTACAATGCGTTTACGACCGTGCCTTTCGGCCTTTATTTCTGGAACTCCTTTTTGCTGGCGGCGGTCGGGGTGTTGTTCAACCTGTTCTTCGGCTCGCTGAGCGGTTATGCGTTCGCCAAGCTGAACTTCCGGATGAATCAGCCGTTCTTCCGGATCCTGCTCGTTTCCATGATGGTGCCGGGGATCGTCACCATGATCCCAAGCGTGTACGTGCTGCGCCATATTCCGCTGGTCGGCGGAAACGACCTGTTCGGCAGCGGCGGGAACGGACTGATGAACTCGTTTTGGGGCATCATTTTGCCGGGGGCTTCCGGCACGTTTGCGGTGTTCTTCATGCGCCAGTTCTTCCTGACGCTGCCGAAAGACATGATGGAAATGGCACGGATCGAAGGCTGCGGCGAGTTCAAAATCTTCTGGCGCATTTATCTGCCGCTGACCAAGCCGGCGCTGGCCACGCTCGGGATCTTCACGTTCCAGGCGGGCTGGAACGGCTTCCTGTGGCCGATGATCGTGCTGAACGATCCGGCCAAGGCGACGATCCAGATGGGGCTGCAGGCTTTTTCGTACAACTATCAGACGGACTATGGGCCGATGATGGCGGGAGCGCTGGTGGCGATCCTGCCGATTCTGGTGCTGTTCCTGCTCCTGCAGCGGTATTTTATCCAGGGCATTGCTTTTAGCGGAATCAAGGGATAGGACAGATGGGAGAGATCACATGAAGACCACCACGAGGGATACCGACGTGCGGCGGCAGCGGGCCGATCTGGCCCAGACCGCGCTGGATGAAGGGTTCTGGAACGAAGAGATCCAGATGTACAATATTCAAATGCCTTGCGAAAACGGGGCGTGCAACGAGATTTTTCATTACTGGTGGATGGCGCATGCGGTTGACGTGCTGGTTGACGGACTGCGGCGCACGGGGGACCGGCTCTATGCCCGGCGGCTGGAGGAGCTGTACGACGGCCTCCTTCGGCGCAACGGCGGCGCCTGGCCCAATGAGCTGTACGACGATATGGAATGGATGGCGCTCGCCTGGCTGCGCGCGTATCAGGCTACCGGCGAACCGCGCTACAAGGAGGCGACCCTCCTGCTGTGGCAGGACATCCAAACCGGATGGAACGAGCAGGTGGGCGGCGGGATCGCTTGGCAGAAATCGCAGCTGGACTATAAAAACACCCCGGCCAACGCCCCCGCCGTCATCCTGGCGGCCAGGTTGTACCAAGCGTTTGGCCATCCGGACGATTGGGCTTGGGCGCAGCGGATTTACGAATGGCAGGCGGCGAACTTGGTCGATCCGGCTACCGGCCTGGTGTGGGACGGTATGAATCGGACCGGGGACGGGTCGATCGACAAAGATTGGCGGTTCACCTACTGCCAAGGCGTCTTCATTGGAGCTTCGGTGGAGATGTATCGGGTAAACGGAGAAAAGGCCTTCTTGGAGGCGGCACTTCGCACGTTCCGCGTGGTCGTCCAGGAATTCACCTCCAGCGAAACCGGCCTGCTGCCGGAGGAGGGAGACGGGGATGCCGGGCTGTTCAAAGGCATCCTGATCCGCTACTTGGTGCAGCTGGCCCAAGCGGTACCGGACCATCGCGAAGTCGCCGAGTACGTCGGCTTTCAGGCGGAACGCGCCTGGAGCCGGCTGGCCGCTCCGCAACAACCGCGGTTCGGTACGGATTGGAGCCGAGGCCCGGCACCGGAGGCGACCGTGTCGCTCAGTTCGCAGCTGAGCGGCGTCATGCTGATGGAGGCGGCCTCGGGGTTAACGCCGGATGCCGCGCCCGAAGGGGAGACGACGTGATGGACACCCGCGAACTGGGCTGGGCCCCTCTGGCGGAACGCATGCACCGCGGTCTTTTCGACTGCTATGGCAATGAGCAGACCGGCATCCTGGACCAGTGGTATCCGCGCGCGGCGGGCCGGACGGGCGAAAATTTCTACTACTGGTGGCAAGCCCACGTCCTCGACGTGCTGGTGGACGCCTACGAGCGGACCCGCGATCCGGCGCTGCCGGATCGGATGCGGCGGTTTTGCCGCAGCCTGGAACGTTACAACGGCGGGACGTTTACTCATAACTATTACGACGACATGGAGTGGACGGCGCTGGCGCTGCTGCGGGCTTACCGGGCGACCGGCGAGCCTTGGTACGAGGAGAAGGTGCTGGAGCTGTGGGCGGACATCCAAACGGCTTGGAATGAGCATTGCGGCGGCGGGATGGCGTGGAAGAAGGATCAGCTCGATTACAAAAATACCCCGGCCAACGCGCCCGCTGCGATTCTTGCTGCCCGGCTCTACGGCTTGTCCGGACGGCCTGACGATCTTGCTTGGGCCAAACGAATTTACGATTGGAACCAAACGCATCTCGTCGACCCCGAAACCGGCTTTGTCTGGGACGGCATGAACCGCACCGGGGACGGAACGATCGACAAGGACTGGAAGTTCACTTATTGCCAAGGCGTCTTTATCGGCGCGGGCGTCGAACTGTACCGCATCACCGGCGAATCGGCGTATTTGGAGGATGCCAGACGGACCGCCGCCGCCTGTTTCGAGGAGCTGGCTGAGCCCGGCACCGGGCTGCTTCCCGGGGAAGGCATCGACGATACCGGGTTGTTTAAAGGGATCCTCATTCGTTACCTCGTCCGTCTTCTGGAGATCGACCCGGCGTGTCCGCGCGTTCGGGAGCTCATACTCGCCAATGCGCAGACGCTCCGATCCGACGGGTTGCTCGAGAGCCCCCTTTTGTGCGGCCCTTCCTGGAAGGAGCCGCCCGTCCTGCCGGTCCAGCTCAGCGTTCAGCTGAGCGGCTTGATGCTGCTGGAAGCGGCGGCAAAGCTGGAGGCGCAAAGCGAAATAACCGCCCAGGAAACGGAGCCGTCGAACAACCCCAACGACCACTAGACGACACGGAGGAGAATGACCATGACGAAGCAACTGACCCAAACCGATATCATCCGTTTGGTCGAAACGAAGATGAAGCATCGCCCGAAAATCGTGGAGATGTTCAAGCGGTGTTACGAAAATACGCTGGAAACGACCATTCACCGCCATGAGGACGGAACGGTGTTCATGCTGACCGGAGACATCCCCGCCATGTGGCTGCGCGATTCCGTCAACCAGCTCCGGCCGTATCTCATTCCGGCGGCGAAGGATGCCGGCTTGCGCGAGATTATCGAAGGCGTGCTGATGACGCAATGTCAATCGATCCTGCGGGATCCGTACGCCAACGCGTTTAACGAATTCGAGAATTTTCGCGGCCATCAATCGGATTTGACGGAAATGTCCGGCTGGATCTGGGAGCGCAAATACGAGGTGGACTCGTTATGTTATCCCTTGCAGCTGGCCTACCTTTATTGGAAAAATACCGGGGAAACCCGCCACTTCACGCCGGAATTCAAGCAAGCGGCCGAATTGATCCTGCATACCTGGCGGACCGAGCAGCGGCACGAGGAACGCTCGAAATATACGTTCGTGCGGGAAAACAGCGGGGAAACGGATCAACTCCCCGGACCGGTGGCGTACACGGGCATGACCTGGTCGGGCTTCCGCCCGAGCGACGACGCCTGCAAATACGGCTATCTCGTCCCGTCGAACCTGTTTGCGATCGTTGTGCTGGGCTACTTGCTGGAGATCAATGAGCGGTTTTACGGGGACGACGATTTCGCCGATGAGGTGTGCGCGCTGCGGGAGGACATTCGGCAGGGGATTGAACGGTACGCCGTCATCGAGGACGCGGAGTTTGGAAAGGTGTACGCCTACGAGGTTGACGGGCTGGGCGGGGTGAATCTGATGGATGACGCCAATGTGCCTAGTCTGTTGTCGCTACCGTATCTCGATTACTGCAGCAAGGACGATCCGATTTATCTGAACACGCGCCGGATGATCCTTAGCCGCCGCAATCCTTACTACTATGAAGGAACTTATGCCAAAGGGATCGGCAGCCCGCATACTCCCCCGGACTACATCTGGCACATCGCCTTGTCTATCCAGGGGATCACTGCGCTCGATGAAACGGAAAAGCTGGACATCCTGGGCATGTTCGAACGAACCGATGCCGGAACGAATTTGGTGCATGAAGGTTTCCACAAGGATCATCCTTCGGAATACTCGCGGGAATGGTTCTCTTGGTCCAACGCCATGTTCGTCGAATTCGTGCTCAGCTTATGCGGTCTGGAAATTGCCATGCGCTAGCTTTCAATACGGAATGAATCCGCAAATGGAGGTTTTGCCGTGAACCGGAATCAGGGGAAAAGAACGTTGTCGAAATTTCTTGCCTTAACGTTAACGATGGCACTCTCGATATCGCTGTTAACCGGAGCGAAGGCCCCGGAAGCCCAAGCGGCCAGTTTCGGTCCCGCCGATGCGGACGCTGCGATCCGCGCCTTTAACGCCAAGTTCTGGGATCCGCAAGCCAAGTACTATTGGGCCGATTCCAATCGCGGCTCCAACTACCAGGGCTTCTGGGTGGAAGCCGAACTATGGGAAATGGTCATGGACGCCTATCTTCGCACGTCGGACCCGGAACTGAAGGCGCAGCTTCGCGCCCAGATCGACGAAATATTCGACGGCGCCGTCCTCAAATATGGGGAAGACTGGACGAACAATCCGTTTAACGATGACATCATGTGGTGGGCGATGGCCAGCGCAAGAGCTTATCAAATCACCGGGGAAGCCCGCTACCTGGACAAGGCGAAATATTACTTTGATTTTGTGTACGATACCCAGTGGGATGACGCGTTCGCGAACGGCGGTCTGTGGTGGTTGAACAGCGAGCATGTCACGAAGAACGCCTGCATTAACTTCCCGGCAGCCGAAGCGGCGGTGTTCCTGTACGAGATCACGGAAGACACGCATTATCTGGAGGCGGCAACCCGCATTTATCGTTGGGGCAAAACGATGCTGACGGACGGAAACGGGAAGGTGTTCGACCGGATCGAACCGGATCGCGGACCCGTACCGGATGCCACGCATTACAATCAGGGGACGTTTATCGGTGCCGCCACCATGCTGCATCGGGTCACCGGCGACAAGGTGTATCTGGAGGATGCCATCAAGGCCGCCCAATTTACGATGACGCATCAAACGGAAGCCAATGGGCTGCTGGGTTATGAAGGCCCGAACGGGGACCTGAAAGGCGGCAAAACGATTCTGTTGCGCAATTTGGCTCATCTGCAGCAAGCGGTGGACGGCAGCAAATCCCGGGCTGACCGGGAGTTTGAGCGGAAGTTCGACGATTGGCTGGCTTTTAACGCGGCCATGGCTTGGAGCCATCGGAACGAAGAGGGGATCGTCGACGGCAACTGGATCGGGCGGCTGTTATCCGGCACTTATGAATCTTGGGCCGCCTCCAGCGCCGTTCAGGCACTGACGGTCGTGCAGCCGAAGCCCACGGTCCCGGTTTATCCGGTGAAGCCGGCCTATCAACGAATTGAAGCGGAAAAATACAACATCGGCCAAGGTTTCGTTCTGGAGGGCAGTGCGGAAGGCACCTTGCAGTTGGGCGGAATAAAGCATGGACACACCGCCGTTTACAAAAACGTCGATTTCGGGACGACGGAAGCTACCGGCTTCATCGCCCGGGCAGCCAGCGGAACGTCCGGCGGAACGATCGAAATCCGACTGGACGCCGAAGACGGACCGAAGATCGGCACGGTCAGGGTCGAAGGCACGGGCGGCTGGAATCAGTTCATCGATGCTGTTGCTGTGCTCAAAGATGACCAAGGCAACCCGGTGACTGTCACCGGCAAACACGATGTCTACTTCACGTTTGTCAAAGCGAATGACGACTACTTGTTTAACTTGAACTGGTTCCGGTTTACGGAGACCGATCCGACGAGAACCGATGCCTATGCCAAACGGAAGGCCGGCGAATTCGACGCCAGCTCAGGGGTAAGCCGAAACGGCGAGCACGGCTTCCTGGAGGGGATCGCGAATGGCGCGTACGTTCGGTATGAGGGTATCGACTTCGGCAGCGGCGCGGCCGGGATCACGGCGCATGTCGCGAGCGGGAACCGCGGCGGAACAATCGAGGTGAAGCTGGACAGCCTGAACGGGCCAACCGTCGGCACCCTTGAGATTCCCGCTATAGGCGACTGGGCGACGTGGATCGACGTGATGTCCACGATCGACGACACGGCGGCGGCCGGCATCCATGACGTCTACCTGGTGTTCCACGGCGCGGACGGCAGTGATTTCCCGTGTAATCTGGACTGGTTCAGCTTTACGACCGTCAAAGGCAAGGCACAGGATGCTTATGGCAAGTTGGAGGCCGAAAGCTATACGAGCGGTTCGGGTTTCGGCACGGAGCAAGGCGGGGGGCAAACGTATCTCGCCGGGATGTACGGACCTAACCGGCCTTTTGCGATGTATAACTTCGTTGACTTTGGCGATGGCGGCGGAACGGCGCAATTCCACGTCAATGCGGCCAGCGATACCGCCGGCGGGACGATCGAGGTGCGGTTGGACAGTCCGAGCGGCCCCTTGATTGCGGAGACGAAGGTCACCGGGACCGGCGGCTGGCAGGAGTTCAAGGTGTTCTCGGCGGAAGTCACCCATCCGGTCCGCGGCAAACATATCGTATTCCTGCTCTTCAAAGGTTCGGATTGGCTGTTTAACCTGGATAAGTTCACGTTTGGCGATCCGGCCGTATTCACGGCGCCGCCCGTGATTCCTGAGCCGCCCCGCGATCATACGCCTCCGGGGGAGGTTGAGCATGTGCGCGCGGTCAGGGAAAGCGGACAAATCCGGTTATATTGGGACGGTCCGTACGATATGGACGGGACGAAGGTGCAAATCATGCTGCTTAGGAACAAAAAGCAGATCGGCCATACGATGGAGGTGGCGCGCGGCGTTCAAACCACGGTGCTGCCGGACGTGAATAATCCGAAAGGATACACGGTGCAGTTCAAAGCCGTTGACGCTTCCGGCAACGTCTCCAAGGGGTACTCCGTTTCCCTGGGAGACCTCCTTTTCAAGTAAGATCCCAAACAGACCGAGGCGGACGTGGTCCAGTCTTCGGTCTGTTTTTTGCTCCGGGTTGTGTTACATTTAGAGGGAATCAATTGGACATTATTTCCGAGGAGGAATGGTGAGTGGCAGCGATTCGAATTGGCATGATCAGTTATTGGCATGTGCATGCATGGGATTATACGAAGGAGGCCTTGGCGCATCCCGACACCGAGATCACGGCGGTTTGGGACGAGAACCCGGAACGGGGCAAGGAACAGGCCGGGAAGCTGGGCGTTCCCTATTTCGATTCATTAGAAGAAATGCTGGACAGCGGCATCGATGCGGTCATCGTGGATGCGCCGACGAGGCTGCATCGGGACGTCATGGTGCAGGCTGCCCGGGCGGGGAAGCATATTTTTACCGAAAAAGTGGTGGCCCCGACCTTAAGCGAGGTCCGGGAGATCTTGGACGAGGTCGCGCGAAACGACGTCAAGCTGACGGTATCCTTGCCCCGGCTGAATGACGGATATACGCTGGCCATCTCGGAAGCGCTTCGGGAAGGGCTGCTCGGGCGCGTCACCCAGGTTCGCGTGCGCTTATCCCACAACGGCGCGATCGCGGGTTGGCTGCCGGAGCATTTCTATGACCCGGTGGATTGCGGCGGAGGGGCTTTGATTGACCTTGGCTGCCATCCGGTGTATTTGACCCGCCTGTTTTTGGGAGAAGAACCCGCCGAAGTGACGGCGCAGTTCGGATATGTGACGGGCAAGCCGGTGGAAGATAACGCCGTGTTGACGTTAAGCACCGCATCGGGGGCTGTGGGGATCGCCGAGACGGGTTTCGTGAATCCGTATTCTCCGTTTACCATCGAGGTTCACGGCACCGAGGGCAGCTTGCTGTACGGGACCCCCGAGCCGAAGCTGCTGCTGCGGACCGGTGCGAAGGGCGAGGAAGAGGCCGGACGCTGGCAGGAGCTGCCGCTTCCGGCCAACCGCCCCGGCGCGTTTGCGCAATGGGTTAGTCATATCCAAAACGGTACGTCGGCGGAGGAGAATATCCGTGAGGCCGTGGAATTAACTCGGATCATGGAGGCCGCTTATCAGTCGGTTCAAGTCAAACGCTCGGTCGTATTCTAAAAAGACCCAAGGGGCGCCCAAGCTACTTTTAGATAGCTGGCGCCCCTTGGCATGTGCAGGACTTATTCGCGTTAAATGTTCTGCGCGTATTCCGGTGCAGGGACTTTGGTTAAGACAACGTACAGGCTGGCGGGTTCGGCTCCGTCATTGCGGTAGGAGAAGGCCTCGGCTCCCTCCAGGTGCAGCGCTTCGCCTTGAGCCAGCGGCGAGGTTGCGCCGTCCACCGTGATGGACCCGTTGCCTTGCAAGGCCAAAATAAACACGTCCGTATTCGGATGCGTATGGGTCGGCAGCTCTTGCCCCGGCATAAAGTTCAGTACGAATACGACGCTTTCGCCTTTCTTGAAGGCGATGCGTTTGGTGAATTTCTCGGTTTGGTAGTCCTGGAGCCCGGTTATCGCAAGCTTTTCCATGGATAGATCCTCCTTGACCGGCCGCTTGGACCGGGTGATGGTATTGGCTTTTACGTTTCATCGTCGCTAGGAACGTCGTCTTCCTGTCTCCTATGTTAACATCAAGCCGCCGACTTATTCTTGATCTAGATCAAGGATGCGAAAAAATGTCCTATTTCAAAACTCCAGGCAACGTCCACTACTGCAAAATGAAGTAAATTGGAGGAAAGCGAATGGATGTTTTTTGAAAATGTGGTGAAAGGAGTAACGCTCGTGAAACGTTATCCGGGGATGGATCAAGAGGCGGTCATGATGGAGATCAAGCAGCTCAAACAGAAAGCCGACCGGCTGCTGGCCATGTCGATCCGGCTGAATCAACCCAGCTTGGCGGACGAGGCAGAGCGGTTATACCAGCAGATCGACAGGTTGGCTTTGCTCACCGGTTGATTTGACACGTTTAATCCTAAGCCATATATTTCAATGTTATCTCTATGTTAAATAACATTACATCCTCGGGGGTGAATGTTATTTTTTGACGTAAATGTATTGACAATGCCATCTAATCGCCTATAATTAATCACAAGAATGATAGTTTAACCAATCACACCCAAGGTTTATGATAGAATCCCTTACATGAAGGAGGGTGTGGATATGGCAATCTTAACGGCAGGCGAATGGAAGCAGGACATTTTGAGGATTTACAACGCGATAAATAAGCAAATATTTAACGTGGGTGTAAAACAGCAAAAAGTGGATTTCGTCGGCAACAAAATCGTGATTATTTCTTTGAATGGGCGAGTGCCGATCTTAAAGCTATTGGATGAGGATTATCCCCAGTCCACAAGGCAGCTGGATTACTTGTTGTTTCAGGTGTTCAAGCGGGAGATTAAGGCTGCTCTCGAACGGCAATTTCAACTGAATATCGTCGCCGTACTCAAAGATTACGATGCAGAGACCGAATTTTCCGGTACGATCGTCGTCTTGGATCGCGACGTGGAGCATTATCTGAAGGAGTCGTCGGAACTTCGCTAATTGTAAGAGCCGGCCAATCGTCAGTTTGGACTCGCAGCGCCATCGTTAGGATGCGCTATGGGTTTTAACTGGCGATTTTTTTTATAACCAGATATGAAAATGAAAAGAGTGGGGGAGTGGAACATGCAAACCAAAATCGAAATTAACGGAGTCAGTAAATGGTTTCGCCGAAACGGCCGGGATATCCCTGCCATGCAAGAAACGAGCCTGAAGATTGAAGCGGGGAGGTTCGTCAGCATCATTGGCCCGAGCGGTTGCGGCAAGTCCACCCTGTTCAACATTATTGCCGGGCTCGTTCCGCCTTCGACCGGAGAGGTGCTTGCGGATGGGGAGAACATTGTTGGGAAGACGGGATATGTGGGTTACATGCTGCAAAAAGATATGCTGCTTCCCTGGCGGACGATTCTCGACAATATCATTCTGGGTATGGAAGTCCGGGGCGTCCCGAAAAAGGAAGCGGTGGATCGGGCTTTGCCTCTGATGGAGAAGTACGGACTCAAGGGCTTTGACAAGCATTATCCCAAGGAATTATCGGGAGGAATGCGGCAGCGGGCTGCGCTGCTCAGGACACTGCTTTACGACCGCGACATCATTTTACTGGACGAGCCGTTTGGCGCGCTTGACGCACAGACCCGACTTACGATGCAAAATTGGCTGTTGCAAATTTGGACCGACTTTGGAAAAACGGTGTTGTTCGTTACGCATGACATCGATGAAGCGATTTACTTGTCCGACGACATTTATGTATTCTCTTCGCGACCGGGCCGGGTCAAAACGAAAATAACGGTAACGATGGAGCGTCCGCGCAAAACGGAGGATATGACTTCCCCGGATTTTATGGAACTGAAACATCTCTTGCTTGACCAGTTATCGGCGGGACATGCGGAGGAAGAACTCGCGCTTTGACCGTTTGGATAAAAATATCGATCTTGGAGGGATGAAGCGTGGAAGAAACTGTACGGAAATCGACCTTTGTGATCCATTCTCTGCCCACCGATGCGGCGGTAACGGTTGCCGAGAAAAAGATGAAGACACTGTCTACATCAGATTCTGCACCGCTTATTTATGATGAGGAGGCAGCGGAACGGAAGAAAGCGCGCAGGATCGGCTGGGGGAGGCTGGCCGTGGCTGTCCTGCTATTCATCATCTGGGAGGTGTTCACCCGGATCGGCTGGCTTGATCCATATTACTGGAGCAGTCCGAGCGCGATTTGGCAAACGACTTGGCTGCAGGTGTCGGAAGGCAGCTTGCTGGGGGATATCGCCTATACGTCGGGCTCAACCGTGCTGGGTTTTGTGTTCGGAACGCTATGCGGTGCTTTGCTAGGCCTGTCGTTCTGGTGGTCGCGGAGTTATGCCGGCATCAGCGAACCTTACTTAATTATTTTGAATGCGATGCCGAAGCTGGCTCTTGCGCCTGTACTCGTCATTTTACTGGGGATCGGCTTCTTTTCCAAAGTGGCGCTGGCTTTCTCCATGACGATTGTCGTATCGGCCTTGTCCGCCTACAGCGGGGTGAAAAGCGTAGACCCGGACATGGAGAAGTTGATGTATTCGCTAGGGGCTAAACGCTGGCAGGTATTTACCAAAGTCGTCATTCCGTGGTCGATGCCCTGGATCATCAGCAGCTTGCGTATCAACATTGCTCTGGCGCTTGCCGGGGCCATCGTCGGCGAATTTATTGCCTCCAGTCAAGGTGTCGGGCGAATGATCATGTATGCGGGGACGATTCTTGACATCAATCTGGTATGGGTCGGCGTGGTGGTTTTGTCAGTGCTCTCCATGGCGATGTATTGGGGGGTCATCTTGTTGGAAAAAGGGTTGTCTAAAGGTTTAGGCGTCAAGTAGCGGAGAGACTTGTCAGTCAACCGGAATCAGAAAATGTCCATGAGGGGGAAGTCGGATGAAAAAAAGTAAAATGTTACCGTTACTATTGGGATTGGCTTTGACTGGCAGCTTACTCGCGGGATGCGGAGGGAGTAGCGAGCCAACAGCGGAGGCGGCGGAGGGGAGCACACAGCTCAAAAAAATCGTGATCGCCGAACCGGTTCATTCCACGGGATACCTTCCGCTTTATTTGGCTCAACGGGAAGGTTACTTTAAGAAGCGGGGACTGGACGTGGAAGTGATTCAGGCTGCCGGCGGAGCTCACGTCACGGCGGTCGTTAGCGGTGACGCATGGGGAGTCATCGGCGGGACGGAGTCCAATGCACTGGCCAACAAGAAAAATTCCGACCCGATCGTGTCGATCGTAAACGTCGTTAACCGTGCCAACGTATACTTGGTAGCCAAGAAGGGGCTGGCCCCGGTCAGTGATTCGAAGGCGGATTTGAAAGAATTTTTCAAGGGGAAGAAGATCAACGCCGGACGTCATGGCGGTACTCCCAATTTGCTGATCCGTTATTTGCTGATCTACTTGGGGCTGGATCCGGAAAAGGACGTCACCCTGCTTGAGCCGGCTGATGCCTCGACGGTCGTGACGATGGTGCAGCAAGGAGCGGCGGACATCGGCAATGGGGCGGAGCCGCAAATCAGCGACGGGATATCCAAAGACGTATGGGGCGAACCCTTTTATAAGTTCCACGATTTCGGCGATTTCTCTTATTCCGTGCTCAGTGTCAAACAGTCGACGATCGAAGAGGATCCGGAGACGGTGCAGCTGTTCACCGATGCGATTATCGAGGCGCTAAAGGCTGTGAACAAGGACAAGGAGCTGGCGATGAAAAATATGAAAGCCGAGTTCCCAACGTTATCCGATGCTGCGATTCAGGCCTCCCTTGATCGTGCTTATGCGGACAGCTTATGGAGTCCGGACGGGTTCATCACGGAAGCCGCCGTGAAACAGGACATGGACGTGCTGATCAAAACCGGGATTTTTACGGGAGAATACGCCTATGATCAATTGGTCGATATGCAGTTCGTCAATTCATCCAACTAAGGAAGGTAAGGTGAAACGAAGTGAATTTAGATCATAAGCTGCTGAACAGCCGTGCGGCCATCGTGGTGGTGGATGTGCAGAATGATTACTGTCACCCGGAGGGGGCTTTAGCCCAAGCGGGGAATGACGTTGGTGCCGTCGCAGGGATGATGCCGAATATGCATCGTTTGCTGGCGGCTGCCAGAGAATTCCGGGTGCCGGTTATTTTTATCCAGACTTTTCATGAAGAAGCGACCGACTCCGAAGCTTGGAAAGAACGATCTAATGGAAAATCGATGGCGGTATGCCGGAAGGGCACCTGGGGGGCTGATTTCTTCGAGGTTGCGCCCGAGCCAAGTGAGGCTGTCGTTAACAAACACCGGTACAGCGCTTTTGTGAATACTCGGCTCGACTCGATACTGCGGAGCCAGAAGATCGAAACGCTGATCATGACCGGCGTCAGCACCAATGTTTGCGTGGAATCGACGGCCCGGGACGGTTTTATGCTGGATTATCACATCGTGCTGCTTCGCGATGCTTGCGCCTCTTATTCGAATCAGGCTCATGAAATGACGATGAAAAATATCGAGGGATATTTCGGAGAAGTCACGGACACCCGCCAAGTGATTTCCTTGTGGGAACGGGCTTGGAAGGCGACCGCGAACCCGATGACGATGACGCAAGTGTAAAGCAGGTGGGGTCATGAACATGAACGGCAAATACCGTACGCTGGTTCAATATATCATTTGTACGGGAGCTTTTTTATCCAACTGTTCCGCCGGCATGTTCAACATCGCGCTAGTTGATATTGCTGGAGATTATCAGGTAGGCCTAGCCTCCGCGCAATGGGTTGTTACGGCTTATCTACTGGTCATTTCCGTGCTCCTGCCGGTGATGGGGAAGCTCGGGGATATCCGAGGCCGGCGGTCCGTGCATAATCTGGGTTACTTCGGTTTCGCGTTAGGGGCGCTCGGCTGCGCGCTTGCGCCGTCACTGGGCTGGCTGATTGCCTTCCGAATCGTGCAAGGTGTTGGTGCCTCCATGTATCAGGCGACAAACATGGCGCTGATCGTATCGCTGTTTCCTCCCGAGAAGAGAGGGAGAGCCTTAGGCATGATCAGCACCTTCGTGGCCGCCGGTTCGATGATCGGCCCCAGCCTGGGAGGTGTGCTGATTCAATGGATATCCTGGGAGGCATGCTTCTGGCTGCTGGCCGGCACCGCGTTATTGGCTTGGATGATGGCCCGGCGATTTATTCCGAAGGATAAGCCGGAGAAGCAGGGACACATCGACGTAACCGGAGCCCTGCTGTTCGGTGCTTCGTTAACAGGCCTTGTCGCAGCGATTCATCTAGGCTCGGAATGGGGATGGGGCTCCCTGCCTGTGGTGGTGCTGTTGCTATTGTTCGCGGGTTGTGCCGCCGGGTTTGCCATGTGGAGTCTCTCCTCCCGGTGGGGCGTGGAGGTAAGAGATGCCCCTGTCGCCCCCCCGCAGGTACAGGAGCGGGCAGACGGCTCCCCGTTCATCAATCTCAAGCTGCTCGGGGATGCGGCGACAAATGCCGGGATCTGGATCACCATCGTTACGTATATGGCCGCTTTTTCGGCGCAACTCGTATTGCCGGTTTTTCTTCGCCATGAGCTGGGTACCCCGCCGGCGATGGCCGGATTGATGATGATGGGTTATCCGCTGGCGTTGATCGTCGCTTCCCCGTTGTTCGGCAGTTTGTCGGACAAGCACGGCTCCTTGCCGCTGCTGACGGCCGGATTGTTGGCGATGGCCGGGACGTTAGCTGCATTAGGTTTTCTTTCATCCTCATATCCGATGCTTCTCCTAATTACATTGATTGTATTGCTTGGAGCCTCCATGGGGATGATCACTTCGCCCAATACGAGCCTGGTGATGGGCCGCGTGGAGAATGGCCATTTGGGATTAATCAGTAGTTTACTAGCGTTGTCGCGTAATCTTGGCATGATGTTCGGCACTGCGGCGGGCGGCGCGTTAATTGCCGGCGCAGACGGTTACCGGATGGTTTTCGTCCTTTGTCTGGTGTTGGTGTTAGGTTCCTTAGTTCTCCTTCTTGTTACAATTCGTCAAGCACGGCACCGTCGTCACCACGAGGAGACGGTATCGCCATCCTAAACAAGCCATTGCCTGGACGTTGATCGTCCGGGCAATGGCTTATTGGTGTGAACCGTTTACAACGTGACCCCGGTTTTGAAAATGGCCAGCTCGCGGACCTCATTCTGTTCGTTCCGGGTTTGCTGCCCGCTCGCCACCGCGATGACGTACGCGATGAATTCTTCCAGCACGTCCTCCATCGGCGTATCCAGCAAGGTGCCGGCATTAAAGTCCATCCAGTGCCGCTTGCGGGCGAACAAGTCGTTGTTGGTCGCGACCTTTACCGTGGGAACGAAGCTGCCGAACGGGGTGCCGCGTCCGGTCGTGAAGAGGACCAACTGACAGTCGGCGGCGGCCAGCGCGGAGGAGGCTACCAGATCGTTGCCCGGCGCTTGCAGCAGGCTGAGTCCTTTCTTGCGCAGCTTCTCGCCGTATTTCAGCACGTCGACCACCGGGGCGGTCCCGGCTTTTTGCGTGCAGCCCAGCGATTTGTCCTCCAGCGTACTGATGCCGCCGGCCTTGTTGCCGGGCGATGGGTTTTCATAGACGGGTTCGCCGTAGGACAGGAAGTATTGCTTAAAATCATTGATGAGGGCGACGATTTGCTCGAACACCTCCGGGCTCTCCGCACGGGCCATCAGCATCTGCTCGGCCCCAAACATCTCAGGGACTTCGGTTAATATCGTGGAACCGCCTTGGGAAATGAGGAAATCGGAAAAAGCGCCAAGCAACGGGTTGGCCGTAATTCCGGAGAAACCGTCGGAGCCGCCGCATTTCAGCCCCACGTTCAGCTCGCTGAGCGGAATCGGCTCCCGGCGGTCGTCCCGGGCCGCTTCGGTCAGCTCTTCGAGCCGTGCCAGACCGGCCTCCAGCTCGTCTTCGACCTCCTGGGCAACGAGGAATTTGACGCGCTGCTCGTCGTAATCGCCCAGACGTTGGCGGAACTCGGCTACGACGTTGTTCTCGCAGCCCAAGCCGAACACCAGCACGCCGCCCGCATTGGGATGCTGCACGGCATCCGCGAGAATGCTGCGCGTCATGAGGTGGTCTTCGCCCAACTGCGAGCAGCCGTAGGGATGCTTCAGCACGGTGATGTTGTCGAAGGGGCCAAGATCCGGATGCTCCGCCTTAAAGGCGCTGATCATTTGCTCGGCGATCCCGTTCACGCAGCCGACGGTCGGCACGATGTACAGGTCGTTGCGGATGCCGGCTTTCCCATTGGTCCGGCGGTAGCCCTGAAAGGTTAGCGGGCGTTTCGGGTAAATCACGGGATGCAAGTCGGGTTGATATACGTATTGCTCCTCGCCGGCCAAATTCGTCTTCACATTATGCGTATGCACCCATTCGCCTGGGACGATGGCCGTAACGGCATGGCCGATGGGGTAGCCGTATTTGGTGACGGACGATTCGGCGGGGATGCCGGTCAACGCGATTTTATGGCCCTGAGGGATGTCTTGCTTGGCTTGAACGGACACCTCGTCCAGCCGGATCTCCTCCCCGGCTGCGATCGGCCGCAAAGCAACCGCAACGTTGTCGCGCGGATTCATTCTTATTAATCGCCGCATGGGCTGCCGCCTCCTATCCATTGTAACGTGGCCCGGGCGCCGAAAGCGTCCAGTTTCCGGACGTATTGCTCGAGGGTACTGACGAGTTCGGGGATGCCGGACAAATCCTCGCCCCATAGTTTGGCTTCCCGTAAAAGAGTCGGGATCGTTTCAGCGGGCTGCGCCCAGGCCTCGTCGAAAAGGGCGAGCACGTCCGGGCTGTCCTTCCGCTCCAGCCGGTCGCCCCGGTAACCGATCAGCAGCGCGGCAAAGGCTAACGTGATCCGCTTCGGCAGCTCGCCGCGTTCCCGCCGGTAACGCAGGAGCGCGGGCAGCAGCCGGGTTTGGAATTTGGCGATGCTGTTCAGCGAGATCGAAGCTAGCTCGTGACAGATAAACGGGTTCATGAAACGTTCCCGCACGGCCTGGGCGTAAGCTAGCAGCCCTACCTTGGGTAAATCCAGCATTGGAACGATCTCCTCCTCCATCAGTTCCCTGACGAATACGGATAAATCCTCGTCATTCATCACTTCCTCCACGGTCTCCAAGCCGGCGAGCAAGCCTAAAGCGGTCATCGCCGTGTGAGGGCCGTTCAGCAGGTGGACCTTTTGCTCGCGGTACGGGCGCAGGTCGTCGGTGAAGATAACGTTCAATCCGGCCTTGGCCAGCGGCAGCCGTTCGGGCAGCCAGGACGGACCTTCGATGACCCAGAGCAGGTACGGCTCGGCGGTCACCATCAGGCGGTCGCGATAACCAAGCTTCCGCTCCAGCTGTTCCTCCTTCTCCTGCGGAAACCCGGGAACGATGCGGTCCACGAGGCTGCAGCAAAACGTATTTTCCCGTTCCAGCCACTCGGTAAACCCGTCGCCGAGATTCCAATCCGCGGCGTAGCGCAGCACGATCTCGCGCAGCTTCTCCCCGTTGCGGTCGATCAGCTCGCAGGGAATGATCGTAAAACCCGCTTTCCCCAACTGATAACGCCGATAGAGCAGGGCGGTCAGTTTGCCGGGGAAGCTGCGCTGCGGCGCGTCCGTCAAGCGATCGTCCGGATTGTAGACGATGCCGGCCTCCGTCGTATTCGAGGTAATGAACTCGAGCGCATCTTGCTCCGCCAGGGCAAGAAATCGATCATATTCCGCGTACGGGCTGATTAGCCGGCTGACGGAGTGGATGATCTCGTGTTCGTTGACGACTCGCTGCTCCGCGATCCCGTTCATTAGCACCGTGTAAAGGTGATCCTGCTTCGCGTAATGCTCGGATACCGGGCTGGCCTGAGGTTTGATCATCACCACGCTGCCTTGAAACCGGCCCTGCTTGTTCATCTGTTGCACCTGCCAGGCGGTGAAGGCGCGCATAAAATTGCCTTCGCCGAACTGGATCACCTTTTCGGGATAGGCGGGCAAATCGGGGAATAGGGTTCGGGATAAGAGCGGGTAAAGCGAAAGCTGCGTATCCATGGGCTCCACGACTCCTTTATTTGGGATATTATGCACACGTGAACAAAATGAGGTGCAGCCGAAGCCGGAAAATAGTTGCCTGCATGCAGCTATACTCGATTTGATCGCCGATCATGGGCAAATAGCGTCTATAGTGCAGCTATTTCTGGTGATCTGTCTAGGTAGAGCGATATCGACCGGAAATAACTGCATTTCTGCAACTATATTCCCTGGATGCGTCGAAATCTCGAAAATAACTGCATGGCAGCCGTTATTCTATTCATGCCAGCTAGCAAGATTCGGCGCTGCAACCGCCAGCGTCAACCGTCAGCCGTTAAATCCCGGCCACCGATTGGCGGATCATCAGCGTCGTCGGGACGAACAGGGTGTCCCGCAACTGCTCCTTATCCGCTTGGCCCGGCCCCGGGGGCTGCAACAGCTCGATCAGCTTGCGGGTGCCGAGCTCGCTGATCTCGGCGACCGGCTTGCGGACCGTCGTCAGGGCCGGATTCGTGTAACTGGCGAACACGATATCGTCGAACCCGATCAGCGACACCTGATCCGGCACGCTCACGCCCCGGGCGAAGCAGGCGTTCATCGCGCCGATCGCCATGTCGTCGTTCGCGCAAAACACCAGCGTCGGCGGATCGGGCAGCTCCAGCAGCGCGAGCATCCTCCGGAACCCGCTGTCGATGCTGTAATCCCCGGCCGCCTGATATTCGGCGGGAAGGGAGAGTCCGTGCGCGAGCAAGCTTTCCAGGAAACCCTGCTTTCGTTCGGCCGCCGATCGGAAGCCCGCTTTCCCTTCCAGGATCGCCAACCGCCGATGGCCCCGGCCGATCGCGTAATCGATCGCTTCCCGCACGCCTTCGCGGTCGTTCGCCACGACGTTGGCGATGCCGGGATCGTCCAGATGGCGGTTCAGGACGACAAGCGGAATGCCCGCCTTCTTGACATGGTAAATAAACGCGTTATCCGCATCGCTTTGGCTCATGACCAGGATGCCGTCGAAGCGGTGCGGCGATATTCCCTCCAAATGGCGGATGCCGTCGATCCCGTGCACGGTTAGGCTATAGTTCTCGTCCAGCGCGCGGTGAATGCCCTTAATCGCATCGACGAGAAAGCTGGCGGATGTTCCTTGATCGATGCTGGAGAAAAACAGTCCGATCGTATACGTCTTCTTCATCACTAAACTTTTGGCGCTGACGTTGGGAACGTAATTCATTTCGGCGGCGATTTTTTCGATTTTGTCCCGCGTCTCCGGCTTAATCAACGGGCTGCCGTTCAGCGCCCGCGACACCGTGGTGTGGGACACGCCGGCCACGCGGGCAATGTCTTTGATCGTAATCATAGAACCTCATCTTTCGCAGAGAGTCACTAGTTATTTTTCACGTTATCATTCTATTCCCCATATCCTCAAAAAGTCAAGAAAAACAAGCTATGCACACGTGAAAATAAAAATTGCCGACGCCCAAATGTAAGCGCTATCATTACAGAAAGTGAAACAGGAAGGATGAGCGGATATGCGAGTGGAGGAGCCTCGGTCGAAGCTATGGGAATTGCTTGGGGAGTTGCCGACCGGCGATATGCCGGTCACGGTCCAACTGCTGAAGCGGGAGCGATGGACATGCCGATCGTCCCGATTCGCGAAGCATCCACGTCGGGCGGCCTGATGGCCTGGTGGCTGGCGGCGCTCGACGAGCGGATCGGCGTCGTGGTCGACCTCTGCGGGCAGGTCGATGCGGGAACCCTGATCGCCAGGCGCGGCCTGGAGCAACACGGGTTTTACTATTACGTCCCCGGGCTGTTGAAGCATGTTACGACCCTCGATATCCAAAAGCTGATCGTTCCCCGTCCCCGGCTCAGCCTTGTCGGCCGAAACGACCGGTTATGCCCGTTCGAAGGGGTGCAGCTGTTGGAACAGGGTTTACGCGAAGCTTACGCGGCAGCCGGGAAGCCGGACCATTGGCAGACCGTCATCACCGGCGGCGGCCATATGGAAACCGCGGAAATGCGGGCTGCCTGGCTGGAATTTATCGCAAGGCATTTGGTGCGTTCCGCGCAGTAGGGGGAGTTCTCCGCCGGTGAGGCGGCCTACTGATCCCCGCGAAGCTCTTCCGACGGTAGGCGGCGGAACTCGCGTTTGTACAGCCGGGCGAAATACACCGGCTCTAAGCCGACATAGGCGGCCGCCTGGCGAATCGTCATGCCGGGATGTTCGAGCAACAAGTGCCGGGCCGTTTGCAGCCGGATCTGATGGAGGTACTGCAGCGGCGTCAATCCCATCGATTGACGGAACAGCCGAGTTAGCTGCTTCTGCGAATAGCCGACATGCCCCGCCAGTCCGGAGATCGTGATCGGTCGGTTCAAGTGGTCGTGCAGGAAGCGGACCGCAATATCCACAACCGACGCGCGGTACGAGGATGGGGGAGCAGACGGCGGCACAAACGGGGCGGACGAGTCGTTTTGCCGGTTCGTTTGCCCTGACGTATCCTTGAGGATCGCCAGCAGCAGCGAGTACAGCAGCTCGGTCGTTCGCCAAGGGTCATGCTCGTTGCCGGACAGGCGCCATATGGCAAGCAGGCGGTCCGTAAACAGGGAGACGTCCGATAGCTGCAGCAGGCGCGGTGCATCCCCGAAGCCCCATCGGCTTAGCACTTCGCCGAAGTTTTCCAGCAGCGTGACGTACCCGACGAACCACGGTTGCTCCCCGTAGGGCATATATTCATGGGCGCAGCCCGCAGGGATGAAGAGCAGCTGGCCGGGGTGAAGAATGTCCCATTTGTCCTTATCGACGGTTAACCGGCGGAACTGTCCCGCCCCGGAGAGAGTCAAGAAGAGCTGATGCGCTGAAAATCCCTTCATTCGCGTGAGCGGCGGCTGAATTTCCGTCCCTACCGTATATACGGACAGCGGCAGAATCTCGTTGCGGGAAGGGGTTAAATTGCTTTTGAGCGGGAGCAGGTCCAATGAGGTTCCCTCCATTTTGTCCATTTTGTTTGGTGGATTGTCCGATTTGTGGCTTCCGCCCGATTATATCCCACCTCTATAATGAGAGCAAATCATTTTGGGAGTGTGAATCAGGTTGGAACTAAACCATGAATGGGAAAATCTATCGTGTCTGCACATCGGCCGGCTGCCGGCCCGCGCCACTTTTATTCCATATGGAAGCGCCGAGGCGGCCCGGACGGGAAAACGCGGTCGCTCACCGCATTACCAAACGTTAAACGGAATGTGGAAATTCCGCTATCATCGCAGTCTTCGTGAGGTAGACGAACGCTTTTTTGACACGGAAACGGATGTAAGCGCTTGGGACGACCTGATCGTGCCCTCTTGCTGGCAAACCAACGGTTATGATCAGTTGCATTACACGAACGTGAACTATCCGATTCCTTACGACCCGCCGTTTGTGCCGGACGACAATCCGGCAGGCGCATATGCGAGGGAGTTCAATTTGCCGGAAGCGTGGACGAAGAAGGAGACGCATATCGTGTTCGAGGGAGTCAACGCCTGCTTTTACTTGTGGGTGAACGGACGCTTCGTCGGATACAGCCAAGGCAGCCGGATCCCAGCGGAATTCGACCTTTCGCCGTACGTCACCGCGGGCCGCAACCGCATCGCCGTGCTGGTGCTGAAATGGTGCGACGGCACGTATTTGGAAGATCAGGATGTCTGGCGGTTCTCCGGAATCTATCGCGACGTCTATTTGCTATCCCGGGAAACATCGCATGTTCGCGACGTATTCAACCAACCGCTGTTGTCGGACGATCTGACCGAGGGCAAGCTCCGCTCGGAGATTGAAACGACGGGCAGCCTGACCGTGCAAGCAGAATTATGGGATCCGACAGGAAAGTTGGTGGAACGGCAGGAGACGCAAATTGACGGCAAAGGGGCCATCGAGCTGGATGTGCCGCAGCCGCAGTTATGGAATGCCGAGCAACCTCGATTGTATGAGCTGCTACTGACGGCGGGTCAAGAGGTACTGCGTTTTCGCGTCGGCTTCAAAAAGGTAGAAATCGTAAACGGCATCTTCCGCATTAACGGCCGGGCCGTGAAGCTAAAAGGCGTCAATCGCCACGATTCCCATCCGGAGCTGGGGCAAACGATCCCAATGAACCATATGATGACGGATTTAATGCTGATGAAGCGGCATAACGTCAATACAATCCGCACCTCGCATTATCCGAACGACCCGAAGTTTCTTGATTTATGCGATCAATACGGGTTCTACGTCGTCGATGAAGCGGACTTGGAGTGCCATGGCGTCACCAGCACCGGGAAACTTGAAGAGGGAGTCTTCCATAAGCTGACGAAGAACCCGGAATGGCGGGACGCGTTCGTGGAACGTGCAGTCCGCATGGTCGAGCGGGACAAGAATCACGCCTCCGTCATCCTCTGGTCGATGGGTAACGAATCCGGGTATGGGGCCAACCATATGGCGATGGCGGAGTGGACGAAAGCGCGCGACGCTTCTCGGCCGGTGCATTACGAAGGGGCGGATGCCCGGTATTACGGTGATCCGGACACGGCCTGCCTTGATTTGGACAGCCGCATGTACCCCTCGGTGCAGAAGATCGAGCGGTATGCCCTGGATGAGAACAGCACCAAACCGCTGTTCCTGTGCGAATATAGCCATGCCATGGGGAACGGGCCAGGGGATTTGCGGGACTACTGGAACGTGATTTATCGCTATCCGAAGCTGATGGGCGGCTGCGTCTGGGAGTGGTGCGATCACGGCATTGCGGCCGAGACGCCGGACGGACAGCGTTATTTTGCATATGGCGGCGATTTCGGCGATCAGCCGAACGACGGGAACTTCTGCATCGACGGCCTTGTATCGCCGGATCGCCGGCCGCACACCGGGTTGTTGGAATTGAAGCAGGTCATTGCGCCGGTTCAGATCGAAGCGGAGGATGCCGGGCAAGGCCGGTTCCGCGTATTGAACCGTTATGACTTCAGCAATCTGTCGCACCTGGCCGTCAGCTGGAAGCTGGAGCGGGACGGGGAAGTGCTTCGGCAAGGCCGGTCGGCCTTGCTAACGGCGGAGCCGGGCGAGACGCAAGAGATGAACCTCCCTTGCGATCTGCCGCACGACGTGCCGGGACCGTTCGTATTGACCTGCTCGGTCCGGCAGCAGCAGGATACGCCATGGGCGGAGGAAGGGTACGAAATCGCCTTCTATCAATTCGAGCTGCCGGGGGCGAAGGCCAAGCTGTCTCAAGAGAAGCCGCAGTTCCGGGAATACGCAGCGTTTATGCAAGCGGAGGAGCGGGGCGGACTCCTTACCGTGACCGGATTCGATTTCGAGCACGTCTTTGACCTGAAGCTCGGCATGCCGCGGCAGTTGTCGAAGCAGGGCGTTCCGCTGCTTTCCCGTCCGGCCCGGTTTAACCTGTGGCGGGCACCGATGGACAACGATATGTATATCCGCCGGGAATGGGAAGCTGCCGGACTCCATCATGCAGCCATGAAGGTATACTCGAGCCGGTGGGAACAGAAACCGGACGCTACGGTCGAAGTCCGTGTCGACTTCTCGCTCGCCAGCTACAGCTACGAACCGTTCGTGCGCGGCAGCGCCGTCTGGACGGTTGGAATCACGGGGGAAGTCAAGCTGGCAGTTCATGCCGACGTGCGCGAGAATCTTCCTTATCTGCCGCGCTTCGGCCTCGAGCTGACGATGCCGAAGGGGACCGAAGAGATCGAATATTACGGATACGGTCCGCATGAGAGCTACATCGACAAGCGTTCGAGCGTACGCAAAGGAAAATACCTGCTGTCGGTGGACGACATGTTCGAGAATTACGTCATGCCGCAGGAAACCGGTTCTCGCTATGGCACCGATTGGGCGATCGCTTCCACCGTACAAGGCATGGGGCTGAAATTCGCGGCGACGCAGCCGTTCTCGTTCCAGGCCTTGCATTACGCGGCCGAGGACTTGGCGGCGGCGAAACATACGTACGAGCTCAAGCGCCGTCCCGAAACGATCATTTCGCTCGATTACCAAATGAGCGGCGCGGGGTCTGGCTCCTGCGGACCGCAGCTGGCGGAGCCTTACCGTTTTGCCGAGAAATCGTTTGATTTCGAATTCACAATTCAACCGGTCTTTAAGGAAGAAGATTAGAAGTAGAATAAACCAGGTGATATAGTGCTGTTCCCCGGCCATGCGGCCGGGCGAACGGCTTTTTTTGTTGCGGTTGGACGCTGAAGCTGGCGACTTTAGGCGTATTTTCCATGTCAAAAGTTTGTTTGGGGGGAAGACTTGACGGGCGATTCATTAGGGAGTATATTATTAAGCGCTGAAATATTTAAACAGTAAATTAATTAAATTGTTAAATAATCGGACGGCTCAAAGCAGGAAGGAGGGGGAGGGGCATTGGTGAAAAAAGAAGAGCTGTTCGAAGTGACTTCGATGTTTCGAACGCTGATTAAGGCGATCACTCAGGAGTGGAACAAACGCGGCGGCGATTTTAACCTCAGCTTCCCGCAATATAAAATGCTCTACATGCTGAATGCCACCGGGACGCATACCGTATCGCAGCTGGCAGAGGGGCTTGGAATTACCTCGGCAGCGATCACGGGGATTACCGACCGGCTGGTCACGGAAGGTTTCGTGAACCGGGAACGCGGGGAGAACGACCGCCGGGTCGTGAACATCTCGATTACCGACCGGGGCAGGGAAATCATCAGCCAGGTCACCGAACGGCAAAAGGAGATGCTCGAGGGGATTTTCGATCAACTGCAAGAGGAAGATTTACAGCATTTGCGGCGAATTTTTGGCGTAGTGCTTGCAAATATAGACAATAAATCATAACGGAGATGGAGAAACTACATGGAACACTTAACACTTAAACGTAAAGTTTCGATTATGATCGCCATCATGGCCGCGATGTTCTTCGCCGCCATTAACCAGACGATCGTGAGCACGGCGATGCCGCGGATCATTTCGATTCTTGACGGCATGGACTATTATACCTGGACGATCAACATTTACTTGCTGACGTCCACGATCGCTACCGTCTTGGTCGGCAAGCTGTCCGACATGTACGGGAGGAAGCCGTTCCTGCTGATCGGGATCCTGCTCTTTATGGCGGGCGCTTTTATGACCGGGACGTCCTCGGACGTATTCCAGTTCATCGCCTACCGGGGGATTCAAGGGATCGGCGCCGGCATCATCCAATCGACCGCCTTTACGGCTGTCGGCGACTTGTTCCCGCCGCGGGAGCGCGGCAAATGGATGGGTCTCATGACGGCGATTTTCGGCTTTTCCAGCGTACTTGGCCCAACCTTGGGCGGTTATCTCGTCGATCACATGGATTGGCACTGGTTGTTCTGGATTTTCCTGCCGCTTGGCATCGTAGCGTTTGTCATGATCTTGTCGCTATTTCCGAAAATGGAGCGAGGCAGCTCCCAAAGCATCGACTATTTAGGCTCCCTGTTCATGACGACGACGATCGTGCCGATGCTGCTGGCCTTCTCTTGGGCGGGAACGACGTACGCTTGGGATTCGGCGCAAATTATCGGTTTGCTCGCGGCCTCGGTCGTATCCGCATTGATCTTCGTGTTCGTGGAATCGAAGGTGAAAAATCCGATTTTGCCGCTTCACTTGTTTAAAAACGATGTCGTGACGATTTCCAATATCATCGGTTTCATCATGAACTTCGGGATGATGGGCGCCTTGATCTACCTGTCGTTCTTCGTGCAAGGCGTGCTCGGCATTTCGCCGACGTATGCCGGCTACGTAACGATGCCGATGTCGATCGTGATGGTCGTCGCGAGTGCCGTCACCGGCCAAATGATCGCGAAGAAAGGCAAATACAAGCAATTTGCGCTGTTTGGCATTCCGATCATGATTGCGGGGATGGCCATTATGATCTTCATGAACAGCGTACCGGTCGCCATCCTCAGCATGATCGTGTTTGGTTTGGGACTGGGCGTCGGGATGCCGGTATTCTCGCTGGCCACGCAAAACGCCGTGCCGCATAAAGAGCTTGGGGTAGTTACCGCTTCGACGCAGCTGTTCCGTAACCTCGGCGGTACGATCGGGATCGCGGTCATGGGTACCGTCATGTCGAACAATTTGACGAAAAACTTGAAAGAAGCGCTGCAATCGTCCGCAGCACCTGACATGAGCAAGATGGATCCGCAGATGGTACAGCAAATGACCGCTTTCGCTAACCCGCAAACCTTGATGAACAAGCCGTTGCTGGAGCAGACGCAAGCCGGCTTGCCTGCGGAAGCGCAGCCGCTGTTCGCGCAGATGATCCAAGGCATCCGCGATGCGCTGGGCGATACGTTGTCCACCGTGTTCCTGACCGGAACCTTGGTGCTGGTCGTGGCTTTCGTGTTGGTCTTCTTCCTGAGAGAACTGCCGCTTCGGTCTACGAATCAGGCACCGGCTCCGCTGACTGCCAAAGAAGGCGGCGAAGAAGGTGCGGCGCAGGCAGCTCAAGCTTCCGCTCCGCATCAAGCTTAATCGGAACCGCTCCGCATAAGCCAGAGTCATCGCATCACGAATGCGAAGGCTCTGGCTTTATTTTTGCGGTCGGAGTCCCCCGCCGCCATATAGACGCGAACTCCCGAAGAAGGGGAGGTTTGCGTCTTTTTTTTCTACCACGGCTCTATCGTAAGCTATAAATTCGTAATCTGCCGAAACTTTCCAAACGCGACTCTAACGCTTGCTACAAGTCTTAAACCGGCAAAAAACGCGGCATTGCGATTCTAACGCGGATCACAGCGCTTATTGCACCATTTTACGGGTGAAAGGAGGTGCTTTCGCAGGAATAGCGTGGCTCAGCGTCGTTAGAATTGGGTTCGCGTCGAAATGGCCACCCTAGCGTTTCTCATCAGCGTTAAAGCATGCTGTGCGGCATAATGGCTGGTCAACAAGGCTACATCTACTCCCAGCGCGTGTTTCTGTATTGTTAGTAATCCGGGGGGAGATTTGTCGATTCGAGAGAAGTATTGGACAATTTTGCGGAACTAAATTTCAAAAAATATTTTCTTATTGAAATAAAATTTCGACGTCTTTATAATTGCCCTAAGAGTAAAACTATCAGTTGGTTTACGGAGAGCGAGGTGATGGACATAGCCGGCATGGAGCAGCTGACGTCCTGCCGAAAGGATAACCGTCTATGCCGGACACATGGGAAAACAGCACAAGGAAGCCCGAGGAGGACCGTGCATGAGGGAAGCGAACTGGCTAGTCGATATGGAGGCGGCGGAAGCGATGGGGCTGGACCCGAACCGGGTTCCGTGGATCGGAGAAGCGCTGCGCGAAGCGGTGCGTGCCGGCGATATCCCCGGCGGGGTCGCGGTCGTATCGCGGCGTGGAAGGCGGATCCGCTTCGCCTGCGGCAACGCCGTTGACGACGAGACCGGGCAAACGCGTGTATCGTTCGATACGATCTACGACTGCGCTTCGCTGACGAAGATCGCGGTGACGCTGCCGCTGGCGTTGCGGCTGGCCGAGCGTGGGCAGCTGCGGCTGGACGAACCGGCAGCGTCGCATTTGCCCGCTCTGGCCGCCGCGGAAGCAAGGCGGCGGCCGGGAGCCGCGGGCGAGCGGATGACGCTCCGGCATCTGCTCACGCATACGGCGGGCCTGGCGCCGTTCTACGATCTGCATTCCCGGGGGTTCAGCCGGGAGGAGATCGTGGACTTCATCTGCCAGGCACCGCCGGAGGCAGCCCCAGGCGCTAGGGTGGCGTACAGCGACCTGGGCTATATCCTGCTTGGCGAGATCATCGCCAAGGTGGCGGGGCGGCCGCTGCCGGAACTCGCGGCAGCGGAGCTGTTCGCACCGCTGGGCATGGCGTCCAGCGGCTACCTGCCGGCGCCGGAGCTGCGCCGGCGCATCGCCTCGACCGCCGAGCCCGGCGCGGCGGTCGGCTCCGCGGCCCCGGGCGATCCCGTCGTCGTGCACGACGAGAACGCCCGGGCCCTGGCCGGCGTCAGCGGGCACGCCGGCCTGTTTGCCACCGCGGACGACCTGGCGTCGTACGCGGAGCTGTGGCTGGCCGGCGGCTATGGCGCCGCCGCCGGCCAGCGGGTGCTCTCGGCCGCGGCGGTGGAAGCCGCGACGCGGCCGTGCACGGCCGGCGTGCCGGGCGGCTGCCGCGGCCTCGGCTGGGTGCTGCGCGGCGATCCGTTCGACGCCGCCGGCGACCTGCTCTCCCCGGTGGCCTACGGTCACACCGGGTTCACCGGCACAAGCCTGTACGTCGACCCTCCGCGGGAGCTGGCTTGCGTCTTGCTTACCAATCGCGTCCACTACGGGCGGGACCGCTCCGTGGCCGGCTTGCGCGCCAAGTTCCATAATGCGGCAGCCGCGGCGATCGCCGATTGAAGGTTATCGCGAATCGCCCAAGCTTGGCTATGGGTCGCCGCAAGCGAGCCTCAGGCCAACGGCGGGGGGCACTATTTTGATGCAGGAGGAGATCGATCATGGAACAAATCGTTACCCGGGGCTACAAGCCCGGCGACGAGCCGCGGATCGTCGAGCTTTGGAACCGTACGCTGCTCCTTGATCCGGTAACGGCCAAGCGATTCCGCAATCTGGTGCTGCTGGACGCCAATTTCGACCCGGAGGGGATGAGGCTGGCGTTCGGCGAAGCAGGTCAACTGGTCGGCTGCGTGTACGCCGTCCGCCGCTTGCTGCCGATGAGCGGTACGGAACTGGAGCCAGATCACGGCTGGATTCCGTTCTTCTTCGTGGACTCGGCAGCCGAGCGCCAGGGCATTGGCAGCCGATTGCTGGACGAAGCCGAGGGGTTCTTGCGCGGCCTTGGCCGAAAGAAGTTGTTTTTCGCCTCCTACGCCCCGAATTACATCGTTCCCGGCATCGACGCGACGGGATATCCGAAGGGCGAGTCGTTTTTGCGCAAAACGGGCTTCACTAAGCAGTATTCGGCCGTCGCAATGGACTACAGCCTGGTCGGTTACGAGATCCCGGCGGAAGTGGCCGCGCTCAAACGTCAAAGGGAGGCGGAGGGGTATACCTTCCAAACGGCGCAGGACGCGGACCTTACGGAACTGATCCGCTTTAACCTGGATCATTTCAACCCTGATTGGGCGCGGGCGATCCGCGAGGGAATCCTCCAGGGATTGGCGCTGGAGCAAATTTTGGTGGCCCGCGAACGGGGCCGGCTTGTCGGCTTCTGCCTGTTCGGAGGATACGAAGGCGTCCGCGAGCGGTTTGGACCGTTTGGCGTCCATCCGGACCAACGCGGCCAGGGCATCGGCAAAATCCTGCTGCACGACTGCCTTCGGAACATGCGCGCCCATGCGCTGCACGGGGCCTGGTTCCTCTGGACCGGCGAGCAAAGCCCGGCCGGGCATCTGTACAAACAAACCGGATTTTCCGTCACAAGAACGTTCGACATCATGGTTAAGACTCTCGCGTAATCACCGCTTGACGGCCGCTTAGGAATGCGGCATGCGAAAGTGAAATTCAAATTCCGGGAGGGAGAAGCGTGAAAAAAACGTTAGCTTGGCTTATGACGATCGTATGTGTCTTCGGTTTGACCGCCTGTTCTTCCGGCAATAACGCGAGCTCCTCCTCGAAAGTGACCCTCACGCTGCTCTCGCACTACACCGGTGAAAACGAGAAATTCATCCAACCTTATATCGAGCAATGGAACAAGGAAAATCCCGACATCCAGGTCAAGCTGACGCCGGTCGAATTCGACCAGCTGCTGAGCACGATGATGACCAAACAGACGGCCGGCCAGGTAGCCGACATCGTCCATACGTACACGTTATGGGGCGGACAGCTGTCCAAAAACAAGGTGCTGGCCCCGGCTCCGGATGACGTCGCGGCGGATATCAAGGAGAACTATCCGGCTTCCGCGGTGGCGGCGGCAACGATCGACGGGAAGATCGTCGGTTATCCGACCGAGGTGCAGGCTTACGGTTTGTTCTACAACAAAAAGCTACTGAAGGAAGCCGGCTTCGATCAGCCGCCGAAAACATGGGACGAATTGCTGCAGATGGCTTCCGCGATCGAACAAAAAGACAAGAACGGCAAAACGACGGTGCAAGGCTTCGGCTTCCTTCGCGGCTATGCCGGCAAGGTCGTGCAGCCGTTCATGGGGTTGCTGGCCACGGCCGGAGGCACGCTCCTGAGCGAGGACATGAGCAAGCCGAACCTTGACAGCGATGCCGCCAAGCAGACGGTCGATCTGTATTCCAAGGTTTACGGAAGCGGCGGCATCTCCGATATCGGGTTCGAAACGACCAAGGCGTTTGGTGCCGGCCAGGTGGCGATGACGATTGAAGCCGGCTGGTGGGCTGGTTCGCTGAAGACGCTCATGAAGGACGGATTCGCCGACGTCGGCGCAGCCCCGTTGCCTTCGCCGGACGGCCAGACTCAAGGCTCCCTGGCGTATACCTGGGCCTTTGGGGTGAACTCGAAGTCGAAACATCAGGATGCGGCTTGGAAGTTTCTCAAATGGTTCAACTCGGTTAACGTCAAGAACGACATGACGCCGGAAGGCAATTTCCTGATCGAAGGCTTTAATACGGTACCTGCGCGCAAAACGGATCTGGCTTCGAAGACGATCCAAGACAAGCTGGCCGCCGACCCGATTGCCAAGACATTCTCCGATGCGCTGCAGTACGCGAGCCCCGAGCAAAACCCGGCGACCGCTTCGGAAATTCAGGACATTTTGTATAAGCAGATCGAAAACATGTGGGCGGGCAAAGCGACGAAGGAAGACGTGCTTGAGAACGCGCAAAAGGACATCCAGGCGAAGCTGGGGCAATAGGGTGGCCGGCCGATGAAAAAGAAACTGGGTTTGGCGCATCGGGAAGGGTTAGTCGGTTATTTGTTCCTGTCGCCGGTATTCGCGTTTTATGCGATTTTCCTGGTGATCCCGTTTTTCTTCTCCTTCTTCCTCAGCTTTACGGAATGGGGCGGCTTCGATCTCGCGTCGATCAAGTGGGTTGGGCTGGCCAATTACCGCTTGTTGTTTTCTCCGGAATCGAACTTCCTGCATCCCGTGCTGACCAACACGTTTACGTTCGCCTTCGGCACGGTAGCCGTTTCATTCCTCTGCGCGCTGGCGGTCGCCTACTTCATTACGCGGCTGCGTTGGGAGGGGCTGTGGCGGACGCTGTACTTTCTGCCATCGGTCACGACGGTAGTGGCCATAGGCAATATCTGGCTGTACCTGTACAATCCGACAAATGGGCTAATCAACGAATTGTTCACTTGGGTGGGCCTGCCGCGGCAGAACTTTCTTCAGGATCCGAATACGGCGCTGACGTCGGTGATCGTGGTGGGCGGCTGGCTCGGGATTGGCAGCTCGATGCTGATCCTGTCGGCCGGGCTGAAGGCCATCCCGGAGGACTTCTACGAGGCGGCCGATCTGGAGGGGGGAAGTTTGTGGAACGTGTTCGTCGGAATTACGCTGCCGCTGCTGAAGCCGTCCATCACCTTCGTGCTGATCACGTCGTTTATCGGCGGGCTGCAGTCGTTTACGCTGACCATGGTGATGACGCGGACCGGGGGGCCGGGCGATGCCACTAACGTAGCCGGTCTGGAAATGTATAAACAGGCGTTTTCGTTCGGCAATTGGGGACTCGCCAGCGCCATGGCATTTGTGCTGTTCGTCTGCATCATGATCATAACGGCGATCCAGATGCGGTTCTTTAAACGGGGAGGGGTGGAGAGCTACTGATGCGACGAAAAAAAACGCCTTGGGTTTCCTTCGCGATCATCGTGATCGGCTCCGTCGCGATGCTGTTTCCTTTCCTGGACATGATCTTCAGCTCGTTCAAAGGGGCGGCGGAATATAACAGCTTGTACTACCGTTTCTTGCCGGAGACGTTCCAGTTCGGCAACTATGGACTGGCGTTCGAATCGCTGAACATCGCCTTGCTGTTCAAAAATAGCCTGATTAAATCCGTCGTCACCACCGTCCTGGTGCTGCTGACGAGTTCGATGGCGGCGTATGCGTTGTCGAAGCTGCGGTTTCGCGGGCGGGACGGCGTCTTCCGGTTTATTTTATCGACGATGATGATTCCAAGCTTTCTGTTCTTTATCCCGAACTTTTATATCATGACGCATTTTCCGCTCGTCGGCGGCAACGATCTGTTCGGCAACGGCGGCGTGGGCGGGCTAACGACGTCGATCCTCTCGCTGATCCTGCCTTTTGCGGTCAGCGCGTACGGAATCTTCCTGATGCGCCAGTTCATCATGACGATCCATAACGCATATTTGGAAGCGGCCCGCATCGACGGCGCATCGGAGTTCCGCATTTATTTTCGGCTGGTCCTGCCGATGACCGGACCGGCGCTGGCGACCCTGGCGATTTTCGAATTCATCGGGCAGTGGAACGAATTCATTTGGGCGCTGATCATTAACTCGGTCAATCCCGAACTGGCGGTGCTTCCCGTCGGGGTACAAATGCTCAAGGACCATCTCGATCCGACGTTGACTCAGCCGCTCCTGATGGCCGGGCTGGTCATTTCGACGGTGCCGATCCTGATCGTGTTTATCGTCCTGCAAAAATACTACGTGCGGGGCATGATGAACTCCGGGTTGAAAGAGTAAAGGCTGCAATACCACTACATTGCAACGTGAAGGGAGTTTTTCTCATGGAACTGGATAAGCCACAGCATATTTTGGCCATCGGCGGCCACGCCGGGGATATGGATTTGACGGCGGGGGCGGTCATCGCCAAATACGTGCAGGCGGGTCATAAAGCGACGTTCTTGCACCTCACTCCGGGCGAGAAGGGACACCCGAAGCTGTCCCCGGACGACTATGCCAAACAAAAAATCGAGGAAGCGCACCGATTCGCCGAGATCGTTGGCGCGGACGTCCGGTTCCTTGCCTACAAGGATGCCGAGCTGCCGGTTGACGAAGAGGTGAAATACCAGGTCGCGGACGTGATCCGCGAGGTGAAACCGACGCTCCTGATCACGCACTGGAAAGGCTCGATGCACAAGGACCATGCGAACACGCACTACATCGTCGAGGATGCCCGGTTTTATGCGGCGCTGAAGACGATCGAACGGGCGCTGCCGAACCATTATTCGGGCCCGCTCTATTACGCCGACAACTGGGAGGACCCGTACGACTTCCAGCCGGAGGTGTTCGTGGATATTCCCGAGGAGGCCTACGACACGTGGGTGAAGGCGATGAATGTCTACGCCTATGCGCGCGGCGAAACGTCCGGTTTCCCTTTCATCGAATATTACAAAGCGCTGACGGTCGTGCGTGGTGCGCCGGCCGGGTTCAAACGGGCCCAAGCCTTTATGGTACCGCGAGGAGCGTTGAACAAGCGGGTGCAGTTTTTGTAGCTGGCAGCGGCCGGGGCCTTGGGGTTCCGGCTTTTTTTTAAGGCTTGTACCACGGCATGTGTTCCTTCGATCCTCCCTTTTGTTCATCCCGCATTTAAGATGGAAATCCCTGTGATCTCAGGTATACTAAAGGATAGGTAAAAATGAAGATCAGACAAGAGGGGTTCCCCGGATGAAGGTTATCTTGGTTGATGATGAGCACCTGGCTTTGAATTATATGGAGCATCAATTGCGTAAAGTGTCCCCGGTCGAAATTCTTGGAAAGTTTGCCGATCCGTTCGAGGCCAAACGTTTTGTGCTGGAGAAGGACGTGGATGTGGATGTGGTGTTTTTGGACATTCACCTGCCCGAGATCGACGGTATCGAACTTGCCGAGCAGCTGTTGCAGGACAAGCCGCGTCTTAACGTGGTGTTCGTTACGGCATACGACGAATACGCGATCAAAGCTTTCGAGTTGAATGCCCTCGACTATGTCTTGAAGCCGGTTCCCAAAGAACGTCTTGAAATCACGCTGCGGCGGATCCAGGAACGTTTGGACGAACGGACGAAACAGGAGGCCCCCCGCTCCGAAGAGGGCAAGAGGCTGAACATCCGGTTGTTCCGGCAGTTTCGGATCGAATCTTCGAATCGTGAACCCTTGCAGGTACGTTGGCGGACGACCAAAGCGCAGGAACTATTTCTTTATTTACTACAGCATCGGGGGCAGCTTGTCCGAAAGTCCGTGCTTGTCGACTTGCTATGGCCGGAGTACGAGCCCGCCCGAGCCTATTCGCAGTTGTATACGGCGGTGTACCATATCCGCAAAACGCTGGAGCCTTACGGCGGAATCATGCATATCAACAGCGCCACGGACGGATATGTGCTGCAGCTCGCCAACGCCGACTTGGACGTGGAGGCTTGGGACCGGTTTGTTCATTCGGGAACGCCGCTTGACGAAGGGACCTTGGCCGATTACGAAGAGGCGCTGGACCTATATCAAGGGGATTACCTGCAGGATGACGAGTACTGGTGGGCGGAAAGCGAGCGTTACCGCTTGAAATCGTCGTGGCTTCGCGTCGCTGTCCAATTCGCCGAATGGCATACGGCGCACGGGAACCCGGAACGGGCCATCGAGGGGTACCAGTTGATTTGCGACCGCAATCCGCTGGCGGAAGAAGCCCATTTCGCCTTGATGAAGCTGTACGCTTCGCTGGACAAACGCGCGCTCGTGCTTCGTCAATACCGCCGATTGGAAGAGGTGTTGGCCGAGGAGTTCAACGAACCCCCCAGCCCGTCGATCCTCCAGTGGTACCATGATTGGTCGCTCACGCAAAAAAGCCTTCCCCAAAGCAGTTCATAAGCTGCCGGGAAGGCTTTTTTGTTCATACGGGAATGTGAAAGGAAACCGAGGTTCCCCGATCCGGAGCGCTGCGAATCTTCAGCCCTTTGCCGTAATATTGCTTCAGGCGCCGATCCGTATTCCGCAGGCCGACCCCTTGGCCGGGGCGGAAGGAAGGTTCGAGAATCAGGCGCTGCAGTTCCTCGCTTATGCCGACGCCGTCGTCGTTCACAGCCACTTCGTACCCCTGGTCGGAACGGACGATGCGTATTTCCACCGTTCCTCCTTGGGATCGCCGGAGGATGCCATGGTGAAGGGCATTTTCCACCAGCGTTTGGATCGACAGCGGAGGCAGCGTGAAATTTGGTTCTACATCCAACGTCCAGCGGATATTTAACCGATCGCCGAACCGTTCCTTCTCGATAAACAGGTACGAGCGGACTAGATCCAATTCGCTGGCAACGGGCACGACCCGGTCGGCATTGTGAAAATCGAAGCTCGTTCGCAGATAGTTGCTGAATTCCTCGAGCAGCCGTTGCATTTTGCCGGTATCGACCGTGCTGAGCGCGGCGATGGAATTGATGGTGTTATGGAGGAAATGCGGCTGGATTTGGGCTTGCAGCCAAGCCGCCTCCAGACGCAGCCGTTCCTCGATCGACACTTTCAAGGCGGTTAATGCCCGTACCCGGGACCTTAATTCCCAGGCATCCACCGGTTTGGTCACGTAATCGTTGGCGCCGGACTCGAAGCCGGTAAAAATATCCTCCGGCCGGTTTCGGGCCGTCAGCAAGAGAACGGGAAGCTCGGAGACGGTATATCGGCCGCGAATCGCGCGCGTCAGTTCGTAGCCCGACACGCCCGGCATCATCACATCGGCCACCACCAGCTCGAAAGTTCCCTGGCTCAAAAAGCCGAGCGCCTCCTCGGCGTTAGTGGCGGTCGTGATTTCGTATTCGGCCGGTCCTAGCAAATCGGCAAGGATCTTCAGATTGACCGGATCGTCGTCAACGGCCAGGATTCGGGGTTTGCCGCTGTTCACGATCGGCTGACTTACCGGCCGATCCCGATGCTCTGCCTCGCGCGCCCCAGCTTCGGCGGGACCCGCCTGCGGCCCGGTCAGCCCTGCAGGCTCCGGACCAAGGGACCCGGCCGTTTTGCCCCCTACGGCCAGAGGCAGCGTAAAGGTAAAGACGGAGCCGCGGCCAAGGGAGGAGGATACCTCCAGCGTTCCCCCATGCAGGGCGACGAGCTGGCGGCAGATGCTCAGTCCCAGCCCGAATCCGCCAGCGGCCCTTTCCATGATCGATGGACCTTGCTCATACGGTTTGAAGATCCGTTGGCAGGTCTCCTCATCCATCCCGATCCCCGTATCTTTCACGCGAATGCAGGCCATATCGCCCATCGTATCGGCCTCCAGCGCGATTTCGCCCCGGTCGGTGAATTTGATGGCGTTATGGAGCAGGTTATACAGCACTTGAATTAACCGGTTTTCATCGGCCCGGACGGATGGAAAGTCATCCGCGATTCCGATTCGCATTTGAACCGGTTTGCCGTCGAGCAGATAATCGAGCATTTGCAGAAGGCCCGGCACGACGGTTTGCAACCGGACGGCGACAAAATTCAGGCGAAGCGAGTTCTCCTTCAGCCGGGCGGCATCCAGCAAATCATCGAGCAACCGCGACATGCGCCTTGCCACGGACAATTGGATCTCCAGCTTTTGACGTTGGGCTTCGCCGGCCGGGTGTTCCTGATCGTCCAGCACGCTTTGGGTAAGATTCATGATGCCGTGCAGCGGGTTTCTTAACTCGTGCGAGGTGTTGACGAGAAAATCGTCCTTCTGCCGGTTGGCCCGCTGCAATTGATCAGCCAGCCGTTCGGTTTGTTGCGCGGTCCGAAAATAACGCCTGAACCAAAATGCGGCAAAAGCCAGCACGGTGAAGATCAAATCGAATGGATAATGCATATGCTGCAACCCAAGTCGGCTCTGGGCAATGGTCCACAGGATGTTGGTGCCCAAGCTTGAACAAGCCAGGAGCAGAAAAATGACGTCCTCCTGGTTTCGAACCGCTTTACGGAGCAGGAAGGCCGTGATTAGCACGGCCGACAGCAGCACGGCTGTCAGCATAAACCGTTCCAGCGGCAGCGTAATTCGGGTTGGAAGGAACAGGACGAGAGCCGCGTACCCCGCGGAGAACCAGGCGAAGATCCGCAGCAACCTGGATTGTCCCACATTTGGAAACATGTTCTTTACGAGGGGCGGGATAAAGGACACGACTCCGATGTACGAGGCGATGACCACTCTTACGCCAATTTCAAAGGACATGCCGGGCAGCCAATGGTAAAGCAGCTTGTCGTCCGCGCCGATGACGGAAAGAATCGCGCAAAAGATAACGGCGGCAAAATATAATAAACCCTTCCGAGGAGCTCCCAGAAAATAAAGCATGACTCCATAGAGCGCGTGAACCAGCAAGACGACGCAAAGTAACCCTTGCAGGGCCATGGATAACCCAATGCGGTGGTTCACCGCGGACGTCGTCCCGAAACGGATGGACTGAACGATACCGCCCTCCCCGACATGGGAAGCGGCTTGAATGACAATGTCCACCTTCGTCGAACCTTGCGGGACCGGGATGGTGTAAGGCATATATTTCGGCGTGAATTCATCCCCGTTTTCCGAGAGGCGACCCTGACCGGCCACCCATTTCCCATTGATATAAACGGCCGAAGCGCGTTTAATATCGCCCGTACGCAGCAGATAAGCGGATTCTGCAGCCTCCTTGTCCATTAAAATCTGCAGGCGGTAAGTGCCGGCATAATAAGAGCTCCGGTGTTCTTCAGGAAAATACTTTCGCCAGGATCCCGGTACGGGAATTGACGTTTTGCCGCGAATCCCCGCCAGCTCGTTTCCCGGCTCCGAAGAAGGAACGATCAGGGCATCGGGATAGAAATCCCATTCCCCTTCCAGCGGGATCGTATGGCTTGGGGGAAGCTTCCAGCCCCGTAAGTCCAGTATGCCGCCCGATGCCTGCGGATGGTCGACGGTACGGTTCAATGCCAGCCAAGTGAGGCGGATTCCGGTAATGGCAACAATAAATAAGACAATGATTAGCAGCGTTTTCTGTGTTTTCATAATCCATTTACATTCGCTAAGGCATTCGGTTTATCCTTTTTGTCAAAAAGAATCCGTGTTTGTCGATAAATTGTAGAGCTGCCTATGCGAAAATGCGGTAAATGTCTAAACATTCACCGCAGGGAGAGATGGATATGGCACGCGTCATGGTAGTCGATGATGCCGCGTTTATGCGTATGGTGATCAAGCAAATGCTGCAGGAAGACGGCCATGAGGTCGTTGCAGAAGCCAAGGATGGACTAGAAGCTGTCCGTTATTACGATACCTGGACGCCGGACCTGGTGACGATGGATATCACGATGCCCGAAATGGACGGCATCGCGGCAGTCCAAGCGATAAAAGGGATGGATCCGGCCGCCAAAATTATTATGTGCTCCGCCATGGGACAGCAAAAAATGGTGGTCCAGGCCATACAGGCCGGCGCGCTGGATTTCGTCGTGAAACCATTTCAAAAAGAACGGGTGATCGAAGCCGTACAGAAAGTGCTGAGTTAGGGTGGGGAAATATGGGGATCACTAAACGGCTTGCCGGAATTTTCAGGGCGGCCAAAGGTTTCGCCGGGCCGGCAACTCCCCGGGCTCGGAAAGAAGGATGGTTGGAACTGCTCGAACAGCAAGGGCGCATCTTGGACATGATCGCGAAGGGGATAAAGCCGAAGCCCATCCTCCAGGAACTAGCCGGGTTTATCGAACGGCAAACCGATGCGCGATGCGCCGTTTATTTGCCGGACCGCGAGAGAGGACCGGGTAAACTGCTATTAACCGCCGCATCCGGGTTGCCAAGGGAGTACGTCCGCCGCATCCAAGGAATGGAATTGGCCCCGTTCATGGGAGTATGCGGCGCCGCGGCCGCTCAGCGGCGACTCGTTGTCGTGGCGGATGCCGGCCGTGATTCGCGTTGCCTGCACTACTTCGATCTTCTCTTGGAGCATCCACAGTTGAGATCGTGTTGGGCATTTCCGATATTGGCATCGGACGGTAGCGTGGCCGCTGTTTTCGAGCTGCACCGCGAGATTCATGCTTCGCCGACACCCGATGCCTTGGAGCTGCTTAAAGTGGGAGGCCAGCTCCTGAGACTGGCGACTGAAGGGATGCAAATACGCGAGGAACTGCATCGGCGTCTTTACTATGATGAAATGACGGGGTTGCCCAACCGATCGTTTTTCCGGGAACGGCTGCAGCAGGCTTTCCGGCAGGGCGAGGGGAGTCCTCGCCCGTTCGTCGTCCTGTATTTTGAAATCTTAGGGTTGCAGGAGATTCAGGAACGGTTGGGCCAGGTGGCCGAAGATGATGGACTTAAACAGATTGCGGATTTGCTGTCCGACGGATTGCCGGCTGCTGCCGTGCTATGCCGGATGGGAGAAAGCCGGTTTGCTGCGCTCGTGTGGGATATAGAGGAGAAAGCAGCAACCATGCTTGGCCGCAGGCTGGCAATGGAGGTCGGATCAAGACCGTTCCCGCTCGATCCTGCATGCCGTCTGACTGCAGCCGTGGGGATCGGGTCGTTTTCCAAGCACGGGGAAGGGGTACTGCAGGCGGCTAAAGCCGATCTGTACAGGTCGAAGGATCCGAAGCATTGGGTTGGGGGATGATCTCTATGGAAATCAAGGGCGGCGGTTTGGATTGGAATACGGTCGGAATTCCGACGGCCTTGGCTATATTAGCTTCGTTTTCCGTACTCGGCATTGCCGCCGTCATCGCCAAAACATCGCAGACCGACCGGAAAACGAGAGCTCTTATGCTTTGTGGCATTGCCTCGGCGATGGGCGTTGCGGTATGGGCGGCGCATGTGGCCGGGATGCTGCTGTATGCAAACGGAGGCGAACGGGATGCGATGAACGTTGACCTGTTGGCGGTTTACGGCGTGGCTGCGGCTTTGCTTCTCGTTTTCCTCTTCTCCTGGTTGACCCTGGTGGCTGATCGGAGATCGCTGGAGCAGATGGCATACCGGGATGCGCTCACGGGTTTGCCGAACAGGAACGAAATGAACCGCTTTTTTGATACCTGTCAAATGCAGGAAACGTTAGGGTTGTTGTTACTGGATCTGGATCATTTTAAAACGGTAAATGACACGTTGGGTCACGATATGGGGGATTTGCTCGTTCAGGAGGTCGGAATCCGACTGCATCCCTTCGTGCGCGGAGGGCAGCGGGTATACCGCATCGGCGGCGACGAATTCGTGATGATCCTAGAGTCCTGTACCCGGGATCGGGCAGAGCGAATGGCCGAGGCCTTGCTGCGGACCCTTCAGCAAAAGATCCTGCTCGGAGAACGGGAATTTCTCGTAACGGGAAGCATCGGGATCCGGCTCGGGACGCCTGGCGATTCCGACCGCTCCATTCTTCTAAAGACGGCGGACCAGGCCATGTACCAGGCGAAAAAACTAGGGAAGAACCGTTATTTTATTTACGGTGACGACGCGGAACTTGCCTTGGAACGGGCCGAACGAAACACGCCGGCTTGCTGAACGGCCGGTTCTGGCATACACTTTAAGGCAAAACCTCTTAAAGGACGGATCGTTATGCCAATACCCAAGGTGGTTGTCATCGGCAGCTTAAATATGGATATCGTGGTGGAGACGCGGCAAATTCCACAAATCGGGGAGACCCTTCTGGGCGACCGGGTCCGCTTCATCCCGGGGGGCAAAGGCGCGAACCAGGCGGTAGCCGCCGCCCGTTTGGGGGCGGTCACTTCGATGATCGGCGCGGTGGGGACGGATGCCTTCGGCGACGAGCTGTTGGCCGCCCTGCGCCGGGACGGCGTGGATGTCGGCGGCGTCAAACGGCTGTCCGATGCGGCCACGGGCGTCGCTTCGATCTATGTCGCCGATGGGGACAACAGCATCGTCGTTGTCCCCGGCGCCAACGACCGGGTAACGCCGGCGGATATCGACCGGCACGCGGACAAGCTGGAGCAGGCCGATATCGTGCTGCTCCAGCTGGAAATCCCAGTGGAAACGGTGCTCTACGCTGCGCGGACCGCCAAAACGCTGGGCAAGAAGGTGATCTTGAACCCCGCTCCGGCTCGGGAACTTCCGCAGGAGCTGTACGGTTACATCGACTATCTGACGCCCAACCGCACCGAACTTGGGCGATACGCCGGGATGGAGTCGATCACGGGCAGCGATTTCCTCCAATCGGGGATGCGGCGGCTGAAGGACTTGGGCGCGACCCAGGTCGTGACAACACTGGGAGCCGCCGGATCGGCCTATCTGGATGAGGCCGGGGAGGTTCGCACGGTAAAGGGGCATGCCGTCTCCGTCGTGGACACGACCGGGGCCGGCGACTGCTTCAACGCCGCGCTGGCGACGGCGCTTGCCCAAGGGGAGAGCCCGGAGGCAGCGGTACGCTTTGCATCGCTGGCCTCCGCGCTGGCCGTGACGAAGTTCGGCGCCCAGGCGGGCATGCCGACGGCGGACGAAGTGCGGCTATTTGCGGCGGCCGGCTCGTCCCGGACGGCGCAAGAAGAGCGGATCCGCGTGAAACGGATTTACGAACACGCGGTTCCCGAGGACGGGTACCGCATTTTGGTCGATCGCTTGTGGCCGCGCGGGATGACCAAAGCGGATGCCGCGATCGACGAATGGATGAAGGGGATCGCGCCAAGCCCGGAGCTGCGCAAGCAATTCGCGCACCGGATGGAGCTTTATGCCGAGTTCAGCGCAAGCTATCTCCGGGAATTGAACGCCAACCCGGAGTGCGCCGTGCTGGCCGACCGCATCCGCGATCTCGCTCGGGAATGCCCGGTCACTTTGCTGTACGCCGCGAAGGACTCCGTGTATAATCACGCGAACGTGCTTCGGCGTTGGCTGATGGAGTGAATTTTAAAAAAAGCTGCTTCCTCGCTTGGGTAGCGACGAAGCAGCTTTTTTCGCGTGAGGAAATGTTGTAAGAAGTACAACATTTCCATCGTCTACAACCCCCTCCAGACGAAAATGTTGTAATAAGTACAACATTTTATAGCCCTTGGGAGGGTAAGCCGCTGAGAATGTTGCACTTAATGCAACATTTTGCGGTTATGTCGCCGGTTCTTGCCCAAAATGTTGTACATTATACAACATTTTGGAGCTCGGCGTCTGTTGTTGGCTTTCCAGCATTCGACTTTCCTTAAATTCAGCTTTCCTGCAAATCCCGGAACCCTTTGTTGACCCCGTCTCCCGCGTAGATCACCGGACTCAGCTTGTCGATTTGCAGGCGTCCCTCCGCGTTCAAATAATCTTTGGCCACGGAGCGGCTCACGATTTTACCTACAATGTTGGTCACGCCCGGGAATTGCTCGCTTTCGACGACTTCCACGACCCGGCAGGCGATCGAAATCGGGCACTCCCGGACGGCGGGGGCATGGACATGCTCCGAAGCTTCCGGCGTCAGGCCGGCTGCGGCGAATTTGCTGCCCTCCGCGCCGGAACGTGAACCGCAATAGCTGATCGACTCCTGCTGGGAGCGGTCCGGTACGTTCACCACGAAGTCGGTGCCTGCCTTGAGGTGCTGGGCGGCAAAGCCTTTACTGTTGAAGCCCAAAACGATCATGTCCTTGAGCGAATAAGAGGATGAGCTCGTCGTCACGTGCGCGACCCCGTCTTCATCGTAAAAGCTGGTTAGAATGACCGGGAAACCATAGTACATTTTTTCGTAATTGACCGCGATTTTCTCCATGTTACGTCCTCCTGCATCCATCATTCTTGTCACTTGTCCATCTCTTTCGAAGGATAACGCGGCCGAACGAGCGGCAAGGTGATTGCGGTCACAATTCACCGGTTCGGAGGCAAGGGGAGAGGATTGACAACCCAAAAAGCGAGCGATATAGTAAGGGCACCCGAACCCAGGCATCCTCCCGATGCCCCAATGAAAGACTTTGGAACATCTACCCTAAGCCATCCGCAGGGAGTGAGAACCGATGAATGTGCTGCAAATGCTCCGCTCGCGCAAATACTTGCAGCGGATCATGCTCAGCTTTATGCCCGTTGTCGCCATGCTTGCCATTGCCTCCCTCGTCCTGAACTCCGTCGCGCGCGATAAGGTGCTGAGCCTGCAAAACGACGCCGACCGCAAACTGCTCACTCAACTCAACTACAATATCGAAAACATGAACGGCATCGTCAAAGATCTGGCGGTTTCGCTGTACAACGACGAAGAGATGATCGCGCTGAAGTCAGGCGGGGACTATAAACAGAGCATTTTGAAAATCGAACGGCTGAACAAAACGGTGGCTACCTCTCCTTATCTGCACGCCATCGTCTTTTACAACGGCAAACAGAAACGTTTCTTCTCGTCCATCAACCACGGGATGGACAACGGACAGCTGTACGGCGCCTTGGAGAAAATCATGGCATCCGGCGGCGATTTGCCGAAGCTGCAGCTGTTGCCGCTCGACCTGGACGGCGGGAACGAGGGGATCGACGTGTTTGCTTTTTTCGTGTACGACGGGCTTACCCTAGGTTCCGTCAACGACGACGTGTTGATTCTGACGGTGAAGCCCGGTTGGATGCTGGATAATCTGAAAGCGCTTAATCGGGTGGTCGACCGGGAAAACGACATGCTTTTCGTTACCGACGGCGAGGGCAGGCTGCTGATGTCCAACGACCGTTCGCTGCCCGCAGGACTCGATACAAAGGATATTCTCGGGCGCATCGCAGGTTCGGAACATTCGCTGGACTCGTTTATCTACGCGCAGGAAGGAAGCAAATACAAGGTCACCTTTTTAAGCAAAGCTTTAAACAATTGGCAAATTATCAGCCTTCAGGACTATGACGATGTGTCTGGCAGCGTCCGGCAGATGAGGTGGACGGAAATCGCGGTAACGCTGTCCGTGGCGCTCCTGGCCGTCCTGTTGTCGGTGTTCTTCGCAATGCGGCTGTATAAACCGGTCGGCCATCTGCTTACGCTGGTTCCTCCGGGAGGACTTCCGGCGGCGCACGCCAAGGATGAGCTGTCGCTTATCGCGGACAACGTGGCGGAAATGCTGGGTAAACTCAAGGGGCTGGAGCAGGAACGGGCTTCGCAATGGAACATCGCGAAGTTGTATCACCTGCGCAGCTTGATCAGTCTGAGCGAAAGCCTCGAGGAGCCGGCCTTCTTAAAGCTTAAAGCGCAATACGGCATCGACATCGCGTATCCGTCGCCGCTTCGGCTGGCGCTGGTGCAGATCGACGATGCCCGGGAATTGGCCAAACAGCAAGGCTCCGGGGCGGAGTCGCTGCTCTACTTCGCCGTCGCCAATATCGGCCAGGAGCTGCTGGGGAACGGAGGTTCCTGCGAAGCGGCAGATATGAAGAGCGGTCACCTCGTCTTCATCGTCGGCGGCGAGCCGGAAGCGCTGGAGAAGCTGGGAGACCGCTTCGGCGAACTGCAAAACACGATCCTTCGCTACTACCGGATCACCTTTACGGTAACATTAAGCGGAGTGTTCGAGGATTACCGCCGGCTGACGGAGCATTATAATCTGGCGGTGCGGCGCTCCAACTACCGCATGATTTTCGGTAAAGGAGCGATTCTTGAACCGGACCGGCTGCACGCCAACGAAACGAACGAGGCCTTTCGCGTTCCGCAGGAGCTGGAACGGCGGCTGACGGAAGGGCTGAAAAGCGGGGATCCGGAAGAAGCGGAGCTGGCGATCCGCAGCTGGATCCGGCTTCTGGGCGGGTTCAGTTTCGAGAATATGTACTCTGGCCTGCTTCATTTGACGGTAGCGCTAAGCAATACGCTTGGAGAAATGAACCATCACAACGCCAATCCGGTGTCGGTGAACCTGCAAGCCATCAACCGGCGCATTCTGGAGCAGGAAACGCTGGACGAAATCGAGGCCGTGCTCCTGGAGGTCGTGCGGGAGGTGCTGGAACAACGCCGCAGCGGACGCGAGAACAAAAACCGGCTGCTGGCCGATACCGTCAAGGAAATCATCGATAAGCATTACGCGGATCCCGACCTGAACGTGCAGAGGATCGCCGACATGTTGAAGTTGAGCTCCGTTCATCTGGGCCAGGTGTACAAAGCGGAGGAAGGGTTGTCGGTGGTCGACCGGATCAACGAAGTCCGCCTCGCCCAAGCTCGTCTGTATTTGGAGCAGCAGCAGTTGACCGTGGCGGAAATCATGGAGAAAGTCGGCTTTGGCAACGAAAGCTATTTCTATCGGCTGTTCAAGCGACGTTACGGGGCAACGCCGAAGGAATACCGCCTCAAAGCGGCCATTGACCGCAATACTTGAACCCCATCCAAGAACCCGTCTTCACCTTGGACCCGCAGCGGAGCCTACCGCTTGCGGGTTTTTTGCGTTCGTGCAAGCGGGGGAGCCGCCCCGGTACAGTTATCCGAAATTGTTACAGCCCGCCCGTACAGCAATCTTGAAATTGTACAGTAACGAAGAAACCACGGTCTGCGCTATCGTTAGACGTGCAAAGCCTGATCGCAGGCCAGCCGCAAAGCGCAAGGCACATAAGGAAGGAGCTTGGCTATGTTGAATCGAGTTTCATGGGCGGACGACGCGGAGACGGCCCGAAAGCCGGAGACGGGGGGACGGAAGGCACAGCCGAATATCCCGCCGGAAACGCGCAGGGAAAAATCGAAAATCCGGAGAGAACTTCGCCATTTCCGGAATAACCGGGAGCTGTTTCTGCTGTCGCTGCCGGGAATCCTGTACAAATTAATCTTTGCCTATATTCCGATGATCGGGCTGATTATCGCCTTTAAAAATTACAGGTACGATCTCGGTATGTTCGGCAGCAAATGGGTAGGCCTGGACAATTTTCGTTATCTGTTCTCCACCGATGCGGCCTGGCGGATCACGCGCAACACGGTGCTGTACAACGCCGCCTATATTTTGACCACGGCGGCCGCGGCGTTGCTGCTGGCGATCCTGCTGAACGAAGTGAAGGCAAAATGGAGCAAATATTATCAGACGGCCTTGTTTCTGCCTTACTTTTTATCCTGGGTGCTGGTGGGTTACGTGGCCTACGCGTTCTTAAACCACTCGGACGGATTCATCAATCGCACGTTGCAGGCGTTCGGCATGGATCCGGTCAGCTGGTACCAAAATCCCGGACCGTGGCCGGTGATCCTGATTCTGGTTCAACTATGGAAAGCGATCGGATTCAATACGCTGATCTATTTTGCCGGCATCATCGGCATCAACGGCGAGTACTATGAGGCGGCGCGGATCGACGGGGCGACGAAACGGCAAATGGCCATGAAAATCACCGTTCCGCTGCTGGCTCCGCTCGTCATCATCATGCTGATCTTATCCATCGGCAACATGTTCCGCGGGGATTTCGGGCTGCATTACTTCATTCCGAACAATTCCGGATTTCTCTACGGCTCCACGGACGTGATCGATACTTATGTGTACCGGGCGCTGCGCGAGATCGGCAACGTGAGCATGTCCGCGGCGACGGGATTTTATCAATCGGTGGTCGGGTTCATTCTGGTGCTGCTTGCGAACGGCATCGTGCGCAAAATCAATCCGGACCATTCGCTGTGGTAAGGAGGAGGAACGGCTATGCCTAAAAAATTCGAGATCTCCAAGATATGGCTCAATCTGTTGTTCATCGTCCTATCCATCGTCGTCGTACTGCCGTTTCTGCTCGTGGTTGCGGTGTCGTTGACGGATGAGAAGACGATCACCAAGAACGGGTACCAATTCATCCCCGAGTCGTTTAGCCTGGATGCCTACCGCTATCTGCTGGACGCTCCCGATATTTTGCTCCGGGCTTACGGGGTAACGATCACGGTCACCGTGATCGGAGCGTTGACCGGGCTGCTGCTGACCGCGATGACCGCCTACGTCATTTCCCGGCCGGATTACCGCTATAACCGGATCACGACGTTTTACGTGTTTTTTACGATGCTGTTCAGCGGTGGCCTCGTGCCTTCCTATATCCTGATGACGCAATACCTGCATCTGAAAGACAGCCTGCTGGCGCTCATCCTTCCGGTGCTTCTGTCGCCCTTCAACATCATGGTCATGAAAGGGTTCATGTCGAAAATTCCGCTCGAGATCATCGAATCGGCCAAAATCGACGGGGCGCGGGAGCTGCGGATCTTCTTCCGGATCATCCTGCCGCTGTCCACGCCCGCCCTGGCCACGTTGGGCCTGCTGATCTCGTTCACTTACTGGAACGAATGGTTCAACGGGATGTTGTACATCGACGATCCGAGCAAAGTACCGCTGCAATTGCTGCTGGTGCGAACCTTGAACAGCATCGAGTTTCTCACTTCCAATTCCGAGTTTACGCAGCAGCTCGGCATCGATCTGGCAAGCTTTCCGAACAATTCGGCGCGAATGGCGATCGCCGTGCTGGCCGGCGGACCGATGCTTGTGATCTTTCCGTTCTTTCAACGATTTTTCGTGAAAGGGCTTACGGTTGGCTCCCTCAAGGGTTAACATAAAACAAATATGTACAGGAGGTCACACAATGAGAAAACGATGGTTAGGTATGTTGGCGCTGATCTTGCTGGCCGCATCCGTGTTTGCCGGCTGCGGCGGTAACGGCAACGGAGGTAACGGCGCCAACGGCGGAAATGCCGGGAACGGCGGGGATAACGCGAAAGCCCCGACGGAGGAAACGGGAAACGCAAGCGAGCTTGAGCCGGTCACGTTGACCTGGTATTATCCGTTGTCGCAGCTGCAGGCCGACCAGGATAAGGTGCAGGAGGCGGTGAACCAAATCGTGAAGGAAAAGCTGAACGCCACCGTCAAGCTGGTTCCCATCGCCATCGGCGATTACGTGCAGAAGATGAATACCGTGCTCGCCGCGGGCGAGAAGTTCGACATTCTTTGGACCGGGTACATGCTGAAACCGGAGGAACTGGTGCGCAAAGGCGCGCTCCAACCGATCGACGAGCTGCTTGATAAGTACGCTCCCGAACTAAAAGCGGATGTCCCGCAGGTGATGTGGGACGGCCTGACGGTCGACGGGAAAATCTACGGCATTCCGAACCAGCAGATCAACGGCAACCGTTACGGCTATATCGTTCAGAAGCGGTTCGCCGACAAATACGGGCTGGACCCGGCGTCCATCAAAAAGATTGAGGACATCGAGCCGTTCCTGGCGCAGGTTAAGCAAAACGAACCGGATGTGATCCCGTTCGGCAATTTCGGCAACTACTTCGACTTTATTCCGCAGGTCCATGACGACGAGTATTGGGGCGTTCCCGGCGTCGACAATCATTTTTACATCAAGACGAACGATCCTACCTATGCACTGCAGCGGTATCCTGAAGCCGAACTGGACAATTACCGGCTCGTCAGCAAATGGTATAAGCAAGGGTATATTTACAAGGATGCGGCCACGGCCAAGTTCGAAGACTTTCAAACCAAAGGGCAGATCGCGGTTCAATTCGATGTGACGCTGAAGCCCGGCGTGGAGGCCGAAGTGAAGGCGAAAAACGGCGGCAACGACGTCATCGTCATTCCGCTCAGCGACTGGTACACCAACGGCTATTCGGCGGCCACCAACCAATCGATCAGCCGGACATCGCCGAATCCGGAACGGGCCATGATGCTCCTGAACTTGGTCAACACTGATAAAGAGCTATACAACCTGCTTTGCAACGGCTTGGAAGGCACGCATTACGAGAAGCTTAGCGGCGAATACATCAAGGCGTTGCCGGACTCCCGCTATAAGCCTAATATGGACTGGGTTTTTGGCAGCGTATTCAATTCCTACCTGAAGGAAGGACAGCCGGAAAACGTGTGGGAGGAAACCAAGAAAATCAATGCGAGCGCAGAGGTCAATCCCATTGGCGCCTTCAAATTCAATTCCGAGCCGGTCAATACGGAGATTGCGAACCTGAATGCCGTATGGGGCGAGTATAAAAGAGGGATTCTTACCGGCACGCTGGACTTCGACGAAACCTGGCCCGTGTTATACGGCAAGCTGAAGGAAGCGGGCGAAGACAAATACGTGGAAGAGGTTACACGTCAATTCGAAGCGTTCCTGAAGGAACAAGGATTAAAGTAACCGGATTCACCAGCACAAGGCACGTGGAGCGGAGATAGGGAGAGACCCGCTGTGAGGGACGGCTTTGCCGCAGCGCTTTGGGGCAAAGCCGTTTAGTTCTCATGCGAAAGGATGAAGCAAAGCGATGAAGAAAAAGAGTTGGCTCACGTTCATGATCGCCAGTCTGTTATTCACGTTAAGTCCTGTAGCACCGTCAGCGGTTTCCGCGGCGGAAAACGGCCATCCCGGCCATCCCGGCAATTCCGGCCATCCCCGCGCCACGGTTTATTACGTGGCCACCAACGGCAAAGATTCCAACAACGGGAGTAAGAAGGCTCCGTTTCGGACCTTGGAGAAAGCACGGGACGCGATTCGGGAACTGAAAGCGAAGAAGGGGCTGCCGCCCGGAGGCGTCACGGTGTATTTGCGCGAAGGCCGCTACGAGCGATCGGCGAGCTTCGAGCTGCGGGAACAGGATTCGGGCGCTGCGGGCAAACCGATCACCTACGCGGCGTACCCCGGCGAGAAGGTGGTCATCTCCGGCTCCGAACGACTGGAGAAGTCCGCATTCGTTCCGGTAGCCGACGAGGCGGTGCGAAGCCGCATCATCAGCCCCGAAGCACGGGAGAAGGTGCTGGTGGCGGATTTGGCGGCGCTTGGCCTCACGGACTATGGGAACTTAAGCCGGCATGGGTATTATCTCGCCAACGATCTGAGCGAGGTTCCGCCGATGGAGTTGTATGTCAACGGGCAGGGCATGACGCTGGCGCGCTGGCCGAACGAGGGCACCGTTCAGATGGACGAAATCCTGGATCCCGGCCCGACGCGGAAAGACCCGGACGGGGAAGTGCATAAGCGAGGGGGGACGTTTACGTACACGTATGATCGTCCGCAATACTGGACGCAGGCGGACGACATTTGGCTGGATGGGATTTTCGGCTATAGCTGGGAGTGGTCGTACAACAAAATCGCCTCGATCGATACCGCCGCCAAAACCATTACGCTCCGTTACGGAGAGATGAGCGGGATCTTCAAGAACTGGTATCCCGACTTCCATTTCGCGCAAAACCTGCTGGAGGAAATCGACATGCCCGGCGAGTATTACATCGATCGTTCGGCCGGAAAACTGTATTTTCTGCCGAATGCGGAATTCATGACGGCCGATCCGACGATCGAGGTGACGATGCTGAAATCGCCGATGATCAACGCGCTGAACGCTTCGTACATCAACTTCTCCGAGCTGGTCCTGGAGAATGGCCGCGATTCGGCAGCGGTGTTCATGGGCGGCAGCCATATGAAGATCCAAAACAGCGAAATTCGCAACTTCACCAACAGCGGCGTGCTGGTGAACACCCAAAGCCGGTTCTATTACAACGACTTCGAAGGCGTCCCCGGCACGGACCACGCGATCGAAAATACGCATATCCATCATATCGGCGGGACGGCCGTGACCCTGACGGGCGGCGACAAAACGACGCTCTCGCCAGGCAGAAACGTCGTGAAAAATTCCCATATCCACGATTTTGCCTATTATCACAAGGCTTATAATCCCGGCGTTCTGCTGTCGGGCGTGGGCAACCGAATGGAACACAACGAGCTGCATGATGCGCCCCATCCCGGCGTGTTGATTTTCGGCAACGACCATGCGGTGGAATACAACAACATTTACGATGTATGCAAAACGTTCTCCGACCTCGGCGCGATCTACATGAACGCGGGCGAAACGCCGCAGGAGCGGGGGACCGTCATCCGGCGCAATTATTTCCATCATATCGGGGAGACGAAACCCGGGGTCGAAGGGGTTTATCCCGACAATTTTACGATGGGACTGACGATCGATGAGAACATTTTCTATAAAATGGGCAATTCGGCGATCAAAAACAACGGGGGCTCGCACATCCTGACGCGCAACAATATCTTCGTGGACAGCAAGGTGCCCTACGATTACGCGGATTTGTATCTCGGCGACGATCCGGACGATCAGGTGCCGAAGAATTACATGCCGAAGTGGCAGGCCCTGTTCGCGGCCAACAACAACTTTGCGGGCACGCCTTATTTGGAGAAGTATCCGGAACTGGCCGATTTCTTCACGGAAAACCGCTACTATCCCGACACGAACACGTTTCAGGGCAATGTGATCTACAATCCGGTGGTTCCGCGCAGCACGACGACTAATGAACACGGGGCCTACGACAAATTCGGGCTGGTTCAATATGCTGACAACTGGGTGGCGGCGGCGGACCCCGGCTTCGTTGATCTGGCGGGCGGGGACCTGTCGCTGCGTCCGGATGCGCAAGTGTTCCAGCAAATTCCCGGGTTTCCGAACATTCCGTTCAATGAAATCGGCATCCTAGGCAAAGCGGGTACGACCCTCGGTCAAGACAGCTACCCGGTACAGGGCGTCGCGGTTTATGACGACAACGTCACGGTTGACCGCTGGAAAACGGTGAAGCTGCAGACCGCGGTCCTGCCCTGGAATGCCGACAATCCGGCGCTGACCTTCACCTCCGCCGACCCGGCTATCGCTTCGGTTGACGGTAGCGGCGTTGTCACAGGCCTGGCGGTAGGTCAGACCGTGATCACGGTGGCGTCGGCGGAAAATCCGCAGTTCACGGCCACGGTGAACGTCACGGTGGAAGCCGGCGACGGCGTAATGGACTTCACCGATTTCGAATCGGGGGCGAACGGCTGGCCTCAGGATGCGAACCGAAGCATCGTGAAGGAAGGGGAGAACCGCTGGTATAAAGTGTTGAACGGAGCCTCGGCGCTGAGCTCCAAGTCGTTCTCCGAATACGAGCTTAGCTTCAAGCTGAAGACGCCGGAGACGATTGGAAACGCTGCGACCTTGTACATCTTCGACCGTCAGGTCGGCAGCGGGTCGAGCCGGATCGGCTACAAAACCCGGGCGGACGGCAGCTCGGCCTGGCTGCTGTACGATCCCGCATGGGCGATTCTGAAGGAAGTGAAACTGCCGGGCCACGATTTACAGCCCAACACGGAATATGAGGTCAAAATGCTCGTCAAAGGCGGCGACATCAGCGTGTATGTGGACGGCGGACTTCGGCTGAAGGGCCATGATCCGGGTCACAACGCTGAGGGAAAAGTCGGGTTCTACGTCGCCGGCGTCAGTCACATACTGTTTGACGATATCCGGTTTAAGGCGCTGTCGACGGAATTGGCCGGCATCCTTCCCGCTGAAAGCCATGTGCGGATGGTTCCCGGAGAACAGCGGCAATTGCAGCTCACGTTCGACCCCTCGGATACGCCGGTGACGGAGGTTACCTGGCAATCGGCCGATCCGGCGGTGGCGACGGTGGATGCCATGGGCGTCGTGAACGCCGTTTATGAAGGGGAAACGGTCATCACGGCGGTGTCCGCGGTGAATCCGCTCATCAAAGCGGACATCTCGGTCACCGTATCCAACGTGATGCATGAGACGGACTTCGAAAACGGCGGCAACGGCTGGCCGGTCGATCCGAACCGCAGCATCGCGGCCGACCCCGACGGCAACCGGCGCTACAAGATCTTGAACGGCGCTACGGGGCTGCTGGATAGAAACTTCGAGTCCTATGTGCTGGAGTTCACGCTGAAAACCCCGGCCGCGATGCCGGAGAACGGCGGCGTGATGTATATTTTCGACCGCCAGGATTCCGCCGGCTCCACCCGCATCGGATATCGGACGCGGGCGGACGGAACCTCCGGCTGGATCCTATACGACACCAGCTGGTTGAAGCTGGCGGAAGCCGATTTGCCAGGCCTCGACCTGCAGCCGGATACGGAATATGCGGTGAAGGTGGTCGTGAAGGACGGCGACATCGCCGCTTATGTAGACGGTTCGCTGCGAATCGCCGGCACCGATCCGAACCACCGGCCATCGGGCAAGGTTGGGTTTTACGTCAGCGGATTCGAATACATGCTGTTTGACGATATTCGGATCTCGTTGAATCCGTGACCCCTGCTGCGAGATCATTGTATTCGATTTTTCGAATACATTTCCTCGATCGCGGCTAGAAAGTGGGATTCTATGCGATTTTTCATATAGATTAGGGGCCTTCGTCTTCCTGAAGCCTGAATGTGTATGAAATTTCAGATATATTCCTTTGAAATCGACGTAAACGGGGGGAATCTATGCGATTTTTCGTATAGATTTCCCAAAGCTATCGGGAGGTTGACCATGAAACGGTACATATACCGGGCCGAAGGAGAAGAAGGAGCAGAATGGGCGGAGATCTGGCGGGGGCCGGAGATTTCCCATGCGCTGGCTGAAGCGATGGAACGGCTGGAGGTGGATCATCTCAGCTTGTTCGCCGACGGGAACCGGTTCTATCTGTATTATGAATGCTTGCGGGAGGCGGTTCCGCCGGAGCGGCTGCTTATGGCGGCTGGTGAGCGGCTGATCGTGTGGCCGGGAGGAGAGACGGAGACAGGGACGGGGCGGCGTTGGGCGCCGATGACGGATATTTTTCATTACCATCAACCCGTTGCCGGTACGGACTGGCGGCATTCGGACCGCTTGGCCGAACCTTACGGAAGGCTGGCCAGGCTGAAGCCGGAAGAAGCCGCGAGCTATATCTACCACCATTATCAATATCAAGAGGAAAAGCCGGGCGACGGGGATAAATACGGCATCATCGGCCTGCATGAGAGTTTGTTGTTTTTCTATTCGGAGCAGCCTGCGACCCTAGAGCCCGCAACCTACGAAGGGAAGCTCAACACGTCGCTCAAGCCGGTACGCTGGGCCGAAGCGATGGAACCGCATTTTATCCCGTGGACGGGAGTTCCGGCAGGACAGGAGCTCTGGCGAAAGCTGGAGCTTGTGCTGCACGCGGCGTTCCGCCGGACGGAGGAGGAGACACGATGCGTCATACGATATGCCTGAACGGAGAATGGGATTTTATGCCGCTGTATGGCGAGCCGCGGCGCCGCACGCTGCCGGAATCCCTCGAATATGAGGCACAGAAGGTGAGGGTTCCCTCCAGTTGGAGACGAACCTACGTGCAGGGGGCAGGGAAGCGTTTTGGCGAAATCCCGGAGCATGGCTTCGTACCGATGGATTTGTACGGTTACCCGAAGGAATGGGACGACGCCGAGGCAGGCGTGCTGCACCGCCGCTTCCGGGTGCCGGAGCGGATGGCTGGCCAGCGAATCGTGCTAAGACTGGACGGCATCATGCAAAAGGCCGTGATTTACCTGGACCGACGGGAAATCGCCGTATGGGAGGACGGCTACTTGCCGCTAAGACTCGACATTACCTCTTACGTGACGCCGGGGCGGGAGCATGAGCTGCATCTCGTCTGCGGGAGCTTTGATCAAACGACGTTGCCCTCCGGAGCCCAAAAGGTGACCGGTCTGGTCGGCTCCTGGTTTGGCGGCGTTTGCCGGGGAATCTGGCAGGATGTGTATCTGGAGAGTTACCCGGCGCTGGCCGTAGAGGACGTCACCCTGCGCACTTCCGTCCGGAACGGCCGGCTTGAAGCAGAGGCCGTCATCGGCGGGACGCAAGGAGTGGAGGGCGCTTTGGAAGGACCGCTTCGCGTACGGCTTCGCGTTCGCGAGCTGGGGGTGCTGGCTTCAAGTTTTGATGAGGGGCGTACTTTAGGGACATCGACGGAAGTAAAGCAGCAGGTGCTTGTGGCGGAACAGCCGGTTGAGCCGGTTTCTGCCGGGGCGGCTAATTGGCTGCGGCTGTGCGAGAACGAGCACGGCGGGGAAACTTACCGCGCTTCGTTCCATCTGGAATGGGCCGACGCCAAGCGGTGGAGCCCCGATTCGCCGTTTCTGTACCGGGCCGAGTTCGAGCTGATGGACGGGGAACGGGTGATCGACCGGCGTGAGGAAACGTTTGGGTTTCGCGAGTTCTGGTGCGAAGGTCCACAGTTTAAGCTGAACGGGATTCCGCTGAACCTGCGCGGCGATTCTTGGCATTTTCAAGGCGGGGCCCAGCAGACGGAGGCGTATATCCGCAACTGGTACCGCATGTGCCGCACCGTAGGGGTGAACAGCATCCGGCTGCACGCGGAGCCTTATCCGGCGGACTACCTTCGCATCGCCGACGAGGAAGGGATGCTGATCGTCGACGAAACGGCCATTTACGGCTCGGGCAAATCGATGCAGGCGGACCATCCCGATTATTTGGAGGCTTGCCGGCAGCATGTGCGGCGGCTGGTGCAACGCGACAAAAACCATCCGTCCGTCATCCTCTGGAGCGTGCAGAACGAGATGCGCTGGGTGGACGGGCGAGACGGCTTCAAGAAACATCTCCCTGATTTGATGGCATCCATCCGGAAGCTGGATCCGACGCGGGCGATCGTTGCCGAGGGGGATAACCGGCTGCTGCCCAAAGCGCATACGGAAGTGGAAAGCCGCCACTACAACATCGACGGGACGATCGGCCAATGGGACCGCACCGTTCCGCTAACCTTCGGCGAACATGGAGGCTGGTGGTACATCTGCCCGCAGAACAGCAGTATGTACGTCGGACTGCGGGCTTACCGCGGGACGGACGAAAGCGCCTTAGGCTTGGCGGAGAAGGAGCGGCTGTTCGTGGAATATGCGCGCCGCCAGGGCGTATCCGGCCTGTCGACGTTTAATTTCGCCCACTATTTCATGCGGGCGATGCCCGAGCGGGACGTGATCCTCCCGCCGCCGGTCAAATCAGATTTCCCCGGCGTAATGCCGAAGGTGATTCCGGCTTACTCACTGACGATCCATAACGGCCTGTTACCGGAGGAAGAGCCGCCGTATCGGCCTAATCCCGCTTTCGCCGTCCTGGCGGCGGCGTTTAAGCCGGCGACGATCCTCGCCGCCGAATACGACCGGAGCTTCTATGACGACCAGCCGGTCGACCGCAGCTTCGACGTGTTCAATGATACGTTATCGGCCCGGGATGTCATGGTGAAATTTACCGTGAAGCAAGGGGGAACGATCGTCCATGAACAAAGCTTCGGCTTCACGCAAGGCCCTGCGGAGCCCAAGGTGCTCCGCTTGAGGTGGCAGCCGCTGCCCGTTCATTCGGAAGGGCGGGCGGAGCTTGCGGCAACGCTTCTTCACGACGGACAGCCGGTGCATGAGCTGCGGTTGAACTACCGGATCCTGTCCGCCCGCTTGCGGAGCCGTCCCGTTCCCGTTAACCGGCCGGTGGTTTATTGGGGGAACGACGCGGATTATGAGACCATCCACAGGCTTGTGCCCGGCTGTGAACGGGTGGATTGGGAGCAGTTGGCCGATCCCCGTCTGCCGACCGAAGGGCTTCTGGTCATCGGAAGTTATGCAGAGGATGCGGACGGCGCGTTGGAACGGCTGCTCCAGGCGTATGTCGCGCGGGGCGGCCGGTTGCTGCTGTTGGAACAGAACCAGCTCTCGCTCGGCAAGCTGACGTTGTCGCGGCGCTCTTTCCTGCGCGCCCATGCCGGGGATTACGGTCATCCGGCGCTCTCCGGGATCGGCGACGACGATCTGATGTTCTGGCAACCGGAGCTTGCCGAAGACGGCCCGTTGCCGATCATCCGCGCCGCTTTCGAGAAGCCGGTCTACGGCGACTTCACGCTGCTGCTGGAGTGCAGCGCGGGCGATTTCGGCGACGGCGGCGATCTGTGGTCGCCGCTGCTGGAATACCGGCACGGCCGCGGCCGGATGGTGGCCAATCAGCTGGAGCTGATGGCCCACGCGGATCGCGTGCCGCAAGCTTGCTTGCTGCTGCGCAACCTGCTCGCGTATGCGGGCGGCGCGGCCGGGGAGCGGGACGAGGCGGCGGGGCAGCCGACCGTCGCGCTGGTGCGCCCCGGCGGCCCCGCCGCCACGTTGCTCGGCCGGCTGCGGCTGCGGCACGCCGCGCTGGCCGATGTAGCGGCGCTGGCGGCGCCGGCGCTCGGCGGGCATGGCGGGGGCACCGCCATGCCGCCCGGGCAGGGCTTCGGCCTGCTGGTGGCCGAAGCCTGCCTGCTCGAGGCGCCGGGGGCGGCGGAAGCCGTCCGGCGCCATGCCGAAGCCGGCGGACGCGTGCTCGTCCTGCCGGCGGAGCCCGGGCAGCAGGCGGCGTTGGCCCGCCTGCTGGACCGTCCCGTGCGCGTGGCGCCGCACGAGACGTACCATTTGGCGGCGGACTACGCGCACGCCGCCGCCCGCGGGCTCAGCCCGGTTGACTTATTCGGCTTCGACAAGGTGTTCTTGTCGCCGCGGGAAGTGGTCAACCGGGTCCTCGCCGCCCACCGCCTGGAAGCCCCAGGCGTCGCCGTCCTTTGCACCAGCGTGGAAGGCACCGCCTGGAAGGACTTCTTCGTGCAGGGGTACACGGCCGAATACAGCCGCCTCGCGCTGGTGGAGCTGAATCAACGGAAAGCCCGGCCATCCGGGGCGTTCCTAATTGATGCCAAGGTGGGGAGCGGAACCGTGGTGTGCTCCCAACTGCTGCCGGACCCCGAAAGCGAGAAGGCTTTGCGCTTATATACCCGCCTGCTGGCGAACCTGGGTGCCTCTTTCGACGATGAGCTTTTGAACGAGGAGAAAGGCGATGGGGAATGGGCCGTGGAAGCCATGATGGCGCTGCCTTGTCCGGCTTACGTCGATTACGGCGCAATGCGAGATTACTATACGGATCCGGAGTTTTCGCTTAACAATTTAGGGGAAGGCCTGTACGGCTGGATGCAAAAAAAAGAACGCCGCTCCAACGGTCTATTGCATATCGCCAATGCGGGGCGGGATCCGTGGTTTCTGAGCTGCTTTGTTACGGTGCCGGAAGAAGAGGAAGCTCCTCGCCGAGGGCGGCTGCGGGTACTCGCAGACGGCTCTTCCACGGTTGAAATCATGATCAACGGTGAGCGGGTGCCGGAGCCGGAACAAGAGATGGTCTTGAATCCGGGCTTGAATCGGTTGATCGCTATCGTACGAGGGGCCGGCGAGGATCTTGACTTTGGTTTGGTCTTCCTACATCCCGACGGCGGTTATATGAAGGACCTGTCATACCGCTTGACGCTGGACGAGGTGGAGCCGAAGTAGACGGACCATGGCCTCTACGGACCTCAGCTTCACGGTAACGGACCTGAAAGACCTGATTTGCCCGAAAAAGTACCGTTCTCGTTT
>NZ_JAKSXN010000080.1 GCF_022427145.1 Paenibacillus timonensis
GAAATTCCAGTTAAATTCAACCCATCCCAAGATACAGTCGAAATTAACGTTACTTTTTCCAGCTAATCTCTCGTGCCACCACACGCGCCCCACAAATATTCACATCTTACTTCAACTTCAGCGTCTTAATCTCATACGGGGCAAAATCGAGCTCGATCCGCCCCGCGTCCGCCATCGCCATCGGTTCAAGCTCCCGCTCCAGCGCATCGGACAGGAACGCGCCCGAAACCGGCTCGTTCCAATTCAACGCCACGCGCTCGCGGCCGCCCGCCGATTCGTACAGACGCAGGATCACGCCATCGCCGTCCTCGGCCGGTTTCACCGTGTCGAGCACGACATGCTCGCCTGCAAATCCGAGCAGCGCTCCCGTGGAAGGCAGCGTGCCTTCATGCGCTTCGGCTGCCAGCACGGCTGGCCCATGGTTCAACTCGGCCGCCGCGCGTACCGTGTGAGCGGTCTGCCAGTCGCCTTGGTGCGGATACAGCGAATACGTAAATTCATGTTCGCCGAGATCGGCGGTCACGTCCGGCCATTTCGGCGCCCGCAGCAACGACAGGCGAATCGTGCTGCCCTGGATATCGTAGCCGTATTTGCAGTCGTTCAACAGGCTGACGCCGTAGCCGCGTTCGGAAACGTCGGCGAACCGGTGTCCGCACACCTCGAATTGCGCCTGCTCCCAGCTCGTGTTGCGATGCGTCGGACGTTCCAGCGCCCCGAACGGAATTTCATAAGTCGCTTTATCCGTGACGACGTCGATCGGGAAGCCGACCTTCAACAGCTTATGGGCTTCGTTCCAATTCACCTTCGTTTGGAAATCGATCCGCTTGTCGTGATGATAGAGGATCAGATCCTGCGTGATTTCCGATTGGCCGAGACTCCAGCGGAAGCGAATCACATCCTGGATCGGGCCGCTTGCTACCAGGCCGCTCTCCAGCAATACGGCTTCACCGGCCGGTTGCTGTTCGTAGCGCGGGTCAATGTCCCACGCATCCCACAGCGTCGGACGGTCGTGGTAGAAGTGGAAGCGGTTCGCGCTTTCGCCTGTCTTCACGATCTCCCGTCCGGCTTCTTTATCCCACAGGCTGACGATCTCGCCGCGCTCGTTGAATTTCAAACGGTAGAATTCCGTTTCCCATTCGCCTTGGAATACCTTACTACCGGCTTTGGAATCCGCTGCCGCGCCAGCAACAACATCCGCTTCGGACCGCAGCCAAATCGTCTTGTAGCCAAAGGCCGGAACCTCCGGCACGCGAACCCAGGCCGCCGTTTCTCCGCCAAGATCCGTCCGGACGCCCAGCTCAAGCCGCGTGCCGAGCTCGTCGTAAGCAGCCGCGCCGCTGCGATAAGCTTGATCCGGAAGAGCCACCACCGCGTCGCGGATCCAGCCCAGACTATTAAAGACGATGTAAGGCGTACCTTCGCCTGCGGTCGTTACCCGTTCGGCCAAAGCCGTCAGGCCTTGATATAGTCCGGCGTTCCCTTTGCCGAAAATGTCCGCATATTCCTTCGTCGAGGTCTCGTACGCTTCGGTGATCGCCGAACCCGGGATAATGTCGTGGAACTGGTTCAACAGGATCAGCTTCCAGCCCGCCTGCAGCGTGCTTTGCGCCTCGCGTTGCCGGTCTTTCGGCATGGCCGGAGCAGCCAACGCGTTCCACAGTTCGGCCTCGCGGTACAAAATCTCCGCTTTCCGGTTGCTGCGCTTGTTGCGGCCGTGGGTCGTATACGTCCCCCGGTGCAATTCCAAATACAGATCGCCGTGCCAAGCCGGCAGCTTCGGCTGCGCCGCTTCGATTCCGGCGAAGAACTCCGCCGCCGTGCTGTATTCGCTCGCCGGCTGACCTACCATCAGCTCGGCGCGGTTAATGTACTCCAGCATTTCGCGGGTGACCCCGCCGCCGCCGTCGCCATGCCCATAAAGCAGCATCTGCTCCGGATGGACGGCTTTCTGGCGATAAGACTGCCAGTGCTCATGAACGTCCTTCGGCAGCGTATTTTCGTTCACGCCGTGGTTTAGGTAGGACAACATCGGCGTGCCGTCGATGCCGACCCAATGGAACAGGTCGTACGGGAATACGTTGGTGTCGTTCCAACCGAGCTTGGTCGTCATGAAATAGCGAATCCCGCCATGCTTCAAGATTTGCGGCAACGAGGCGCAATAGCCGAACGTGTCCGGCAGCCATTCGATCTCCGAGGTGAATCCGAACTCCTCCTGATAGAAACGCTGCCCGTACAGCATCTGCCGCATCAGCGATTCGCCGCTCGGCAGGTTCAAATCCGGCTCCACCCACATGCCGCCGACCAATTCCCAGCGGCCTTCCTTGATCCGCGCTTTCACCCGCTCATACAACTCGGGATCGTTTTCCTTCAGGTAGGCAAACAGCAACGGTTGGCTTTGCGTGTAGCGGTATTCCGGGTACTCGCGCATCAGCGCGTCGACCGTCGAGAACGTCCGGCTGGTCTTGCGTACCGTCTCCCGCGCCGGCCACAGCCAAGCGATGTCGATATGCGATTGGCCGACCATTTGGATCAGGCCTTCGGCGTTGCCGCCGATCGCCTTCACCCGCTCGGCAAGCCGCTGCTCCAGCTCGGCAATCGCTCCACCCTCGCGGATCGCTTCCGCGTCCAGCGCCACGAATCCGTCCATGGCGGCATACAGCGCCTCGATCAGGCGGGTGCGCCGAAAATCCTGCTCCGGCAGCAGCACGGCGGAATCCCGGACGATCGTCGCCGTGTACATCAAGCTTTGCACCGGGCGGTTCACCAGCACCAGACGGCTGTCGATCCGCGTAATCGGCGGCTGAATGACCGCTTGTTGGTTCAGCGGATCTACGGGCTCAGGGATCGGATCGTACAGCTCGATCTCCAGCGAGAGCGGGCTTTGCCCTTGCTCCTGGGGCAACGTCACGAACGTATGGTTCCGGTCCAGGCCCTGGGCTGATTTGCCGTTGATTCGCAATAACCCTTCGCCGCAGGAAGCAAAAATAAGACCTACCTGTCCGCCTCGCCATCCTTCTGGAATCTCCAACTGGGTGCGGAAGAAATACGTCGTTCCCTGCGTGCTTGGGAACCGCTCGAAGGCTTGCCCCTCCGAATAACCTGTCTCCTTCGTGTAACTCCCGGGAACCTGGTAGACGGAAAAAGTAATTTCCCACCCGCGCAGCTGGATCTGATCCAGCCATTGGGCTTCCGACAGCTCCCGGATAAAACGTCTGATGCGTTCCATGTATGTTAACCCTCCCGCACAAAGAGATTGGCGCTTAGCGTATCATTTACGTTTTTGCCGACATGCACCCGGAACTCTCCCGGCTCCACCACCGGCTCATAATTCCGTCCGATGTATTGCAGCTGCTCCGGACCGACCTGAAACTCAACCGTTTGCGTCTCGCCCGGCTGCAGGAATACCTTGCGAAAGCCCTTCAGCTCTTTCGCCGGCCGGGTTACCGCACTCGCGACGTCGGCAATGTACAGCTGGACCACTTCCGCACCGGCCCGGTCGCCCACGTTCGTTACGTCGATCGATACTTTCGTCGTCCCGTTTACGTCTATAGCATCAGCCTCAAGCGATAAATTGCCATAGCTGAACTCCGTGTAGCTAAGTCCGTATCCAAACGGATACCGCGGTTGCGAATCGTCTTCCAAATATCTTTTGCCCCGCGAACGTTTGCCGTGGTAGTAAACCGGAAGCTGTCCGACATGCTTCGGAACGGATACCGTCAGGCGTCCGGACGGATTCACGTCGCCGAATAGGATATCGGCAATCGCATGCCCGCCCTCTTGGCCCGGATACCAGGCTTCCAGAATCGCATCGGCGTGCTCGTCGATCCACGGTTCGGCAATCGGCCGTCCGTTGATATAAACCACTACCAGCGGTTTACCCAATTTATGAATTTCTTGAATCAGCTCCAGCTGTACGCCGGACAAGCCGAGGTTCATGCGGTCGATGCCTTCGCCGCAATCCATGTCGCTCTCCGCATTGCCGGTTACTTTGGAGGCGCCGGTTCGGAGGTCGATCGTGCCCTCGCCGAAATCCCGCGCGCTGGAGCCGCCAACGACCATGACCACCGTATCCGCCTGCTCCGCGCAGGACAAGGCCACGTCAAAACCTTCCCGGGAGTCGCCATTGATCCGGCAGCCCGGGGCATACAGCACCCGCTCCGGCGTTCCGTCCAGCTTGCCGCGAATCCCGCCCAGCACGGTCGTTACCTTGGAGCGAGGCTGCGGCGAGGTGTAGTCGCCCAGCTGGTTGTAGCCTACATCGGCGTTCGGCCCGATGACGGCGATTTTGCCGGCGTCTGCAGACAGCGGCAGCACGCCGCCTTCGTTCTTCAGCAGCACGATGCCTTCGCGGGCCAACTGTCGAGCCAGCTCCACATGTTCCGTGCTGCCGATCACCCGCTCGGCCCGCGCCGGGTCGGCGTACGGCTGTTCGAACAGCCCCAGGCGGAATTTCAGCGTCAATACGCGGCGCACCGCGCGATCGAGCACTTCCTCCTCCAGCTGTCCCGACCGTACCGCCTCCACCAGGTGCTTGCCGAACATCACGCCGGACATCTCCATGTCGATGCCCGCGCGAATCGCCTGGATCGCCGCATCCCGTCCGTCTTCCGCCACGTCGTGGCCGGAAGCGAGCATGTCGATCGCGCCGCAGTCGGTGATGACCATGCCGTCAAACCCCCACTCGCCGCGAAGGACACCGTCCAACAATTCTTCGTTGGTCGTGCACGGAACGCCGTCGATCTCGTTGTAGGCCGGCATGATCGAAGCCGCGCCGGCTTCCACCGCCTTGCGGAATGGCAGCAGGTCGACCTCCAGCAGCTCGCGCCGTCCCATATGGACCGGGCCGGCGTTTCGGCCGCCCTCGGAGCTGCCGTAGCCGACGAAGTGCTTCAGCGTGGCTGCCACGCTGTCCTCTCCGTCTAAACGTTCCCCTTGCAAGCCCTCGACCGAAGCTACGGCCATTTCGCCGATTAAATAGGCGTCTTCGCCAAAGCACTCTTCGGTCCGGCCCCAACGGGGATCGCGAACGACGTCGAGGACCGGGGAATAGGTGACCGCGCCGCCTTGGGCGCGCGTCTCCCGAGCCACCGCTCGGCACATCTCGCGGTACAGCTCCACGTTCCAGGTGCTGCCAAGCGACAACGGCACCGGAAAGACCGTGGCGCCGATCGCCATATGGCCGTGCGAGCACTCTTCCCCGATCAGGATCGGGATGCCGAGGCGCGAGTTTTCGATGGCGTAACGCTGGATCGCGTTGACCGCTTCCGCGCCTTCGCGCGGCGACAAGCCGGTTTCCAGCGTCACGCCCGTCCACGGATCCGCGCGGAGCACGCCGTAAAGCGAGCCGATCCCGCCGCCCTGTACCTGCTCTTTAAACGCATCGGTCAGCTTGATTTCGCCATCTTTATGCTCATAGGTCTGCCAGCCGAAAGGCTGGACCAGCTGGCCGGCCTTTTCTTCCAATGTCATCAGTCCGAGCAAATGCTCCACTCGTTCCGGGACGGGTTTCGATCTGTCTTTATAAAGCAACGTCTCCACCTCGCTCCTTAAATTTTTCCTCAATACAAAAGAGTTCAAAAAGGGTTGGATCTAGAGTTCCAATGACGTTCAAAAATTGACTTTTCAGCACCGAGAAGGTTGGATGAAGCTAGGGACTGAGTAGCGCAGCGTAGCTGGAGGCTACGTGAGCAACGGAAGGCCCGGCTGAATTCAAGATTCGATGCCGATTAAACTACTTGGTACTACTTCGTGATCAAAAGGCAATTTTTGAGCCACCACTATTATTCTTTGACGGCGCCTACCGTAAGTCCTTGTACAAAATACCGTTGGAAGAACGGATATGCAAAAATAATTGGCAGCGTCGCAAGCACGACCATCGCCATCCGCGACGTATCCTGCGGAATCGACGACAGGGCCTGCAAGCTCAGCGAGCTGTTTTGCGAGTTCTGCTGAATAAAGGCAATGCTCGATTCGATCCGCATCAGCATCGACTGCAGCGGCACCAGATTCGGATTGTCGATGTACAGCAACGCGTTAAACCAGTCGTTCCAGTAGCCCAACGTGCTGAATAGGCCGATCGTAGCCAAGCCCGGCAGGGACAGCGGCAATACGATGCGCAGGAAAATATAGAAATCGCCGGCACCGTCAATCCGCGCCGATTCAATGATCGCTTCCGGAACGCTTGTACTATAAAACGTACGTAGGATCATGATATAAAATGCATTCATCGCGAGCGGCAAAATGAGCGCCCACAACGTGTCCTTCAGACCCATCAACTGGGATACAACCATATAAGTCGGGATCATCCCGCCGTTAAAGAGCATGGTGACGATTGCAAATACGGAGAAGAATCTCCGGTAGCGGAAGCTCTTCCGCGAGATCGCGTAAGCGTAAAGCGAGATCATGACCAAACTGATCACGGTGCCCACGAGGGTGATCAGAATCGTCACGCCGTAAGAGCGAAGCAGCGAATCGCCGCTTTCGAACACGAAGCGGTAAGCCTCCAGACTCCATTTGGCAGGAATCAGCCGATAGCCGTCCGTTGCCAGCGTTTTTTCGTCCGTAAAGGAAATAATGACGACGAAGATAAAGGGGAACACGCACAAGAACGAGAAAATGCCCGCGATCAGGTGCAAAACGGCGTTCCAGCCGCGAGAGACGTTATGAAAATCCTTGCTTTTTCTAGCCAGCTCCGCCATACTCTGACACTCCTTTCAGCTGTTTAAAATAGGGCGCTGTCCTTATCGATTTTGCGCACGACGTAGTTGGAAACCATGACGAGAATGAAGCCTACCACCGATTGATAAAGGCCGGCCGCCGTACTCATGCCGATTTCCCCGGTTGTTTTCAAACCGCGGTATACGTAAGTGTCGATGACGTTCGTGACTTGATAGAGCGTGCCCGAATCTCTTGGCACTTGGTAGAACAAGCCGAAGTCGGCGTAAAAGATCCGCCCTACCGCAAGCAGCGTCATGATAATAATGATCGGAGAAAGCAGGGGAACCGTGATGTTGCGAATTTGCTGCCATTTGGTAGCCCCGTCGATCATCGCCGCCTCGTAAAGCGATTTGTCGATCCCCATGATCGAAGCCAGGTAAACGACGCTGTTGTAGCCGATCGACTTCCACAGATTGACGAAAATCAAGATATAAGGCCAATACTTCGGCTCTGAATACCAGTTGATCCGCTCCACGCCGAACCAGCCCAGGATTTGGTTGATCATCCCGCGATCCATGCTCAGGAAGCTGAACGCGAAGTAGCCGACGATAACCCAGGACAAGAAATAGGGCAGAAACATCCCGGTTTGATAGACTTTAGCCATCGTTTTGCCGACCAGTTCGGACAGCAGGATCGCCATCGCGACGGAAAGCACGAGTCCGATGAAAATAAAAGCAAGGTTGTATAACAACGTGTTGCGGGTAATGGTAAAAGCATCGTTCGTGCTGAACAGGAACTTGAAGTTGTCCCAACCTACCCATTCGCTCTTCGCGATACTCGCCCAGAAGCCGTCACGGCTGAAGCGGTATTGCTTAAACGCCGTAATCGTACCGACCAACGGAAGGTACGAGAAAAAGAAAAACCAGACGGCACCCGGCAACACCATAAATAACATGACTTTATTCTTGAGCAGGTTTTTGAAAAATGCAGCCATGATGTTCCCCTCCTGTCGAAAATAATGAAAAAGGATCGGGCGCCACTTTCACCCGCCCGATCCCTGCTCTTTCTTTAATTGTTACTTGTTGTTTTCAGCTCTCCAGGCATCGAGCTGAGCTTGGGCTTCAGCAATGACCTTGTCAAGGCCGGCCTCTTTGAATTTTTCAATCGCTTTCGGCAAGTATTCTGCCGGATCCACCGTACCGGTCATCAGCGAGGACCAGAATTGTTCTTTCACGTTTTGTACGGCTGCCATTTCGGTAGCTACTTTCGTGCTGTCGAAGTTGAAGCTCAGGATCGGCGAGTTCACGCCTTCTGCGTTAAACTTCTTGAATTGCTCCCATTTGTCGTCCGGATCGTTCGGATTCAGGTACAAGAGCATGTTGTTGCCCAAAGAGTAAGACGGCATGTCGTAGTTTTTCGATTCTGCCAGGTTTTCGTAATGCGTGTCGTCAATCTTCTTGTAGTGAACGCCTTCGATACCGGAGTCAACCATGTTGCGCAGCACCGGATCGGTGTTCAGCAGGTTCAGGAATTCCATCGCTTTCTCCGGATGCTCGGAGTTCGCGGAGATCGCCATGATCGAACCTTGTACGGAAGTGTTCGTAATGATCGCGTCACTTGCCGGCGTGGAAACGACAGGGTAACCGTAGCTTGCAGACCACAGGTTATCCGCCAACGGCTGAGTTTGCGCACGGTCCATGAACCATTGGCCGGAAGTCATCAGGTCGCTGGTAGAACCGGTCGTTGCAGCTTCAGGAGCCACATAACCCGCTTGATAGTATTTGTGCATCAGATCCAGAGCGGCCTTCATTTCTGGCGTTTCCAGGATGTTTACGATTTTATAATCCGTTGTGTCCAGTTTTACGGCCATCGGCAGGTTCTGGATGATGTAATCATAAGGCACGTAAGGAACGTAGTTCTTGTCCATCGCGAAAGGCGTTACGCCCGGTTCGTTTTCCTTGATCGTTTTCAGCAACGGTTCGATGCTATCCAAGGAACGAATGCTAGTGATGTCCATGTTGTATTTGTCGGCCAGGCTTTTGTTGAAGCGCCATACTTCTTGTTGAGGCAATTCTTTGTTGGCAGGGATGCCGTAGTTATGGCCGTCAACTTTGGAGCCTTCCAGGAAGGCCGGGTCGATGGTGTTTTTCAGATCTTGTCCGTATTTTTCGAGCAGATCGTCAAGCTCCATGAACGCGCCTTTTCTGGCGTTTTGCACGTAGTCGAAACCGCCGGCGGAAGTGAAGATGATATCCATCGGTTCACCGGAAGCGACGTTTACTTGCATTTTTTGAGTGTAATCGCCCCAGTCGATCATTTTCATCGTGATCGTTGCGTTGATTTTCTCTTTGGTGTACTTGCTGACCTCTTCCATAACGCGGTCCACGTCTTTTTGAGGCGTCCCGATCGTGTACCAGATCAGGTTAACCGGTTCTTCCGAGTTGCCGGCTGCAGCCCCGCTGTTGCCGCTGTTGCTTTCAGCGTTCTTGTTGCCGCCGCAGGCGCTTAGAACAAGCACCAAGGCCATCAGAGTGGCAAGTACGAAAGAAAAACTTCTTTTGCTTTTACTCATGCTGATCCTCCCTTTTGAAGCTCTTTTGTTTTGTTTGACTAACTTAACCTTACCGGATGAAAGCCGTTACAAAAAGAAGATAAACTTAAAAAATCGAGGTACAAATTAAAGAAAAGGACAGTACCCCGGATGCAAGGAAAACCTCCCCTTCAGGTAGGTAAAAATATCCTTGATCCAGGGTACCCATCCCCTTCAAATCTAATGCAACGCTTTAAAGTCGGTGGGAGAAATCCCCACGTATTTCCGGAACTGCTTGTAGAAGTAGCCGATTTCCCAGTATCCCACGTTCCGGGCGATTTCGTGTACCTTGAGATTGGTGTTTTTGAGCTGCTGCTTCGCCTTTTCGATTCGATACTTGTTAATGTATTCGGCGAAGGACACGCCCGTCTCCTTATGAAAGAGCTGGCCGAGATAAACCGGGTGAATATGGTATTGCGCCCCCAGCGTTTTCAGCGACAGCTCGTCGGCGTAATGCGTATCGATGTAAGTCAGCACTTGATGCACCACGGGATTCTTGGCGTCCTGCAGCAGCGAGCAGACCGTCTCCTCCGCCAGCCCCTCCAGGATTCCGATCATTTCCTGGAACGATTCGCAGCGTTGTACACGCTCTAGCGCCTTCTTAAACAAATCGGTTTCTTCCGTATATTTGATATGCTGCAGCTCCATTTTGAAGCGGACAACCAGCTCTAAGGCAGCGTTCTGCAAATCCTCGGGGCGGATGCCCTCCAGCCGCTTCATCTGCTCGAAATCGCGGGAAACGAGCTCCTTCAAACCTTCCTTATCCTTGGCCAAAATCAGCTTGGCATACTCGTCCCATGCCAGCGGATAACCACTCTCCAGCACGCTGTTGCCACGGTGGTCGCCTTCCAGCAGCTTGTATTCGATCGTCCGCCGATCCGGATAGATCAGGTAGTATTCCAGGGCGCGCTTGGCTTCCTTGTAACTGAGAGAAGCTCCCTCGGGAAGCTGGCTCACGCTGCCGATGCCGATTTGGATCGGCCGGTTCATGACGGACAACTCCAACGCCAGGTTCTCCATCAGCTCCGCAAACGTCCTTTTTCCCTCCGCTCCCTGAAGCAAAGAGCCCACGATCACAATATCGCCGTCCACGTCGCGGAACAAGGCGACTCCCCTCCGCTCCTTCAAGTAATGTTCGGCCCGTTCGAATACTTCAGCCGAAATGCCTTTGGTACGCAGCGCGGCCACCGCAATGTTGGGGCCCTGCAAATGCAGACCCAGCAGCTCGGCACGCTCCTCGAATTCGGCGGCGGCGATTTGCCCGTTCAGCCAGCGGTACAGGGTGTTGTCCTTCAAAATCTGGACATCGTAGGCGTCATACAACCCATCTGATTGCACGCTGTCGAGCTTCTGCACGGTGTTGCGCAGCGTCGATTCCAGCTCCTCCAAATTAATCGGCTTCAGCAAATAGTTTTCGATGCCCAGCTTCATGCCCTCTTTGAGATAATCGAACTCGTTGAATCCGCTCAAAATGATCACTTTCAGCTCCTCATGCAGCTTCCGCGCCTCGGAGATCAGCGTTAACCCGTCCATGACCGGCATGGAGATGTCCGTGATCAATACATCGACCGGCGTCGAGCCCAGGGCGTCCAGCGCCTGCTGTCCGTTCCCCGCGTGGCCGACGATTTCCAGACCGAACTGCGGCCAGTCGACGATATCGTATAAGCCCTCGATGATAAACGGTTCGTCATCGACGATAAACACCTTATACATCTTCAACCTCCATTCCTTCCCGGTTGGGATAACGTATTGTGATCGTCGTCCCTGCGCCGGGCACGCTGTCGATCTCTATCCCGTAAGCCGGACCGTACAGGAACCGCAGCCGCGTATGCACGCTGCGCAATCCGAACATTTGCCCGGTTTCCTCCTCCCGCTCCAGTTCCCGGCGGATTTCCGCCAGCCGGTCGGGTTCGATGCCTTTCCCGTTATCCTTCACCACTGCGATTAAGGTATCCTCGTCCTCCCGCACTTCAATCGTGATCCGGTTGTCAAATCGGTCCGTTTGAATCCCGTGGACGATGTAATTCTCCACGATCGGCTGCAGGGACAACCTGACAAGCGCCTTACCGTAGAGCGCCGGGTCGGCCTGAATCTCATAGGTAAAGCGATCCTTGTAACGGATGCGGAACAACTCCAGATACAAGCGGCAGGCTTCCAGCTCATCCTTCAGCGTGTAGTTTTTCTTTTGCTGCACCATGCTTTTGAACAGGACGGACAAGCTGTAGATCATTTCTCCCACATCCTTGGCGCCTTGGGAAATGGCCCGCATGCGAATCACTTCCAGGGTATTGTAAAGAAAATGCGGGTTAATCCGCGCTTGCAGCGCGACAAGCTCGGTTTGCTGCTGCTTGATCTCGGCTTTGAACACCCGGTCGATATACAAATTCAGCTCGTCCAGCATGTCGTTAAAGCTCTTGGAAATCTGCCCCAGCTCGTCCTCCCGTACGTCGGCAATCCGCGCCGAGAAATCGCCGTTGCGCACTCTCCGGGTAAACCGGATGATGCCGTTCGTGCGTTTGGCGAAATTGCTGATGAACAGTGCCGGGATCAGGATGGCGAATAGAATGCAAATGGAGCTGATCGTCAGGATCGTGTTGCGAAGTCCCTGATAGGTTCTAGCCAGTTCCTCTTTCGGGACCGTGCTGAGCACCGTAAACCCTCCCTGGCTTTGCGTCAGCTTAGTGGCGATCAGTCCGTTGCCCAGCACCCCGGTGTCATATAGCGAGTTGAGTTGCTCGGTATAAGGATATTTTCGACCATAATAGATACCGGAGGAATCGAACAGAACGCTGCCGTCTGCGGACAGAACCAGGATCGATCCCTTCAATTCATCCTGGTACATGGCCAGGCTGCCCCACACAGCGGCCGTGTCGAAATAAACGTCCAGTTGCCCGATATTGCGAAGCGTTAGCTTATTGTTGATCGGAATTCGGACCGAATACATCGGGGTGTTCGGCAAACCAACCGTTTTGCGCACCCAGATGTTGGCCGTTCCCACGTTCATGCCCTCTTGCTGGTACATGACGTCGGGCACGAAGGACCGGGCCTGGTTGGTGGGGATAATCTTGAACTGATTGTCGTTGCCAAAGGCATACAGCTGCTGCAGGTCCGCGCTATACAACATGACGCTGCGGATGTCCGGATCGTCGTCAACCACGTTGCGGAAATAAAGCACGGTGTCCGTTGACGAATTATTTTCCATATAAAACCGGTCCAGGCGGTAGTTCACGTAATCCTGATACCGATGCTCCAGAAAAAACGAAGTGTTCGAGGCCAGCTCCTCGTCGCGATAGATGTCCCGCACCATCGTTTGCACGGCTTCGTATTTGCCGCCGATGTAGCCGCTTACGCTTTCGATCGCCCGCTTCTGGATATCCAGTTGCCTCTGCACCGCGGACTCGGACATAAACATGAACATCACGTACGAAAACGTAATGATCGTCACGATCGTGATGACCGAGAAAAACAAAATGATTTTCATGAACAAATTGTTCTTGAAGTAATTGCGGTAGATGTTCCGGATGAACATGTCTTCCCTCCTCGTGCAAGGTCAATTATACCATGCCTTTCGGGCTATAGGGGATTTGCAGTTCTTGCCTGGGTGGCGGCAGACTCCCGGGTCTCCTATTGCGTTCTTGCGGACCTTAGTCAGGTCGGAGGAATGTTGTAAAAAGTACAACATTGGGGGGCCTGAATGCCCCGAATGGGCTGAATTGTTGTATTTCCTGCAACATTTTCGGCTGCGATGGCCAATGAGTCTCTAAAATGTTGTAAGAAATGCAACATTTGCAGTCAAACCAAGTCCCACGTGTTGGAAATGTTGTAAGAAATGCAACATTTGCAGTCAAACCAAGTCCCACGTGTTGGAAATGTTGTAAGAAATGCAACATTCTCGAATGAAAAACGCCTGTTCCTCATCGGAACAGGCGCTTCTCATGCATGGCGATCATCCGAATTCGAATCCGGATCGGGAGGCTTATCCGCGGAATTCCTGCAGCCCTTCATTCAGCGAGCGGGTCGCCGCGTAGACTTGCTGGTACAGCTTGAAGAGGCGAGCGTACTTCTCCACGTTGGCCGGGATCGGCTCATACGTCTTGGCGTAGCCGATGAAAGCGTCGGCGCACTCCTTCAGGCTGCCGAACCAGCCGCTGCCGACGGCGGCCATCATCGCCGCGCCCATCGCCGGGCCTTGCTCGTTCTTCAACGCTACGACCGGCTTGCCGAAGATATCGGCCTGCATTTGCAGCCAGACCGGATTCTTCGCCCCGCCGCCGATGGAGATGACGCGATCAACCGCGATGCCGGCCGCGCCGAACAGGTCAAACGACTCCTGCAGCGAGAAGGTGATCCCTTCCATCACCGCGCGGGCCAGATGCTCCCGGCGATGCGTGCCGGACAAGCCGATGAAGCTGCCGCGGATCACGCTGTCCGCGTGCGGCGTGCGTTCCCCGACCAGATACGGGGTGAACAGCAGCCCTTCCGAACCCGGCGCGATATCGCCCACCGGCTTCAGCAGCTCGTCGAAGCTAAGCTCCGGCGCCAGCGATTCCTTGAACCAGCTCAAGGAATACCCCGCAGCCAATGTCACGCCCATCGCGTAAAAAGCACCCGGATGCGCATGGTTAAAGAAATGCACCTTGCCGGCAAAATCCTTGTTCTTGTCTTCTTCGTACGTCAACACAACGCCGGACGTACCGACGCTGCACAGCGCGTCGCCCTTGCGGACGATGCCTGCGCCAACCGCGCCGCAGGCGTTATCGGCGCCGCCGCCGAACACCTTCGTGCCGGCCGACAGGCCGGACTCGGCGGCAAACTCCGGCAGCAGCGTGCCGGTGCTCTCGGTGCTGCCCACGATCGGCGGGCAGAAGCCGGCCGGGAGCCCGAAGGCTGCGGCGATCTCTTCGCTCCAACGGCCTTCCGGCACGTTAAGCAGCAGCGTTCCCGCCGCATCGGAGATTTCCATTTGCACTTGGCCGGTCATGCGGTAACGCAAATAATCCTTCGGCAGCACGAACCGCGCGGCTTTGGCGAACAGCTCCGGCTCATGCTCCTGCACCCAAAGGATTTTCGGCAGCGTAAAGCCTTCCAACGCGGCGTTGCGTGTAATGTCGAGCAGCTTGCTGCCCAGCTTTGCATCAATGTCACGACATTGCTTCGTGGTCCGTGTATCGTTCCACAGGATGGCGTTGCGCAACACGTTGTTCTGCTCATCCAGCAGGACCAATCCGTGCATTTGACCGGAGAAGGATACGCCTTCCACGTCAGCGGCCGAAACGCCGCTCTCTTTCAGCAGTTGCTTCAAGCAAGCAACGGTTCCTTTCACCCATTCCTCGGGATTTTGCTCGCTGAACCCGGGACGCTCTTGAATGAGCGGATAGGAAGCCGAAGCCTCCCCGGCGATATCCCCGTTTTGGTTCACGAGCAGCGTCTTGACCGAGCTGGTTCCAAGGTCGATGCCAATCACATACTTCATCGCGATACTCTCCCTTCGCATGTCCCCCCAATGGGGCCTTATACCACAAAAAGGGACGGCAGGCGTCCCTTTTTGAAAAAGTTGTGCGTGTAAAGCCGACTTTTGAATCTTATTTCGTTCCGAAAATGTACTCGTTCAGGCGGGCTTTAACCAGCTCGAGGTGGTTCGACTTGTTGACGATATGGCTGTGCTCCAAAGCATAGGCTTCCAGCGTTTTGAAGTTGGCTTTGCCGGATACGATGTCGGCGCCAATGCCGGTCTTGAAGCTCGCATAACGATCGTTCAGCAGGTTCTCGATGAATTTGTCTTCGATCATCTTGCCGGCTACTTTCAGACCTTTCGCGAAAGTATCCATACCCGCGATATGTGCGTAGAACAGGTCTTCCGGTTCGAAGGAGCTGCGTCTTACCTTCGCGTCGAAGTTGACACCGCCGGAACCCAAGCCGCCGTTTTGCAGGATTTCATACATAGCCAGCGTTACGGCATACAGGTCGGTCGGGAATTCGTCGGTATCCCAGCCAAGCAGCATATCGCCTTGGTTGGCGTCGATCGAACCCAGCATGTTGTTGATGCGGGCTACGCGCAGTTCATGTTCGAACGTATGGCCGGCCAGCGTCGCATGGTTTGCTTCCAGGTTAAGCTTGAAGTGGTCTTGCAAGCCGTATCTTTGCAGGAACGCAATCGTTGTAGCTGCGTCGAAGTCGTATTGGTGTTTGGTAGGCTCTTTTGGTTTCGGCTCGATCAAGAATTGGCCTTTGAAGCCGATTTCCTTCGCGTAGTCGATCGCCATTTGGAAGAATCTCGCCAGGTTGTCGAGTTCCAGGCCCATATCGGTGTTCAACAGGGATTCGTAACCTTCGCGTCCGCCCCAGAACACATAGTTTTCAGCGCCTAATTCAAGAGCAGTTTCCAAACCTTTCTTCACTTGAGCCGCAGCATAAGCGAATACGTCTGCGTTCGAAGTTGTTGCTGCGCCATGTACATAACGCGGATTGGAGAACATGTTCGCCGTGTTCCACAGCAACTTCACGCCGGTTTGGTTCATGCCTTCCTTGATTTTAGCAACGATCACGTCGAGGTTCTCGTTCGATTCTTTCAGCGTAGCGCCTTCCGGAGAAACGTCGACGTCATGGAAGCAGAAATAAGGAGCGCCGATCTTTTCCAGGAATTCAAAGTTCACTTCTACGCGGGCTTTAGCCAGATCCAAGCCGCTTACCGTTTCCCAAGGACGAATCATGTTACCTTGACCAAACGGGTCGCTGCCGTTCATCGTCAGCGTGTGCCAGTAAGCAACCGCGAAACGCAGGTGCTCTTTCATCGATTTGCCGAGGATGACTTCATTCTCGTTATAATGTTTAAATGCCAGCGGATTGTTGGAACCTGCGCCTTCATACTGAATTTTGCTAATGTTCTTAAAATAACTCACCACTAATTCCTCCCAGCCAGAATTTTTTAGAGGTACACAATAAGTAAGCCTTTACATCCTGTGGATTATAAGTAGCATGCCCACCGAATAATGGAAGCATGCCTTCTACACCTAGATCGTACCACGTTCCACTTAGTTTGTCTAGTAAACTAACAAAGTTATTGATTCCTCCCGGGTCATTTATGTTATGATGCGTATAGACATAAATTCGCCATGCCCTAAGGCATGGGTTTAACGAGGGAGTATAGTATGAAAATCACAGGCGACCAGCAGCTCATCAAAAAAATGAATAAAACCATCGTCCTGGATACGATCCGTCAGCGTCAACCGTTGTCACGAGCGGATATTTCCGCCGCGATCGGCTTGAACAAGGCGACCGTATCGTCCCTCGTCTCCGAGTTGATCGACAGCCAGCTTGTTACCGAGATCGGCCCCGGCGAATCTAGCGGCGGGCGCAAGCCCACGCTGCTGCTATTCAATCGCAGCGCCGGTTATGCCGTTGGCATCGATATCCGCGTCAATGATTTACTGGCGGTGCTCGTCGATCTGGAAGGCCACGTCCTCCAGGAGAAAACGGTGCAGCTCGCCGATTTCACCCCGGACCACGTGCTTGAACAGATCCGCAAAACGATCCGCCAGTTTAGCAAAAAGCTCCCCGAATCCCCGTACGGCATCGTAGGGATCGGGATCGGGGTCCCCGGGCTCGTCGACGACACGAGCCGCGTGGTATCGGCCCCCAACCTGGACTGGAACCAGGTCGACCTGTACGAATCGTTGGCCACCGAATTCGGGGCCAATCTTCATATCGATAACGAGGCCAATGCGGGCGCGATTGGCGAGAAGCTTTACGGCGCCGGCCGCGAGGCCCAAAATCTGATCTATCTGAGTATCGGCATCGGCATCGGCTCCGGCATCATCGTCGGCGGCGAGCTGTACCGCGGCACGTCGAATTTCTCCGGCGAGGTCGGCCACATGACCGTCGCCGAGAACGGCCCGCTCTGCCGCTGCGGCAACCGCGGCTGCTGGGAGACGCTGGCCTCGGAGAAGGCCCTGCTCGACCGGGCGGCCAAGCTATGGAACGATTCGCATCCCGGTCTGGAGGAAATTATTCTACTCGCCCGAGGAGGCGAGCCCAAAGCGATTCAGCTTCTGAATGAAATCGGCGCCCAGCTGGGCGTGGGCTTGGCCAACTTGGTCAACATCCTGAATCCGGAACTCATCGTTATCGGCAACCGCCTGTCCCTCGCCGGCGATCTGCTGCAGGATGCCATGCTGCGTACGATCGAGAACCGCAGCTTATCGTATCACCGGAAGAAGACCGGGGTCGCCTTCGCTAACTTAGGCATCCGTTCCACGGCGCTGGGGGCGGCATCCATGCCGATCACCATGTTCCTCAGCGAACCGGATCCCGTTCCGGCCCAGGAAGGCAACACGCCGGCCGGACACTGATTGAAAGATAATAACCCGCGGAATCGTGAACTTCCATTACGATTCCGCGGGTTATTTTGTGTTGTTAGATCGTTAGAGGCCGATAGCTTCTCAACAGCTCGCGGATACCGGCTTCCGGAAGCGGCTTGCTGATATAATACCCCTGGATGATATCGCACTTGGCGCGCCGGACATGCTGCAACTGCTGCTCCGTCTCCACGCCTTCGGCGACGACCTGCAGCCCCATTTTACGCCCGATGAGCACGATCGCTTTGGCGAGGGAACGGTTATCGTCCTGTTCCGGCAAATGCTCGATAAACGTTCTGTCCACCTTCAGCGTCGTGATTGGCATTTGTTTCAGCGATCCCAGGGAGGAATAGCCGGTACCGAAATCGTCCAAAGCGATTTGAATGCCGAGGGCTTTCAGTTCGTTCAGCTTGGGCGCAAGCGAATCCACCGTTTCCATGATCATCGATTCGGTAATTTCCAGCTCCAGGAACTCCGGCGACAGGCCGGTTTGCTGCAGGATACGCAGGACTTTGCTGACGAAATCCTCTTCGAGAAGCTGTACGACGGAGATGTTGACGGCGATTTTGTGCGTCCCGAACCCATCGTCCTGCAGCCGTTTGGCGAAGGAGCAAGATTCCTTCAGCACCCATTCGCCGATCGGTACGATTAGCCGGCTGTCCTCGGCAATTTTAATGAAGGATAAGGGCGATACGAAGCCGAGTTCCGGGCTGTTCCAGCGAATCAACGCCTCGAAGCCGCAAATATGGCCGTCGCGCACGCCGATTTGAGGCTGGTAATGGAGGGTAAATTCCCCCCTGTCCATTGCTTGCCGCAGATTTTTTTCCAGATGCACCCGATCATTAAACGCTTGCAGAAATCCGGGGTCGAAGACGACGTATTTGCCTTTCCCCGCTTCTTTGGCCGCGTACATCGCCACGTCGGCATTCTTCAGGATTTCTTCCGGGGTACGGCCGTCCCGAGGATAGAACGAGATGCCGATGCTGACGGACACGAACAGTTCGCTGTCGTCGATCCGGAACGGCTCCCTGAAGCCTTGCAGCAGCTTGTCCGCTAGAGCAGTCGCCTGCCCCTCTTCCACATCCTTCATCAGAATGACGAATTCGTCCCCGCCCAGCCGGAATAACATGCCCGCATTCCCGATCAGGGAGGTTAAGCGAGAGCTCGCCTGCATCAGCAGACGGTCGCCGAATTTATGCCCCAGCGTATCGTTGATGAACTTAAAATTGTCGGTATCTACGAAAAACAAAGCCGCTTTGGCGTCATCCCCGGAAACCAGCGCATCCATCTCTTCGAGCAAATACAACCGGTTCGGCAAGTCGCTGAGCGCGTCGTAATAAGCAAGATGCCGCATTCGCTGCTGGTACATTTTCAACTGGTGCACCTCAATATTCGAACCTACCATCCGGTAAGCGCGCCCCTGCTCGTCGAACAGCGCTTTCCCCCGGCCCAGGAACCAGCGGTATTCCCCGTCTTTGCAGCGCAAACGGTATTCGCATTCGAACACCTCTTTGTCCCCGGCCTGCAAGGATGAAAATTCCCGCAGGATGTCCGGGGTATCGTCGGGATGAATCACTTGCTGGAGCATTTCGTTCGTGATCGCGTCATCTTGACTGTAACCAAGCAGCTCGAACCACCGCGGAGAGTAGAAGCGGCGATTCCGCTCCAAATCCAACTCCCATATGCCGCCGTTGGACGCTTCCGCGACCAGCCGATAACGTTCCTCGCTTCGTCTCAGCCTCTCCTGATTTTCCAGGAGCTGATCGTAGTTAACCCTCAACTCTTCTTGCGTGGCGGTTAATTCCAGATTCGCGGACTCCAGCTCTTGATAGCTTTGATGCAGCTTATTCTCGAATTGCTTACGCTCCTCGATATCCACGCCGGTCATGATGAAGACGTCCGGGTCACCCTGCAGCCCGGGGATGACTGCCGTTCGGAACAAGAACGCCTTCGCTTTCCCCTGGTCCGAGCAGAATAGGTTGAGCTCGCGATGATCAACGAAGCGATGGGACAACGCCTGGTCCAGCAGCGGAATCAGCTCCCGGCAAGCATGCTGCAGCAAAGGATGCTCCGTGTAGGGACGCCCGACCGCCTCGCTCTCCCGGATCCCCGTAATCCATTCGGCGTATCGGTTGAAGCGTACCGTAATCCGGTCGCCTTGCACCGCCCAAATGAATAGATTGGTATGATCCAGCACTTCCTTGGAAAAGCCCCGTTCCCCATGAATCGTACGGCTCAAGCGGATAATATAAGCCCGGATCAGCCAGTAACTCGCCGCCACCCCTCCGACCAGCAGACCGCCGACTAGGATGAGGCGGTTTCGCATGGCGTTCGAGAACGAGGCCGAATGAGTGAAGAAATATTTCAGGTAGAGCTCCTCATAAACTCCCGAACGTTTCAGGTCATCGATTCGGCCGTTGAAGTAATCGACCAGCTCCGGTGTCTTTTTGCTGATTCCATAAGCGACGTCGCGGGGATACAGATCCTCCAGCACCTTTTGAACTTCTCCGGTCATTTCCCGCTTCACGATCAAATAATCGACCACGTTCTCATTCTCAAACAGCAGGTCGATTTCTCCCCGCTTCAAAGCAAGAAGGGCCGCTTCCACGGTAGGGTATGTACGGTACGAGACTACGCCGGCTTCCGACTGGAGAATCTCCTCGGAATATTGCCCCGCGCCAACGCCGACGCTATATTGATTCAGATCATCCTTCCCCGGCTCGCCTCGAAAATCCTCTCTAGCATAGACTCCAATGTAGGTCCGCATGACCGGTTTGGAAAATAGAATATCCCGTTTCCGATTCTCCTGAACCGCCATCAACCCGGCCGTATCCGCCGATCCGTCGATCAGCGCCTGGTAGGCTTCCTTCCAATCCGAGGCGGAGTACGCCAGCGTGTAGTCTTGCTCCTTAAAGATGAGACGAGTCAATTCCAAATCGAAGCCCATTTCAAATCCGTTCTGGCTGAATTTATAGGGAGGATAATCCAACTCCGTCTGGTAACGAACCACCCTTCGTTCCGCTTCGACCGTCGTCAAGCCTAACCCCGCCATGATCGAAAGCGCAAGCATGCCTGCTATCATCAACATTCGGATCCGCTTCATATGCGATACACCCTTTACGGTAGGATAGGAGTGGGGTTACCCCATTGATCGCGAAAATTTAGCATATTTTGTTTCATCTTATCACAGTTAATCAGGAACCCATAGGCTAAATTACCCGGTCTAG
>NZ_JAKSXN010000081.1 GCF_022427145.1 Paenibacillus timonensis
GTTCAAATTCCGCTTCAAAGAATAGATCAACCTTTCACCGCGCCGGCGACAACGCCTTTGACGATGTATTTTTGCAGGAAGATAAATACGATGATCGAAGGCAGCACGGCCATCACCATGGCGGTCATCGCGTATTGCCAGTCGGAGGTGTATTGTCCGACGAAGGTGTACGCGGCCAGCGTCAGCGTCTTGGTTGCCGGCGAGCCGTTCACCATGAGCAGCGGGAGCAGGAAGTCGTTCCAGATCCACATGACGTCGATGATGATGATCGTGGTGGTTACCGATTTCAGCAGCGGGAAGATGACGCTGAAGAACAACCGGAAGCCGGAGGCCCCGTCGATCGTGGCGCTTTCGTCGATTTCCTTCGGAATCCCCTTCACGAAGCCGTGGTAGATGAACAGGGCCAGCGGAGCGCCGAAGCCCCAGTACAGAATGCCGAGTCCCCAGGTGCTGTCGGAGAGATGGAAGTTTTTCGCCATCTGCAGGACCGTCAACATGATCGATTGGAACGGAATCAGCATCGGCATGATGCAGATAAAGTAGATGATCGAGCTGGCTTTGGATTTCGTGCGGGCCAGCTTGTACGCGGCAATGGACGAGATCAGCACGATCCCGGCCAAGCCGAGGATGGTGATGACGGCATTATTCAGAAACAGCCGCGGATAGTTGATAAACTCCCAAACATAGCTGTAGTTTTCGAAAGCCAGCTTCTTTGGCAAAGCGATGACATCGGTCATGACCTCGGAGAAGCTCTTCAACGAGTTGATGATCGTCAGGAATAACGGATACAGGAACAGGATCGAGAGCAGCACCATCACGATTTCCAGGACAATGCGGCCTGCCGTATTCTTTTTCATTACGCCTCAACCTCCCTGCGTTTGAAGATGGTGAGCTGAATCACCGTAATAATCAGCACCGCTACGAACAGGATCAGCGCTTTGGCCGTACCGTAGCCGTACAGGTTGTTCTGGAACGTGTCGCGGTAAATGTCGTACGCCACGCTGTAGGTCGTGCCGCCTGGACCGCCGCCGGTCAAGGACAGGATCACGTCGAATACCTTGATCGAGTTGGTCAGCGCCATAAAGACGGAGATCGTAATCGATGGAGCAAGCAACGGCAAGGTAACGTTAAAGAATCTGCGGAACGGGCCGGCGCCGTCTACCGTGGCGGCTTCCTTCAAATCGTCCGGAACGGACTGTAAACCCGCGATGTAGATGACCATGTAGAACCCGATCGATTGCCAGATGGATACGAACAACACGGAGATGAAAGCGAGTCCGGGTTCACCCAGCCAGCTTAGAGCGAATACGCCCCAGCCTGTACTTTGACCAAGCGACTCGAAGCCTTGCATGAAGATGAATTTCCAGATAAAGCCGACGATGACCAAGCTAAGAATATAAGGAATAAAGAAGGCGGCTCTCAGCCAGTTGGTCGACTTCAGCTTCATATCGAGTACCAGCGCCAGCAAAATCGCCAGCACGTTGATCAGCACGATATAAAGAATCGCGTATTTGATCGTAAACCAGGCGGCGTGCGAGAAGTTCGCGTCGCCCATGAAAATTTGCTTGAAATTGTCGAGTCCGATAAATTTCGGATGTTTGGATATCCCGTTCCACTTGGTCAGGGAATAACGGATCGTCATGACAAACGGATAATAGAAGACTGCGATGATGGAAATCAGAATCGGCAGCGTGAATACGCCAAACTCTAATCTCTCGCCCCGTTTTCTCCCTAGTTTGAACATAATGGCACCTCTTTTTCGTGACGTATTGTTAAAAGATCGGGTGATGCCGGTTCCCTGCACACCTTAGCTTTTTCGGCTATAATGATTATAAAACAGCGGTTTTGCCGCCAAAATGGATTTAAGAAAACAGTTAAGGGTAAAAAGGTGAACTCGCTTTTTTCCCCGGCGTACTAGAAATGAGGGGCTATGTTCAACCGCATCCGAAGCATGCTAACGACGCTTACTGACCGGGTTTCTCGCAAACTGGTCAATAAGCTTATTTTGTTGTTTACGACGATAATTATTCTGGTGGTCAGCCTCCTGACGATCATCTCCTATCAGATGCTAGAGCGGGAATCGGTGAACCACAGCATGGCCAGCACGGCAAACAATCTGAAGCTGGTCAACCAGAAGCTGGAGGACTACCTCGCCGGCGTGGAGCAGTTGTCCTTGCCGCAAATCCACTATGAGGATATCCTGCAGGCGATCATGACCGAAGAATCGGATTATGCGTCGAAAATGTACCTGGAGGATTATCTGCGCGAGCTGTTCTATTCGCGAAACGACCTGGAGAGCATTTATTTATACCTGATCGATCAGCACAAATACTACTCCATCACGCGCGAAGCTTATAACGTCACGGTTCGGGCGAGTTACCAGGAGGAAATTCCGGATCAGCCGTGGTACCAGCAAGCGATGGAGAGCCGTCATAACCAGTCATATCAATCGTTTATCGTGCCGGGGGCCAAGTCGGGTTACAGCATGGCCCAGGAGCCTGACTTTATGGGTTATCACCGCGTTCTGCGTTCCCTAGTAACCCGCGATCCGAAAGCGGTGATTTCCTTCTATTTGAAACCGACCGTAAAAGACCAGATTCTGAGGGATGTTCCGTTCGAGAACGGCGAGCACCTTCTGTACCTTGACCCGGACAACGTCCCTTTTCACGCGGACGAGCCCGCCTTCCTGGATCAGGTGAGCCAAGCGCCATGGCTTGCCCGGCTTGGGGAGGACACGGCGATGAAGCCGCTGACCTGGACCGACGAGGAGGGCCACCAATACCTGATCGTTTATAACATAGAAGCTAACGGGGGCTGGAAGCTGGTCAAACCGATCCCGTACAGCAACATTTACGCGGCGGCGAAGGCGACGCGGAACCTGGGGTATTTGATCGGGATGATTTTTCTGCTGATTTCGATCATTCTGGTCACGTTGTTCTCTAATAAAATTACGAGTCCTCTCAAAAGTTTGTCCCTCCAAATGCGGCGCTTTAGCGAAGGGACTTTTGACGCGGAAATCCCGGTGAAGGGCCGGGACGAAATCGCCTATCTATCGCGGCACTTCAACCGGATGGTCCGGCGGACGAACGATTTGATCAACGAACGTTATAAGATGAAGCTGGTGGAGAAGAACGCCATCCTCAAAGCGCTTGAAGCGGAGATTAACCCGCACTTTCTGTATAACGCGCTGCAGGCGATTTCGACCAAAGCGCTGAAGAGCGGGGACGACGAGGTGGCCGATATGGTGGATGCCTTGGCATTAACGCTAAGATATTGCATAAGTGGAAAAGACATCGTAAACGCTAGGGAGGAACTGAAGCACATCGAACGTTATCTGGCGCTGCAGAAGGCCCGGTTCGGAAGCCGCCTGCAGGTGACGGTCGAGTGGGAAGAGGCCCTCAAGGAGCTGCAAATTCCCAAGCTGTCCATTCAATCCCTGATCGAAAACTCCATCAAGCACGGTTTGGAGAAAATGTCGAGCGGCATCTCCATTCGGATCCGTGCCGAGCTGAACGAAACCCATGCCGCGATTTCCGTGCGGGACAACGGACCGGGCATTTCCCCGGAGCGCATGGAGCAAATTCAGGCTTCGTTCCGCCAGGATTGGGAGGAGCAGGAAGGGGAGAACATCGGGCTCAAAAACCTGTACACCCGCCTGAAGCTTCTCTACGGGGAAGAAGCCGAGCTAAGCATCCTAAGCGATGAGCGCGGCACGGAGATGCGTATGTTGATACCTCGGGGGGGCAGCAGTCATGTATAAAGTGTTGATTATCGATGATGAGGAACCGCTACGGGAAGCGATTCGGATATTGGGGAATTGGCAGGACCTTGAGGTTGACGAAATATGGGAAGCGACCGACGGCAAGGCGGGTCTTAAGCTGCTGGAACAGCACAAGCCGGATATCGTTATGGTCGACATGAAGATGCCCGAGCTGAACGGGGTCGAATTCTTGCGGATCGTGGAGCAAGAGTACCCCGAGCTGTTGACGATCGTCATCAGCGGGTATAACGATTTCGAATTCACCCGTCAAGCGATCCATGCCAGAGTGGTGGATTACCTGTTGAAGCCGGTCAATCGCCAGGACTTGAACCAGGCTCTTCGCAAAGCGGTCGACGTGCTAAAGGCCAAACGTCAGATTCAAAGCGAATCGATCACCCGGAACATTGCCTTTAATCTATCGCTTCCGAAATTGAAAGAGAAAATTTATCTATCGATTATTGAGCGCAGCTTTAAAAAGCAAAGCAGTCAGGCGTTCCTGCCGCTGATCGGCGCGGATGACCCGAATCATCGGTTCGGCGTGCTCGTCCTGCGGATCATGAACATGGAATCCGTACGGGACAGCCGGTTTAATCGCGACCGGGAGCTGCTGTATTTTGCCGTGGCTAACGTCATCAACGATGTCGCCGTGGACAGCCTGCAGTGCTTCAGCTTTGCCAATCCGAAGCAGGAACGGGAAATGATCGCGGTCTACACGGCACGGGGCGGCTATCCGCAAGAGATCGCTTTCCGTGCGGGAGAGCTGATGCGAAAGGTCGTTTCGACGCTAAGCGGTTTGTTTGGCGTTCAGGCCGCCGGAGGCATCGGCCGGTATTGCGAGGATGTCCTGGATCTGGCCGGCTCTTATGAAGAGGCGGTGGCCGGCATCCAGGGCGTCGATCTGTTGAAGCTCAAAGGGAATGCCGTTATCGGGGAGGCCGACAAGCCGGCGATCAAGGAGACGTTCTCCTTCTCCAGCCGCATGCCGATCCTGCGGGGCGCGCTGGAGGCGGGGAATTTGAACCATGCCAAATCGGTCATGGCCGAATTCGCCAAGAGCATCCGGACTTCCGGCTTCTGCAGCATCGGCGCTGCCGACCGGTTGCTGCGGGAAATCGTCGTACTGATGAACGATACGGCTTCCGAGCTTGGCGTCCCGGCGGACAAGCTTCCTTCGTCCGGCGGGGATCGGGCATTGCAGGCGCTTGGATTGCGCACGGATGTTGCCGCGTTTGACCAGTTCGAAGCGCTGCTGCAGGACTTAACCGAGTATTATCATGAGCAGGTCCGCCGCTCGATGGCCGCCGGCCGTCCGTTTAGCGTTGAGGATATCAAGGAGTATATCGACAATCACTATTTTGAAGACATCAAAATTTCCGTGTTCACGGAGAAGTATTTTCTGAGCCGCGAGTATTTGATGAAGCTGTTTAAGCAACAATATGGTTGCGGTATCCACGAATACGTGCAAAAGGTCCGCATGGACAAGGCTAAAGAGCTGCTGGACGATTCGTCGCTCAAAATCCAGGAGATTTCCGAAATGCTGGGCTATAAAGATAAGAACTACTTTAGCAAGGCGTTCCGGAATTACTATGACCTGTCCCCGTCCGAATACCGCCAGCAGCAGGAGGAAAGGGTCAAAAAGTGAACTCTCGGGAGAACTCCACTTTTTTACCCTTAACTCACCACATATCTACATTTTTTCACCCGAGCCTTTTCTTTAGAATAGGGAGCATAGAAGGTAGCGATTACCACTTATGAAAGTGAACCACTACCTCTAAAAGAAAATGACAACCAAAAGAAAGTGGGGGCGTTAGTAATGAAGAAAAAAATCCTGGCCCTGTCCTTCAGCCTTGTGCTGCTCATGGGCCTGTTATCCGCTTGCGGAGGCAACAATAACGCGGCGAATAACGGAGCGAACAACGCGGGTGCCGGAAACGGCGGTGCGACGGATGATTCCAAACCGGTAACGATCAATATGTTTACGGCTTCTCCGGAATATACCGATGCGTTTAACGCCTACATCGCGGAATATAAGAAAGTGAAGCCCAACGTCACGATCAACCTGGAAATCATGCAAGCCGACTACAACACGGTATTGAAATCGAGAATCGCGGCGGGCAGTACGCCTGACGTATTCCAAACGACGGCGGGCGGCGACATCGACACCTTTGCCGAATACAGCGCCGATTTGACGGATCAACCGCTGGCCGCGGCCATGACGGACGCCGTACGCGCCAATATGACCTCTTCCGACGGCAAAGTGCTGGGATTGCCGGTTAAAGGCAACTTGTTCTCCTTGATCTACAACAAGAAGCTGTTGGAAGAAGCGGGAGTCACGACCTTCCCGAAAACGACGGCTGAGCTGGACGACGCCATCGCCAAGCTGGAAGCTAAAGGCATCACGCCTTTCGCCAATGCGTACAAAGAATGGTGGGTATGGAAACACGTATTCCAGCATTTCGTGAACGCGGCAGCACAAGACGCCGGCGTAACGACGCAAGACCTGGTGGGCAGCTTTATCGCCGGGGACGTCAAAATCAAGGATTACCCTGTCCTGTACAACAACTTCTTTAACTTCGTGGATACGACGGTGAAACATGGCACCGACAAACCGCTGGAACGCGACAGCAATGCGCAAGTCAGCGACTTTGCATCGGGCAAAGCAGCCATCATGGTAGGTAAAGGCGCATGGGACGAAGAAGCGATCAAGAAAATTACTCCGGACATCCAAATCGGCATCGCCGGGTATCCGGTCAGCGACAAAGCAGAGCAAGCAACGATCATCACCGGTGCGGACCAAGCATTGCGCATTAACAAGGATTCCGCGGTTGTGAACGAGACGATCGAATTCTTTAACTGGCTGTACACTTCCGACTACGGCAAGAGCTGGTTCTCTACGGTAGCGAAGGTCATTCCTCCGATCAAGGACGCTCCGCTTCCAGAACTGGATATGCCGAAGCAAATGAACGAAATCCTGAAATCCGAGCCGTCGGGCGACCTTGCGATCAACTACTCGCTGGATACGTTCCATCAGAAATTCGGCGAGATCATGCAAGCCTACATCGGCGGCAGCAAATCGAAGGATCAGGCTGTAACCGAAATCGAACAAGCATGGGTACAACTGGGTTCGGCTCAATAAACATCGAGAATCTCGGTTGTTCTTTAAACGCAAATGAACCCAGCACCACCTCCGGTGCTGGGTTTTGTTTTTTACTTACGACTGGCGAAGGGGTGTGCGAGGGTGATGAGCAGAATCGAGCTTCGGGAAAACGGCTTACATCTGGTATTGGAGGTGACGGAGGAGAAGGATGTGCGGCTGCTTCATTTTGGGGCAACCGCGCTGAACGAAGCGCAGGTCCTGGAGGAACGCCAACCGGGCTTCCGATTGATGGAGCTGCAGCTGACCGGAGAGGACCGGGCCGAATACCACGGACGAACCCATCGGGCTTCGTATCCGGGGCTGCGGATGGTTTACGCCGGCCATACCAACGGCCGCAACGCATTCGGGCGAAAGCTGGAGGTTGCGCTCCGCGACCCGAAGACCGGGCTGGAGGCTGTGCAGCACGTTCAATTCTACGATGGAGTGCAAACGGTCCGGGCCTGGGCGGAATTGTACAATGCCGGGTCAAAGGCGGTGGGCGTGGAGTACGTCTCTTCCTTCGCGCTGACCGGTTTGGATAAGGAAGGCAGTCAGGATCGGGACGACAAAATGGTATTATCCATCCCCCATACCGGATGGCAAAGCGAGTTGCAATGGCGAACGTATCGTTTGCCGGAGCTCGGTTTATCCCATTTGACCGACCGCAGCTCCAAACGGATCTCCTGCAGCAATACAGGCTCCTGGTCCGCTGCCGAACATATTCCGATGGCCGTGCTGGAGAACCGGGAAACGAACAGCAGCTTGTTCTGGCAGATCGAGCATAACGGTTCGTGGCATTGGGAGATCTTCGACCAGGTTGACCAGCTGACTCTGCTCCTCAGCGGCCCGACCGAGCACGATAACCACTGGTGGGTATCGCTTCAGCCGGGCGAACGGTTCGTCAGCGTTCCGGTTGCGGTCGGGGCGGCGAATGGCGGCTTTGAAGAGGCGATCGCTCAACTGACCGCTTACCGCCGCCGGATTCGCCGGCCAAACGCCGATAACCGGGAGCTGCGAATTATCTTCAACGATTATATGAATTGCCTTTGGGGTTCCCCTACGACGCAGAAGCTGCTGCCGTTGATCGACGCCGCCGCCGAAGCGGGCTGCGAATACTTCTGCATCGATGCCGGCTGGTACGCTCCGGGCGAATGGTGGGACGGCGTGGGGGAGTGGTTGCCGTCTTCGGAACGGTTCCCGGAAGGAATCAAATATGTGCTCGACTACATCCGGAGCAAAGGGATGGTGCCGGGGTTGTGGCTCGAGCTGGAGGTTATGGGCATTAACAGTCCGAAGCTGGCGGACACGGACGACAGCTGGTTCTTCCTCCGGCATGGCAAACGGGTGATGGACCGCAGCCGGTACCAGTTGGATTACCGCAACCCGAAAGTAGTGGCCCACGCCGATGAGGTGATTCGCCGGTTAGTGGAAGATTACGGGGTCGGTTATATCAAGATGGATTACAACATCAACGCCGGGATCGGGACGGAAGCGGATGCGGATAGCTTCGGCGACGGGCTGCTGCAGCATAACCGCGCGTACCTGGCATGGTTGGATCGCATCTTCGCACATTACCCGGAGCTCGTGATCGAGAACTGCTCCAGCGGCGGGATGCGGATGGATTACGCGATGTTGAGCCGTCATAGCATCCAATCGACCAGCGATCAGGAGAACTACGTGAACTATGCGGCGATCGCCGCCGCGTCTCCGTCCGCGCTGACGCCGGAGCAATCCGCCATCTGGTCGTACCCGCTGCGGGAAGGCGACGACGAGGAAGTCGTTTTCAACATGGTCAACGCGTTGCTTCTGCGCGTGCACCAAAGCGGCCATCTGGCTGAATTAAGCCCGCGCCGCCGGGAGCTTGTGAAGCAAGCGCTGGATTATTACAAGACGATTCGCGCCGACATTCCGGAGGCGCTGCCGTTCTGGCCGCTCGGGTTGCCGAAGCAGCAGGACGACTGGATCAGCTTAGGCCTGCGCCGGCCGGGCAGCGATACGGTTTACCTCGCCGTGTGGCGGACCCGCGGGGAAACCTCGTCCCAGGCCTTGCCGCTCTCATCGCTGCAAGGGGAGGCGCTGGCCATCCGATGTGCCTACCCGCAGGACTTGGATTGCGCCTGGGATTGGGACCCCGCAGCAGGCCAACTGACGGTCACCTTACCGCCTGCGCCTTCGGCCCGATTGTTCGAGATTCGCCGCAAATCGTAACAGAGCTCAGACAGAAAGACCCGCCCCTCTGCTTTTCGCAGGGGGGCGGGTCTTTTTAGAGGGATTGATCAAGATGGCAGTTTTTCGAGCAAAGGTTGCACCTCAAAATGTTGTATAAAATGCAACAAATGGGGGCAATAAACCCTTATTGACTAGATTTCTTATGTTGACATGAAACCTAATGGTGTCATATAATCGATTTTGTCAGGAAACCATTTGGTTTCATAAAACCAAAATCAGGAGCAAAGAGGAGAATAGACGATGGATCAGAATAACGCGGGCAAGCTGCCGGACATCCGGCACACGATCCTATTGAATGCGCCGATCTCCCGGGTATGGGAAGCGGTAGCGACATCGGAGGGAATCGCAGCGTGGTTTATGCCGAATACCTTTCAGCCGGTAGAAGGGCATGAATTTGTCCTGCATGCCGGTCCGTTTGGAGACTCCCCATGCAAGGTGACGGTTCTGGATCCCCCGCGCCGGTTATCGTTCAATTGGGGCAAGGACTGGACGCTCACGTTTGAGCTGGAGGAAAAAGGTGGTCAAACGGAATTTACGGTGATCCACGGCGGCTGGAGCGTCGACCAAGTGACCGAGTTCGGCCAGCCGCACGAAGTGGTACGCGGCAACATGGATCAAGGCTGGGCCGGCATAGTCGGCAAGCTGGCCGAATACGTGCGGGTGTAAGCCATGGCGGAGGCGGTTTCTTCTGCAAAGCATGACGTGTTCCAGGCGATCGCCGACCCGACGCGCCGGGAGCTTCTGCAGCTGCTGGGCGGAAGGGAAATGCCGTTGAAGGACATCAGCGGCCGGTTCCCGATGAGCCGGACGGCGGTATCCAAGCACCTGCGCATCTTGGCCGAAGCCGGACTGGTGCAGGAGCGCAGGGTCGGCCGGGAGACGCGGTACCGTCTGGACGCCGATCCGCTGCTGGAGCTTAAACGCTGGTTGGCGTATTACGAGCGTTTCTGGGAGAACAAGCTGTCCCTGCTCAAGCACTATGTCGAAACCGAACCGGGTGCGGAACCGGCGGGGCTTTGCCCCGTCCCGGCTCCGCCGTCCGGCGGCAATGAGAGTCTCTAGGCCAAAATGAGAAGCCTTCGGCTCCCCCTAACAGGTGGGTGGCCGGAGGCTTCTTAGGTTCTTGGGCGGAATCACTGGATTAGGCGTTTCCCCGGATTCCTCTTCTGGTATATAATGGGTGTGGACTTGGTAATCCATCACGTAAGCTTACATCCAATAAAATGCCTAAGGAGGTTGTTGACATGAAGCACGTCAGTTTGGGAAGAACCGGATTGAAGGTCAGCCGTCTGTGCCTGGGAACGATGAATTTCGGGCCGACGACGGATGAGAAGGAAGCGTTTAAAATTATGGACGCGGCGATTGACGCCGGCGTCAATTTCTTCGATACGGCCAACGTCTACGGCGGAGTTTCGCATCGCGGCTGGACCGAAGAGATCATCGGTCGCTGGTTCGCGCAGGGCGGCGGCCGGAGAGAGAAAGTCGTGCTGGCCACAAAGGTGTACGGGGCGATGAGCGACCCTGCAGCAGACCCGAATGAAGGCGGTCCCGGCTTATCGGCTTATAAAATCCGCCGCCATCTGGAAGATTCGCTGCGGCGGCTCGGCACGGACCATATCGAACTGTACCAAATGCATCATGTCGACCGGAACGTCTCTTGGGATGAGTTATGGAATGCTTTTGACGTTGCACAAAAACAAGGCAAGATCGGCTACGTCGGATCCAGCAACTTTGCCGGCCGGGATCTTGTGAAAGCGCAATATGAGGCCAAGGCCCGCGGCGCGCTGGGGCTTGTCTCGGAACAGCATAAGTACAGCCTCCTGTGCCGCCTGCCGGAGCTGGAGGTTCTGCCCGCCGCCGAGGAGCTGGGGATCGGCGTCATACCTTGGAGCCCGCTGGACGGCGGTATTCTCGGCGGGAATCTGAATCCGCAGCCGGGCTCGCGTACGGCCAAGCAAACCGAACGCATCGAGAAGCTGCGCCCGCAGCTGGAGCGTTTCGGCAAGCTCTGTAAAGAGCTGGGCGAGTCGGAAGCCACGGTGGCCTTGGCCTGGACGCTGGCTCATCCAGCGGTTACGGCGCCGATTATCGGCCCGCGGACGCTGCAGCAGTTCGAGGAATCTTTGCGGGTCGTCGACGTTGAGTTGAACGAGGAAACGCTCAAGGCCATCGACGAAATTTTCCCGGGGCCGGGCGGAGAAGCGCCTAAAGCCTACGCTTGGTAATGAGGAGAAGGGGAACGAGACGATGATTCGATACGTACGGGGAACAGACCTGGACACGAGCACGATTTATCAGGCGTTTCAGCGCGGATTCGCCGATTACATCATCCAATTCAATTTGACCGAAGCGGAGTTTACGGATCGTTTTTTCGGTCCGGAAGGCAACGCGCGGGAGCACTCCTTCGTGGCTCTCGACGGCGACGAAGCCGTGGGCGTCGTCCTGGGCGGCATGAAGGTCTATGAAACCGTCCGGACGATGCGCTGCGGCGCGCTGGCCGTCAGCCCGGAATACCGAGGCAAGGGCGTAAGCGCAGGTCTGATGGACCTGCACCGGGAAGAGGCGCTGCAAGCCGGTTGCAAGCAACTGTTCTTGGAGGTTATCGCCGGGAACGACCGGGCGATCGCTTTTTACCTGAAAAGGGGATACCGCCGCGTTTACGACGTCTCGTTCTACACGCTTCCCGATGCCTCCCGATTGGAAGCCCCGTCCGGGGCTTCTGCGGGAGGGCCGGTGGAACGGATCGAGTTCGAGGTTTTCGCCAACATGATAAGTGCCTGGAAGTATTTTCACATCAATTGGCAAAACGACTTGGAATATCAGCAGCGAAATCCTTCCAACGCCTATTACGGCGTCCGGCTGGACGGCGAATGGGCGGGGGGCCTCTCCATCAGTCCGAGCGGCAAGATCAACCTGCTGATCGTCAGCAACCTGCATCGGGGGAAAGGCGTTGCCACCCGGCTGCTCGCCGCCGCCCGCGAAGAACTGGGCATCGTCAAGTTCACGGCCTCTACGCCCGACAATGCGCTGCTGGAAGGATTTCTGGATCGGCACGGGTTCGTTCGCGACAAAATCAGCCTGCATGAGATGTACCTTCGGTTATGAATAGGGTCATACCGGACCTGAAGTGTTGACACCGGACTTGGATATCGTTTATCATCATGTAGACCGATCGGTCTAATCTATGCGGAAAGGTACCGGTATACATGCCCAATCAGAACCCAACCCGGCAACTGCTCATCGAGACAACGGCAAAGCTGCTGCAGAACCAAGGCTACAACGCGACGGGGCTGAATCAAATCACCCAATTGAGCGGTGCACCGAAGGGGTCGCTGTATTACCATTTTCCTGAAGGCAAAGAACAACTAGCGTGTGAAGCTGTCACTTATACGAAGAACGTCACCTTGGCGAGCTTACGTGCCGTACTGGACTCCACGAAGGACGCAGTCGGGGCCGTGCAAGCGCTGCTGCTCCTCATTGCCGACAATTATGACCGCGAGGATGCGGAGTTGGGGGTGCCGATCGGCATCGTCGCTCACGAGACCGCGCGCAGCAACGAGAACATCCGCCAAGCCTGCTGCGGAGTATACAACGCCTGGATGGCCGAATTCGAGAAGAAATTCATCGCCTCTGGCTACAGCGCAGAAGAATCGGCGGATTTGGCGTTACTCATTAACGGCATTGTGGAAGGCTCGATCATCATGTGCTTGACGCAGAAGAGCAGCCAGCCGTTGCGCACGGCGGCCCGACTGGTTCCCCGGCTTTTTCCTTGCTGAGCGCTGTGGCATGGAGGGCCCTTGCGGCCAACAGGGAAGGAGATTCGCGACCTTATATTTAAAATTTTATATATAGAATGGTCTAATAGAAGCGGAATCGGTGGATCAAACCCCAAGGCAAGCCTTGCCTTGTTCATATAAAAAACCTACAAAGAGACGATAAGTCCAAAATAGGAAGATGTGGAGGTAACCCTACAAATGAATACGTCAACGATGTCATCGGCTCAAGGAGCCGGTGTGGAAGGGATCAGGCGTCTGCCCATTACGATTGCCCTGGTCATCGGGGCCTTTGTGTCCATTCTGAACGAAACTTTGCTGAACGTAGCCTACACCGACTTGATGCAAGAGCTGAAGGTGGGGCCTTCAACGATACAATGGCTTTCTACTTCATATATGCTGGTTATCGGAATTTTGGTGCCGATTACGGCGCTGTTGATCCAGTGGTTTTCGACGCGCCAGATGTTCCTGTCGGCGATGATCCTGTTCCTGGTCGGAACCGTCGTTTGCGGCATTGCGCCTACGTTTGCCGTGCTGCTGCTGGGACGGATCATTCAAGCGATCGGGACGGGGCTGCTGCTCCCGGTGATGATGAACACCATTCTGACCATCTATCCTCCGGAAAAAAGAGGCGCGGCCATGGGCACAATCGGCCTGGTCATCATGTTTGGCCCGGCGATCGGCCCAACCTTGTCGGGCCTCATTCTGGACGCGCTGGATTGGCGCTGGCTGTTTTATCTGGTCATTCCGCTGGCGGTGTTATCCATCATCTACGGCGCGATGTATTTGCGGAACGTCTCGGAATTGACGAAGCCGCGGGTGGATCTGTTGTCCATTCTGCTGTCCACGATCGGCTTCGGCGGCATCGTATATGGATTCAGCCATGCAGGGGAAGGGGAAGGCTGGTCAAGTCCGGTCGTCTATGCCTGCCTGATTGCTGGATTTATCGCCTTGGTTTTATTCGTCTGGCGGCAACTGAAAGTCTCTGAGCCAACCCTGGACGTTCGCGTCTTTAAATACCCGATGTTCGCCTTATCGGCAGTGCTGCTGATGGTCATGATGATGACCTTGTTCTCAACGCTGATTATTCTGCCGATGTACCTGCAAGGAGCGCTGCTGTTGGCGCCGTTTGCAGCCGGGCTTGTGCTGCTTCCCGGCGGGGTGATCAACGGCCTGATGTCGCCGGTAGCGGGCAGGCTGTTTGATAAATTCGGCCCACGCGCGTTGATCGCACCGGGACTTATCATCGTCATCGCGACATTGTGGTTTATGCGTGGTTTGACGACGGGCAGCTCAACCGGTGAGGTCATCACGCTGCACATCGCGCTGTTGATCGGGATTTCCCTGGTGATGATGCCAGGCCAAACGACGGGGCTGAACCAGCTGCCGCGCAGCCTGTATCCGCATGGTACCGCGATCATGAACACGCTGCAGCAGGTGTCCGGCGCAATCGGCACCGCCCTGTTCATCAGCATCTTCTCGCACGGCCAGGAGCGTTACCTGAAGGCTTCGGCGAATCCGCAGGATCCGGCCGAACTGGGGAATGCGCTGGTGTCGGGGATGCAGAACGCCTTTACGATTTCGATGTACGTCGGCGTAGTGGCATTGCTGATCGGCTTGTTCCTGCGGCGCACCTACGCGCCGGAAGAACCGCAAGAAGCGGTGAGCAGCCATCCGGAATTCAAGCCGGAGGTTCAGCCGGAAGTACGTTAAACTCAAGGGAATAACAGCCGGTTACGCTTTGGAGCTGGCAGAGACCGGTTCGGTGGAGAGGCTTCCGCCGGGCCGGTTTTTTGCGCTTCATAAATGTGAACATTCTGGAAAACTTGCGGAATTCGATTGAACATCCGGCGGCGAACAGGGATGATGGCATAGGAGGTTTTTGCTTACAAGCGATGAGTGGCAAGCAAAATCCAAACTGAACGGGAGTGAATCGATCGTGTCCCAATCATCCCGCGTGATCGGCGTGCTGCTGGCGCAAGTCGGCACGCCGGCCGAGCCGACCGCCAAGGCGGTCCGGCCCTTTTTGCGCCGTTTTCTATCCGATCGGCGCGTCATCGATTACCCGCCGCTGCTGTGGCAACCGCTGCTGCGCGGCGTCATCCTGGCCGTCCGCCCGAAGCGCTCGGCCCGGCTGTATGCCCGCATTTGGGGCGAAGAGGGCTCGCCCCTGCTGGCGATCTCGCGCCGGCAGCAAGCCGGCCTGCAACAGCGGCTCGGCGGCGGCTATAAGGTCGAGCTGGGCTTCGCCTACAGCGAACCGGACATCGCCCAGGCGATGAGCCGCCTGGAAGCGGCGGGGGCGGACCGCATTCTCGTCCTGCCGCTGTACCCGCAGTACTCGTCAACGACCACCGCCGCCATTTATGATGCGGCTTGCTTTGCCGCCCTCGGCAAGGCTAGGCGGTCGGGGCCGTCCGCAAAGCGGTTTGTGCCGGAGCTTCGCCTGGCGGGCGCCTTCTTCGACCATCCCGGCTATATCCGCACGATGCAGACGCACCTGGCTGCGCTGCTGCAGCGCCTTCCGCAACCGCCGGACCGCTTCCTGCTCAGTTTTCACGGCATTCCGCAGCGGTATACCGACGACGGCGACCCGTACCCGGAGCAATGCCGCGAAACCGCACGCCTCTTGGCGGAGGCGATGAGCTGGCTGCCGGAGCAATGGGACATCGCGTACCAATCGCGGTTTGGTCCGGAAACGTGGCTGGGTCCCTCCACAGGGGAACTGCTGCAGCGCTTGGCCAACAGCGGCGCGAAACGGCCGCTGGTGTTCGCTCCCGGATTCGTGACCGACTGCCTGGAGACGTTATATGAACTGGGAGTTGAAGCGAAGGAGGACTTCGCCTTCCGAAGCGGCGGCACCGCGGGCGGCGACGGGTTTGCGGTCGCCCCCTGCTTGAACGATCAGCCGGAATGGCTGGATGTCCTCGCAGGGATGGTCCGCGACCAAACCAAGGGCTGGATCGACGCCTAAGCGCGGCCAACGACAGAAAGCCGTCCAGGGAAGACAAACTCCCGGAATGGCTATACTGACAACAAGAAGGTACATAAGGAAGGGGTATTTGTTTTTATGGAACGATTTTTTAAACTGAAAGAACAGGGAACGACCATCCGAACCGAGCTGCTCGCCGGGTTAACCACGTTTCTGGCGATGGCATACATTCTGGTGGTCAACCCCGCGGTGCTCAGCGCTGCGGGCGTTCCGTTTGACCAGGTGTTTATGGCTACCGTCATCGCGGCCGTAACGGGCACGCTGTTTATGGCGCTGTTCGCCGGTCATCCGATCGCCATCGCGCCGGGAATGGGGTTGAACGCCTATTTCACGAGCGTCGTCGCCAGCACCGGGTTGTCTTATCAGACGGTGCTCGGCACGGTGTTCTTTGCCGGTGTTCTGTTTCTGCTGCTGAGCTTGACCCGGCTGCGGGAAGCGCTGATCCGCGCGATTCCCGATTCGCTGAAGTTCGGGATTACCGCGGGAATCGGGTTATTTATCGCTTTTCTTGGGCTGAAAATGTCCGGCATCGTCGTGGCGAATCCCGACAACCTGGTTACTTTCGGTGATTTGCACCGTTCGGTGACCCTGCTGACCTTGTTCGGCGTATTCGTCACGCTTGTGCTGATGGCCCGCCGCATTCCCGGCGCGCTGTTCATCGGCATGGCGCTGACCGCGGTGCTCGGCTATTTCACCGGGCAGCTTAAATTGGACGGCTTCGTGTCCGCCCCGCCGGTTCCGGTGTTCTTCGACCTGGATTTGTCCGGCGTTTTCAGCCAAGGGTTGTACACGACCGTATTCGCGTTCCTGCTCGTGACGTTGTTTGACACGACCGGCACACTGATCGGCGTGACCGAACAAACCGGCGCGATGAAGAACGGGGAGCTCCCGCGGGCCAAAGCCGCGTTGCTCGCCGATGCGACGGCGACCACCGTCGGCTCGATGTTCGGGACAAGCCCGACGACCGCCTTCATCGAATCGACGACCGGCGTGGCCGCGGGGGGCCGTACCGGCTTGACGTCGCTCGTCGTAGCGGTGCTGTTCCTGTTGTCGATGTTCATCTCGCCGTTGGTGGGGGCCATTTCGGGACTTCCGGCCATTACCGCTCCCGCACTGATCATCGTCGGGTGCTTCATGATGGAAGGCCTGGCCCGGATCCAATGGAAATCGTTCGACGAAGCGTTTCCGGCCTTCGCCATCCTATTGATGATGCCGCTCACGGCAAGCATCGCCACCGGCATTGCCGTCGGGTTTATCACGTATCCCGTGATGAAGCTGGTTAGCGGCAAAGGGCGGGAGGTTCATCCGCTGCTTTACGTTTTTGGCGTGATCTTCGTGATTCAGCTGGCCTTTTTCCCGGCGCATTAGGAATTGAAGAAGATTTTGTTACCCGTTTTAACCTCGGTGAGACCCTTTTTTCGGCGGGCCGTCATATAATGAACTTGTAAGCCATACAATGGATATCCTGAGGCGATGAATTCGTCTGATGTGCTGACATGGAAAGGCGGACCTGAGATGAAAAACTGGTTTGCAGCGCTGCTTCCTTTGGCGCTGGTTGTCATGCTGCCTGCGTTCGACGCCAAGGCACCGGCGTCCGTAGGAACCCTTCCGCAGGCGGGAAATCAAACGGCAGCCGTCGGGACGGCGGAAATCTGGGTACCGGAGACGGTTACGGTATATTTAAGCGCGGTTAATCTCGAAAGCGGCGGCGGAACGCTGACCGGAGATCCGATTTTGTGGTATCAGGGAGAGGAAGCGTCGGCGATTATGGCTGAACGCGAGCCGGATGCCGGGATCGACGGACCGCCGGACGGTTATTATATCGTAAATGATGCCGAGGAAGCGGTCGCTTATCCGGTTTCCCCGGATGCCGAGATCCGGCTGCAAATTTATGACCGCACCGGTCGGCCGGAGGACATCGGGATCGTGGCGGATGAAGCGGTATCCTTGCAAAGATTCGGCGAACTGTTTGGGAAAACGGACCTGCTCGATCTTAGCCAGTTCCCGTATCACCTGACGATTCAGAACGGCAAAGTGGTGCGGATCGTTCAGCAATACGTGCCGTAATCCTGACCTTGATGGATCAGATGCATAAACCCAAAGCCGGAGTACGACTCCGGCTTTTTTTGTTTGGACCTTTGTCAACAAAAACGTGTAGCACTATTTTGTGATTGTAGTATAATATTTCCTTAGACGTAGTACTTTGTACCTAAAATTTCCCAGCCATCAGGGTTGTGGTTTAGCCTCACATCAAGGGGGTAAGGAACGAATGGATACCCATCAAATTCATAACAAAAACGTCTGGATGTTGAGGCTACTGGCCGGATTTTTTGCCATTTCCAGTGTGCTCCTCATGATCGTCAACCGGAGCCTCGATGCGGAAATCCCGCTTCTTGGCGGCTCGATGCTCCTGGTGCTTGCCGGAATGGTCGGCAGCCGCAAATGGCCGCGTTTTACGATGGTGTTGACCATCGTCATGCTGTCCGTTTATCTCAACGTGATGGTCATGGAGGACATGACCGTGACGAGTTATATATTTCTGGGATTGCTGCCGCTCCTCAGCTTGATTTATCTGAATTATGCGGCCGTTGCCTTGGCAGGCACGCTTCACCTGGTATCGGGGTTATATTACGTATTTGCCCACAGGGAGCTGTTGTTCAGCGGACAATTGAATTTGAACGACGCAACGTATTTCTTGGTTTACGGATTGTTTATCCTTATGTTTACGGCCATCTACATCCTGGTGACCAAGAAATTGTCCCAACGCGCCGAAGACAGCGAACAGCGCCTGCGCGACATCCTTGAAAGCGTATCCGTTGGAATCTGGACCTATGATTTCTCCAAGATGGAATTGGAGGTTTCCGACGGCTTCGAGCAAATTACCGGCTATCCTCGCGAAAGCATGAAGGGGCAGATCAGCCGGTTGCAGGAGATGATCCACCCCGATGACTTGGACTTGTTCTACGAGGTTCAGCAGGAGATGATCATCCAAAGGACCCACTCGGTCAAGGAGTGCAGGTTTGTCCGTCCCAACGGAGAGATCATCTGGATCCAGAGCCGGGGACGGCCGCATTTCAATTCGCTCGGAAACCTCGTACGTTTGGAAGGCGTCATTATCGAAATCACCGAACGAAAGCATCTGGAGGAAACCATTCACTACTTGGCGTTTCATGATGAATTGACGGGACTGGCGAACCGGACGAAATTCACCGCGAAATTTGAGGAAACGAAAGGGAACGGCAAGCCGGTGGCCTTGATGTTCCTGGACCTGGACAATTTTAAGGAAGTGAACGATACGTTCGGGCATGAAGCCGGGGATGAGTTGTTGAAGCATATCGCCGGCCGGCTGGTTTCCCTGGTGCGGGCCGAGGATATGGTTTGCCGCATGGGCGGGGACGAGTTCGTGATTCTATTAGTAGATTTAAATGAAGACGGGGTCATCAAAGTCATGGACCGGATTCGGTCCAATCTAGCGGAAGGTTATGTGTACCGGGGAACGCTGATCGGCGTTTCGGCCAGTATCGGCATCAGCATGTCGCTGGACGGAAACGCCAGCTTGGAGGACATGCTTCGGCTCGCCGATGCCACGATGTACGACGTTAAGCGGGGCGGCGAATCCATCCGGGTGACCGCGGAACGGAACACGCCGCTGCCCAGCTGATTACTTTTTCGAACCCTTGTTTTCCTTGCGTTCTAAATAGACGGCTCCCAGCCACTGGCTTGCGGCAAACAGCACCACCATGCCGAGGATCAGCAGAAAGCGGTTGTCCCCCTTGCGCATCAGCATTTGCAGAAGGAACAGGGCGACCGCCACCTCGGTCCACATCAGGCCGCGTTTGCGCAACGCCTTAAGGTCGTAGCTCCCGGAACTCATTTTCCGCAGATTCCAAACGGCAACGACGCCCAGGATAAGGAGAAAAATCAACGATCCGATCAGGTCTTCTCTGGAGAACATAGACAATATGCGAACCCCTCTTCAATACTTTATAGGTACGACTTACTTTGCATTTTAGCTTAACCGGACAAGTCTGGCAAACCAGCCGCGGTTCCGGCATCCGGCATGAATTCCTTCCTCGTGGGGCAGATTCCTCCATCCCGCACCTCGCTTAGGATTTCTCCCTTTCGAACTTTGTCAAGGAGATATCCAACAGCCAATACTTCAAAAATAAGATATCTTCTTTTTAAC
>NZ_JAKSXN010000082.1 GCF_022427145.1 Paenibacillus timonensis
ACATATTAAAAACCGTCCCTTGAGGACGGTTTTTTTATTGCGTTTTTTAACGCATTCGATTATTATGAAACAAAATACATGTTCTATATTTATAGAACAAAATAAACTCTTCCTATTTGCTGTTATGGAAAGGAACGTGATTTCCGTTGGAATATCAAGTCGAAGTGGACTTTGCTCCAATTTATGAGTGCGTGGCAAGCCTGACGGCCTTTTTCGCCAAACAAAACCACGGAGCCATGGATGCCGGAAAACTTTGGGTAAAAGGCGTTCAGGAGCAATTTGCGCCGGCGACGCTGCAGAAAATGCAAGTATCGGTCAAACGGCTGGATGATTTCAGCCTGGCCCCGTACATCTGGAAATGCCCGGGTCCACGGACGGTCACGAGTTTCTTGGAATGGTTCGCGGGATTGCAGACGGGGGAACTGTACGAAATTTCGGCCGCCTGCAGTCAATCCGTCCCCGCCAATCTCACGGAGCTTCGCGATGCGGCCTGCGAGGTTTTGCGGGAATGGGATTTGCGGTACTTCTCCACGATCGATCCCCGGATCCTCGAAGGTCTGCAGCAGGAAGCGTCCGTCCTGAGGACCCGATTGGGCGAAATGAGCGGCATGGAGATTTATGAAACGGCCACGAACGGGATGCGATTGTATCCAGGCGATACCTTGAACCAGGTCGTGCTTATTCCTCAATACCATGCTCGCCCCTTAGTGACTTCCAGCATCTTCGAAACGATGATCTTCACCCAATATTCCTGCGACTTATTTCCTCCGGTCCCAGGCTATCCTGCTCCCGGACTGCTTCGCCTAACCCGGGCACTGTCGGATGAAACGCGGCTTCGCATTCTCCGTCTGCTCGCCGGAAAGCAAATGACGTTTACCGAAATCACCCGCGAGATCGCTATCTCCAAAAGCACGATCCATTACCATCTAATCGCGCTTCGGGCGGCGGGTCTGGTGATCGTGCATTACCAAGCCAAAGGTTCGGAGTTTAAGTCCGTCGAATACAGCCTGCGCCGCGAAGCGTTAAACGGATTGTCCGGTCAAATCGACGACTATTTCGAAGGCGACTGAAGCTAGGCGAGGTAAACACCGCGAAATAAGGAGATGAAAATTTTGAAGCATCGCGCTTATTACGGGCTCCTGTCAACGATCGCCTTAAGCGGTTTTGGAGATGCGTTTGGCTTGCTTGCCATGGAGTGGCTGGTGTATGAAATCACCGGCTCCAAACTGGCGATGGGGGCACTCGCTCTCTCTTCCGGCATCCCGGAGCTGGTGATTCGGCTGCTCGGTTCGCCGCTCTCCGACCGGTTGCCCCGCAATCGGCTCATGGCCGGGCTTGCCGCCGTTCGGCTGACCGCCATCCTTCTGCCCTGGATGGCCGGCATGGCCGGACATTTGCAGCTATGGCACTTGTTCCTGGCTGCCGGACTTAGCGGTTCTTGCTCCGCGTTGTTCCTGCCCACCGCCATGGCCCTCGTGCCGGAAGCTGCGGGCTCCCGCAAACTGACCCGGGCCTTTGCCATGATCGATGGGTGCCGGAACGCGGCGGCCTTGGCCGGACCGGCAATCGCAGGCGGCGTAGTGGCCGGATTCGGGTCGCTGCCCGCATTGGGAATCAATGGGGCATGTTACTTGGCGGCGATCGCCATGCTGCTGTTTTTGCCGAAAAGCACGCATCAAAACGAAGCCTCCCCAGCCTCCGTTACGACCTATCTGCGGGAAATCGCGGAAGGCTTTTCGTTTTACAGGCAGGTCCCAGCCATGTTCGCCGTCATGGTCATGGTTTCCATCAGCAACATGTGCCAAGGCGCCATTTGGACGATGATGGTTCCGTTCGTCAGCGAAGTCCTTCAACGGGATGCCGCGACGATGGGGACCTTCACGACCGCTACGGCTTTAGGCTCCCTGGCGGGGCTTGGTTTGATATCCTGGCTGGGCGATATCAAGCAGCGGCGACGGGTTATGGTCCTCAGCTTGGCCGCCATCGGTTGCTTCAACGCCATCCTCGGACTGACGGAGAGTTATCCGGTTGCTCTAGCCGCTCTGTTCGCCTCGGGCGCCTGCGGCCCCTTCTTCGGCTCGCTAAGTTCTTCCCTGCATGGCAAGCTTGTTCCCGGCCGCTTGCAAGGGCGGGTGAATGCGAACCGGTTCCTAATTGGCGGCGCCTTATACCCCGTCGGAACGTTTGCGGGGAGCATCGTTGCCGAGCATTACGGCGTGCAGACGATGTTTTTGGCCGCTGGGGTGCTCCCGATCTTCAGCTCCTGCGTCATGCTGCTCCTGCCCGGACTTCGCACGCTCGATGGGGAGATATCCGAGATCCGAACTCCCTTCCGGTTAAACCCTGTTACCGTTGCAGAACAGAATCCTGTTCACACTGACGCTTAACCTACCTACTCCAAAAAACAGCAAACACCTCCGTTACCCGCCGAAAAGGCAGGACGGAGGTGTCCGTTTTTACGCTCTGAATTAAAGTCCCTACTCCTGTCCGCTGTGTTTCTATCGGCAGCAGAGCACGCCTTCCCCGGACTCGATCTCGCTTTTCAAACTGCCGAGCACCTGGTTCCAGGCGGCTACGTGCCATTCCTTGGCTTCCGACCAGCCCGGCGAGGTGCCCCAACCGGAGTGGGTCAACTTAAGGTTCGTCTTCCCCGGCCCCGCCGGGGCGAACTCGACGCGGACCACGGTCAGCTCCCCTTCCCGGTTCATCCATTCGGCAAAATCATCCGGGCCTTTCCACTCAAAAACAAGCAGCCGCTGTTCCTCCAACTCGCGAATCGTACAGCCTTTCGTCCCCATGCGCTCCGGGTTCGACGGATCGAAGAACAACTCGAATTTTCCGCCGACTCGGGGCTCCACGTTCGCGAGCGGCGCGAACCATAACGTAATCCGCCGCTCCTCCAACCAGGCTCTCCAGACCAGCTCCAAGTCCGCCCCGATAGCGATCTCCTTGACGATCGGCTCCATCGACATGCATTGCACCTCCTTGTTTTTTTCTATTGTAAAGGAACCTTGTCCGGTTTTTTTATCCTGGATTGCTCATTTGCCAACGCTTGCTCCAGAAGTTCTGGAGCAGATAAAACGGAGAGACGGCGATGGGAGGATCGGTCACCAGCGGCGGCCTTAGATGTATGCGGATCGGCTCCGGAGCCGCACCGCGCTGCACGAGGACCGGCAGGTGAGATCGGCCTCGCAATCCGTGGGTGTTAGAGAAATACTGCACCGATACCAACGGGAACTCCAATGCCAGCGCAAACGCGTAGTATTGCCCGTCGTCTACATCGCTCAGCGTAAACGTCCCCGTCTCCCGCAGTAGCGTGCAGCTCGCCGGTGCGCCCTTCGGCACAGGTTCGGAAAACAAGCCGATCAGAATAAGTCCTTTGACGGGTCTGTCGGCTGTGACCGTGCCGGAAAGGCCATCGTTGTCCGGCGGCGGTTTCTCGCACAAGCCAAGGCGGGAGGAGGCCATCTCCACGATGCCGATTTGCCGGTCCCGGTACGTTTTTCGGAACAAGTTCGGCTGGACGCCGACATACTCCTTAAACGTGCGCGAAAAAGTGCTGACACTGGCATATCCGACCCGCGCGCTGATTTCGCAGACGGTGTACCGGGAATCTATCAACAGGTTTTTGCTTTTTTCAATGCGGACCAGGGAGAGGTATTGGGAGATGCTTAAGCCGGTGCGCCGCTGGAACAACCGCTCGGCATGGAATTTGCTGTAAGACACGTGCGACGCCAGCTCCTCAAGCGTGAGCACCCGGTGATATTCCGCTTCGATCCGTTCAATCATCGCTTGGACCGCCGCTTTTTGGGGAGAGATCGCCTTCAATTTCACACCGCCTCGGGAGGGATATTTGTGAAGCAAACCTAATCCTTGGAAGTTACTATATCATATTCCAAAGCGAATCGCGTCTTGTTTTAGCGTTTTCCCCTTGCGGATAATGCTGCTCACGCCGCGTATGATGCATCGATGATGCTTTGCTCCGGAATTTCCAACTCCGCTAGCGTCCTTCCTCGGCACTTGAAACAGCTTGGTGGCGATCTGGGCGATCCTAATATTCGTGTTATCGTCGTTGGTCGCCGCCACCAGCAAATCGGCTTTCTCAATCCCTGCGTGTGTCAGCGCATCGACTTCGGTCGCGTCGGCTTCGACCGTAAAACCGCTATAATCCGGCGACAGCTTGCGAAATGACAGCGTGTTGTTGTCGAGCACCACGACAACTTTGCCTCGGGACGACAGTATGGAGGCGATTTCTGCCCCGACCCTGCTGCAGTCGGCGATGATCGCATGACGGCAGTCGTTTTTTTCATTTGCTCCGTACCGCTCCTTTTTTGACAACACGACCGATATGGTGATCATCATAAACGATGGTGCAGTTGATGAGTTCTTCTGCTTCCGGTTTGTCACCGTAGTCGATCGGCGTGTTCCAAATCTGGTAAGCCAAAGAGGTAATTCGATGCAAATTCCGGCTGGCCGGTTTGTACGTAGGGCTTAGTGCAGAGGCTGCCCGGTAATGCTTGCCGGCCAAACTTAAATCCCCTGTCATTTCGGCAAGGATGCCAAGCAGATTTTGCGCCTCAGGCGCATGGACATCTTCTTCCATCGCCCGTTTGATATGCTCCAGGGCCGCTCCGTACTCCCTCGTTTGGAGGGCGGTCACGGCTTCCGCTATAAATTGTTCATAAGCATGGGATTCTTGATCGTACCGCATGCTGTTCACTCCTCCCGTCGATTTTCCTGTTCCGGCGAAGCCAGACACCGCCTCAGCCGGGGGAACGACATTAGTTAATGATAACAAGGAAGGAATAAAATCAGTGTTAAGAATCCGGGGCATTCCGTAAAGATCTTGTTAAGATTCAGCGTAAAAAAGAAGGATCTGCCCCAAAAACCATTTTGGGCCAGACCCTTCCTCTATTCGTCCACCAGCCGGTATCCTACTCCAACTTCCGTCAGGATGTACCTTGGCCGGGCGGGATCCTGCTCGATTTTCCTGCGTATATTTGCCATGAACACCCGCAGCGACTGCGTGTCGTCGCCCGTTAACGCTCCCCAGACTTCCTCCAAGATAAATTTATGGGTCAGCACTTTCCCCGCATGCTTGGCCAAAAGCGCCATCAACTTGAATTCGATGGGCGTCAAATGAATTTCTTCGTCCGCAAGGAAGACGCGGCGACGGTCAAAGTCGAGGCGCAGTTCGCCGACGGCATATTCCCCGGCCGAATCGCCGCGAACCGCTTCCCTTTGTCCGGAATGCCGCAGCGCAACTCTGATCCGCGCCATCAGTTCGGCGACGCTGAACGGTTTGGTCAAATAATCGTCCGCCCCGCTGTCCAGAGCGAGCACCTTCTCCCGTTCGCGCCCGCGGGCCGACACGACGATGATCGCCGCTTTCGTTAACGGCCGCGCCGCGGCGATGACCTCCATCCCGTCCATGTCCGGAAGCCCCAAATCGATGACGATCACATCCGGGTTATGCGACAAGATCAGGGAAATCCCCGTTTTGCCGTTTGAGGTGTCCAAACACCGGTAACCTTGCGCCTTCAGGGAAACGCCTATAAAATTGCGGATCGGCGGATCGTCCTCCACCACCAGGATCACTGGTTTATCTTCCATCATCTCACTCCTTCCGGGGCAATGCGAAGCGGAACGTCGCGCCGCCGGATTCGTTATTGAACGCGGAAATGTCTCCGCCGTGCGCAGCAACGATCGATCGGCAAATCGAAAGTCCCAATCCGGTGCCTCTTCTTTCGGAACGGCTTTCCGCCACCGTGAAAAAGCGGTCGAATACGGAGTTCAAATACGCCTCCGGAATGCCCGATCCGTTATCGGCGACTTCAAACACGACCCGGTCGCTTCCAGCCTGCACATCGATATCAATCGCCGATCCAGGCGGCGTATGCTTGATCGCGTTGTCGAGGAGGTTGACCAGCACCTGTTCGATCAGGATTCCGTCCATCGGCAGCATGACCAGCTCGTCCGGAATGCGGACGCGAATCGTGTGGTCCGCGAGGAGCTTCTCCACCCGGGATATCGCTTCCCCGACGACCTCTTCCACCGCTTCCATGCTTTTATGGATCGATAAGTTTCCTTCGTCCATCCGCGTCATGCTCAGGATGTTTTCGATCGAATGGATCAGCCAGCTCGTGTCTTCGTAAATGCCCTGCAGCAACTTCTCTTTTTCCGCCGGTTCAAGCGTATCGTCATGGTTAAGCAGCGCGGCGGCCGACCCCAAGATCCCGGCAAGCGGGGTTCTCAAATCATGCGAAACGGCCCGGAGCAGATTCCCGCGAAGCTGCTCCCGCTCAATCTCCATCTTCGACCTTTGCTGGATGTCCAGCAACTTTTCCCGTTCCATGGCCATAGCGAGTTGGGAGGAGACGGCCTCGAGCATTTTTTTCTGCTCCCCTGAAAGCGGCCTGCGGTCCGTGCAAGAAATGCCGATGACGCCGAAGCAACCGCTTTGGCCTAGAAGCGGAAGATAGTAGGCTTGGCCGGAGGGAAAACGATCGGTACCAGACCCGGTCGCCAGACCCGACGAGGCGCAGGCTTCCATCGCTTGCTTTTCCCCGGGCGTGTGGAACAGGTCCGACCGCGCGTCGTTCACGGCATGAACGTAGGGTTCCCCCAAGCGCCCCGCCTCGTCGACTGTGGCCATGATGGCGATCCGTCCATACAATTTGGCGATGTTCTCGACGCCGGTCTCCGCGATTTGCGAAATATTCTCCGTGGCCAGCAAGCTGCGGCTGATCCGATACAGGATCTGCGCTCTTTGCTCCCGTCCCGCGGAGATCTCGGCCTCCCGCTTCGCCCGGGTCGTCAAAGCGCTGGTCATGACGGCGACGGCCAACATAACGGCAAAGGTGACCGGGTAGTCGGCCCTGTAGGCGATGAATGTATAATACGGTTCGGTAAAAAAGAAATTGAACGCCAAGACACCGATAATCGAAGCCGACATCCCGTAAATATACCCGTCCGTCAGTCTGGCCACCAGTAATACGCCCAGGATATAGGTCATGATAAAGTTCGATTCGTGCATCCCGGTCCACCGGAAGCCAAGCGACAACAACGTCGCCATGGCGATCATGCCGACCGTGACCGCCCAATTGGCGGCCGCCGTTTTCCTACGGCTCCATTTCGTATCAGGCGCAAGCCCGGCAGCATCCGCCGCGTGTCGCATTTTCATTGTGATTTCACCCGTTCTTATCATACCTCATTTTTCGAATCCAGAGGAACGATGGGGCGAATCCAGAGATATGCACAAAAAAACCTCCTCTCCCCCCCTTACGGGGTGAAAAAGAAGGCTTGCGGCTTTCTACGCACGCGTAGGCTACCGTCAGATTTTCAGCTCCCCAAGCTTGATCAGCTCGACAACCGCCTGCGCGCGACCTTTGACATTCAACTTTTGCATGACGTTGGAAATGTGGTTACGGACGGTTTTCTCACTGATAAACAGTTGCCCGGCAATGTCGCGCGTCGTTTTATCCTGCACGAGAAGCTCGAAGACCTCCCGTTCACGATGAGTTAACAGAAATTTGCTGTTACGATCGCTGCTCTTCAAAATGCGTCACCCCTCCTTGCTCGGGTTTTGTGGTTTAACAAGGTTCAGGGATACAGTCAACACATCTTATGAAAGAACAGGGTTAATGGTGCGGTACCGCAAAGAAATGGGCGGTCCGTTATTTGAAGGCCATTGCGGCATGAACCGCCTTCAGCCAGCCTTGGTAGAGCGCTTCCCGCCTCGGCTGAGGCATGGACGGTTCGAAGCGGTGCTCCAGCCGTTTGCACAAGGCAATGTCATCCAGATGGCTCCAGTAGCCTACCGCCAGACCCGCCAAAAAAGCCGCGCCCAGCGCCGTCGTTTCGCCGATCGCCGGACGTTCTACGGGAACGCCGAGAATGTCGCTTTGGAACTGCATCAAGAATCCGTTCGAGACCGCCCCTCCATCCACCTGCATGGACTGGACGGCGTATCCGGAATCCTGCTCCATCGCGCCAAGGACGTCTTTGGTCTGGTAGGCCAGCGCCTCCAGCGTGGCCCGGATGAAATGCTCCTTCGTCGTGCCTCGGGTCAGGCCGAATACCGCCCCGCGAACCTCGCTGTCCCAATACGGGCTGCCGAGTCCGACGAAAGCCGGAACGACGTAGACGCCTTCCGTCGAGGCGACGCGCGACGCATACGTCTCGCTGTCCTTCGCGTCACGGAATAAACGCAGCCCGTCGCGCAACCACTGGATGGCCGATCCCGATACGAAAATGCTGCCCTCCAGCGCGTATTCCACCTTCCCGTTCAGTCCCCAGGCCAAAGAGGTGATCAGCCCGTGCTCGGACACGACGGGAGTGCTGCCGGTATTCATGAGCATGAAGCAGCCGGTACCATAGGTCGTTTTGACCATCCCCGGCCGGAAGCAGGCCTGCCCGAACAACGCCGCTTGCTGGTCCCCGGCCGCCCCCGCGATCGGCACCTCCTCCCCAAAGAAATGATACGGAATCGTCGTGCCGTACACCTCGGAGGAGGATTTGACCTCGGGCAGCATCGCTTTCGGGATGTCCAAGAGCGCGAGCAGCTCGTCATCCCAGGTCAGCTCGTGGATGTTGTACATCAGCGTCCGCGAGGCGTTAGAATAGTCCGTCACATGCAGGCGTCCGCCGGAAAGCTTCCAGATCAACCATGTATCGATGGTGCCGAACAGCAATTCCCCGTTCGCAGCCCGTTCCCGCGAGCCTGCGACATGGTCGAGGATCCATTTGACCTTGGTTCCGGAGAAATATGGATCGAGCAGCAAACCGGTCTTGGCCCGGAATAAGGCGTCATGGCCCGCCTCGCGCAGCTCCTCGCAGATCGAGGCCGTTTGCCGGGATTGCCAGACGATCGCCGGATAAATCGGGTTGCCGCTTTCTTTCTCCCAGACGACCGTCGTTTCCCGTTGGTTCGTAATGCCGATGCCGGCGACCTGTCTCGGCTTAATTCCGGATTCCGACAGGCAGGAGGCGATAACGGACAGAATGGAGCCCCAAATTTCGTTCGGATGTTGCTCCACCCAGCCGGGTTCGGGAAAATACTGCGGAAACTCCCGCTGCGCCGAGTGGACAATGTCCCCCTGCCGATTGAACAAGATCGCCCGCGAGCTCGTCGTGCCTTGATCCAAGGCCAAAATATATTTTTCCATGGATTTCCCCCGTTTCGGTTGTAGAAATAACGCTTACAATCCTCCCCCTATCATAACCCGCAGGCATGCGCAGCGCCATCTCCGCCCCCTCCATTCGTTCAAATTTGAGATCTCAAATTTTTATTGACGGAGAAAAGGCTTCGGCTTATGATGTTTGTTGAAAGTGATAATCATTATCATTTATGTGAAGACATGGACGAGAAGGTTATCGCACATCGTTAAGGAGGCTTTCATGAATCCAAAATATCGTTACATAACTCCTACCGCCCTGCTGCTGTCGGCCGCTTTGCTGTTGACGGCCTGCGGAAACGGTTCGGCCGCGGAGACCGGCAATGCCGCGACGGCCACGGCCCAGGAGAGCGCCAATGCCCGTCCCTCCGCAAACGGAGGAAACAGCGGTGATTCTGTCGACGAAGCGGATTTCCGGTCCGCCATCGACCAGTACCGGGAATACGTCATTCGGGAATGCGACGCATTCGTAACCGAGACCGGCAAATTCGCGGAGGCCGTGAACGGCGGCGACCTCGAAACGGCCAAAGCCCTATACGCACCGGCGCGCATGCACTACGAGCGCATCGAGCCGATTGCCGAAGCGCTTGGCGATCTTGACCCGAATATTGATGCTCGCGACGGGGACGTCGATCCCTCCGAGTGGCGGGGTTTTCATCGGATCGAGAAAGCGTTGTGGGAAGATGGGTCAACCGCCGGACAGCAGGAATATGCCGATCGCTTGTTGAACGACGCCAAACAGTTGCGGGCCTTGGTGGAAACGGTTGATATCCAGGCTTCTCTGCTTGTCACGGGGGCCGTGGAGCTGCTTAACGAAGTATCGACCTCCAAAGTCACGGGGGAAGAGGAACGTTACTCCCGGACGGATCTGTATGATTTTGCCGCGAACGTGGAGGGAGCAAAGAAAATATACGAGCTGTTGTCCCCTCAACTCGCAAACAAGGACAGCGAGCTGGATAAACAGATCGCGGAACGCTTTGACGCGTTGGAGAAGGAGCTTGCCCCGTTCAAAAGCGGCGACGGCTACGTCGGGTACGACGAGCTTTCGGAAGAGGATGTCCGGGCGCTTAGCCAAAATCTGGACGCCTTGGCCGAACCGCTGTCCAATATGGGCAAGCTGTTGGGAGTTTAACGGCATGCGCAAGACGAAATCCGAACCTTGGCAACAACGAAACGGCAATCCGACATCTACTTCCTTGCCGGAGAATGGAAGCAGGTTGCTGAACGAACGGATTAGCCGCCGTGAAGTGCTTAAGCTTGCTGGTATGGGGGGCCTGGGCCTCCTGCTTGGCGGAGGTGGTGCTTATGGGTTGATCGCGGCTAAGGAAGCGTTGGCCCCCTCCCGTAATACCTCGAACTCTTCTGCCCCTTCGGGGACACGGGTTCCTTTCTACGGAAAACATCAAGCCGGCATCGTGACGCCGGCGCAAAATTTCCTCGTGCTCGCCGCTTTCGATCTGACGCGCTCCTCATTGTCGGACGTGCGCAAGTTGTTCCGGGAATGGACGGTCGCCGCAGCCGGGATGAGCGAAGGCGCGATGATCGGCAGCCATAACGACACCCTGAATCTGCCTCCGTCCGATACCGGCGAGGCCGCGGGGTTATCCGCGTCCAGGCTGACGTTGACCTTCGGGGTCGGACCGTCTTTTTTCGACGGTCGATTCGGTTTGTCCGGCAAACGTCCAGCCTCCTTCGCCGATTTGCCCGCCTTCCGCGGCGACGCGCTGCAACCGGAATGGTCTGGCGGCGATCTGGCGGTGCAGGTCTGCGCCGACGATCTGCAGGTGGCGTTCCACGCCGTACGAAACTTGGCACGAATCGCGCGCGGCACCGCGGTCTTGCGTTGGATGCAGGAAGGTTTTCAACGTACCGGCACGGCGGATCCCGCCGGCGGAACGCCCCGCAATCTCATGGGTTTCAAGGACGGAACGGGGAATCCCGATATCGCCGACGAACAGGCAATGAAGGATACCGTTTGGGTTCAGCCGGGCGACGGGGCCGGATGGATGCAAGACGGCAGCTATTTGGCCGTACGCCGGATCCGGATGCGAATCGAAGTGTGGGACCGCTCCTCGCTCGCCGACCAGGAGCAAACCTTCGGCCGGCATCGCAGCTCCGGCGCTCCCCTCGGTTTAGTGGACGAATTCGCGCCGTTGAACCTGGACGCCAAGGATGTCGCCGGGCAACCCGTCATCCCCATGAACGCCCATGCTCGTCTCGCGCATATGAACGGAAAGATCCGAATTTTGCGGCGCGGCTATTCCTATTCAGGCGGCTTGGATGCCCGAACCGGGCAGTTCGATGCCGGATTGATCTTCATCAGCTATCAAAGAGACCTGCAGAAGCAGTTCGTCCCGATGCAGCAAACGCTGGCGCAAAGCGACAAACTAAACGAATACATTCTTCATGTCGGCAGCGCCGTATTCGCTTGTTTTCCCGGAGTTCGGGAAGGCGGATATATCGGAGATACGTTGCTATAGAGGAAGGAGTTTCTCATTGATGTTCCAATACGCGAATGCATGGCCGGAAAGCCCCGCCCGAACTAGCGCTGCCCGGTCTCTTTTATTCCGCCTCCCCCGGCCACTCGTCTGGTTGCTGCTCGCCATCCTGTTGGCCTTCGCGGGACTGACGCCGGGGACGGCCGCCGCCGAGGACAGCCAAGCCGCCAAAACGGAACAGGCCGAGTCCTTGCTCCCGCTGGTCGGAGGCGCGCTCGTGGAGGTAGGGGCCGGCCATTGGGATCGTGCCGCCGCCGAGCTGTCGGACTTCGGAACCGCATGGAGCAACTTGGATCCGGCCCCTTCCGGCGACGCGGCTTCCGGAATCTCGGCAGCGCTGGAGGAGGCCGTAAAAGCGATCAAGCTTCAAGAGGCCGATCGGGCCAAGCAGCAGTTGTCCGCGTTAGCGAAACAGGTTCATCAATGGATGAGCGATAACAGCGAGCGGACGGACGCTGCGGCATCGGGCAAAAAAGCGGCCCTTCAGCTCCGCGAGATGGCGGACCGGACGCTCGAAGCAATAAATCGCGACGACCTCACCGAAGCGCAAAACCGATATAAAGCGATTACGGACGGTTGGGGGCAAATGGAAGGGGCGATTCGCAGCGGTAATTTCGGCGTGTACAGCAAAGCGGAAACCCACATGAGTTTGGTACGCGTCGCTTTGCAGGCCCAGCCGCCCAAACCGGAGCAAGCCGCCGAGCAATTGCACAGCCTCTCCGCCCTGCTGCAAAATTACATCGACGGACGATTGGACGAAGCCGCTCAAGGCGAAACCGGCAGTCTGGCGGACGCCTTGGGCCTGCTCAGGGAAGCCGGCAATGCGATCGATGCCGGCAATGGGGAAACGGCCGCCGGAAAAATTGAGGAATTCATCGTGCTGTGGCCCGCGGTTGAAGGCGAAGTGTCAATTTCTTCCGCCTCTGTTTATGCCTCGACGGAAAATCGGATGACCGAAGCGCAAAGTTACCTGCTGTCCAATCCGCCCGACCTGGCACAGGCCGGACGGGTCATCGGCCAAATGTTGGCGGATTTGGAGCCGGTAACGGCCAAAACCTCTTACAGTGCCTGGGATGCGGCGCTTGTTCTGCTTCGGGAGGGCCTGGAAGCCCTTCTCGTGTTGGCTGCCCTGCTCGCCTTCGCCAAGCGGGCGAATCAGTCGGCAGCCCGACGCTGGATCTGGGCCGGAGCCGGCACCGGACTTGTATTATCGGCCGGTTTAGCCTTGGCCCTTACCTATTTGATCGCCAAAGCCGCCTCGGGAAGCACGCGTGAGTTATTCGAGGGAATCATCGGTTTGGTGGCCGTGGTGATGATGCTGGCGGTCGGGCATTTCCTGCACGGCAAGTCCAACGCCCAAGCCTGGAACGATTACATCGCCAAGCAGGTCGGAGGAGCGCTCCGCCGCGGAAGCCTTTGGTCCCTGTTCGCCTTGTCGGGGCTGGCCATTTTGCGGGAAGGCGCGGAAACCGCCGTCTTTTATATCGGGATGGCTCCGTCGATCGAACCGGGACAGTTATTGACCGGCATGCTTGGGGCATCGGCCGCTTTGGCCATATTGGGTTACGTCGTCATCCGCTTTAGCGTCAAGCTGCCGATCAAGCCCTTCATGCTTATCGCATCTTTGTTCATTTATTATCTGGTCATCCGCTTTTTGGGCGAAAGCCTCCATGCCCTCCAAGTGGCCGGTTTGCTCCCGGTGCACCGCGCGGCATGGCTCCCGGAGGCGGGATGGCTCGGCGCGTACCCGACATGGGAAACCTTTGCGCCCCAGGGCTTATTCCTTCTGTTCATTGTGGCGCGGCTGACTGTCACGGAATACCGCGGAAAGCGGTCGGCATTGCCCATGTAAACGACGCCGATAAATACGAAGAACCGCGGGGAACTTCCCCCGCGGTTCTTCGTTGTGCCAAGATTCCTGCTTGCTTCAAGGTCTATAATTCTTGGAGAGCTTCTCCAAAATCGTGATCATCATCTCCAGCTCCTGCTGGCTTAGTACTGATAAATGCGTTTTCAACACTTCCCGCGACTTCTTCCGGGCTTCCCCGAGCACCTCGGCTCCGCGCTCGGTGACCGACAATAACACGGCCCTCCGATCCTGCTCGTCATGCCGCCGCTCGACGTAACCGCTTTGGACAAGCCGGTCGATCATGACCGTGATCGCGCTGGGCTTCACCTCAAGCTTTTCGGCCAAATAGCTGACATTGCAGGTTTTCTTCCGGGCAATCAGCGTCAGCATGTGAAATTGCGGACCGGTTAAACCCAGCTCATGATGGTGCATTAAATCGCTTTTCATTTTCCGAAACGAACTGGACCATACCGATTCGATCCGATCTATGTAATTGTCGAGATCAAAGGACAACCAAACCATTCCTCTCTCCGATAAATAACCCTACCGTTTAGTTTATTATGCGAGTCCCGAAAATTCAAGGAATCTGTCGCCAATTGGCGGGTAACCTACTTGAAAAAGCCATCGAAATCCTTTATGATGAAACCGTAAAATCAAAATAATTTTCACAGTTTACACAGAGTTTATAAAAATAATTTTCGCAAAGAGCGAATCGAAAGGCCGTACTTCCCAAGGGAGGAACTTACCTATGACCCCCATACTGCATGCCGTGTCCAGCCATCTGGAGACGTTGCCGCCGCAGGAGCGCAAGCTGGGCGAATACATTTTGGAGGCGCCGGCCTCCGTCGTTCATCAAGGAATCACGGAGCTGGCGAACGCGTGCGGGATCAGCCCCTCGACGGTAACAAGGTTCTGCAAAACCTTTCACTTTAAAGGATTCCCCGATTTCAAAATGAAGCTGGCATCCGAGCTGGCCCACAAGCCCGCAGAGAACCACTACCAAGACATCATCGCCGGCAACGACCTGCAAAAAATCGTCGATGCGATGGAAGCCAACCATGTGGCCTCCATTACCGACACGACCCGGCTGCTGGACATGAATCAGCTGTCCCGCGCCGTCGAGGCGTTATGCCGCGCCAAGCGCATTGATCTTTATGGCGTTGCGACCTCCTCGATCGTGGCCCAGGACTTCTATCAGAAGCTGGTCCGCATCGGCAAGAACTGCACCGCCTTCGCCGACTCGCATATGCAGATCACCTCGGCTTCCTCGCTCGGCGAAGGCGACGTGGCGCTGGCAATCTCTTATTCGGGCGAAACGCCCGAAACGATCGACGCCCTGCGTTGCGCCAAGGACAGCGGCGCGACCACGCTGTCGCTCACGCAGTACAGCAGCAACCCCCTCGCTTCGCTGGCGGAGATCTCTTTATTCTCCTCCTCGTTGGAGGAAGGCATGCGCCGGGGCGATATGGCCTCGCGGATCGCGCAGCTGCACGTCATCGATATTTTGTTTACGGGGATGGTCAGCCTGGAATTCCAGGACTTCATTCCGAAGCTGGAAAGCTCGTATCAGAACGTTCAAATTTACCGAAAAATCCAAGGAGGTCAACACTAATGCTGAATATCATCAAAACAAGCAGCGAGCAGCAGTTCAATGAAACCGGGGCGGGCATCATCGCCAGCCTCCTCCAATCCAATCCGCGGGCGATCTTGGGTCTGGCTACGGGCAGCACGCCGGTCGGGGTGTACGAGAAGCTGATCGAGCTCTATAAGGAAGGCAGCGTCAGCTTCAAGCAGGCCAGCAGCTACAACCTGGACGAATACATCGGATTGCCGGCAGACCATCCGGAGAGCTACCGCCGTTTCATGGACGAGAAGCTGTTTAACCATATCGATATTGTGCCCGAAAATACGCATGTGCCATCCGGAAACGCTGCGGATCCCGAGCAAGCCGCCAAGGATTACGCGAAGCTGCTGGACGAAGCCGGTCAAATCGATTTGCAATTGCTGGGTCTCGGCCATAACGGCCATATCGGCTTTAACGAGCCCGGCGAAGAGCTTACGGGGCCGCCGCATGTCGTGAAACTGGAAGAACGGACCCGGCTGGCGAACGCGCGATTCTTCAATTCCATCGACGAGGTGCCCACTCACGCGCTGACGATGGGGATCGGTTCGATCCTGCAGGCCAAGCAAATCCTGCTGATGGCCAAAGGCGAAGACAAGGCGGAAATCATCGCCAAAGCGTTGCAAGGGCCGATTACGACCCAATGTCCGGCATCGCTGCTGCAAACCCATTCCAACGTGGTCGTTGTCGTTGACCAGGCTGCGGGGAGATTCCTGTGATGAGCGGAAACGGACGATCATTCCACCTCGTTCACGCCGAAGTGGTTACCCCGCGCGGAACGTTCCGCGACGGCGCAGTCGCGGTTGAAGACGGGGTAATCACTTACGTCGGCACGGCCGCCGGCTTGCCGGGAGCTCACGCCTCGGACGTCGAGACGATCGATGCGGGAGGCAGCTACGTGCTGCCCGGCTTTATCGACGTGCATGTGCACGGCGGCATGCTGGAGGATTTCTCGCAACCCAGCAAGCCAGGTTTGGACGCCATTACCAAACTGCATTGCAGCCAAGGCACTACCTCCATGCTCGCTACGACGATGACTCTGCCGAAAGCGATGATCGACAACGTGTTGGCGGAAGTCCATCAATATATGTCCGGCGAGATGCCTTACGCCCAATTGGTCGGCGTCCACCTGGAAGGGCCGTTCATCAGCCCAAAATGGCCCGGTGCCCAAAACCCCGAGCACATCGTCCCGCCGAATCGGGAATGGGTCGAAGCTTGGGACCGGCAATATCCGGGATTGATCAAGCAAGTGACGTTCGCGCCCGAACGGGAAGGAGCGCACGAGCTGATCCGCTATTTGCGGAAGCAGGGCATCGTAGCGGCCGCGGGCCATACCGATGCTACTTACGAAGAAATCATGGCGGCTTACGAGGTTGGGTTAAACCACTCCGTCCATATGTTTAACGCCATGACGCCGCTGCATCATCGCAAACCGGGCACCGCCGGCGCCATCCTGAGCACGCCGGGCATCAGCGCGGAAATCATCGCCGACGGCATTCACGTCCATCATGCGGCGATCCGGCTGTTGGCCAGCGTTAAAACCGGCAGCAACCTGATCCTCATCACCGACGCGATGTCGGCAGCAGGTCTCGGCAACGGGGACTACATGCTCGGCGACCTGCCTGTCGTCGTGAAGGATAATGTCTGTACGCTGCGCGACAGCGAAGGCACGTTGGCCGGAAGCACGCTGACGATGATCCGCGGTTTCCACCATCTCGTACGCGAGGTCGGGCTGTCGGTGGAGCGCGCATCTGAGGCCGCCAGCGGCAATCCGGCGAAGCTGATCCGCATCGACCATTTGACCGGCTCGGTGGAGACCGGGAAGCAGGCGGACCTGTTGCTGGTTGACCGGGAATTGGAACTGCAGCGGGTATGGGTCAAAGGGCGTTCGATCCGCGAAAACGAATAAACGAACCACTCCATTCACAAGATAAAGCGCGAGCCGCAGGGATTCAGTCCTGCTTCTCGCGCTTTTTCGTTATCGCTATGAGCCGCCTTTAGCGGGTCGTTCCCCCGGTGAAGCCGGCATTTGTGCCGCGTGCGCCCGTACCGGTTGTGCCCATGGTTCCGGTTCCGTTGCCCATGCCGGCATTCGGACCTGTAGGCGCATAGCCGTTAGGGCCGGTCATCGTTCCCGTCCGTCCGGGAAACACGCGATTGATCATCGTTTCGAAATCGCTGATGAAGTTGTTCAGCGTTCCGCCGCCCCGGGATTGCGTCCCGTAATCACCGATCCGGGAGACGAAGTCGGAGTCGCCGGACACATATACGTTGCGGATATGGGGCGCCGTCTGCTTAATGGCAGCCTCTATCCGGTTTTTGACGTCTTGGGATACGTTATCGGTCCCCGCTCCTAAGGCGCCGTTCCCTGTGGTATAACCCGAAGGGGTGTTGTTCATCATCCCGTTATTCGTGCCGGTTCCATAAGCCGAAGTCCCCGTGCCTGTTCCGCGGTTTACGCTGGACATTCCCATGCCGCCCCCGGGATACATCGATCCGAAGCGGTTGCCGGTCGTCCCGGTCCCCAGCATGGAGCCGTTGCCGCTACGGGCATAATTATCCGCCCCGAACAAACCGCCGCGTCCGAAGAGGCCGTCTCCCATACCGGTGCGACCGGTGCCGCGAGCCAATCCGTTGTCCCCGGCGCCGCGGGTTCCGTAGTCCCCGCCGTAAGGTCCGCCGACATTGGTTGTCCCAAGACCGATTCCGTTCGGACGTTGCATCCCATATGCGGTAGTGCGGCCTGTCGTATTATTTCCGTGGAGCGTAACACCGACATAAGCATCACGGTCGGTAACAACGACATGTGCCGTTTGAACATCGCGAAGCTGTGCGACTTTATTGCTCAGCGCGGGGCTGTAGCGCAGGGAACGAATCCGCTGGTCTTGCCCGTTGCCGGCGCTGCGGGAGAACAGGCGATTGCCCTGATTCAGGGAATTGACGTCATAATTGCGGTTATTGCCCCGCAAGCTTTGCGTACGCACATTATTGTTGTCGTTCCCGTCGCCACAACCCGCCACCAAAGCCACCCCGGCAAGCAATGCTGCGGACAACGATAAGTTAACGACTTTCGCTCCTCGCATGTAGTCATCCTCCATCCGTAATAAGTAATGATGAAACAGGACTTATCATGCGCCAATTCCCGTTGTCGTCATACAGGTAAACATAACCGAGCGACCCACCTACCGCCTGCCTAAAGGCGGGCGGTATCCAGGTGAAATCAACCCACACGTCCGATTCCGGCAGCGCGTAAACTAATGCTGAGACGCTCAATAACTTCAAGGGGTGCTAGCCCATGAAAGTACTGTTTACGTTTTATGTTCCGAGCGGAGGGGTGGAGACATTAAACCGCTTGCGTTGCAATGTACTGAAGAGCCATGGCATCGAGGGCCATATTCTGTATTTACGACCCGGGTCCGGGCTCGTGAATACCCAGTTGGAGAACATTCCCGTGATGGTGGAGCCGGGGGACGCCGAATTGATTCACCGTCTGCCGCAATATGATGCGGTTGTCGCCACCTCGGATTACTGGATGCCGGGACGGCTGCGCCGGCTCGGGTTTCAGAAACCGATTGTTTTTGAGATTCAGGGCCTGGGCAACCGGGAACAAGCGAATCAGACGCTTCTGGAAGGAAAAGGGGAAATCCTCCGTCATTGCCAAGCCTCGCTGATGCCGCCGACTCCCCATCTGATCGAATTGGCTTCCCTGCATTACCCGGCGTTGCCCAAATTCGTGTTCCCCAATCCGCTGGACACGCAGCATTTTCATTACAAGGTCCAGCCCAAATACCCCGTGCCGATCATCGCATGGGTCGGACGGTTGGAACCCAACAAAAATTGGGAACTGTTCCTTGAGATTGCCGCCGCGCTGCACCGCCAGCGTCCTCAGATGGAAATTTGGATGTTTCTCGATTATCAGTTGCCGTCCGAGGAGACGAAAAACGCATTTTGGCAATACGTCGGACGGTTGGGACTTCAATCCAGCCTCAAACTGTACCCGAATACGCCAAACCGGGAAATGCCCTATTATTTGTCGCGAGTCGGCGATTCGGGGGGGCTGTTGATCTCCACCTCTTCCCTGGAGGGCTTCGGTTATGCCGTCGCCGAGGCTTTGGCTTGCCGCTGTCCCGTTCTTACGACCGATTCGGATGGCGTCCGTCTCTTTATTAAACATAATGAGACCGGCAAGTTTTTCGCTTACCCGCAAGTAGGCCAAGCGGTCGCCGGCGCATTGGAGTTGATGGACCATCACGCGCAGCGGGAGAAAATCCGCGGCTTAGGACAACGGCATATCCACCAGTGGTTGTCGCCGCAGCAATATGCCGATTCGTTCCGTCAAATGCTGAAACGCCTAGGGGTTAAC
>NZ_JAKSXN010000083.1 GCF_022427145.1 Paenibacillus timonensis
CGCCTTACAGCGATTTCAAATAATGAACGATCGTGAGCAACCCTTTGTCGAAATTCTCCAGATTGAAGTGCTCGTTCGGCGCGTGCAGGTTCTCGTCCGGCAGTCCGAAGCCCATCATGACGGCCGGAGCCGACAGGACGCGGGATAATGTCTCGACGATCGGGATGGAACCGCCGTCCTTGGTGAACAGCGCCCGGGTGCCGTACACCGATTCGTAGGCGTCGGCCGCTTTTTGCAGCATCGGATCTTCCGCATTGCACGTAAAGGCCCGGGCTTTCTCGGTCGCTTTGACCTTCAGGGTTGCCCCCGGCTGCAGGTGTTTATGCAAATGGCGCTCGATGCGGTCGATCGTGGCCTGCGGATCCTGGTCGCCGACAAGGCGGCAGGTGATTTTGGCGTGGGCTTCCTTCGGCAATACCGTTTTGGTCCCTTCCCCTTGGAATCCGCCATATATTCCGTTCAGCTCCAGCGTCGGCCGGGCGCCGGTCCGCTCCACGAAGGAGTAACCCGCCTCGCCGTAGAGCTCGTTCAAGCCAAGATCGCGCTTCAGCTTCTCCTCATCGAATTGCTGTTTGACGAACTCTTCGCGCTCCAGCGCGGACAGCTCGTGAACGCCTTCGTAGAAGCCTTCGACCGCGACCCGGCCCTGTTCGTCGTGCAGGGAAGCCAGCAGCGACACGAGGGCATGCAGCGCGTTAGGAACGCCGCCGCCAAACGTCCCGGAGTGCAAATCGGTATTGGCGGTAAAGACCGAGACCTCCATCGCGCATAAGCCGCGAAGACCGATGCAGATCGCTGGTTTGCCCGGTGCCATCAACGCCGTATCGGAGATCAGGATCACGTCGGCGGCCAGCTTCTCCTGGTTGGCTTCCAGGAAGGAAGGCAGGTTCGGGCTGGTCACTTCTTCTTCCCCTTCGATGCAGAATTTGATGTTGACCGGAAGTTCTTTTTCCTGCTTCAAAATCGCCTCAATGGCCTTGATATGCATAAACACCTGGCCTTTATCGTCCGTCGCTCCGCGGGCATACAGCTTGCCGTCCCGGATGGACGGCTCGAAAGGCGGCGATTCCCACAGATTCAGCGGATCCACCGGTTGGACGTCATAGTGGCCATAGACCAAAACGGTCGGTTTGCCTGGAGCATGCAAATGCTCGGCATAGACGACGGGGTGTCCGGCGGTTGGATGGACCTCCACCGCTTCCATGCCGGCGCTGCGAAGCGCCTCGGCGATCCATTCGGCGGCTTTTAGCACGTCGCCCTTGTGTTCGGACAGAGCGGAGATGCTGGGAATCCGCAGCAGTTCGCCAAGTTCCTTCAAGTGTTGTTCGCGGTTCGTAGAAAAGTAAGCTTGATAATCCATCGTCGAATCGTTCCTCCCGAACTAGTTTTACCCGTATATTCTACACCTTTTTTGCCGAGAACACGAATGAGGTTACGCATGTCCGCCAGCAGGTCTTGGCGTTTCCTTAAATTCATCTTAAAATGGGCCGCGCTTTTTTTAGGAATATTTAAGGTAAGGCCCAGCGATTTCTGGTAAAGTCAAGAAAGTACGATTTCTAAAAACAACGAATGCTTTCAGAAGAAGGGAGTCGCAAGACGTATGGAAGAAAAGGATAAGAGAAAGCTGGATTTCGCCGAAGGGGAAGCGGAAGCCTCGGAAAAGGAAGCGCTGTCTCCGGAAGGACAAGCCGGCCAAGAGGAAGGTGGCACGAACGAACCGAAGGAAGCGGAATACGATCCGGCGGACGACGCGGATTTTATCGCCGAAAGCACCGAAGCCGACGCGGATTCGACGCCGGTGATGGTTTCCCAGCATGGGGAGCCTGAGGCCGCAGCGGCCCAAACCCCAAAGTCCGGCAGCAAAGTATGGCCGATCGTATCACTGGTCCTGGCCGTTCTGCTGATCGTCGTGTTGATCAAACCGCCGTTTGTATCCAACAAAGCGGAGGCCGTCGCAACGGTTAACGGCGTGGAAATTACGAAAGACCGGCTGTTTGATGAACTGGCAGCCAGCGGCGGAGAACAGGCGTTGACGAACCTGATCAACCAGGAGCTCGTGAACCAAGAGGCCGCCAAGAAAAACATTACGGTAACCGATGCCGATATCGACGCCGAGATCGCGAGCTACAAAACCCAGTTCGGCTCGGATGAAGCCCTGAACCAGGCTTTGGTGCAATACGGCATGACGATGGACGATTTGCGGAAGCAGGTTGTCATGGAGCTTAAGCTTACCAAGCTGCTGGAGCCGCAGATCAAGGTGACCGACGAGCAAATCAAGGAAACGTTCGAATCCTACAAGGATTCCTTTAATACGCCGGAGCAGGTTCGCGCTTCCGTCATTTTGGTCGCTACCGAGCAGGAAGCGAAGGACATCGTGAAGCAGCTGGACGAAGGCGCGGACTTCGCGGAGCTGGCCAAGAGCAAATCGCTGGATACCGCTACGAAGGAGCAAGGCGGGGACACCGATTTCTTCGCCCGCGGTGAGAAGGAAGAAGCGGTGGAAACGGCGGCCTTCAAGCTGGCGAAAGGCGAGGTTAGCGAGCCTGTGAAGACCAGCGAAGGCTACCAGGTCATTAAAGTCACCGACAAGAAGGAAGCCCACACGGCGACTTTGGAGGAGAAAAAGGAAGAGATCCGCAAAGGGCTCGTCTCCCAACAGGTGTCCAGCTTGTCGGGAACTTGGCTGGAGGATGTACGAAGCAAAGCGAAGATCACCAATACGTTAACGGATGCGGCCGCTGCCGAGTAAGAAGGGCGTTGAGGTTGCCGCGTGGAACCGCCGGAGCAGGAGCTTCGGCGGTTTTTACGTAGGTGGATCTCGGTCCGAAATGAGCCACTAACCACGCGTGACAGTGTAAATTTTGGTTTACAAACGAAAATTCGAGTCGTATAATAAAGAAAAAAACCACTATTGCATAATAAAAAGGAGATAATATTCTTTTGTTTCGACCGAAACGACAGGATATCTTTTTTACAGTAATTTGGAGAAATTATTCTTCATTAATAATATAATAAAGAGAATTAAACCATTACATCGGAGGTTATTTATTATGTCTCATCCCATCGTCAACTCCTTCAAAGGCGGTTTAGTCGTTTCGTGTCAGGCTCTTGAAGGTGAACCGTTTTTTGGAAGCGACTATATGGCCCGTTTTGCGATATCCGCAGAAATGGGCAGGGCCGCTGGGATTCGCGCCAATACGCCGACGGATATCGAGGCGATTAAACGCGTCTGCAAACTTCCATTGATCGGATTGTGGAAACGGAATTATGCCGATTCAAGTGTGTATATTACTCCGACCTTGAAGGAGGTAGATGCGGTGATATCCGCTGGCGCGGATATCGTGGCAATGGACGCCACGCCACGCCAACGGCCTGGCGGGATTAAATTGGCCGAGCTGGTTCATGAAGTGCGAGCACGCAGCAAAATCCTGCTTATGGCCGATGTATCCAATGTCGAAGAAGGACTTATGGCAGAACAACTGGGTTTCGATCTTATTTCGACCACCCTGTCAGGTTATACGTCTTATAGTCCTCAGCGGAAGGATCCCGACTTCCAATTGATAGCCGATCTGTCTCGGCAGGTCGCAATTCCCGTCCTTGCGGAGGGAAGGGTTCGCAGCCCGGAACAGGCGCTTCGCTGCTTGAACGAAGGGGCCTTCGCCGTAGTTGTCGGCGGGGCAATTACGAGACCTCAGCAAATAACACGCTATTACGCCGACGCTCTATCCGAGCTCCAGGACAACAAGGCGGTGACGGAAAAATAAGAAAGGAACATGGTGCCTTGAGAGGGGGGATGTACCGCTTCGGTTCAGGAATCAAGGGCTTTTATTTAAATGAGGAATCCAAAAGGGAGGGTTAAAATGAAAAGCAAAAAATTTCTGTCGGTGATGTTGTTGTCGATGTTGTTGTCGGTGTCTGTATTATCGGGTTGTTCCGGAGGAAAAGAGGAAGCGAATTCGTCTGGTGGCGAGGGAAACGAATCAGGAGCGCAAAAACAAGTTACGATTACCGTTTGGGACAACTATGGGGCAACAACGCCGATCAAACCCTTGATTCCCAAATTCGAAGAGGAATTCCCGAACATCAAAGTGGATTTTCAGGAGCAGCCGTGGGATAACTTCTGGGATAAGATGGCCGCGGCGGCATCCGGTGGGGAAACGCCGGATATCGCTACCTCGGGGCTGATGTGGAATCCGAAATATACCGTGTTTGGCTTATTCGCGGATCTTAACTCTCTATCCGGCGGTAAAGTGAACGGACAAGACATCCACGATATTTATAGCGAGGGCATGATTCAAGCAGCGACGACCGATCAGGGACTATTCGGCATTCCTTACGATTTCGATTCTTACTCGCTATATTATCGCAGCGATTTGCTGGAAGAAGCCGGTGTGAGTGCGCCGCCTTCGAACTGGGACGAACTCGTAGAAATCGGAAAGAAATTGACCAAGGATGTGGACGGGGACGGTAAAACCGATCAATATGCTTTTTTGGTCATGCCGGACTGGTATCACTATGAACCCTTCCTGTATGCGAACGGAGGAAAGGTGCTTACGGACGATAACAAGCAGGCGGCTTTCAACAGTCCGGAAGGGGTTGAAGCCCTGCAATTTTACGCTGACCTGGTCAACAAGCATAAAATCGGCATAAACTGGACGCCGGACCGCGGCAGTTACGTTGCCGGGCTTAAAGACGGCACGATTGCCATGTTCCAGGACGGCCCCTATGTCATGGGCCTAATCAAAAACAGCAATCCGGAGCAGGAAGGCAAGTGGAAAATCTCTGACGCCCTAAGCCACAAACAATACGGTACGCACATTGGTGGCACTTATCTCAGCATTTTCGAAAAATCGGAACATAAAGAAGAAGCTTGGAAATTCATCGAGTTTCTGAGTAGGGAAGAAAACGCGATCCAAGTCTATAAAACTTCGGGAGCGGCACCTGGGTATTTGCCGGCTCTCGATTCAGAAGAAGTCAATTCACCGGATCCGTTCTTCGGTAACGAGGTGCCGATGAAAGTGTTTAAAAAAGCGGTAGAAAACGGGAAGCCGAATCCGATCGTCAGCTCTTGGCAGGAAATCAGCCAGGCGATTTCGGACGCCGTAGCCAAGGCGGTCATGAACGAAGCTACCCCGCAAGAGGCCTTGGACGAGGCGGCGGAACAAGTGAATCAAATTTTGGCGCAAGAGTAAACCTTGCGTAAAAGTCCAACGTCTTTGAATTGTTTAGGCGGGTATGAAGAGTACCCGCCTTTATCTGAAAGGATGGGTCGCAATGAGTGTGCCACTGGTGGCGAAACCTGATCGAAACCGGCGTTCGCGACAACCGAGGCTCATCAAGGAGATCGGGAAGAGTAAGGAAGCCTACCTATTCGTAATTATTCCCGTAGTCTTGCTGATCGTTTTCAGCCTGATTCCGATGGTTTACGGTTTCTTGATGAGCTTCACGAACTGGAATGGACTGCAAAGCCCAAAATACGTCGGGCTCGATAACTATTCGGCAATCCTGCGGAGCAGCGACTTTCATCGGGCCCTGGCCAATACGGTCAAGTTTGCCGTGGTCAGCCTGGCCGGGGGGATGGGGGTGGCGTTGATTCTAGCGCTGGCCATCGACCGGTTGACCCGATTCCAAAGCTTTTTTAAAATCTCCTATTTTATCCCCGTCATTACGCCGATGGTCGTTGTCGCCCTTGTCTGGACGCTGATTTACAATGAGAAGGGCTTATTGAATTTTGTTTTGGGCGAGATGGGCTTCGAAGCGGTAGGCTGGCTAACGGACAAACGGATCGCCATGTATTCCATCATAGGTACCAGCATCTGGCAGGGGATGGGCTTTTCGATGATCGTCTACCTGGCGGCTTTACAAAAAATCCCCGAGCATTTATACGAAGCAGCCAGAATCGACGGTGCCGGCGGGTTTAAAGCCTTTGCCCATGTTACTCTTCCCGGCTTGAAGGATACGTTTGCCTTTTTGTTGATTTATGGGGTCATCGGCGCATTCAACGTGTTTGACCAAATCTACGTCATGACCAACGGCGGCCCGATCAAATCGACCGAAACGATCGTGTTTCAGATTTTCTCCAACTTCAGGTATTTGAAATTGGGTTATACCTCCGCCTTGTCCTATATCTTTCTGTTTATGCTATTGATCATTTCCCTGATTCAATTCAAGTTGATTTATAAGAAAGAAGAATGAGGTAAGCGCCATGGGAGAATTTCGGAAAAAGAAAATACAGCTGTTGTTGGTATACCTGTTTCTCAGCGCAGGGCTTGTCCTGAATCTTGCCCCGCTAGCGTGGATGCTCTCTACGTCGTTTAAGCCGGGGAGCGAAGTGTTTCGTTTCCCGCCGAAGTGGATCCCTGATTCGATCGACTTCGCCAACTACGAGAAAGTGTTTTCGATGATTCCATTCGGACGTTATTATGCGAACAGCATTGCTGTGGCACTTTTGATCACGGTCGTAACTGTCTTGCTATGTACCATGGCGGGTTACGCTTTCGCGAAGCTGAAGTTTCCGGGCAGAAACCTATTGTTCATGTTGTTTCTGATCACACTCATGATTCCTTTCCAGGCGACGATGATTCCTCTGTTTCGGATGGTGTCGGGGTTTGGTTGGATCGATACGTATCAAGGATTGATTCTGCCGCAGATTTCAACCGCCTTCGGGATCTTCCTGATCCGTCAGTTCATGTTATCCATGCCGGACGCGGTGATCGAAGCTGCGAAGATCGACGGAAGTTCTCAACTCCATACCTTTCGAAAAATCGTCGTTCCCATGAACCGCGGTGCGATGGCAACGTTAGCCATTTTTACGTTCAACACCGCATGGAATAATCTGCTATGGCCATTGTTGGTCACGAATAGCGACCAGATGCGGACACTCCCGGTGGGGATGGCATTGTTCCGGAGTTCCCGGGATATCGATTGGACGGCCATCATGGCAGGTTCGGTCATGTCCCTTATTCCCATGGTCTTATTGTTTCTGTTGATGCAGAAGCAATTTATCCGGGGGATTACCGCCGGAGCGGTCAAAGAATAACAGCCGAACAGGCGTGCATGCCACTTCTATTCACCCAATATACAGTCTGAGGTTGGTGTACTTCAATGACGACAAAATTAGTGTATTTGCCTTTGGACGAAAGACCGTGCAATCTGCTTTACCCGCAACAATTAGCCGCCATGACCGATATCGAAATGACGGTTCCCGGGGCGGACCTTCTTGGTAACAAAAAACAGCGCGCGGATCTAAAAAGGCTGGAGAGTTGGCTGGAGGAGCAGTGTCGGGACGCGGATGTGCTGATCGTTTCGATCGACATGCTCGTACACGGCGGCATTGTGCCTTCCCGGTTGCACCAAGACGATGCGGCCACATGCATTACCCGTTTGCAATTGCTTCGGCACTTGAAGGCGATACGACCGAATTTGATCATCCACGGCTTTAATCTGATCACCAGGGTACCTGCTTATTCCAGCAGTGAGGAAGAACCGGCGTATTATGACCGATTCGGCCGGGAAATCTTCGAAATGGGCTGGCTGTCCGACAAACGGGAGACGGTTTCGTTAACCGTTGAAGAGCAGCGAAGACTGGATGAAGTGTTAGCGGTGATCCCGGTAGAGGTACAACTCGACTATCTTAACCGGCGCAGGGTGAACTCGGCCGTCAACGAGGCCGCCATGGCGATGGTAGAGTCGGGAGTCCTCGATTATTTGATCATCCCGCTCGACGATAATGCGAAGTTCGGTTTCAGCGCCATGGAACAAAGGAAGCTTGCGATACGTGCGGAAATGGCCGGATTAACGGATCGGGTGGCGATTTACCCGGGAGCGGACGAAATTGGTTGTACCTTGTTTGCTCGGGTGTTTTGCACTTTGAAACGCCATTCGCCCGCCCTGTACGTCAGATATTCCTCAACCCAAGGCCCGTTATGCATCCCTAAATACGAGGATCGCAGTTTGAACGAAAGCATCAAAGCCCATTTCACGGCGGCAGGTGCCTTCATGGCCGATGCTTCGGGGGAGGCGGATGCGATCCTGATGGTCCATTCTCCGCCCGTTTCCCAAGGGGAGATGGCAGAAACCGACACGGCGATTCGGGACCGGAACCGAGCCTATTTTTCCGAGGTTAATACGCGCGAGTTTGCCCAGGCGATGAAACATTACCTGGAGCGCGGGCGCCTCGTCATGCTGGCGGACGTGGCTTTATGCAACGGAGGCGATGATTTGCTCATGAAGCAACTCCATCGTCTTGGCATGCTCGGACGTTTGCAGGGCTATGCGGCGTGGAATACCTCGGGCAATTCGTTGGGAACCGTGATCGCGCATGCCGTAATCGCGTCCTATTACCGGTTTGCGGTGAACCGCACGAAGGAAACGGACGGGCATGAAGCAGGCTTCCGCCGCTTCCAAGAGGCCAGCCGGCAATTTTATGTATCCAGGCTGGTTGAAGATTGGGGTTATCAGGCATTGGTTCGCCGGCAGGTTTGCGAGGAGGTTCTTCCGGCATTAGGCGCGAGTTATTTCGAACTTTCTCACGTACAGGAACTGGTTTGCCGCCACATCGAAGATAAGCTGAACCACTTCGCCTCCGTCTACCTGCGTGGGCAAGCGGCAACGTACATCCAGATCTGCAACGTTACTTTACCGTGGCGCCGCATGTTCGAAGTGGGGTTTGAACTGAACCTCGAACCCGCGGCCGGGGAGGAATCCGGCAGATGAACGGGATCTATGAAGGGGGCGAGGTAGCGATCGGCCTCGATCTCGGCGGGACGAACATTAAGGCCGGCATCGTAAACGGTGAGGGCGAAGTGCTCCGGCGAATAAGCCTACCGACGCAGGCTTATCAAGGCGGGGAGGCGCTGCTGCAGCGGGTAGCGGGCATCGTCAGGATGTTGGCGGACGAAGCTGACGCCCAAGGGTCGCTTATCCGCGGCGTGGGTATCGGAACGGCAGGTCAGGTCGACAGCGCCAGAGGCGTAGTCGCGGGTGCTACCGCGAATTTGCCGGGGTGGGCGGGCATGGAGCTGGGGAACCGTCTTGCCTTGCTGACCGGGCTCCCCGTCTCGGTCGATAACGATGCGAACGCCATGGCCTTTGGCGAAGCCTGGGTCGGAGCAGGCCGGCAGTGGAGGAATTTTATTTGCGTCACCCTGGGAACCGGCGTAGGCGGGTGTTTCGTGATCAACCGGCGACCTTACCGGGGGCGTAATGGATATGCGGGGGAAATCGGCCACCATGTCATCGCCGATCGCGGGCGTCCGTGCAATTGCGGCAGATTGGGCTGCTACGAACAATATGCCTCCGTGACGGCGCTAATGGGCATGGCCCGCGATTTGGGTAGCGCTGCGGATGAGCTGGACTCGCCGGAAGCTCTATTTGCCGCCGCTGCAAAAGGACATGGACCCGCGCTGGAACTTCTTCGTGAGTACGCCCGAAACATCGCGGTTGGATTGGCGAATCTGGTCCATCTTTTTGACCCGGAGGGCATCGTCGTCGGGGGAGCAGTCAGCAAACAGGGAGACCTTTTGCTTACCCCCGTGCGGCGTGAATTTGCCGGATTCTTGCTTCCCGTCTTCGGACAGGCGCCCAAGGTAGATATCGTAGCCCCGCAGCTTGGCAATGACGGTGGGGTCATAGGTGCTGCCGCCGCATTCTTTGATTTTTAAGGATAACCGGGTATGGGACAGCGAATGCATTTGCCATTTATCGGGGTTTATGTATAACTTATAATTAGAACATCTTATGTCAAGGAAACCGAATGTTACGGTGAAGCCGGTGAAGGTACAGTGCCTGAAAGGGGAATTTGCTTGTTGAGCGAACAAGGGATGGGAAAAACGCTGCTGTCGATTCGCAGCCACTTTGGCGGATTGACGAAAACGGAACAGAAAGTGGCTCAATATATACTGGAAAATGCCCAAGACGTAATATATCACTCGGTCACGGAACTGGCGGAACGTGCCGATGTTGGAGAGACGACCGTTCTCCGGCTTTGCCGGAAGCTGAAATTCCATGGATTTCAGGATTTTAAGCTATCGCTTGCGCAGGATTTGGTCAAGCCTTCTGATCGGCTATATCATGAAGTGATGGAAGAGGACGATGCTTCGACGTTGAACAGGAAGATCATTTCGATGCACATCGAGACGCTGGAGCAAACCTCGGAGCTAGTTAATGCCGAGCAATTAGAGAAAGCCATTTCTCTGCTGCATCAGGCGAACAATATTCACTTCTTCGGCGTGGGTTCTTCAGGGTTGACGGCGCAGCAAGCCGCACATAGCTTTTCGAGGATCGGCAAACGCAGCTTGGCCAGAACCGACACGCACTTTCAGGCGATGATGGCGTCCCTGATGGGTGCAGGCGATGTAGCTGTGGGCATTTCTATCTCCGGGAGCACGAAGGACACGATCGATAGCTTGAACCTGGCGAAACAAGCCGGTGCCCAAATTATCGTCATCACCAGCAATGCAAGATCGCCGATCACGAAGTTGGCGGACATCGTTTTGTTGATGGTGGGGCGGGAAAATCCGCTTCAGGGCAGTTCGTTGTCGGCGAAAATTTCCCAGTTGGCCATTATCGATATTTTGAATGTGGGCGTTTCGCTCAAGATCAAAGACGAGGCCTTGAAATACCGGGAATTGACGGCAAGGGCCATAACGGAAAAACTATATTGATGTTAGATGGTAGAACCAGCCGGGGGCGAGACGCCCGCGGCCTTTTTTGCCTTGATCATCCAGATCCAGTACTTTCGTTCATGTACCCCTTCGCTTTGTATTTCCGATAGACAGGCGGTACAATGGGGGTAAATATTTGGGTTCGTGACATGTCCGATCGGGATGGATGGTTTGGAGGCAGGCGAAGATGGCGGAATGGTATGAGCTTAGTTTCGGCGATGACTACTTACTGGTGTATAAGCACCGCGACGCGCAGGGAGCCAAACATGAGGTGCAGCGGATGATCAGCTGGTTGAAGCCGGCTCCCGGAGCGAAGGTGCTTGATTTATGCTGCGGCATGGGACGCCATTCGCTCGCGTTGGCGGAAGCAGGCTACAGGGTGACCGGCGTGGATCTGTCGGAGGTGCTGCTCCGCGAGGCGAAACGCCTCGATACGGAGGGGCGGGTGACTTGGCATCAGGCCGATATGCGCCGATTGCCGCTTCTGAACGGAGAGTTTGATGCGGTAGTGAACTTATTTACTTCGTTCGGTTATTTTCGGGAGGACGTGGAGCAGATCAAGGCGTTGCAAGAAGCTGCGCGCGTGCTGAAGCCGGGAGGCCGCTTACTCCTCGATTTTTTGAATCCCGCCTATACGGCGGTCCATCTCGTTCCGAATTCGGAACGGGAAGAGGAGGGGCAGCGGATTGTGGAACGGCGGCGGATCGAAGACGGATATATATTTAAAGACATCACCATTACTGCCCCCGGCGGGGAGCCGCGGCATTACACGGAGCGGATCAAGTTATACGGGTTGGAGGATTTTCGGCGCATGCTGAAGGAGGCTGGATTGGAATTGCAAAACGTTCATGGAAATTATGACGAAGAAACCTACGATCCGGATACGTCCCGGCGCATGATCCTGGTGGGGGTGCGCCCATGACGCTGCTGCCGGAAATTCAGCTTTGGGAGCGGGAGCTGGTTGCCCGCGTTCCCATTTCCATGGCCCCTCCCCTCCGCCGGGTGAACAGTTACGTACTTCGGGGCGACGAGGGAATTACCATCATCGACCCGGGGCCGAGGACGGACGAGACGGAGGCCGAGTGGCGGGCCGCTTGGCAGGAGCTTGGGATCTCGCCCCGCGACATCGCTCAAATCGTCCTGACCCATCACCATCCCGACCATTACGGCTTGGCGGGATTTTTACAGGAGGTCACCGGAGCAGCGGTACTCATGTCTCCGCGGGCTTTCGAGGAGACGCGGCTGATGTGGGGGCGAGACAGCCGAATGCACGAGGCGCTCCCCGAATTGTTCCGCCGGCACGGGATGCCGGAATCCTGGTGCGGGCAGTTGCCGGGGCACTTGCACGGCTTTGTCCCCCAGGTCAGCCCGGCTCCCGAGGTGACGTTCCTTCGCGAGGGGGAACCCGTCTGGATGGGGGGACGAGCTTGGCTCCCGATCGAAACGGCCGGACATGCCCCGGGGCATCTGTCGTTTTACGATGCCGGGCAGAAGCTGATGTTTTGCGGGGACGCGGTGCTGCCGCAAATCTCCCCCAACGTCAGCTACCTGCCCGGCAGCGATCCGCAGCCGCTGCAATCGTTCCTGGATTCGCTCGTGAAGCTGAGCGCTTACGAGGTCGCGACCGCTTATCCGGGACACCGCAACCCGTTCAATTATTTCGCGGAGCGCGTTCGGCTGCTGCTTCAGCATCATGAGGAACGGCTACTGCGCATCGAAGGTTTGCTGCGGGAGCGGCCGAAGACGGCTTTCGACGTCTGCGCCGCCTTGTTCGGCACGGAGCTGGGCATTCACCAAATGCGCTTTGCGATGTCGGAGACGCTGGCGCATTTGGTGGAGCTGGTCCGGCAAGGACAGGCCGAAGCGCAGGTGAACGGAGATCGCGAAGACGACGTCATACGGTTTGCGCCGGTTTCGTGAATATCAAAAGAAGGGCGGCATTCGATGCCGCCCTTCTTTTATGGTCTGCGGCCGTTCACCGCTCGGCGTCCAGCGTTTCCTCGCCGCGTTCTTTTTCCCGTTCCGCCTGTTTGCGGTGGGCGATCCGGCTGCTGGCCGAGGCTGCAACCGCGCCGACGATGTCGTCCAGAAACGTGTTGCACGGTCCCAGGGATTTATCGTTCAGCTTCTCCAGAATGCCCGGCTTCAGCTTGTCGACATAACCGTAGTTGGTAAAGCCGATACTGCCGTACACGTTGACGATCGAGAAGGCCAAAATCTCGTCGACGCCATACAACCCCTCGTCATTGGCGATCATGTCCTGCAGCTCGGGGATCAACATCCCCTGCTCCGCCAAAATATCGAGCTGAATGCCGGTCAGCACCGCATTTTGCACCTCGCGTTTGGTCAGTACCTGCTCCACGTTATGTATGCACTCTTCCATCGTCAGGTTCGGGTAGTATTTTTGCTGCAAAAACAAAACGAGTTCGGCGATTTGCTCCGTGGTGACGCCGCGTTTATGCAACCACTCCTTGGTGGCGTCGGCGACCTTCTTGCTGTTCAGGCTGTAAGGCGTTTTCGCTTTCGGTTGTTGTTCCATCCCCATACAATCTACTCCTCGTGTTTTAGTCGGATCGACAAGCTATGAAGCAGTTTGTCCAGTTCCCGGGAAAATATAGTTATTTTTCGGGACAGGGCTCGTATATATAGTAATACAAACCTTAGCCAAATGAAAAACTCAGGGAGGCACGAACGAAAATGAAATGGAACCGCCGAATACGAAATACGGCTGCTGCCGGGGCCATCACGCTTCCGCTGCTGCTGTCGGGATGCGGTATGTTTGGGGGGAGCTCCGCGCAAATCGATCCTCCGCCCACGGATATGGAAACCCGGATGCTGGAAGGACTTGACGCCGTAGAACAGACAAGCTATACCCAGGAAAAAGAACTCTCAACCGTATATTTGGTGAACGAGCATGGCAAGCTGGCCCCGGTCGCTTTGCACCTGCCCGAGGGGGAGGCTTCGCTGAAGCTGAACCGCATGCTGGAGATGCTGGTGAAGGACGGCAAGTATGCCGGCCTGCTCCCGGCGGGGTTTAGCGGGATTCTTCCAGCGGGAAGCGAGGTCAAGGCCGTCACCGTGAAAAAAGACGAGAAGCTGGCCGTCGTCGAATTCAACAAAGCGTTTGCCGGCTACGAAGCCGCGGATGAGCGCAAAATCCTCGAGGCGTTGACCTGGACGTTAACCGGAACGCTGGACGTGGAGAAGGTGCAGCTGTGGGTTGAAGGGGAAAAGCTAAACGAGATGCCGGTAAACGGCACGCCGCTGGATCGGCCGCTTAGCCGCAGCTTCGGCATCAACCTCGAGCTAAAAGCGGAATCCGGCCTGTCCCAACTAAGTCCGGTGATCGTGTATTTCTCCGCGGCGACGCCGGATGGCGTCCAATATTTCGTGCCGGTGACCCGGTTTGTACCGGCCGGCGGCGATTCGGTCAAAGCGGCGCTGGGCGAGCTGCTCAAGGGGCCGCAACAAGGCGACGGCCTGGAGCGGGTCGTGACGGACAACACGAAGCTGGACAACGTCGAGATTTCGAAAGACGGCGTCGTTACCGTCGCCCTGACGGACGACATGTTCGAAGCCGGCGAGAAGCTGCCGGCGCAAATGCTGCAATCGCTGGTGCTGACGGTCACGGAGAACAAGGACGACAGCAAGGTGCGCATTTGGCTGAACGGGCAAAAGGAAGTCGTTGGCCTGGACAACCAGACCTACAGCGAACCGGTCATGCGGCCGGAAACCATCAACGAAATCCCGCTGTAAACCGCGTTTCTTGGCGGCGCGCCGACCTGCAAAAAAGGAATCCTGCGAGATGCAGGATTCCTTTTTTTTGCCGAATGGAAAGATGCTTTTATGACCACACTTTGGTAGAATAGGGAAAGCATACAGACAGCAAGAAAACGTAGGAGGCAGTGAGGATGAGAAGCAACGGACGCCAGGCGGACGAGCGCCGGCCGATGAATTTAACCGTCAATATCAATAAATATGCGGAGGGTTCCGTTTACATCGAGGTAGGCGATACGAAGGTGATGTGTACCGCTACCGTCGAGGAGAAGGTCCCGATGTTCATGAAAGGTCAAGGCAAGGGTTGGGTGACGGCCGAATATGCGATGCTGCCCCGCGCGACCCAAACGCGCAATCAGCGGGAATCGGCCCGCGGCAAGCTGAGCGGCCGGACGATGGAAATCCAGCGGCTGATCGGACGCGCGTTGCGTTCGGTTGTCGATCTGCAGGCGTTAGGGGAACGATCGATTACGATCGACTGCGATGTGCTGCAGGCGGACGGAGGTACGCGGACAACGTCGATTACCGGAGCGTTCGTGGCGATGGCGCTGGCCATGCACAAGATCGCTCAGAAGCACGCGTTGCCGAAGTTTCCGATCACCGATTTTCTGGCATCCGTCAGCGTAGGCATCGTTGGGGAGGACACGCTGTTGGACCTCAACTATGAGGAGGATTCCAAAGCGAAGGTGGACATGAACGTCGTTATGACTGGTCAGGGTCAATTCGTCGAGGTACAAGGAACCGGCGAGGAAAATCCGTTCTCCCGGTCGGAGTTGGATGGCTTGCTGGCGATTGCCGAGAAAGGGATCCGGGAGATGATCGAGCAGCAGCGCGAGGCCCTGGGGCCCATTGCACTGCAGATCGGAAGCAGGCAGTCCGGATCGGCGGTGTAGGCATGATCGAAGGACCGGTGATTATCGTAGCGACCCGCAATGCCGGGAAGGTACGGGAGTTCGCCCATGCATTGGCGCCGCTTGGCAAAGAGGTTCGGAGCTTGGCCGACTACCCGGAGGCTCCGGAGGTCGTGGAAGACGGGACGACGTTTGCGGAGAACGCTCGCAAAAAAGCCAAAACCGTCGGCGACGCGCTGGGCTGCCCGGTGCTGGCCGACGATTCGGGTCTTTGCGTTGACCAACTGGACGGCGCGCCGGGCGTCTATTCGGCTCGGTATGCCGGGGAAGTCGCCAGCGACGAGGACAACAACGAGAAGCTGCTCGCCGAACTGGAGAAGCGGCGGTTGGGCGAGGATACGGAACAGCCCCTGCTGAGCACGGCGCGGTTTGTCTGCCATTTGGCCCTGTACAACCCGGCCGATGGGCAGTTTACCGAAGCCGCCGGCGAAGTCGAAGGCTGGATCACCTCCGAACCGGCAGGCGGCGGCGGGTTCGGCTATGACCCGCTGTTTTACCTGCCGGCCTACGACAAGACGTTTGCCGAGCTGACGCTGGAGGAGAAGCAGGCCGTCAGCCACCGCGGCGCGGCACTGCGGGCGTTGGCGGAGATGCTGAACGGAACGGCCGCCGGGAAGTAGGCCATGGCTGGGTGACGCAGGCACTAGGCAGGCATATACGGAGAATTAACGGTAAATCTGAGCGAGCCATTAGCGGCATAGAAAAAGCAAGCCAGAGATCCTCGGCGGGATCCCGGCTTGCTTTTTTTCATTATCGAATTTTCACGTTATAGGTGTTTAGCCAGAAATTCACTTGAGACAAATAAGCGAACAGCTGCGGGCCGCTCATCAGCTGACCGAACCACGGCAGGTTGGAGGACGATTCCTTGGACGCGGCAATGGCGCGGATTTTGTCTGCATCGATCAGCGGCAGGATCGGCGAGGCCGGATCGTCGAGTATGCTCAACATCTGATCGCGTACCGCGGTAAGATAGTTCGGGTTATGCGTTTTCGGGTAAGGGCTTTTTTTGCGATAGAGCACGTCTTCGGGCAGGATGCCTTCGAGTGCTTTGCGCAAAATCCCTTTTTCCCGGTTTCCGGTCGTTTTGATCTCCCACGGAATGTTCCAGACGTACTGCACCAGCCGGTGGTCGCAATATGGAACGCGGACTTCCAGTCCGGCGGCCATACTCATGCGGTCCTTGCGGTCGAGCAGCGTCGGCATGAACCGCGTGATGTTCAGGTACGACATGACCCGCATCCGTGCACGTTCCCCCGCCTCCCCTTCCAGCTTCGGCGTCTCCCCTACCGCTTCGCTGTAACGATCGGCAATGTACTGTTCCGGTTTGATCCATTCGCGGATTTCCGGAGATAGTAAATCGGCGCGCAGCCCGGTTGCTACCGACCACGGGAAGGTTCCCGAATTAAGCAGCTCCTCGCGGTGGAACCATGGGTATCCGCCGAAGACTTCGTCCGCGGCTTCGCCGGAGATGGCGACCGTGGCCCCTTTTTTGATTTCCCGGCAAAACAGCAACAGCGAAGCGTCGACGTCGACCATCCCCGGCATGTCGCGGGCGATGGTCGAATCGGGCAGTGCTGAGACGAGCTCGGGGGTATCGAATTGAATGGCGTGATGGGCCGTCTGCAATTCCTCGACCATACGCCGAATCCACGGGCCGTCTGCGCCGGGCTGATAGCTGTGGGCCTGGAAGTGCTTGTCGTTATCGACGTAGTCGATCGAATACGTATGCACTTGGCCTTGGCCGGTCCGCTTGTAGTAATCGACGGCGAGCGCCGTCAGCGCGCTGGAGTCCAGACCGCCGGACAGCAAGGTGCACACCGGCACGTCGGAGATGAGCTGTCGATCCATCGTATCCTGCAGCAGCTTGCGAATCGTGGCCGCAGTTTCTTCCACATTGTCGGTATGGGGCTCGGCTTCCAGCTTCCAGTAGGCGTATTTACGCAATCCGCTGCGGTTGAAGATCATCACGTGGCCCGGACGCAGCTCCTTCAGATCCTTGTATACGCCATGGCCGGGCGTCCGAGCCGGGCCGATGACGAAAATTTCGGCAAGGCCTTCGGGCCCGACGACGGGCTCGACTTTCGGATGGCGCAGAATCGCCTTCGGCTCGGAACCGAAGATCAGCGTGCCGTCAATTTCGCTGTAGAACAGCGGTTTTACCCCGAGACGGTCCCGGGCAAAAAAGACATGCTCCCGGACGCTGTCCCAAATCGCAAACGCATAAATCCCGTTCAACCGGTACACGCAATCCGGCCCCCACTCGATATACGATTGCAGCAACACCTCCGTATCGCAGTTGGTGCGAAACGTGCGCCCCCTCCGCTGCAGTTCGGCTTTCAGTTCCGGAGCGTTATAAATCTCCCCATTATATACAATCGTAAACACCGCATCTTCTTCATGGATGATCATCGGCTGAGCCCCGTTTTCGGGGTCCATGACGCTAAGGCGCCGATGTCCGAAAGCACACGGGCCGGAAATCCAAGTTCCCTGGGCATCGGGTCCCCGTTTTTCCAGACAGGACGTCATGGATAACACCAGATCCGATTCTTTCGTCAAGTCCCGGTTCCATTCGATAAAGCCGGTTATTCCGCACATTTTTGCTATCTCCTCTCCGCATTGCTTTACAGTCCCCGCTTGCCGACCGGGTGAAAAGTATTAACAAATTATGCCGAACAAGGGCATAAAATGTCTGTCCATTATGGAAAACTATGGCTTGGAGGCGGCATGGCGCGAGGTGAAGCAAGCATCAAGAAGGAGGGATACACGTGGAAAAAAGGCCTTATTACGTCTCTGTTCAAGGGCGGTCGCTCCTAGAAGATCCCGGCGCTGCGGCGTACGAATGGGAGGTTGAAGCGACTCGGCAGGAGGCGGATACCCTAAGCCATATGCTCGAGCAGTTAGGCGAGAAGGAGGAAAGCGGATTTCTGGCTTTTACGTATCCTTGGCCGGATACGCCGGAGGGCGAAGTGAACCGCAGCTACGACAGCCATCTGAACGCGCTGTACCGTGAAATTTACCGGCTGGGCACGCCGGAGACCCGGGCGCAAATGGAGCGCTCCGGTTTTGAGGCGCAGCTGTAGCCGCCAGGATACCATCGAAAGGAGCGACGCCTGTGGCGTATTATATCAAGGACGCCGAATATCGGCGGATGGATGAGCACCAGGGGCGACCTTGCGCAGTGATCCAGGTGTATCCGGGCGCGGTGGGGGACCCCGATCTTTTTGTATATGTGGCGCGTGCCGCAGACGGGAATGGGTATGAAATCATTCGGATGATCCGCAGCGATGCCGACTTGGAGATCGACTGGTACGACAATAGTCTGCATCAGGCGTTTGCCGAGGTGGCGGAAGAGCGGTTTGGAGACCGGGGGTGGCCGGAGGCGGAGGTTCAACGCAAGGAGTTTCTGCAGAACCTGATCGCCAACGAGCAAATTGCCGCCCGGCTCAGGCAACTGCCGGATTGAGAAGACCGCTAATTTTCTGCCAAAAAGCGCTTTGAAAAAACAAAAGGGATGCGCTATAATAATTAACGCATCCTTTTTTCATACCTAGGTGTCCCAGTAGCTCAGCTGGATAGAGCAACGGCCTTCTAAGCCGTCGGTCGGGGGTTCGAATCCCTCCTGGGACGTAACAAAAGAGCACCCGTAGGGGTGCTTTTTTTGTTGC
>NZ_JAKSXN010000084.1 GCF_022427145.1 Paenibacillus timonensis
CCTGGGCGACGTTAATTGCTGCAACTTCCGCTAACGTATTCTGTAACGGACCCCGAGGACCCTATTTGCTTCAACCTCGCTCCGATTCCTGCGGACAGGGCTAAATAACGGCATGGGTGTCCGTTACATCGGGAAATACTCGGGAAATGGCGAATTAACGGCTCACCGGTCCGTTATAGATCCCCGCCACCATCGATACATTTCCCGTACTCGGCGCTCTTTTGTTCATGATCCCGATGAATCAGGTTCAGCCGATTACCGGGCAGCCCCCTCCCCCACGGCGAGCTGAGATGCCAGCGGGGGTGCCTAACACAAAAGAAGAGCGCTTCAAGGCCAGAGGGTGAAATGATTCTGAAGAAACGATCGTAAGAACATTTCACACGGCGGCCTTCCCGCGCCCTTCTATCTAGTTACTAGGCAAATCGGGTCCAACAGATTTGCCAAGCTTACTCCCTCACCCCCACGGCGACCGAGAGCAGCCGGTGGGGGTGCCTATCACAAAAGAAGAGCGCTTCAAGGCCAGAGGGTGAAATGATTCTGAAGAAACGATAGTGGTCGCCTTTGCGAGCGGATTTCTACAACTTCTGAATTCATAAAACCAAGAAATCCGCGAGCAACAGCGATCGTAAGAACATTTCACATGGCGGCCTTCTCTCGCTCTTCTATTCAGTTGCCCGGCTAGACAATGGTCTACCTACTCATCGGATGTTCCAGGTCGACGTGGCCCATCAACGATTCGACCTGCTGGCCGTCCAATGTCAGCTCGATTTGCTTGACTTCGTCAAATTGGAACATCGTATTCTTCAGCGCCTCGAGAGCCAGCGACTCCCCGCCCGCGCCGAGGCGCGCTTCGTCCGGCAGGCTGATATCGAGATTTAATTGTCCGCTCGTCTCCTCGAACTTCACGGTGTTCAAGACCACCTTCTCCCAGAGGGAAAGAAGGCCGTCATCCGCTTTCTGCAACGCCTCAAAGGCGCTTTCGTATTTGCTTCGGTCCGCCGAATATTCGATCTCGCGCGGCTTTTGCTTCAACTCCATGAGATCGCTGTCGGTAAAGTAAAGCTGGATGGTCAGTTTCTCCGTTGTTGTCTCTTGCGTTGCGGCGTCAGGATCGCCGGTTGTAGCAGCATCGTTATCAGGCTTTTGAACCTCCCCGGATTGCAAATCGGATTGCTGTGCACCGCTGCTTAGCGCGGCGTCCGACTCCGTCCCGTTATCCGGCGGCGAAGCCGTCGGCTTGTTCCCGCACCCTGCGGCAACCCCCAGCATGGCGACCATCGCCAGCAAAATCGCTATTTTTCTCATGCCGCTTGCCCCCTTGTCGTTTCGGCACCTACGGTCTGTCATAGGCCCAGATATTCTTTAATACCCGCGGCAACGCCTTCCGCAACGCGCTGTTGGAATTCCTCGGTATACATCAGGCCTGCGTCGTTTTTGTTGCTGAGGTACCCGACCTCGAGCAGAACCGCCGGCATTTTCGTTTCCCGGGTAACATGCAAGCTGCTCTTTCGGACTCCCCGGTCCGTCAAGCCCGTCGCCTCGACCAAATGCCGGTGCATGACGTTGGCGAGCGGAATGCTCTCCTCCCGGGTGTAGTACGTTTCCGAACCGCTAGGATTGCTTGGAGGATCGATGCTGTTTCCATGGATCGAAACGAACACCGAAGCCCCGAGGTCGTTGGCGACCTTCACCCGGTCTTGCAGCGACATCGTCACATCCGTCGTACGGGTCAAGACCACATCCAGATTGGCTTCCTGACGGAGTAATGCCTCGACTTTTAACGCTACCGCCAGGGTAAATTCCTTCTCCTGTTTCTTGGTGACGCTGATGGCTCCAGGCTGGCTCCCGCCATGGCCCGCGTCGATCACGACGACCGGCCGTCCGCTACCTCCCACGCCCGAGCCCGGAACGGCGGCGCCTGCTGTCAAATCAACGGTCACAAGGCCATCGTCAAGGTTGGTCACCGTAAACTCTACGTTCCGGGTTAAGTCGATCACGATACGAACCGTAGAGGGTGCCGTGCTAAATAACGAATAACGGATCTGGGATACTTCCGGATAATCGCTAACGGCAATTTGACCTTTTCGGCTGATGTCGAGCGGATGAACTTCCCCGAAGGTCGGCGCAAAATCAGCGTTTGGAATATCGACAACGATCCGATCGGGACCGGTCATTTTAAAAACATTAGGCGTTACGCTGCCGGAAACGGCAAACATCAAGCGATTTTCGCTAAAGCTAATGCCCTGGATCAACGCATTTGGGATCTCGGCTTGGTTCCCTGTCGATGATCCCGGTACGTATGTATCGTCGTCCCCCGCCGCCGGCTGCCCTGCCGGAACGGATATCGGGGTTCCCTGGTCGGGAGCCTGACTTCCGGTGCCCGGAACGACACCGCCCGCGGAACCTCCCGCCGGACTGGTTAAATAAGCGGATTTCGTCGCGTTATCCCAGCTGACCTGCATGCCCATCTGTTCTCCGACAAAACGGAGCGGCACCAGCGTCGAATCCCCCTGCAGGTAAGGAGCGCTGTTCAACTTGACCGTCTGACCGCCGGCAGAAGCCGTATTTTGGCCGAGCGTCAGCTTGAGCTCCGTCCCCTCCTGCGAGATGGTAATCGTCCCGCTCTTCTTCTCCCAGGCGACTTGGTAGCCCAAACCCTCGGCAACCACGCGCAGCGGTACCATCACGTTGCCTCCAACGATACCGGCCTGGGCGCCGGCAGGCTGCTGCAGCTCCTGACCGTCGAGAATAATATGCGTTCCGGAGGATCCCGATGAGGCCGCGAAGGCGTCTTTCGCCAAACCCGGAAAAACCAGCAAGCCAACCAACATAAACATCATCAAGCCGAGCTTCTTCATTCGTTAATCCCTACCCCACCCTCATATTTTGCCGAATCAAGAACTTCATTGGCGGATGTGCCCTGCTTTGCGGCCCAGCGGCCATTGTAAACGCCAACATTCCCAAAACGCTGCTAATTACTTCCATAATATCAGAAAAAGCGCGGGTCTGATAGACTCATATTTTCATAGAATGACAAAAAAAGCCCCGACTGCTACCGCAGCCGGGACTTTCTATCAAACTCTAGGCGGTTTAAGCCCAATTCGCAAACTTTTTCTGCTCGTAAGCCGCAATCAAATCCTCATGCTGGAGCGTCAAGCCGATGTCGTCCAGGCCTTGCAGCAAAAATTGACGGCGATGCTCATCCAGATCAAAGCTCAAGTTCAGGCCGTATTCGTCAGTGATCGTTTTTTGCTCCAGATCCACCGTCAGCTTGTAGCCTTCATGGGCCGCCGTCCGCTGGAACAGCTCCTCCACTTGCTCTTCGGACAGCTTAATCGGCAGGATGCCGTTCTTAAAGCAGTTGTTATAGAAAATATCCGCAAAGGAGGGCGCGATCACGCAGCGGAATCCGTAATCCAGAATCGCCCACGGCGCATGCTCCCGCGAAGAGCCGCATCCGAAGTTCACGCGCGAGATGAGCACGGACGCGCCTTCGTAACGGGATTTGTTCAACTCGAAATCGGGATTCACGTTCCCTTCCGTGTCGAACCGCCATTCATAGAACAGGAATTGTCCAAAACCGGAACGCTCGATCCGCTTCAGGAATTGTTTAGGTATAATTGCATCGGTATCCACGTTTACGCGGTCCACCGGACCTACGACACCGGTATGTTTTACAAATGCTTCCATCGTCGATTCTCCCCTTTTCCCTTGATTAGCTCAGGACTTCGCTTTTGATCTCCCACTCGCGCACGTCGACGAAGCGACCCTTAATCGCCGCCGCAGCCGCCATGGCTGGAGAAACCAGGTGCGTTCTGCCGCCGCGCCCTTGCCGTCCTTCAAAGTTGCGGTTGGAGGTGGAGGCGCAGCGTTGCCCCGGCTGCAGGACGTCGGGATTCATTGCCAAGCACATGCTGCAACCCGCATCGCGCCATTCGAAGCCCGCTTCCGTGAACACCTTGTCGAGGCCTTCTTTTTCCGCTTGCAGCTTCACGCGGCCCGAACCCGGAACGACGATCGCCGTGACTTTGTCGGAGACCTTGTAGCCTTTGGCGATTTCCGCCGCGGCGCGCAGGTCTTCGATCCGGCCGTTTGTACAGGAACCGATAAAGACATAATCGATCGCGATGTTCGTCATCGGCGTGCCCGGCGTCAAGCCCATGTATTCCAGCGCCTTCTCGGCGGCTTTCCGTTCATTGTCGGTTGCAAAGTCGGCCGGGTTCGGTACCGTACCGTCGATCCCCGTACCCATCCCCGGGCTCGTTCCCCAGGTAACTTGCGGGATCAGCGAATCGACGTCAAATTCGACGACGCGATCGTAAACCGCACCTTCGTCGGAGGCCAGGTTCTTCCATTCGGCAACCGCCTGCTCGAACGCCGCGCCTTGCGGCACGTGCTCGCGGCCGCGCAAATAGTCGAACGTCGTTTCGTCCGGCGCGATCAAACCCGCTCTCGCTCCGGCTTCGATCGACATGTTGCAGACCGTCATCCGCTCTTCCATCGACAGCTCGCGGATCGCTTCGCCCGTATATTCGATGACATAGCCGGTTGCGAAGTCGGTGCCATACTTCGCGATGACGCCGAGGATCATGTCCTTCGCGGTCACGCCCGGTTTGCGTTTGCCGACAAAACGAACTTCCAGCGTTTTCGCTTTGGCTTGCTGCAGGCATTGGGTCGCCAATACGTGCTCGACCTCACTCGTTCCGATCCCGAAAGCAAGGGCGCCGAACGCTCCGTGCGTGGAGGTATGGCTGTCGCCGCAAACGATCGTTTTGCCCGGATGCGTCAGTCCCAGCTCTGGTCCCATGACGTGTACAACGCCCTGATCAATCGTGTCCAAATCATACAAAGTGACGCCGAAATCGCGGCAGTTCTGAGACAGCGTGTCAATCTGCTGCTTGGAGATCGGGTCGGAAATGTTATAGCGGTCTTTGGTCGGAACATTATGGTCCATTGTCGCAAAGGTCAATTCCGGACGGCGTACCTTGCGGCCGCTGAGGCGGAGTCCTTCAAACGCCTGCGGCGAGGTCACCTCGTGCACCAGGTGCAGGTCGATATAGAGGATGCTTGGTTTGCCCTCTTCTTGATAGATGACGTGATTATCCCAAATTTTCTCGTACATGGTCTTTTTGCTGCTCATGTTCATTCACCCCACACAAGGATTCGTACCGTTTTCAAGGCGAAAGTGCGTGTTGCTCGCTCCCTCCGGCCTCGAATGTTGAATTCAATATAACATGATCATGTTAATTGTTCCAAGATATAATAACTATAAACGCAATAGGTTTAGCTTATAAGAGGAACGGGATCACTTGTGCTTCGCCCCTAACTTAAGGCTTGGACAATCACGATCAATGCCGGAAGCGCTAGGAAGGAAGCAAGCGTAGTCCAGACGATACATTTGGACACCAGCCCCGGGGCAGCGTCAAACCGCTCAGCCAGCACAACGGCATTTACCGCGACCGGCATGGAGGCTTGAATGAACAGGACGGAAAACAGCAGGCCGGAGATGCCCAGCAGCTTCAATGCCGTGAAGGCGATCAGCGGAGCCAGAAGCAGGCGGATCGCCGTGCCTGCCCAGAAGGCCGCAGGCTTCACCTGCTTCGCCTCCGGGCGGCCTACCTTCACCATTTGCGCGCCCAATATCGTCAGCACCACCGGCGAATAAGCGTCCGCTACCATGGAGATTCCCTGCTCTAGCCCGGCAGTCAGGTGGAGCCCGAAGCATTTCAGGAACACGGCCAGCGCCGCTGCATACACCGCCGGCAGAGCAAACACGGACTTCACCGCGCTTTGGACGGAAAACTGGGATCGTGCCGCGAAATAGACTCCTACCGTATTTACAAGGATCATTTGCGTGATGACGTATACCGAGGCTTTATCCAAGCCCAGTTGGCCGAAGGCCAGCAGCACGAGCGGCAGCCCGTAATTGGCGCTATTCGTTAAGGTGGAGATCAGCGTCAAGCCGGCCCTCTCCGCCGAATCCAGGCGGGCCAAGCGCCCCGCCGCTATGGCTACTCCCCACATCAGCAGCAGGTTTACGAGGGCGAAGCCGATGGTGCTGTACAGCTCATCCAGCGAGATATGAGCATTTCGCAGCGTATCATAGATGATGGCTGGACTAAGCACATACAAATACAACGACAGCAAAGGCTTCGTGTCCCAGGCGCGAAACCGGGCCAGCAGCGCCCCGGCGGCAACCGGAACCGACAGCGGCACAATGACGCCAATCAGCGTCGACGCGACCGTTTGGAGCATGACGGCAACCCCCTTCTTTGAATTGCCTCTTATTTTAACGGCCGGAAGAAGCCATCGTCCAAGACCAGAAATCAATATGGTTGATAGACAAAACCTATACCCCAACAAAAAAGAGCAACCCGGCCGAGAAACATCTCGGAGTACGGATTGCTCCATTTTTTCTGAACTAAAACGAATCGATCCCCATCACATGATCGAGCGGCACCGGCCCGATGCTCCGGCTGTCGTTGCTGTTGTTGCGGTTATCTCCCATTACGAACACATGATTCTCAGGCACTTCCCAGACCTGATCCACGCCGGCATCCATCTGCTCCTTAATGTACGGCTCTTGCAGCAGTTCTCCATTGCGGAACACATGCCCGTCTTTCACTTCGATCGTATCCCCCGGCAAACCGATCACGCGTTTGACGTAAAAAACATCATCCTCTTCTCCCCCGGACAGCCAGGTAATGATCGGGTGCTCCTTCACGTCGTCCCAGAACGAGCGGCTCCGATCGACGCGGCTGTCGATAATGACGATGTCGCCGTAGGCCGGCAGCTTCTCCAGCACATGCGTAAACTTCCAGGCGTAAATGCGTTGATTGTCGTTTAAGGTTGGTTCCATCGAATGTCCGTCTACTTTATAGGGCTGAATGATAAAAATGCCGATGATCATGCTGAGCACAAACCCGAGGAAGATCGAGAAGCCCCATCCGCCGATCTCTTTCCACCATTTTTTTCGTTTCAAGCGAAAACCTCCACCCACTTGATGTTTGCTTCTATTATAAGGCCAAGCGATATGCCAAGACAAACATCTATATGATATAGTGAACTTATAGGTTCTACTTATAAGAAGCAAAGGGGTTAATTCGCATGGAACTTCGCCAACTTCAATACACCTTGCAAATCGCCGAGGAAAAAAACTTCTCCCGCGCCGCCGACAAGCTTCACATCGCCCAGCCGTCGCTAAGCCAGCAGCTGTCCAAGCTGGAGCAAGAGCTCGGGGTAAAGCTGTTTCAGCGCAATACGAGCACGGTTGAACTAACCTACGCCGGAGCCAGCTTTATCGCCCACGCGCAAAAGATCATGGATGCCGTCGCCCAGCTTCGGCAGGAGATGGATGACATCTCCCAGCTAAGAGCGGGTCGCGTTGTGGTCGGCAGTATGCCGATTACCGGTTCCCATCTGCTGCCCTACGTGCTTCCGGCGTTTAAGGAGAGCTATCCGGACATTCAAGTGACCCTGCTGGAAGACACGTCCCTGAATCTGGAGAAGCTCACGGCCGGCGGCGGCACCGATCTCAGCCTACTTTCCCTGCCATTGCAGGAGCCCTCGCTTTCCTACGTGCCAATCGGCGAGGAAATCATCGATTTAGCGGTTCCGCCGAATCATCCGCTAACGACAACCCCCGGGGTTCAGGAGCGGGGAGTTGAGCTGGCGCAGCTTCAGGATGAACCGTTTATCGTGCTCAAAAAAGGCCAGGGCTTCCGCAAGCTGACCATCGATTTGTGCCGGGGCGCCGGATTCGAACCCAATGTCGTCTTCGAAAGCAACAACATCGAAACCGTCCAGTCGCTGGTTGCGGCCGGCATGGGGATCACGCTTGTGCCCCGGTTTATCGCCCGGGCCAAACGCAGCGAGCTGATTCCGGCGTATTTGCCTCTCGCCGCTCCTGCCCCGAGCCGGACGCTGGTCATCGCCTATCGCAAGGGCCGTTATCTGTCCAAGGCGGCCGAGGCGTTTATCGAGACGTTCAAAGCGACGATGGAGCATCGCCAAACGCTTTACCATTCGTAATTCTGCGGCCGCCGATCGGCGAAGACGGGAATGCGGCGGCGGACATGATCGACTAAGGTCAGGTCGATGCTGCCGGTGACGATTTCCTCCCCTTCGCCGCCTTCGGCCACGATTTCGCCCCAAGGGTCGAGGATCAGGGAATGGCCGAAAAATTCGTCGCCGCCGCTCTTCCCCGTCCGGTTGCAGGCAATCACGTACATCTGGTTTTCGATCGCCCGTGCGGCGAGCAGGGTGCGCCAATGGTTAAGCCGCGGCTGCGGCCATTCCGCCGCCACGAACAGCAGCTTGGCGCCCCGCAGGGCCAGGCTGCGGGCCAGCTCCGGGAAGCGGATGTCATAACAGATCGCCGCCCCGGCCTGCAGGCCGTCCAGCTCGAACGTCACGCTCCGTTCCCCCGGTTGCAAGTATTTCTCTTCCTCCATCAACCGAAAGAGATGGATTTTGGAGTAGGCAGCAACCTCTTCACCGGTTCGATTAAAGACCGGCATCGAGTTATATACCTGACCTTCGCGAATTTCGGCGATGGAGCCGCCCACCACGTGAATCCTATGGCGCCGCGCAAAAGCGGACAACCATTCCCGGTGTTCCCGCCCCTCCGGATCGGCGATTTCTCTGATTTTCGTCAAGGCGTACCCCGTATTCCACAGCTCCGGAAGCAGAATGACATCCGGTTTCTCAACCGCCGCAGCGGCCCGTTCCATCGCCAGTTCCAGCTTGGCCCGGTTCTCCCCGGGTTTCCCTAAGGCGATATCGCATTGGATCAAGGCGACTCTCCAGCGGTCCGCTTGGCGAGGCGTTTGATTCGACTCTTGATTCATCGCTTAGTCTCCGCCTTTCGTTCGCGTTTTGCTTTCTTGAGTCCCATCATAACGACCCCCTTGCGGTTACGCAAGATGTGCCGACGAGTGCGGGCGTATGCCGCTATACGCGGCCTCTCGGCGCATTTCCCTTTGCATTGGCGCGAAACGCGTGTTATGCTAACATTAATTCAGACTCTTGACGGATATGATAGAAACGCGAAGACGGGACCAGTACGAAAGAAACGCGGCGCGAAAGAGAGTAAATTCCACCGGCTGAAAGAATTTACATGCTTGCCCTTTCCGAACCCTATCCCCGAGCGGCCGGCCGAACAAGCCGGACAGCGCCCCTGTTACCGGGCATTCGAGTTGGATGAGATCTTCTCATCAATAAAGGTGGTACCGCGGAAGTCAAACTTTCGTCCTTTGCGTGCAAAGGCGGAAGTTTTTTTTATTTTATCTATCGTTCGAGGAGTGATCCCCATGCTGCGACGCATCGTCGTCAAAATCGGCAGCAGTTCGCTGACATCGTCGGAAGGAGGATTAAACCGGGAGGCTGTCGCCTATTTCGCGACCGAGCTGGCCGGTCTGATACAAGCCGGGTACCAGCCGTTGCTAGTAACCTCCGGTGCGGTTGCCGCCGGATTCCGCGAAATCGGCTATCCCGAACGGCCAAAGCTGCTGCATGAGAAACAAGCCTCGGCCGCCGTCGGTCAAGCGCTGCTGATGCAAACCTATCGCGAGGAGCTGGCCCGGCACGGGGTTTCCGCCGCACAGGTGCTGCTGACCCGGTCGGATTTTCAGAACCGCAAACGGACGGGCAACGCAAGCATGGCGATGGAAGAGCTGCTGAAGCGAAACGTGCTGCCGATCATTAACGAGAACGACACCGTTTCGCTGGATGAATTGAAATTCGGCGACAACGACACGTTGTCCGCCCTCGTCGCTAACCTGATCCGCGCCGATCAGCTGCTGATCCTGACCGATATGGACGGTCTTTACACCAAGGATCCGCGCCTGGATCCGAAAGCGACACGGATCGGGCGGGTAACGGAAATTACCGGCGAGATTTATGCGATTGCCGGCGGTGCCGGTTCTACCGTAGGCACGGGCGGCATGCGCTCAAAAATCGACGCCGCGAAAATCGCTTCGATTGGCGGAGTACCCGTGTTCATCGGAAAGGTTGCCTCCCCCGGCGATCTGCTGACCGCTCTGCGCGGCGATGGACACGGTACCTATTTCGAGGCCCACGGCGCGGCGCTGCCGCGGAAGAAGCAATGGCTGGGCTTTTTCTCTACCCCGATCGGGACGCTGACGGTCGACGCCGGCGCCGAGGAAGCTTTGATCCGCGGTGGACGCAGCCTGCTTCCCGTTGGCGTCAAAGCCGCCAGCGGGCATTTCCATACCGGCGACGTCGTTGAGGTCGTCAGCGCCGACGGCGAGGTACTGGGACGCGGCATCGTCAATTATGACGCGGAGCAGCTCCACGGCATCTTGGGACTCCCCAGCACCGAGGTCGTCAAAAAAATGGACAGCGTCCATCGCCTGGAGGTCATCCACCGGGACGAATGGATTTCGCTGAAAGCCTAAAACTCGCCACCCCAAATCAGATACCAAGGAGGCATACCTATGAGTGAAGTGAGACAAAAAGCCGAACGGGCCGGCAGCGCCGTTTCCGTACTGAACCGTTTGACGACGGCGCAAAAAAACGAAGCGCTGCTGGCAGCGGCCGAAGCGCTGGTTCGCGGCAGCGACGCCATTCTCGCCGCGAATGAGGAGGACCTGCAGCGGGGACGAGACAACGGGACGTCTTCCTCCATGCTGGATCGCCTGGCTTTAACCCCGGAACGGATTGAAAGCATCGCCGAAGGGCTGCGGCAAATTGCCGAGCTTCCGGATCCAGTTGGGGACGTGCTGGAGACGATCGACCGCCCGAACGGGCTGCATATCGTCAAACGCCGCGTCCCGCTTGGGGTTATCGGGATCGTCTATGAAGCGCGGCCCAACGTCACGGTTGACGCGATGGGGTTATGCCTGAAAACGGGCAACGCCGTTGTGCTCCGCGGCGGGTCCTCCGCTTTGTCCTCCAACCGCAAAATCGTGGAAATCATCCACGGCGCGCTCGCAGGAACTCAAGTTCCGGTTGATGCCGTACAGCTGATCGAGGATCCGAATCGTTCCTCCGTCGACGAAATGCTGAAGCTGAACGGACTGCTCGACGTCGTGATCCCGCGCGGCGGCAGCTCGCTGATTCAAACGGTCGTGCAAAACGCCACGGTACCGGTCATTGAAACGGGGGCCGGCATCTGCCATACGTATTTGGACGCCACGGCCGATCCAACGATGGCGACGAAGATCGCGTTGAATGCCAAAGTACAGCGCCCTTCGGTCTGCAACTCGATGGAAACGCTGCTGGTGCATGAGGATTTTGCCGAGCGCCACCTGGCGGAACTGGCCAACCGATTCAAGGACGCCGGCGTCGAGCTGCGGGGCTGCGAGTCCGCCAGAGGGTTGATCCCTTGGGCCGTGCCGGCGACGGATGAGGATTATGCTACGGAATACAACGATTATATTCTGAATGTCAAAGTCGTTCGCAATCTCGATGAAGCCATGGCACACATCGCCCGCTTCGGCACGAAGCACTCCGAATGCATCGTCACCCAAGACGGCGCCAACGCCGAGCGGTTCCAGCAGGAAGTGGATGCAGCCGCCGTATACCATAACGCCTCCACCCGCTTTACCGACGGCTATGAGTTCGGGTTCGGCGCGGAGATCGGCATCAGCACCCAGAAGCTGCATGCCCGGGGACCCATGGGGTTGGCTGCGCTGACATCGAGCAAATATATCATCCAGGGGAGTGGGCAAATCCGGCAGTAACGGGCCGGTGCTCCCTCTTTCCCCACGATTACTACAGGAGGTCATTCTCTATGAAAACAAACCCTACATTGGCCGCCTCCACCATCTGTTTCTACGGAGCGGGGTCGATGGCCGAAGCCATCGTGCGCGGTTTGCTCCATAAGCAAGTTGCTGGCGCGGGCCAAATTGTCATGCTGAACCGCTCGAACCGGGAACGGCTCGACTATTTGACGCAAACCTACCAGGTCCAAACGGCGGCCGAAGACGACGCAAAACGGGTATATCTGCGGGATGCGTCGATCATCGTGCTGGCGATGAAACCCAAAGACGCCGGCGAAGCCTTGGCCGGTCTTGGCCCCTTGCTGCGCGAGGGCCAACTGATCGTCTCCCTGATCGCCGGCTTATCCATCGCCACGATCCAAGCCTTGCTTGGGACGAGCGCGGCCGTTGCCCGCACGATGCCGAACACCTCCTGCTCCATTGGACAAGGCGCCACCGGGATCTCCTTCTCCCCGGAAGCGACCGAGGAGCAACGCGCCCAGGTGCTGTCAATGTTCGAAGCCGTCGGGACGGTTAGCATCATCCCCGAAGAACAAATGGAAATATTGACGGGCGTATCCGGGAGCGGACCCGCATATGTTTATTATCTGATGGAAGCGATGATCGAAGCGGGCATCGAAGGCGGCTTGACGGCGGAGCAATCCCGCGAGCTCACCGTGCAAACGGTGCTGGGCGCCGCCTTGATGATGGCGGAAACCGGCGAAGCGCCGACCAAGCTGCGCGCGGACATCACCTCGCCGAACGGTTCGACGCAAGCGGCGATCGGCGTGCTCGAAGCCGGCAGCTTCCAGCCGAACGTGCGGGCTGCGGTCCATCGGGCCGCCGAACGTTCGAAAGAAATGGGCGAGGCCGTAAAGCAGGCGCTGCTGTAATAACGAATCTTCGCCGTGTGCCGAAGGCAAGGTCCGCGTTTGAGGTTAGCATGAAAGGGGGGACGGCAGCATGAATTATGTCGATATCCCATGGGAGGATAAACAAGCGGCGCTGGGCACCATCCACCGCGTGCGGGAGGAATTCGCGGCCCGCGGTTGGCTTCCCGCCTCCAGCGGAAGCTTGTCCGTACGGGTCGGTACTTACGCGCCGGACCGGTTTGCGTTTGCCGTGACGTCCGACGAGATGCACGCGTCGGAGTTAGCCTTGGAATCTTCCCCTGCGGCAGGCGTTCTGTTCGTCGATGCTGCCGGCGAGCCTTTCGAGCCAACGCGGCTGAGGCCGTGCGCCGACGTGACGATTCACGCGAGAATCTACCGGATGACCGGCTGCGGCGCGATCGTTCACGTACATACGGCGTTTAACAATGTCCTCAGCGAATATTTCGGCGCGGACGGCGGAGTCCCTCTCAAAGGTAACGAGCTGCTCAAAAGCTTGGAAATCTGGGAGACGCAAGAAGAAGTTCGAGTGCCGGTTCTTCCGAACCCTGCGGAGCTTTCCGGACTTCTCAAACGAATCCCGGGCGGGTTGGGCACGCGTGTTCCTGCGTTTTTGCTGCAAAACCACGGGATCTATGCCTGGGGCTCTAGCATGAAGGAGGCCAAACGCCATCTGGAAGCGTTGGAGTTTATGTTTGAGGCGCTGTACCGTTCGCTGTTGTTGCCCCCCAAGAGGCGCAATGGCGAATAACAACAACTCGCGGCAGGCGATAAGCGGGCTAGGCCGGTCGAGGATCGGCTTCCTTCGTTTATCGCTGGCCGCGAGTCTTTTTTTGCTGGAGAACTAAATTACCGTTCAATAAATTCCGCATACGCCTTGGCGTCCATCAAATTCGCCAACGCAAGGTTCGGATCCTCCTTCAGCCGAATGTGCACCATCCAACCTCCGTCGTAAGGCTCTTCGTTCACGAGCTCCGGCGCGGTGTCCAGCTCCCCGTTTACCGCCAGCACGGTACCGCTGACCGGCGTAAACAAATCCGCGACCGTCTTGACGGATTCGATCGTGCCGATGCCGTCCTGCGCTTCGATTTCCTGCCCGGGATCGGGCAGCTCCACGAACACGATATCGCCCAACCGATGCTGGGCCACGTCGGAAATGCCGATTTTTACCGTCCCATCCCCCAAATCAAGCACCCACTCATGCTCATCGCTGTACCACACGTTTTCCCTGATCTCACTGGCCAAGACAAGCTCCTCCTCTTTCCGGATGATCTATCAAACCGATCCCACCTTGCCGATTCTCGATCCTGGTGTTTCTTCGTTCAGATTATTCCAAACCTAGCTCCCATGTCAATATTATTAACACATTTGATAGAGTCTAGCAAAATGTAAGCGTAACCTTTCCCAATTAACGAAATATATTAAAATTATTATGATAACTTTATTGACATTGAGATTGATTTTGAGTATTAATGAGATGTGTAAGCTGCGGTTGAAGGCAGGGGGAGAGATTACGATACGTCGTATTGTAACGCCGAAGGAGCAAGCCGCCATGCGGTGAATCTCTCAGGCAAAAGGACCTCTGCCGGACGCAACTCTGGAGAGCATTCACGTAGAGGTAGTTCAAAAAGTCATCTTCCCATCACGAAGCTGTTCATACAGGGCGAGTCGGCATCGAATCTTGAATTCAGCCGTGCCTTCCGTTGCTCACGTAGCTTCCAGCTACGCTGCGCTACTCAGTCCCTAGCTTCATCCAACCTTCTTGGTGCTGGAAACCTTACTTTTTGAACCTTTATCTAAATTGCCTCACGCGAATCACCCAAGGGGAAACCTGCGCAAGCTTCGGCGTTTGGGCGGGGTAACTCTCAGGTACAAGGGACAGAGCCAGGAAGAACCGTCAGGTAAGCTGACGGGATTTCTTTGGCCTGTCCTTTTTGGTTTTCCCAAAATCGGCCGATCCGGCCCTTTCGAGGTGATGGTAATGTCCGAATCCGCTTTGCGGCGCACGCCGCTCTACTCCGGGTATGCGCGTTATGAGGGGGTCCGCTGCATCGATTTCGGCGGTTGGGAACTGCCGGTGCAGTTCAGCGGCATCCAAAAAGAGCATGAAGCCGTGCGCGAGCGCGCCGGATTGTTTGACGTCTCGCATATGGGCGAATTTTTCGTGGAGGGACCTGAGGCGGAACGCTTTTTGCAGCGCATGACGACCAACGACGCAACCCTGCTCGAGCCGGGCAAAGCCCAATACACCTTGCTGTGTTATCCCGATGGCGGCGTGGTGGACGATCTGTTGATCTATAAGCTGGATGAGGAGAAATACATGCTGGTGGTGAACGCCTCGAATATCGAAAAAGATTGGGAGTGGCTGCTGCAGCACCTTCCCGCCGAAGGCGTAGCAATGCGAAACGCCTCCGATGAGACGGCCTTGCTCGCCGTGCAAGGACCGCTTGCCTCTTCCCTCCTCTCCCCGCTTTGCGAAGGGCAGGATCCCGGAGCCTTGCGCCCGTTCACGTTTATCCGGGACGCGCGGGTCGCCGGCATTCCGGTACTGCTGTCGCGAACCGGGTATACGGGCGAAGACGGCTTCGAGTTGTATGTGGCAGCGGAACATGCGGAAGCGCTTTGGGATGTGTTGATGGACGCCGGAGCCCCCCTTGGACTGCTTCCTGCCGGGCTTGGCGCCAGGGATACGCTGCGTTTCGAAGCCTGCCTGCCGTTATACGGGCAGGAGCTGGGACCGGATATCACCCCGCTTGAAGCGGGCTTGAACCGGTTCGTAAAGCTGGAGCAAAGCGATTTCATCGGCCGCGATGCGCTGGTCCAGCAGCGGAAGGATGGCATACCGCGCCGATTGGTCGGCCTCGAAATGATCGATCGCGGGATCCCTCGAACGCATTATCCGGTGTTTGCCGAAGGTTCGGAAGAACCGATCGGGGAAGTGACGACCGGTACGCAGTCGCCGACTTTGAAAAAGAACCTCGGGTTGGCGATCCTCGCAAGCCGCTATACCGAACCCGGCACGATCGTGGAGGTCGACATCCGCGGCAAACGGTTGAAGGCCAAGGTCGTCCCGCTGCCGTTCTATCGCCGAAACGAAAGCCGCGCCAAGCGGTGAAAGGAGATATCGAAAACCGATGCTAAAACACCGTTACCTGCCGTTAACCGAACAAGACCAAACCGAAATGCTGGCGACCGTCGGCGCAGGCTCCGTACAGGAGCTGTTCAGCGACATCCCGGAGGGCATCCGCTTTCAAGGCGAGCTCCCGGTATCCCCGCGTCTGGACGAACACGCGCTCACCCGGCACTTATCCGCACTGGCCGGGCGCAACGCCGACACTGACCGATTCGCCAGCTTCCTTGGCGCCGGTCTTTACGACCATCACATCCCTTCCGTCATTCAGCATGTCATATCCCGCTCGGAATTTTATACGGCCTACACTCCCTATCAGCCGGAAATCAGCCAAGGCGAGCTGCAGGCAATTTTCGAATTCCAGTCGTACATCTGCGAGCTGACCGGCCTCAAGGTCGCCAATGCCAGCATGTACGACGGAGCCACCGCCTTAGCCGAGGCTGGCAACCTGGCCGCAGCCGCCACCAAACGCAAGCAGTTGGTCGTCTCCCGCGCCGTCCATCCGGAAGCCCGCGAGGTGCTCGCCACCTACGCCCACGGCCTGAACCTTGAGATTGTCGAGGTCGGCTGGGCGCAAGGAGTAACCGATCGCGAAGCGCTCGCCGCGGCCATCACGAAGGACACCGCTGCCGTGTTGATCCAGAACCCGAACTTCTTCGGTTCCCTGGAGGATCTCAGCGCCATCGGCGAATTGGCCCATAAGCACGGGAGCTTGCTGGTCGTCAGCAGCAACCCGTTGGCACTTGGCCTGCTGGAAGCGCCGGGCAAGCTCGGTGCCGACATCGTCGTCGGCGATGCCCAGCCGCTTGGGTTAGCCCCTTCCTTCGGCGGACCGACTTGCGGTTTCTTCGCCGTATCGGAAGCGCATATGCGCCGGATGCCCGGCCGGATTGTCGGGCAGACGACCGACAAGAACGGCAAGCGGGGATTCGTCCTGACGTTGCAAGCGCGTGAGCAGCATATCCGCCGCGAGAAAGCGACCTCGAACATTTGCTCCAACCAGGCGCTGCTTGCCCTGGCCGCCTCCGTTTACTTATCCGTAATGGGTAAGCATGGGATGGCCGAGGTGGCGGAGCTGAATTTGCAGAAAAGCCATTATGCCCAAAAGACGTTGACCGCCATCCCTGGCGTAAGCGCCGCCTTTGAGTCGTCCTTCTTCAACGAGTTCGTGCTGCGGCTGCCTGAGGGGACCGATCATATCCGGCTGCAACAGGACTTACTCGCTGCCGGCTTCATCGGCGGGTACGACCTTGGCCGCAGCTACCCCGAGCTGAACGGCCATCTGTTGATCGCCGTAACGGAGAAGCGCAGCAAAGCGGAAATCGACCAATTCGCCCGCGTACTGGAGGAATCGATATGCTCGAAATAAAAGAGACGAAGCCCGATGAATTGTTGATTTTTGAGCGCAGCCGTCCCGGACGGGTCGGCTATTCCTTGCCGGAATGCGACGTCCCGGCCATCCCGAAAGAAGAACTGGTGCCGCAGGGCATGCTGCGGAGCGAAGGCTTGGCATTTCCCGAAGTGTACGAGGTGGACGTGATTCGCCATTACACCGCGTTGTCCCGCCGGAACTTCGGGGTGGATAACGGATTTTATCCGCTCGGCTCCTGTACGATGAAATACAATCCGAAGGTCAACGAGGACGTGGCGCGTTACCCCGGTCTGGCGAAAATCCATCCCTATCAGCCGGAGGAAAGCGTGCAAGGGGCTTTGGAACTGATGTACCGCCTGCAGCAGGATTTGGCCGGACTCACCGGCATGGACGAGGTGACGCTGCAGCCGGCCGCCGGGGCCCATGGCGAATGGACCGGCTTGATGATGATCCGCGCTTACCACGAAAGCCGCGGCGAGAAGCGCACCAAGGTGATCGTGCCGGACTCTTCGCATGGCACGAACCCAGCCAGCGCCTCGGTCGCGGGTTTCGAGACGGTGACCATCCCGTCCACCGCCCGGGGCATGGTGGACCTGGACGCGCTGCGCGCCGCCGTCGGGGAAGACACGGCTGCGCTGATGCTCACCAACCCGAACACGCTGGGCTTGTTCGAGGAACAAATCCTGGAGATCGCCGACATCGTGCACGAAGCCGGCGGCCTGCTGTATTATGATGGCGCGAATTCCAACGCGATCATGGGGATCGCCCGCCCCGGCGACATGGGTTTTGACGTCGTGCACCTCAACCTGCACAAAACGATGAGCACGCCGCACGGCGGCGGCGGCCCCGGTGCCGGCCCGGTCGGCGTGAAGCAGCGGCTGGTTCCGTTTCTGCCCGAGCCGAGAATCGTTAAGAGCGAAACCGGCCGGTACGCCATCCAAGGCGCGCGTTCCGAAGGAGCTGCTGGCGATCCGGCTGGCGGCGCCAATTGCGGATCGGTTAACTCGATCGGCCGGGTGAAAGCTTTTTACGGCAACTTCGGAATCCTTGTCCGCGCTTATGCGTACATCCGCAGTCTCGGCCCGGAAGGACTCCGCCAAGTATCGGAGAACGCCGTGCTGAACGCCAACTATATGATGAAGCGCTTGGCACCCTACTACGACTTGCCCTATCCGGATCAACCGTGCAAACACGAATTCGTCATGTCGGGCAGCGGTCTGGCGAAATACGGCATCCGCACGCTGGACGTCGCCAAGCGGCTGCTGGACTTCGGCTATCATCCGCCAACCATTTACTTCCCGCTGAACGTAGAAGAATGCCTGATGATCGAGCCGACGGAAACCGAAAGCAAGGAAACGCTGGACGGCTTTATCGACGTCATGATCGCCATTGCCAAGGAAGCCGAGACGAACCCGGATTTGCTGCAGAGCGCCCCGCACACCACCCCGGTTACGCGCCTGGACGAAACCGGCGCCGCCCGGAAGCCGGTGCTGAACTGTGCTTGCGGGTAAGCCCGATCA
>NZ_JAKSXN010000085.1 GCF_022427145.1 Paenibacillus timonensis
AATCCTCTGGCGGGTTTTCACATGGAATGGGATGCGGGCGACCGCTGCTTTAGCCGGAGTTAACCGACTTCCACCGGGACGAGCTTGAACTCGTTCACGTCGGCTAGGCCCCGGTTGGTAATGCGCAGCTCGGGAATGACCGGCAGGGCGATCAGCGAAAACGTCATGAACGGCGCGTTCAGTTGGCAGCCGAGTTGTTTCCAGGCGGCCTCGAGCCCTTTCACCTGGGCGACGACCGTCTCGAGCGGCTGATCGGACATCAGGCCAGCGATGACCATCGGCACGGCAGCCAGCACCTGGCCGTCCAGAACGGCGATCATGCCGCCACCCAGCTTTGCCAGCTCGTTTGCGGCGAATGCCATGTCCTCGGGATTCGTGCCCATGACGAGCAGGTTGTGGCTGTCATGCGCAACGGTGGAAGCCACGGCCCCTTGCTTCAGGCCGAACCCCCGCGCGAAGGCGAGAGACAACTCGCCGGAACCGCGGTGGCGGTCGATGCAGGCCAGCGTGGCGATGTCCTGCCCGGCAGCCGGACGCACGACTCCATCCCCGTCAACCGGAACGGTTGCCGTCCCCTTCGTCGTGCGGGCGCTATTCTCGATCACGTCGATGACGTGGATCGTCGTTTCCGCTTTGCCGCTGGCGCTGCTGCGGTAGAGGAAATCCTCGGCGGTCAGCGGACGCGCCAATTTCACCGAGGCGCGCGCCCGCGCCGGATACGGGTACGCCGGGAACGGGACACGGAGCTGCCCGTCGTCGTAGGCGACCTTGCCGTCGGTGATGACGGTCGACGGCTCCATTCGCCGCAGGTCGCCGATCAGCAGCAGGTCCGCGCATTTGCCCGGCGCGATGCCGCCCAAGTCGCCGTCGACCTTGAAGTACCGCGCCGTGTTAATGGTTCCCATCTGAATCGCGGTAACCGGGTCGACGCCTTCCTCGATGGCCCGGCGCACGACATGGTTCATGTGGCCCTGCTCGATCAGCGTTTGCGGATATACGTCATCGGTGACCAGAAGGATGTTCGAAGGGTTAACCCGATCTTCGGTGACCACCTTGATCACTTCCTTGACGTCATGCCATGCGGAGCCTTCGCGAATCATCAGGTGCATGCCGATGCGCAGCTTCGCCAGCCCTTGCTCGCGGGTTACCGTCTCGTGGCAGGAGGTCACGCCCGAGGCCGCGTACGCCTGCAGCATGCGCTCGTCATCACTCGGAAAATGCCCGGTTACGGTTTTGCCTGCTTCCATCGTCGCTTGAATCTCGCCGAGCATTTTGGGATCTCCGTATACGACGCCGGGGAAATTCATCACTTCGCCCAGTCCCTCGACGCCGTCCCAGGTCATCCCTTCGGCAATATCACCGGTGTCCAGCGACGCTCCGGCATCCTCCAAATGATCGGTGGCCGGTACGCAGGAAGGGAACGTGGTGTAGACCTTAAGCGGCAGGCCTTGGCCTTCCTCGTGCATCCAGCGCACGCCCTCCGCGCCGAACACGTTGGCGATTTCGTGCGGATCCATAAAGATGCCGGTTGTTCCTTTGGACAGTGCAGCTTTGGCGAACTCGGACACCGACAGCATGGTGCTCTCGACGTGCATGTGCCCGTCCAGGAGCCCGGGAACGATATGCTGTCCTGTTGCATCGATAACGACGGTGTCCTCGCCGATCGTGTGCGCCGCATCTCCCACGAAGGCGATTCGCCCTGCGGCAACGGCGACGTCCGTCTGCGGCTGCAGCTCTCCGGTGTAGACGTTGACCAAGGTCCCGCCTTTGACGACCAGGTCGGCTTTGACTTTGCCCATGGCGACATCCGCCAATGTGCGGCTTACTTCATACAGCTTCTTCCTTGCAGTTTGCTTCATCTCCCGATTCGCTCCTTTAATGAGGTAGTTCATAAGTCCATCGATCCATCCAACCAAGCCAAGTCACGTCAAGCAATGCAAAATTCATGCCAAGTCACCAAGCCGACCCTGCTCTAACGCTTGCCAAGGAGCTTAAGTGGGCCCAAATCGCTGTTCGGGAAGTCTAACGCTTGCCACAGAGCTTATTGTCCAATTTACAGCCGAAAATAGTTACTTTTGTTGAAAATAGCGTTTCTCAGCGTCGTTAGAGTTCAGATACCGCCAAAAATGCGGACTTAGCGCTTCTCATCAGCGTTAGAGCAGGCGGGGCTGGCTTCAGGTCCTCCGGGGCGATGGCCTGGAGTTTCCTCGCTCGTGTAGCGGCCCCCCAGCGGTGGCCAGGCACCTCCAGGATCAACCACCGGCTTCGACGGTACCGGACACCAGCAACTCCCCGCTCCCGGCGACTCCATACCGGCGGTGACGAAACCTGGTTATTTTTAAAAATAAATATAACAAGAAAGGCCGCCCTTCGAACAGAACTTTCTGTTCAAAGCGCAGCCTTCCGTTTCAAGCCTTAAGCTGTGGGCGTTGGATTCACTTTCTCGATCACTTGGTCGACCAAGCCGTATTCCTTCGCTTCCGCCGCGCTCATGAAGTAGTCGCGGTCGGTGTCTTTCTCGATCCGGTCCAGCGGTTGGCCGGTCCGTTCGGCGAGGATTTGGTTCAGTTTGTCGCGCATTTTGAGAATGCGGCGGGCGCGGATTTCGATGTCCGTCGCTTGGCCTTCGGCACCGCCGAGCGGCTGATGGATCATGATTTCGCTGTTCGGCAGCGCATAACGTTTCCCCGGCGCGCCTGCGTTCAGCAGGAAGGCGCCCATCGAAGCGGCGAGCCCGACGCAAATCGTGGAGACGTCCGCTTTGATGAACTGCATCGTATCATAAATCGCCATGCCGGCCGTAATGGAACCGCCAGGGCTGTTAATGTAAAGGGAGATGTCCTTCGTTGGATCTTCCGCGTCCAGAAACAGCATCTGGGCAATGATGGAGTTGGCGACGACGTCATTCACCTGAGAGCCCAAGAAGATGATCCGGTCCTTGAGCAGACGGGAATAAATGTCATAAGCGCGTTCGCCGCGGTTGCTTTGTTCAACGACCATAGGAATATAACTCACCGATAAAACCTCCTTAAATTTAGGGCGTTCGTGAGGAACGGCCCATCAAATGGAATGGCTTGGGTAATCGTCTCCATCAATCTAAGAATTGACGGAAACCAAGAAGATTAATCCCATCATAAACAATTTATTCGAGAAAGTCAAAGAAAGTCAAACTCAGGGGAATAAAAAAAGTCCAAAAGACGTAAGTCAGGACTTTGTTAGCGGATATCAAATATGTAATGGCGCGCCCGCGAGGAATCGAACCTCGATCTCAGGCTCCGGAGGCCTACGTCATATCCATTGGACCACGGGCGCAAATTTAGCGAACAAAAATTATTATATGACATTTTAAATAAAAACGCAAGGCTTAATATTTAAAGGGGTTCTCAGGGGACCGCAATGTGGGCTATTCTTCAGAGAGGAGCGAAATTTTTTATGTGAACCCAAAAATAAGGATTGTCATGAAAGCGTTTCTATGATAACTTGATGAATATATAAAAACGTTTTTATAGATAGGGTGTATCGAGAGATGGGGAAAGTCACCATTAAGGATGTAGCCAAAGCGGCGGGCGTTTCGATCTCCACGGTTTCCAACGCGTTAAACGACGTGGACGTACTAAACCCGGAGACCAAATCCCACGTGTTGAAGGTTGCCAAGCAACTGAATTATGTACCGAATTTGAACGGGAAGCAGCTGAAGTCGAAGAAGACGAATATGCTTGGTTTTTTCACGACCAGCGTGTCCGGGCCTTATTTCTACATTTTGGTTGAGTCGATGGCACGCGAGAGCGAACGATTGGGATACGGTTTGCACGTGATGGTTACTGCCGATAAACAAACCATTCTCAGCAACATCATGGGCCGGCGGGTGGATGGGGTCATCATCTACGAGGAACTTCGGATCGACGACCAGGATATCGCGATGATGGAGAAAGACAAGATCAAGGCGGTATTTCTCGACCGGGTCATTCAGAAGGAAACGATGGGAACGGTCATTTTCAATTCTTATGCATCCGCTTACGAGGCCACGAAATACCTGATTAGCTTAGGCCATAAGCGAATCGCCTACCTCTCCGGCGTGGACACGATGTACGACAGCGTGCAGCGGAAGGAAGGGTACCTTGCGGCCTTGCGGGAACATCAGCTGCCGGTGGACGAGGATTTCATCTTGCAGGGGTATTTTGAGGAAGAAAGCACCTATAACGCGGTTCGGGCTTTTGTTCACAAGCATCCGGGCAAGGTGCCGGACGCGATTCTTGCGGGCAACGATTTAAGCGCGATCGGGTGTATCAAGGCATTGCGCACTTATGGCCTAGAGGTCCCTAGAGACATCAGCGTCGTAGGTTTTGACGATATCGATATTGCCCAGTATTTCACGCCGCCTCTGACTACGGTACGGAACCAAATCGCGAGGCAAGGGATCTTGGCCGTTAATCATTTGGTGAACATGATCAAGAAACAGGAACAGGGGAAAGTGCAGAAGCTGGACGGAGAACTGATCGTGCGAGGCTCCAGCCATGTCCGCTTAAGCTGAGATTTTTAGCCCAAGCCAAGATTGTAAGCGGTTTATGCTAGGGGTCTTTTCGACGAAAATAAAAACGTTTTTATCCCTCTGGGATGAAGAGAGGAGCGCAAAAATGGCGAAGTCAGCTGCGGCAGCCAAGAAACCGATGGGATTAAGAATGAAGCAATTCTTTATCGACTTCGGCAGGCAGTGGGAAATCCAATCGATGATCTGGCCGGGAATCATTTTTATGATCATTTTTTGCTACGTGCCCATTTACGGGTTAACCATCGCTTTTAAGAACTACACGGTCATCGACACGTTAAGCTCCGCCCCGTGGGTGGGTCTGGATAATTTCAAGATTATCGCAAGCGACAAATACTTCTGGGATTCCGTGGTGAACACGCTGGGGATCAGCTTCCTGAAGCTGGCCATCGGTTTCGTCATTCCGATTATCCTGGCGATCATGATCTACGAACTCAGCATGGGCCGGTTCAAAAAAATCGTGCAGACCATCTCTTATCTGCCGCACTTCTTGTCCTGGATCGTACTCGGCGGGATGCTGATCACCTGGTTCTCGACGACCGGCATGTTCAATCAACTGCTGCTTGACTTGGGGCTGATCTCGAAGGCCCAGAACATCATGCTCGATCCGGGCAAATACTGGTGGATCGCCGTTTTGTCCGATGTCTGGAAAGAGGCGGGCTGGGGGACGATCCTATATCTCGCCATCATGGCCAAGATCGATCCGACCTATTACGAGGCGGCCAAGATCGATGGGGCGAGCCGGCTCCGGCAGATTTGGAACATCACTTTACCGAACATGAAGATGATTATCAGCTTGAACCTGATCCTGACCGTAAGCGGCCTGCTGGGTTCCAACCTGGACCAGACCTTGGTGCTGATGAACTCCCAGAACCGGGAAAAAGCCGAGGTCATCAACTCTTACGTGTACCGGATGGGGATGACGCAGGGAGACTTCTCCTACGCGACCGCCGTCGGGCTCGGCGTCTCGATCGTATCGGTCATTCTGTTGGTGGTTGCCAATAAGGTGACCAGCAAACTCAACGATAATCAATCTGTCCTGTAAGGAAGGAGCAGCAGCCATGAATCGAAAGGCGGTCAAACAGGATCTCGACAGCAGAATTTTTGATACGGTCAACGTCACGGTCCTGATTTTATTTACGATCCTTATTGTCATTCCGCTCTGGAACGTTATCGTTTCTTCCTTCAGTTCGGGGCGGTCGCTTGCGGAAGGCGGCTTCGTCTTCTGGCCCAAGGAATTTTCCCTGGAGAACTACCAGGCGGTGTTCCGGGACGATACGATTTGGCAGTCGTTCCTGATCTCGGTCCTCAAGACGGTCATCGGCGTGGTCACCCACGTATTCTTCTGCGCGATGATCGGCTACGGCCTCAGCAAGAGCAACGTGCGCGGGCGCAAGTTGTACGTGACGATGGGCGTCATCACGATGTTCTTCTCCGGCGGCATGATACCGACTTACTTGCTCATTAAATCGCTGGGCCTGCTCAACAGCTTCTGGGTCTATATCATTCCGGCCTTGTTCAGCTATTACGACGTCGTGATTCTGATGAATTTCTTCCGAAACGTGCCGGATTCCCTGGAGGAGTCAGCCAAGATCGACGGTGCCGGCGACTGGAGAATCTTCCTGAAGATCTTTATCCCGTTGTCGATGCCGGCCATGGCAACCATCGCTTTGTTCAACGGCGTGAATCAGTGGAACGACTTCATGACGACGAAGCTCTACATCACGGATCAATACCTGTATCCGCTGCAAATGAAGCTGTACGAAATCATCGTTCAATCCCAGACCCAATCGATGCAGAACGTCGCGGGTTCCGTCGTGATTGAAACGACAACCAAGGGAGTTCAACTCGCAACAATTGTGATTACGACTTTGCCGATTGTTGTGATTTATCCATTATTACAAAGATACTTCATCTCGGGCATGATGCTGGGGGCGGTGAAGGAGTAACGAATCAGCAACGAAGAATTTAGGCCTGTTAACGCGTGTTGAACTAGTTGTGCTTACAAAAAAGGGAGGGTACACGAATGTTAAAGTTGAACAAGAGTCTTGCAAAAAAAGGGATGACGGCTTGCGCCGCCCTGTTGACCGCTGCGCTGGTCGTTACGGGTTGCGGCGGCTCCGGCGGCGGCTCGAAAGCCGCGAAAGGGGACGTCTCCCTGGAGAATCGTTATGCCCTGGACGCCAATACGCCGGCATGGAAGCTGGATAAGAAAGAAGAGCCAACCCAGCTGACCTGGTACGTCAACGCCGATTGGTGGAATACCGACTTCGGCAATGACGTGGTCACGAAGAAAATCAAAGAAGACCTGAATATCGACATCAAATTTGTTACCGGGGACGACACGAAGCTTAACACCTTTTTTGCGGGCAGCGACATGCCGGACTTGATCACGGTGTTCGATTCGAACTCGGCCGTCGTGCAGAAGGCTTCTTCCTGGGCTTTGCCGCTGAACGAGCTGGCGGAGAAATACGACCCTTATTTCAACAAAGTAGCTGCGCAAGATACGCTCAACTGGTTTAAGCAAGCCGACGGCAACACGTACGGATACCCGAACTACTCCAACACGCAGGCCGATTATGACAGCGGTAACATTCCAGCCAAAACCGCCTTCGTGATCCGTAAGGACGTTTATGAAGCCCTTGGCAAACCAAGCATCGGGACGCCGGAGGAATTCAAAAGCGTCATGCAGCAAATCAAAACGCAATTCCCGGATCTGATTCCTTTCGGATTTAACTCGATCGGCGAAGGTACGGGATCCTTGGGCGATGTGTTCCAGGACTTCCTTGGGGTGCCGCTGGAAACCGATAACGGCGAATTCTACAACCGGAATCTCGATGAAGATTACCTGACCTGGCTCAAGACGTTGAATCAAGTGCACCAGGCCGGCAATATCAGCGACGACAGCTTTGCCGATGACGGCCCGGCTTTTGAAGAGAAGGTGAAGTCCGGCAAATACGCCACGATGCTCCTTGACGGGACTCCGCAGCAAGGCGGCAACCTGCAAATTTTCGCAAACGCGCATCCGGACCAAGCTTATCTGGCGATCGACGGACCGCAAAGCACGGCGGGCAACACGCCAAAACTGAACCAATCCGGCATCACCGGCTGGATGATCAGCTTCATTACGAAACAATGCAAGGATCCGGCGAAGGCAATCCAAGTCTTCACATACCTGTTGGACGAAGAAGGCCAAATGCTGATGAACTACGGGATCGAAGGCGAAACATACACGAAAAATGCGGACGGAACGGTTCAATTCACGCCGGAAGTCAAAGAGCTGCAACAAACCGATGCCGATAAATTCAAGAAAGAATACCGGATGGGCGAATTCATGTTCTTCGGCCACGACCGTCACAAAGCGCTGAGCGCCGATGCTTTCCCAGAGTCCATTAAGCAAATGCAAGAGTGGGGCAAGGGCAAACTGGTTCCTCACTTCATCCTTGAAAACATCAACCCGGATGCGGGATCTCCGGAGGCTCGCTCCTTGACGGCGATCAACACGACTTGGAACACGACGATGGTCAGCCTGATCCGCGCCAAGAACGACGGGGAGTTCGACAGCACGCTGAACGGCTATAAGAAATTCCTTGAGGATAACGGTTGGGATAAAATCGTGCAAATTCGCACGGAGAAAATGAAAGCCAATAAAGAAAAGCTCGGCATCAAGTAAACCGGGCCATCTATAGATATGGAGGGAACATCATGCGCGAGCTTGAACTTTATTATTCCTCTGGAGAATCCGATCTCTTCGTCCGCAAAACGGAAGAGCAGCTGCAACCGCAGGACTCGGAAGCCTTGGATGCCGTGGTCCGTTTGGATGAAACCGTGAGCTATCAGGCGATGGACGGATTTGGAGCTTCTTTTACCGATTCGGCCGCCTATTTGATCCACCAGGTGCTTAGCGAAGAGCAACGTTCGTCCTTAATGAAAAATTTATTTGGCTCGGAAGAGGGGATTGGCTTATCCGTGCTTCGAAACCCGATGGGGGCCTCGGACTATGCCCGGTTCATCTACAGCTACGACGACTTGCCCGAGGGCGAGACCGATCCGGAAATGCAGCGGTTCTCGATCCGCCATGACGAAGCCGACGTCATTCCGCTCCTAAAAGAAGCGCTGGCGTTAAATCCGTCCATCAAGCTGTTCGGCTCCCCCTGGAGTGCGCCGGGCTGGATGAAGACGAGCGGTTCGATGATCGGCGGGGAGCTGAAGAAGGAGTATTACGAAGCGTACGCCAACTATTTCGTCCGTTATGTGGAATCCTACGCCGAGCATGGCTTATCCATTTATGCGGTGACGCCGCAGAACGAGCCGCTTTATGTGCCGGGACATTACCCGGGGATGCTGATGACGGCCGAGATGCAGACCGATTTCGTGAAGAACTATCTGAAACCGGCTTTTGCGAAGCGCGGCTTGTCCACGAAGATCCTGGCGTATGACCATAACTGGGATCGTCCCGATTATCCGTTGGGCGTGCTGAAGGAAGCGGCCGAAGCGGTCGACGGCGTAGCCTGGCACTGGTATGGCGGGGAAGCGTCGGCGCAAAGCCAAGTGAAGGAGGCCTTCCCGGGCAAGGAAGTTCATTTCACCGAAGGCTCCGGCGGAGAATGGATTCCGGCATTCGAACCGGCTTTCTCCAACGTCATGCGGACGGGGATCGAGATTTTGCGGAATCACAGCCAATCGCTGGTGCTCTGGAATATGGCGCTCGATGAGCAGAACGGGCCGACCGTCCCGGGCTTTGGCCGCAGCACGTGCCGCGGGATCGTGACGGTAAACCAGCAGACCCGCGAGCTCGAGTATACGCTGGATTACTACGCTCTGGCCCATTTCAGCGTCGTGATTCGTCCGCAGGCGGTACGGATCGCCGCCGAAGCCGATGCGGCAGCGATTCGCTCCGTGGCGTTCCGGAATACGGACGATTCGATTGCGGTCGTTTTGTTTAATGATGGGGGAGAAGCGAGAACTGTCGCGTTGGAGCTGAGAGGGACGGAAGGAACCCGGTTCCGGCTCGGAGCCAAGAGCGCGTTGTCCCTCCGTATCCCTAGAGCCTAAGTCCTGCTTGCGCGGGAAAATAGATAAAGAAGAAGCACGCTCCTTTTGCGAGAGTAGACGAATGTTTGGCGTCTATATCAGCGGAAGGGGCGTTTTTTTACGGCAGGCCAAGGTGCGCCACGAGGCTTCATGTATAAGTAAAATGACAAAAGTAAATGATACGGACGTCAGGCTTGCAACAGAACTAAATATTGGTTAAAATATCAGTGGGACTTAAAAAGTTAACCCGGGACATTTTAAGGCCAAGGAGATGGAGAGAGAAGACGAAGCTTGCAGGAGTGGAAAGCATGCGAAACATAATAGAGATTCAAAAGCAGCTTCTTCCTGATCTCATGGACATTCTCAAGAAAAGGTACACTATACTTCACCAGATCATGATGTCTGATGTCATTGGCCGCAGAACCCTGGCGAATTCGCTGGACATGACGGAGCGTGTGTTGCGTGCCGAAACGGATCTCATGAAGGCTCAAGGCCTGATAGAAATCGAGAATATAGGCATGAGGATCAGCGACGCAGGACGGCGATTGCTTGAGGATTTGGAGCCGATGATGCTAGAGTTGTTCGGACTCTCCAATTTGGAGGAAACGATCCGTCAGCATTATGGGCTGCGTAAAGTGGTGGTTGTACCAGGAGACTGCGAAACCTCGCCGCTCGTGAAGCGGGAGCTGGGGCGTGCAGGAGCCAAGGCGCTGCTTGGCGCCATGCGCGGGGATGATGTGGTCGCGGTGACCGGCGGCACAACGCTGGCGGAAGTCGCGGATCAGCTGAATCCACCGCCAAACGTCATGATGAAGCAAAGCTGGTTCGTACCGGCGCGCGGAGGTCTTGGCGAAAGCTTGGAAATCCAGGCGAATACGATCGCTTCCGGCATGGCGAAGCGGGTTGGAGCAGGTTATCGCCTGCTGCACGTACCCGATCTGCTGGGGAAGGAAGCTTACGAGTCGCTGGTTCATGATCCGAACATTCAAGATATCGTGAACATGATCCGCCAGGCGCGTATCGTGGTGCACGGGATCGGAGACGCTATGGAGATGGCGCGGCGCCGTAAGCTGGAGCCGGGCATGGCCGAGGAAATCCGAAAGGAAGGCGCGCTCGCGGAATCATTTGGATATTACTTTAATGAAGACGGCGTCGTCGTGCACAAAATGCTGACCTTAGGATTGCGTCTCGAAGACATCAAGCGAACGGAGACCGTGATCGGAATCGCGGGAGGCAAGAGCAAAGCGAAAGCGATCCATGCCGTACTGCGGTTCGGCCATGAGGATATTCTGGTGACCGACGAGGCGGCGGCAGAAGAGATCGTGAGCGAGATCATCAAGAGATCCGGGAAATAAATCGGTTTACTCATGACGGGTTTTATCGGGCCTGTCTTGAATAATAAAAAAATCAAACACTGGGAGGAACTATTCAATGAGTGTAAAAGTAGGGATTAACGGTTTTGGACGTATTGGACGCCTGGCTTTCCGCCGCATTCAAAACGTGGAAGGCATCGAAGTCGTAGCGATCAATGACCTGACAGACGCTAAAATGTTGGCTCATTTGTTGAAATATGATACAACGCAAGGCCGCTTCGACGGTGACGTTGAAGTGCATGACGGTTTCTTCAAAGTAAACGGCAAAGAAGTTAAAGTTCTGGCTAATCGCAACCCTGAAGAACTGCCTTGGGGCGAGCTTGGCGTTGACATCGTTCTGGAGTGCACTGGCTTCTTCACGACGAAAGAAAAAGCCGAGCTTCACTTGAAAGGCGGCGCGAAGAAAGTCGTTATCTCCGCTCCGGCTACCGGCGACATGAAAACCGTTGTTTACAACGTAAACCATGAAATCCTTGACGGTTCGGAAACGGTAATCTCCGGCGCATCTTGCACAACGAACTGCTTGGCTCCTATGGCTAAAGCACTGAATGACAAATTCGGCATCGTAGAAGGCTTGATGACGACGATCCACGCTTATACCGGCGACCAAAACACGCTGGATGCTCCGCATGCAAAAGCTGACTTCCGTCGTGCTCGCGCAGCTGCAGCTAACATCGTTCCTAACACTACGGGCGCTGCTAAAGCGATCGGCCTGGTTATCCCTGAATTGAAAGGCAAACTGGACGGCGCAGCTCAACGCGTGCCTGTACCAACTGGTTCCCTGACTGAGCTTGTAACCGTTCTGGAGAAAACCGTAACGGTTGACGAAGTGAACGCTGCAATGAAAGCCGCTTCCGATCCAGAAACCTTCGGTTACACGGAAGACGAAATCGTATCTTCCGATATCGTGGGCATCACTTACGGTTCCCTGTTCGACGCAACCCAAACGAAAGTCATGACGGTTGGCGACAAACAACTCGTAAAAACCGTTTCCTGGTACGATAACGAAATGTCCTACACGGCTCAATTGGTTCGTACGCTGGAATACTTCGCGAAGAAAGTAAAATAATCGAGTAACCCAAATTAGCGATTCATCCCAAAGAGGAGCAACCTATTCAGGACTCCTCTTTGGTTCTTGCATGAAATACGGCATTCACACACACACACCGTTTTTTATAAATAGAGATGAGTTACAAGGCGTCTTAGGAGAGAAATCAGAATCAAAGCCGTAATGCGCATTTTCCAGGCCTGGAGAACCCCCGCGCATACCTTTAGGAGGAACGTGGAGATGAACAAGAAAAGTGTACGTGATGTGGAAGTAACCGGCAAACGCGTGTTTGTCCGCGTAGATTTTAATGTACCGATGCAAGACGGTAAAATTACCGACGACACCCGGATTCGCGAAACGCTGCCGACGATCAAGTATCTGATCGAAAATGGCGCGAAGGTGATCCTTGCGAGCCACCTGGGCCGTCCGAAAGGCCAAGTCAACGAAGATATGCGTCTGACGCTGCCGGCGAAACGCCTGGGCGAACTGCTCGGCAAAGAAGTAGCCAAAGCCGACGAAGCTGTAGGCGAAGCCGTTAAAGCCAAAGTGAATGCCTTGAACAACGGCGACGTACTGGTGCTGGAAAACGTACGTTTCTACCCGGGCGAAGAGAAAAACGATCCTGAACTCGCGAAGCAATTTGCCGAGCTGGCTGACCTGTTCGTGAACGACGCGTTTGGCGCAGCGCACCGCGCACACGCTTCGACCGAAGGCATCGCTCATCACCTGCCAGCCGTATCCGGCTTGCTGATGGAGAAAGAATTGTCCGTACTCGGCAAAGCGCTGTCGAATCCGGATCGTCCTTTCACCGCCATTATCGGCGGGTCGAAGGTTAAAGACAAAATCGACGTCATCGACAACCTGCTGAACATCGCGGACAATGTCTTGATCGGCGGCGGCTTGGCTTACACCTTCTTCAAAGCCCAAGGTTACGAAATCGGCAAATCGCTGCTGGATGAAACCAAACTCGACGCTTCCCTTGGCTTCATCGAGAAAGCGAAGAAACTGGGCAAGAACTTCGTCCTTCCGGTTGACTGCATCGTTGCTGATGATTTCAGCGCAATGGCTAACCATAAAGCGGTGGATATCGACAGCATTCCTGCAGATTGGGAAGGCGTGGACATCGGGCCGAAAACTCGTGCGATTTATGCCGATATCATCAAAAATTCCAAGCTGGTTGTTTGGAACGGACCGATGGGCGTATTCGAAATCGATATTTTCGCGAACGGGACCAAAGAAGTGGCTGAAGCTTGCGCAACGACGGAAGGCTACACCATCATCGGTGGCGGCGATTCCGCAGCGGCAGCCGAGAAATTCAACCTGGCTTCGCAAATGGACCACATCTCCACGGGCGGCGGCGCTTCCCTGGAATTCATGGAAGGCAAGGCGCTTCCAGGCGTTGTGGCTTTGAACGACAAGTAAGTAAAAGTAGCTAGATGAAGGTTCAAAAAACTTCATGATCAATGTCCGTTTTTTGAACTACCTCATTAGGATCAAGGTTTTTGAATTACCTCTATGGAGAAGTGAAGGAGTGGGCTCTGTGAGAACACCTATTATTGCAGGGAACTGGAAAATGTTCAAAACCGTTTCCGAAGCCAAAGCCTTCTTCGAAGCCGTAAAAGGAAAAGCGGAGGTTGCCGGCGTAGAGAGCGTGATTTGCGCGCCGTTCACCAACCTTCCGGCTTTGGTAGAAGCTGCGAAAGGCACGTCGATCAAAATCGGCGCGCAAAACATGCATTTTGAAGACGAAGGAGCCTTCACCGGAGAAATCAGCGGTCGCATGCTGAAAGAGCTTGGCGTGGATTACGTGATCATCGGCCATTCCGAGCGCCGGGCGTATTTCGGCGAAACCGACGAAATCGTGAACAAGAAGATCCTGGCTGCCTTCAAACACGGTTTGACCCCAATCCCTTGCGTCGGCGAGAAGCTCGAAGAGCGCGAAGCCGGCCAAACCAAAGAAGTCGTGAAGGTTCAAACCGAAGCGGCTTTGAAAGGATTAACAGCGGAGCAAGCGGCGCAAGTCGTGATTGCTTACGAACCGATCTGGGCGATTGGAACAGGCAAATCCTCCACGTCGCAAGACGCGAACGAAGTGATTTCCTATATCCGCAGCCTGGTTAAAGGCCTTTACGGTGACGACGTAGCCGCGAAGATCCGTATCCAATACGGCGGCAGCGTGAAACCGGAGAAGGTGAAGGAGTACATGGGACAAAGCGACATCGACGGCGCGCTCGTCGGCGGTGCCAGCCTGCAGCCGGACTCTTACATCCAGCTCGTTGAGGGGGCGAAATAAATGACGGCTCCCAAACCAGTAGCTCTGATCATCATGGACGGGTTCGGACTTCGCGATAAAGTCGAAGGCAATGCGGTTGCCCAAGCGAACAAGCCGAATTATGACCGTTATTTGAAGCAATACCCGAACACCACGCTGACAGCCAGCGGCGAAGCGGTTGGTTTGCCAGAAGGGCAAATGGGGAACTCCGAAGTCGGTCACCTGAACATCGGTGCCGGCCGGATCGTGTACCAGGATTTGACCCGGATCTCCAAATCGATTCGCGAAGGCGAATTCTTCTCGAACGAAACGCTGGTGAATGCGGTGCGCAGCGCCAAATCGAAGGGCAAGAAGCTGCATCTGTACGGCCTTCTGTCCGACGGCGGCGTGCATAGCCACATTGAGCATATGTTCGCTATGCTGGAACTGGCGAAGAAGGAAGAAATGCACGAAGTTTACGTACATGCCTTCCTCGACGGCCGCGACGTGGCTCCGGATAGCGCCAAAGGCTTCCTGGAGCGCCTGATCGCCAAGATGAACGAGCTTGGCGTCGGCAAAATCGCCACCGTGCAAGGCCGTTACTATGCGATGGACCGCGACAAACGCTGGGACCGCGTAGAGAAATCGTACCGGGCTATGGTGTATGCGGAAGGACCGCAATATACCGACCCGATTCAAGCGGTTACGGAATCGTACGAGAAATCGGTATTTGACGAATTCGTCATGCCGACCGTCATCGTCGATGGCCATGGCCAACCGATCGCGCAAGTGGAAAGCGGCGACTCCGTCGTCTTCCTGAACTTCCGCCCGGACCGTGCCATTCAGCTGTCCAACGTATTTACGAACAAGGATTTCCAAGGCTTCGACCGCGGACCGAAATTCCCGAAAGACCTGCACTTCGTCTGCTTGACCTTGTTTGCGGAGTCGGTTGACGGGTTCGTTGCGTACAAGCCGAAGAATCTCGACAATACGTTCGGCGAAGTGCTGGTCCAACAAGGCAAGAAGCAACTGCGGATCGCCGAAACGGAAAAATACCCGCACGTTACGTTCTTCTTCAGCGGCGGGCGCGACGTTGAGCTTCCGGGCGAAAAACGCGTGCTGATCGCCTCGCCGAAGGTTGCAACCTATGACCTGAAGCCGGAAATGAGCGCTTATGAAGTAGCCGAAGCGTGCGTGAAGGAAATCGAATCGGATCAACACGACGCGATTATCCTGAACTTCGCTAACCCGGATATGGTCGGGCACTCCGGCATGATGGAGCCGACGATCAAAGCGGTTGAAGTCACGGACGAGTGCGTGGGCAAGGTTGTGGACGCCGTCAAAGCCAAAGGCGGAGTTGTCGTCATTATTGCCGACCACGGGAACGCCGATATGGAGATCGACGATCAAGGCCGTCCATTTACCGCGCATACGACGAATCCGGTGCCGTTCATCGTTACCGACGAGAACGTAGTATTACGCGAAAAAGGCATTCTCGCTGACGTGGCTCCGACGCTGCTGGACCTGATGGGCCTGCCGCAGCCGGCGGAAATGACCGGCCAATCGATGATTGCCAGCCGCAAGGCGTAAGATCACTATAAAACACTTAAAGGAGATTATTCACATGACGATTATTTCTGACGTATACGCTCGCGAAGTCCTTGACTCCCGCGGGAACCCTACCGTAGAAGTTGAAGTTTATCTCGAATCCGGCGCTATGGGCCGCGCGATCGTTCCTTCCGGCGCTTCCACTGGTGCGCATGAAGCCGTAGAACTTCGCGACGACGACAAATCCCGTTACCTCGGCAAAGGCGTATTGAACGCCGTGAAGAACGTAAACGAGATCATCTCGCCTGAAGTTATTGGCATGGACGCGCTGGACCAAGTTGGCATCGACAAAATGATGATCGAACTGGACGGCACGCCAAACAAAGGCAAACTGGGCGCCAACGCAATCCTGGCCGTTTCGATGGCGGTTGCCCGTGCTGCAGCAGACGCTTTGGACCTGCCGCTGTACGCTTACCTGGGCGGATTTAACGCGAAACAGCTTCCGGTTCCGATGATGAACATCGTGAATGGCGGCGCGCATGCCGACAACAACGTAGACGTGCAAGAATTCATGATCCTGCCTGTAGGCGCACCTTCCTTCAGAGAAGCTCTTCGCACAGGCGCTGAAATCTTCCACAACCTGAAATCCGTTCTGAAAGCGAAAGGCCTGAACACGGCTGTAGGCGACGAAGGCGGTTTTGCTCCGAACTTCACTTCCAACGAAGACGCTTTGTCCTCGATCATGGAAGCTATCACGAAAGCCGGCTATACGCCAGGTAAAGACGTATTCTTGGGTATGGACGTTGCTTCCACCGAGTTCTACAAAGACGGCAAATACCACCTGGAAGGCGAAGGCAAATCCTTTACTTCCGCTGAGTTCGTTGACCTGCTCGCTTCTTGGGTAGACAAATACCCGATCATCACCATCGAAGACGGCTGCGCCGAGGACGATTGGGAAGGTTGGAAACTGCTCACCGAGAAACTCGGCAACAAAATCCAACTCGTGGGTGACGACTTGTTCGTAACCAATACGGAACGTTTGTATAAAGGGATCAAAGACGGCATCGGCAACTCGATCCTGATCAAAGTAAACCAAATCGGTACGTTGACCGAAACGTTCGACGCGATCGAAATGGCAAAACGCGCTGGCTACACTGCAGTTGTATCGCACCGTTCCGGCGAATCCGAAGACAGCACGATCGCCGATATCGCCGTGGCAACGAACGCCGGCCAAATCAAAACCGGTGCTCCTTCCCGTACGGACCGTATTGCGAAATACAACCAATTGCTTCGTATCGAAGACCAATTGGCCGACCTCGCTCAATACAACGGCTTGAAGTCCTTCTACAACCTGAAAGAACATCGTTAAGAAGGACGGCTGGATCGTACCGGCCTAACTACAGCAAGGCCCTCTGCTCGTGAGAAGCAGGGGGCCTTGTTTTATATTTGGACTCGCCAGCGGCGAGTTGACAAAAACAAGGGATCCGCATATAGTTTAGTTAAACGTTTACGTATTCGAAAAAGCTCGGTATTTCAATTGCGGAGGGTATAATGAGCGCAACAATCAAAGATGTCGCCAAGCTGGCGGGGGTATCAGTAGCGACCGTCTCCCGGGTACTGAACGATTTACCGGGTTATTCGGAAGAGACCCGGATCAGGGTGATGAATGCAGTGGCCGAGCTGAGGTATCAGCCCAATGCGATCGCGCGCGGCTTGGTTAACAAGCGGACTCAGACGATCGGGGTGTTGTTCCCAAGCGTATCGAGCGCGTTCTCCTCGGAGATCCTGCACGGGATCGAGGAAGCGGCGCAGGAACAAGGCTACAGCGTGGTGGTGTGCAATACGGCTGAGGACGGCAAGCGGACGAAGAAATATTTGCAGGTGCTGCGGGAGAAGCAGGTGGACGGCATTATTTATTCGAGCGGCGTGCTGAAAGAGGAGTATCACCAGACGCTCCAGGCCATGGCAATCCCGGTCGTCCTGGTCGCCACGAAGTCCGAGTATGCGGACATTCCTTACGTCAAGGTGGACGACCATCAGGCGGCGTACGACGCCTGCGCGTATTTGATCCGGCGGGGGCACCGCCGAATCGCCATGATCGGCGGCCCGGCCCACGACGTGATCGCCGGCGAGCCGCGCATCGCCGGTTTTCGCGCGGCCCTGGCCGATCATGGCCTGCCGCCGGACGAGGCGCCCGTGCTGGACGGGCGCTTCATCTTCGCCGGCGGCTGTGAGGCGGCGGAGGAGCTGCTGCGCCAAGCGCCGGAGGTCACGGCGGTGTTCGCCGCCGGCGATGAAATGGCGATCGGCGTCATCTCCACCGCGGCACGCTTGGGCATCGCCGTTCCGGCGCAGCTCTCCGTTATCGGCTACGACAATCTCAAGCTGGCCGAGATGTGCTACCCGCCGCTTACCACCGTCGCCCAGCCGTTGGCGGAAATGGGCCGCTTGGCTGCAGCCAAGCTGATCGCCCGGATAGAAACGGGCCAGCCGGAGGCCAGCGAGATCCTGCCGCATCAGGTGATGGAACGCGGCACGGTGAGTACGCGGGAGTAGGATGGGGAGGTAAGCCGTGAGAAGCACGCTGAAGGTCAAACTTCGGTCATCCGCACAAAAATAGCGGTATAAAATACCCTTATTTACGTCATTTCGGCGGTTGGACAGAAAATAAGGGTAATAAATACCCTTATTCCTTCCGAAATGAGGCATATTGCGGCTCGAGCGTCGAAATAAGGACAAAAAATACCGCTATTTTCGCGATAAAC
>NZ_JAKSXN010000086.1 GCF_022427145.1 Paenibacillus timonensis
GATGAAACTTGCAGAAACCTGAGGTGCAGGTATGGACAGGGTAGAAATGATAAGAGCAGAAGAAAAACGATATCATGATTTTTGTTATGAACACTACAATCTCTATGAACAAGGGACTTGGTTACACAAGCCTGTTCAAACAGTGCTGGACCTCATAGATCAGTTTAATAGTTATGAATATCTAAGAGTATTAGATCTAGGATCGGGAGTCGGGAGGAACAGTATTCCCATTGCTCAGACAATTAAAAATAGACAAGGTAAAGTTATTTGTGTGGACTTGCTAGAATCGGCACTTAATAAATTGCATGAATATAGTAAACGTTATGAAGTAGAACACATAATCGAGATGAGACTTTCTGATATAGAGCAATTTGAGATCAAGCAAAGTGAATACGATTTAATAATCGCTGTATCAGCGCTTGAACATGTAAGTTCGGAAAGAGCACTAGAAAAGAAATTAAGAGAGATGGTTTTAGGAACAACTGCAGGCGGTATTAACTGTATAATAATTAGTTCGAATATTCGTGAAGTAAATCAGATGACAAGCAATGAGTTGGATCCTATGTTTGAAATCAATCTCTCAACAGAGCGAATGCTAGATTTGATGGACAGGAATTATTCAGGTTGGGAGATTCAAAAGAGAATAGTAAAGCAATTAGAATTTGATATAAAACGTAGAGAGCAACCCGTAAAATTGATGAGTGATTGTATAACATATATAGCAAAGAGAAGTCGGTAAGTAGTTCTAAGAAGCCTGCAAGCATCATCTAACACCGTATTCACGCATCGGGCATTCGCCCTCGGTCCGGACACGAAGTTAGAAGAGGATTCGGAGGGGCATTTCAGTAGCAGGGAAGCTGGGTCAGCCGGACACATCCGCACCGACTAACTGCGCAAGCGCAGCCGGCTCCTGGCGGAGCCTTAAGTCGGTGGGACGTCGTGAATACAATAACGTTATAAGAAATAGATGCAAACTCTAAATTGTTCTAAGCTCGAAGGAGTTGATAGAGATTACCATATCAATAGAAGCTTCCTTTCATATGGATGGAGAGAATTTCTCACCTATTAAAGCCCAAAAAATAACGGGACTTGTATTCTCGGAAATACAAGAATTGGGATCACTTGAAACAAAAGGACCGAACAAAGGTAAATCAAGAACATTAGGATCAGCAGTACTATATGCACCAAATAATATTGATTTAAATCTTAATTGTTATGCGGGACTTGAATGGATTGTAGATAACTTGAAAGATAATATTAAAGTTCTCTTTGAATGCGGAGCAGAAGATATGTATTTGAGTATTGGTGTATTTTACAAATATCAATGCAATATGGCCTTTGAGCCTTACTTACTTAAAAAAATATCAGATCTTAATGTCTCGTTTTGGATTAGTTGTTATGAGGACTACGAAGAAGAATAATTATAGAACTCTGTGTAAGTATACCGAAGAAGGCATCTACTTCTTATAACACAGCATTCACGCATCGGGCCAGCTGCGCTGTCCCTCGGTCGCCGAGAGGATTTCCGGAGAAGTGAGATCAGGCGACAACCTTGCACTACCTAACCGCGTCGCGGCCGGCTCTTCGAGCCTTAAGGTAGTGAAGGTTCGTGAATGCATAAACGTTATAAGAAATCCCCGCAAAGATAAAACTGAAAGGAGCGATAAATAATAAAAGCATATAAAAGAAGCGGAATTATATTCTTGCTAATTGTAGTATTATTCATGTTTTGGAACTCATATAGTACTTCAACTATTGAAGCCGTTACCATACAGAATGTAAGTAAGAATGAAATAACTGTAGTAAATTTAAGCAACCGAGTAAGGACAGTAATATTACCTATCGATATTTCTAAACTGCTAGAGGAGGATAAAGAATATATAATTTCGTACGAAACAAAACTATTTGATAAACATAGACTAAAATACATATCTTCACAAATACCTAAAGAACAAATGTCCAAAGACAGGTGAATTAGTCAATGCTCCGCGGTCGGGGACATCTTATAACACCGTATTCACGCATCGGGGCTATCGCCCCTCGATTGTCCAGATGTATAATCATGGAAGAAGCTCAGACAACAAACGACCCAGCCTAAGATAAGAGCTATCTAAGGCTGGGTCGTTTCGTGAATACAAAGACGTTATCTGCCAGATTGGGCCCAAAGATTTGTAGGTAATCCATGCGCAACTTCCTGTTGCTTGAAGAGGGAAATTGATAGGTAAATACAAAGCAAAGAACGAGAATATAAAACGGGAAAAGACCTGTATAAACCCAGTATAAACCCAGTAAAGAATAAAGCTCGTATAAACCCGGAAGAAGCAATTACCTAAAGGGGACAAAGGAAAAAAGGTATAACATGCACGAGGAATACAAACTGAAAAAGGCGTAAAAAGAAGGAATAAACATGTGGGTCGACGTCCTGTCTCTATTCGAAGAAGTGGGCCCAATCCAACAGATAACACCATGTTCCCGCCAGCGGCTAGAGCCGCTGGGTCCGCCCGGAGTAATAAGAAGCGGAGTCACTACGTAGATAATTCAGTAGCAGGAAGTGAACTCAGGCGGACACGTCTGTAAGGCTAAGTGGCGGAGCCACCCGGTGACCCGGATCGCTGTGCTTGATGGGCCAACTGCTTAAGCCTTTCGACGTCGGGAACACAATACGTTATAGGAAATCAGCAAAAGCAAATATAAAAGTCCATTTACTGAACTTTAAAGCGTTATTTTTAATCATTCATAGTTGAATTTATTGGAGGTTTGAAAGAAATGCAATTAATTAAAGTTATTGTTTCAAGTGACATGACTTACATGCCGGAAGGCGATGATGCAGAAAGTATTAATCGCAGAGACTTATTGAAGATACAGTATTTTATTTCTGAGACTTCTGTCAAAGAAGAATTGCTCCAACAATTAGAAATTGATGTCATAAGATGCAAAGGAGATTGGCTTCAAACAAGTTATAATATGCATGGAAGTTACATAGAATTTGATATTAATTTTTTGCAATATACTGTTGGATTTGAAGATATACACAACCATGACGATTTTCTTGAGGGTTATCAGTCAACTTTGACATGCATTAATCAATGCTTTAAAGACTATTTTAAATTAATTGAATATGAAACAATAAGAATCGAAGGATCTGAAATTAAATCTACAGAAGATAATAATGAAGATGAATATGAGGATGTTGATCTTCTCAATATTACGATTATTGAAGCTGATTTGAGTGAACATCCCATTATAAAGGAATTAGACGATCAAAAATTAGCTTACGAAATAATTAATAAGAGAACAACCCTGAGTAATACCGGCGCAAGCTCTTTTTCTATAGCAGCTCTTATTATGGTCATCGGTAAAGCTGCAGGTGGTGCTATAGGTACAGTTGCAGGCAAGAAATTACTCGAATCAATTATTGAAAAGTATAAAGGCAAAGACAATTTGATTGAAATCGATGATATGAAAATTAAGCTAGGAAAAGTGAAAAGGGGCATATCTTCAATGCTCGATGTTCCTGTTGCTATTATCGATTTTTATTCAATTACTTCTTATGGCGATTCTGTTGCTATATGTTTTGTATGTAGGAAGGGGTTAGAACTAACTTTAATTACTGCCAATTGTAATACAAGAGGCGAAATTAACTATTTGAATGTTGAGAAGCCTACACTGTATTGATTATTATATTGAGCATTTCATAGAAGCTGCTGACATCCTATAACATAATATTCACGCTGCGGGCATACGCCCTGGGTCCAGCATACGCCGGACACTCGACATTCGTCGAGTCGTGAATACAGGAACGTTATACGAAAGTCTCTAGAAACTTTAAAAACAGGAGAATAATCTTATGGAGATCTCAATGAGTCTTCAACCACATGGTTGGTTAGTTGTCATGATTTATACGACTGAAGGTAAAAAATTTGATATACCTGTTTCTTTCTTGTCAGATGCTATCCACGAAATAGCTAGTAAGATATCTATTTTGGATAAAGACGTAAATGAAGTAATTATTACTATGCAAACTGAACCAGGTGAGTATCGATTAAAGATTTCAAAAATCTCAAATGTATTCTGTTTATTTCAGTTATTTGAAATGAGTGACAATTTTAGTACTGAAGCAACTGAAGAAGGCACGCTATTAATAACAGAAGAAATAAAGACAATTAGACTGCTGAGAATTATACATAGAGAATTAACAAAAATGAAAGATTTAGGGTCTGAAGGATTTATTAAAAGATGGAATTCAGATTTTCCGATAAATGCATATGAAAGATTAACCGATATGATATATAAATTAAAGCAATATGAAGCAAATTCATAGTAGAGAGACCTTCGTATAACACCGTATTCACGCTGCGGGTCTGACGCCCCTTGATCTGCAGAAGCGATGGCATAGTAGTTAATTCAGCAGACAACCCTGCACCACCTAACCGCATTGCGGCTGGCACTAACGTGCCTTAAGGTGGTGAGGGTTCGTGAATACAACAACGTTAGGCGAAATAACCTGAAAATAAATTGACAATTACAATAAAGTAGATTATGTTTTCCATATATAAACATATTAAGGATGGAACTATAATGCAATCTTCAAGTTCTCCAGAATGGCTAATTGTTTTGAAGGATTCAATTAACGTTTTATTTTTTTTAATAAACATCTCGTTTTTTTGTATAGTAGGAACCGTTACTATTCTTACATATAAAACGGCGAAAAAAACTTTGTTACAACCGATTAGAACAGAAATTTTCAAGGAACAATTAAAGGAATTTTCCTCACTATTAGAATTTTTTAATGGAAAAGACGAAACTGATTATAGAAAACAGTTTGCTTTTGATAAACTGCTCAGTTGCAATGCTATTAGCTTAATGGACAAATATGCAAGATTATTTTTTGACGTTGAGATTGACCCCGATAAAAGACCATATAATATTACTGAGTGCCCTTCGTCAATATTTACAAGTAAGGGAGCAGAAAAATATCTTGCGGTATGTGATGAGCATGTAATTACTGACAATGGCGACATAGAGAAGCCAATTAAGCCGGACCCGCGAACAAGAGCGGCCATTTGGAGTTCTTATGAACAACATGAAATTCATATCCCTAGAGAGTTTAGTGAAACGGAGGATCGATTAAAGAAAATAAAGAATTCTCCATTATTACCTGTTGAATGCGTCGATTTAATTGATAGATATATCGAAGTAGCATACAAAAATGTAGATATGATAAGAGAACTGCTTACAAATTGTGCAAGAGAATTACCTGAAAAATATGCAGATTATGAGTTAATGAAAAAGGCATCAATTAGTTGGATACATCATAAGTATGTCGATGAATTTGAACATTTAAGTGAACCAGCTTCAAATATAATTAAATATATTCGCCATTATTTCAGTGTAGATAATTTGAAAAATCCGAAATAACTAATTTTGCACCTAGTTTTATTAGGTGCTTTTTTTCATCGTAGTTAATTCAGGATGCCAGGTTACTTCGCCTAACACCGTATTCACGCTGCGGCCCCTGGCGGGTCCTTGGTCTGCAGAGGAATTTCGGGGAAGTGGAATCAGCAGACAACCCTGCGAGGCTAAGTGGCGAAGCCACCCGGCCCTTACGGGCCTTAAGCCTCTCGGGTTCGTGAATACAAGAACGTTAGGCGAAATTACTGATTTCATTATTAGGAGTGATTAGTGTTGCAAAAACTCACACTATTTGAGAATGCTATAGACTCTATCGAACATGGTCTTTATCATCTTAGTAGATATCCAGAAGAACTAATAATCTCAGATGCGAAGCAATCAATTATGAATTTAATAAATGGTTTGGATCTATTAATTCTTGAAAAATTAAGATCAATTGATGCTGATGCTATATTTGAGAACAAATATAACGCTAACACACTTAAGGCAGAACAGGCTTATAGAAAGATAAAGGATCATTTAAGTGAAGAAATAGAAGATTGGGAATTCAAAGCATATTCGATTCTAAAGAAATTAAGAAACAATGCTGTTCATTTTGAATTCTCTTTTGGAGAAGACAATATCAAAAACATAAGTTTATTAATTCATTTATGTATTAGGTTTATTGAAACAGAATTGGATAAGGAAATAGAAGAATTGCTTTCAGAAGAGAACTATCATAGATGCAGACGAGTACTGAAAGATCTCCCCTTTGGGGAGATTATTGAGGAAAGATATGTGGCTTCGATTGAAGCAGATATATATACCTACGCCTACTCTACAAAGGGGATGTATTCAGCGGTACTAGATTCTCCTTGTGGTAATTGTGGTAGAGAAGGGATAAGTATTGCAGAAGATTTTTATACTTTTGGTAAATGTGTTTTTTGTGAAGAACAATATAATATTCAATGCTGTGAGAGATGTGGTCATCATTTTGATGCTGACTGGGAAGGAACAGAAGTTCATGAAGATGGGGATTACTTATGCGATGGATGCATGGACTACTATAACGATCAATAACTCCTTAGTTATTCAATGAAGTCAGTAACTTCGCCTAACAACATGTTCACCCATCGGGCCATTCGGCCCTCGATCCGGCAGAAGTCAGAAGTGGTTTCGGAGAGGGATTTCAGCAGCAGGGAAGATGATTCAGCCGGACACATCCAACTCCCTAACCGCGTCGCGGCCGCCCTTCGGGCTTAAGGGAGTTGGACGTCGTGAACACAAGAACGTTATACGACAGGGTCTGAAGAGCAAAAGAAAAAGGCCCGGAGGGCCCTTAATTCATTTGAATATGTAGTTCATTAAAAAGATATAGTGCATCTTTAAATCCTTGCAAATATATTTTACTTTCCAAAACAGTTTGCAATGAAGTTAGAGCGTCTTCATAAAGAAATAGGGTATGTTGAAGGTTATCGGGAAGCGACTCTCGAATGATTTTTAGATACTGCTCACATTCCGAAGAAAATTGTTCAAGTTCTGAGTTTGAGTATAACGGTTCTAAGCGATTGCGAATTAAAGGCTCAGCTAAAACTTCTAAAGATTCAATCAATGACTTCCCTCCTTTTATTAACTCTACAAGGTTATTATATATCCCTGTGAGGTTAATTGTAAAGATAAATATTAGCTCTATAAGGTGAAATGATGACTTCTAATTGATAAAAATAACTTTGAGATATAATATATTGATCATGGGAGGGAGTCTGCTTGATAAGGTGCAATATTAGAGTTCTAATGGCTGAACACCGAATTGATGATATAACAGAATTAATGAACAGATCTGGACTGAGTAGAAATTCGATTAACAAACTGTATAAAGAAATAAATATTGAAACGACCAAATTAGAAACATTATTAAAGCTATGTGATACATTTGAGTGCAAATTATCAGATTTGATTGAATACACGCCTGATAAATAATAACAGTAAACGATGTGGGGATACTCATAGAAGGACCCCGTCGTATAACAATGCATCTACGCTACGGGGCATTCGCCCCTTGGTTGTCAGATGTGAAATCAAAGAAGAAGAATATTCAGACAACACACGACCCGGCCTAAGATAATAGCTATCTAAGGCCGGGTCGCGTCGTAGATGCGGAACCGTTATAAGAAATAGATGCAAAACATAATTTGTTCTAAAACTTGAAGGAGTTGATAGAGATTACAATATCAATAGAAGCCTCCTTTCATATGGGTGGAGAGAATTTCTCACCTATTAAAGCCCAAAAAATAACGGGACTTGTATTCTCAAAGATACAAGAATTAGGATCACTTGAAACAAAAGGACCGAACAAAGGTAAACCAAGAACATTAGGATCCGCAGTACTTTATGCACCAAATAATGTTGATTTAGATCTTAATTGTTATGCGGGACTTGAATGGATTGTAGATAACTTGAAAGAAAATATTAAAATGCTCATTGAATGCGGAGCAGAAGAAATGTATTTGAGTATTGGTGTATTTTACAAATATCAATGCAATATGGCATTTGAGCCTTACTTACTTAATAAAATATCAGATCTTAATGTCTCGTTTTGGATTAGTTGTTATGAGGACAACGAAGAAGAATAATTATAAAACTTTGTGTAAGTAAACCAAAGAAGGCATCTACTTCTTATAACACAGCATTCACGCATCGGGCCAGCTACGCTGTCCCTCGGTCGCCGAGAGGATTTTCGGAGAAGTGAAATCAGGCGACAACCTTGCACTACCTAACCGCGTCGCGGCCGGCTCTTCGAGCCTTAAGGTAGTGAAGGTTCGTGAATGCGGGAACGTTATGTGAAATTCGGCAATACAAAATTAAAATCAAAAAGAGGTAATAAAGATGTCAGGTACAGAATGGCAAGTACTTCAAGATCAAACAGATCTGGATAGCCTGATGAATTTATTTGGATGGTTCCATGATTCCTGTATAAAGGAATTATTTATGTGGACAGATCATTATGTAAATCATGATCTATCTATGTCTGTATCTGGCGATAGGGATAATAGAGTTAGAGTTCTAATTCAAAGACAATATACTAATCCTACAGCTGTTGAATTAATGTTTGAGGAAGTAACACAAATTTATATAGTTCCTAGTCCGGAGAATTACGATTCAATTATATATGAAGCTACGTTCTTATTTCGGGATGGATTGTTTTATTGGGCAGATGATAGGAACTGGGATCCCGATGGGAAGTATAGACATGCTTCTGTAAACTGGATTAGTTCTAGGAAAGTAAAATGGAGAGATGCAAGCGATTGGATTGGAAAGACATTAAGATACGGACCCAGAGAGATCCCTGAAAGTTAATCGAAGAAGTGCCGAAAGACATCACATAACACCGTATTCACGCATCGCAGCCCTTCGGCTGCTCGGTCCGCCCGAGGCATTTTCGAGGGAGTTGATCAAGGCGGACAACCCTGCGAACCTAACCGCGTCGCGGCCGGCTCCTCCGGAGCCTTAAGGTTCTCGGGTTCGTGAATACAAGAACGTTATACGACAGAATCTAATGAAAAATAGCGTGTTCTCTCAAATGTACATTACTACGTTATGTAGATGAAGGGCGCCTTTAAAGCTTTGTAAAGAGATTTCCCGTTTTAAAATAGACAGCGATATATAAAGTGATAACTGATAAAGGTATAAGAAATCATACAGTTTGAGGGGCATGAAAATGAGAGAGATTAAATTCTATTCAAGAAATGACTTAGCAAGTGGGCATATTCTAAAAAAAATTGAAGATTATTTAATTGAACGCAGAGCGGAAAAGAAACAAGTAAATATCAATGACATGATTGAAATATATAATATAAAACAATATTTTGACCATAAGCTGTACCTGCTAAAGTGGACTTCGAATGAGATTGAAAAGTACGAAAAGCAAGTTGATATTTATTTTAAGCAGGTTGGGCGTTTTTTTCATTTTATTAACGGAGAAAATTTAGTAGATTTCTATAATGAATTGGAAATAGAATACAGAGAAGATTTTTGGGCACTTTTTGAAAAATTTAAAGTATACGAAAAAATTACAGATGTAAGCTTTATGCAACTTTTGCATGAAAATAATATTTGGCTTTATCAACTATTGCAGCACAAAACGCTTGTTCAACACTTTGGTAGAGTAATTAAGGAATATATGCTTAATGATCATTCAGCAGCAGAGCTATTGTTAGATGAATATGAGATGCAAAATACAATGGAAAAAGAAAAGTTGAATTTCCCAAAAGAGCTAACATTTTTGGATAAAGAAAGAATTATCCTTAATTACATTAATAGCGAAATACCTAATTTGAATTATTTGCGGCTTATTGTGAATATACAGAGTAATAAAGACAAAATTGTGCTTTCACCGAGAACTATATTAACCGCGAAAAAAAGAGCAGAAAAAGAAGAAGAGAGACTTTTTCCTGAAGATTCTGGAATACTAGTGGAAACTACCGTGGGTTTTTCTAAAAGTCAGGAAGAAGCTGTTATTTCTAATATAGATGGAATGTCAATAAAGGTTATGTACAGTACAAAATGGCTTGAGGAAAATAAAGATTATGAAACACTACTAAATAACTTTATATTTTTATTTGAATTTGTTGATCTTCAAATGAGATGTAATTTTGTAAACAAGTCCAATCAAATGGGAGTTATGGAAAGAATCATTCATTCTCGTTCTCGAAATGCTTATCTAACAGGAATGGCTTTTAATCAAATGAACATGTTATCTTTATTGCAAATTAACGGGTATTATAATGAACTATTCAGCTTAGGAGTACGTCTGGAGTTAGTCATTGAATGGTTTTTTAAAGAGTACTTGCCTAATGAGTTTCAAGTTTCAAGTTTTGATATTAACATGCCGTCAACTCACTCCACATTGCTCGAAAAGTGCACTAATATAATGCCAGCGGTAGAGTCAGTTTCTAAAACAATTTACTTTATATGTTGAAGAAGGCATAGTTGATTTTGAATTACTTGAAATACGCTCTGATCATCTTGTATATAGCAATATCCCTTCATTAGTAAATAAAAAGTATGCATACGGTAGAGGAGAAGAATTTAACTATGCAACTTTTCTCTTTTTCTCTGATCAAAGTGGACTAGTCTATATTGAGAAAAATCAGCGTAGTTATAAAAGTTACTTTGAATTGCTATGCAATCAACCTCTTAAATTGGCTGAATATCCAGAATACTGTCATCAGAAAATTGAGTGGTTATTGGAGAAGAATTATCTGAAGAGTGACGATGAAGGATATATCATTTTTGAAGATGAATCTGTAATTTTGGTAATGAAAGATTTATATTTTAATGAAGTAGTTAACTATTGGCGAACTTCACCAACAAAAAGAAGTGCTATGGATAAACTTGAAACAAAAAAAGTAATTGTTTTTGAAAGCTCATTATTATCAAAACCCGAGCAAGAGTATATAAATTATACGCTTAATAAGTCACAATTCAATAATGGATGGGATTTAAGAAATAGATACAGTCATACTCAACCGAAAAGTAGTGAAAATGATTCAATGCACGAACAAAACTACATGATATTTCTAAGACTATTAATTTTATTTGTGATTAAAATAAACGATGATTTTTGCATAGCAGATATGTTATCAAAAGGAGAAGCTCAGGGGAACAAAGTTTAAAGACATCTTATCAAGGTAGGCGCCATATTAACTGAAAATTATTAGGTCTGATTGAATATGTACCTGTAGAAGATGCATGGTGATGGTGAAGGTTGATTCACGAAGAGATTCGTCGTATAACATAGTATTCACGCTTCGGGCATGCGCCCTCGTTCCGGCAGAGGCATTTCGGAGAGGCAGTAGCAACCGGACACACTTGGCATTCGCCAAGCGTCGTGAATACAAGAACGTTATACGACAGGGTCTTAAGAGCAAAAGAAAAGGCCCGTAGGACCCTTAATTCATTTGAATATGTAGTTCATTAAAAAGATATAGTGCATCTTTAAGTCCTTGCAAATATATTTTACTTTCCAAAACAGTTTGCAATGAAGTTAGAGCGTCTTCATAAAGAAATAGGGTGTGTTGAAGGTTATCGGGAAGCGACTCTCGAATTATTTTTAGATACTGCTCACATTCCGAAGAAAATTGTTCAAGTTCTGAGTTTGAGTATAACGGTTCTAAACGATGGCGAATTAAAGGCTCAGCTAAATTCAATCAATGACTTCCCTCCTTTTATTAACTCTATAAGGTTATTATATATCCCTGTGAATTTAAATGTAAAGGTAATTATTAACTCTAGAGGGTGAAATGATGACTTATTATTGAAAAAGATAATTATGAGAGATAACATATTGAGCATAGGAGGGAGTCTGTTTGATAAAGTGCAATATTAGAGTTCTAATGGCTGAACACCGAATTGATGATATAACCGAATTAATGAACAGATCAGGACTGAGTAGAAATTCGATTAACAAACTCTATAAAGAAATAAATATTGAAACGACCAAATTAGAAACATTATTAAAGCTATGTGATACATTTGAGTGCAAATTATCAGATTTGATTGAATACACGCCTGATAAATGATAACAGTAAACGATGTGGGGATACTCATAGAAGGACCCCGTCGTATAACAATGCATCTACGCTGTGGGGCATTCGCCCCTTGGTTGTCAGATGTGTGAGCAAAGAAGGATATTCAGACAACACACGACCCGGCCTAAGATAATATCTATCTAAGGCCGGGTCGCGTCGTAGATGCGGAAACGTTATCGGAAACTTCTGCAAAGCTCAAAAAACAGATAAAAATAAAGGATGATCACCATGACTGCCATGACTGAACTATTTAACTTTTTGGAACCATGGAAAGAAGAACGATCTGAAATCTATACAAATGAATTGTATAAAGAATTATCAAGCTCACACATTCTCAAAGAAGAGAAGGTCAGTATTGTCGCACGGAGAATGGATTGCGATGAAGTTTTATTTAAATTACTGAATAAACCCCAGAAATATGCCCAAGTTCATTTGACTTGGAGTGGAAAACCTGAAAAAGATATTAAATGGCCAAGGACAAAAATATATGACTCATTAGAAGAATGGATAAATACAAGAATGATAATAGATAACAATGAATATGAAACTGAATAAGTAATAATTATGACAGCGAAATCAAAGAAGTCAGAAGCATCCGATAACACCGTATTCACGCTGCGGGCCATTCGGCCCTTGGATCGCCAGAAGTTAAGAAGCCAGGAAGCAAATCAGGCGATCAACTCCTGCGAGGCTAAGTCTTCGACCCGGGCGCAAGCGCCCTTAAGCCTCTCGGGTTCGTGAATACAACAACGTTATCTGAAATTGATGTAGAACTATAAAATATTCAAGAGAGCAGGCAGAACAATGAGATGTGCATTAATTGATAACTCTTCACTTACTGCAGTCCAAAGAATAATGGGTGAAATTCCAATATTTAATAAGTATATGATCGATGCTGATATTGTTGCATTTGAGAACTTTATTCAAAGTATCTTGTTTTACGATAAGATTATTTTTTTGGATGATTATAAAGAAGAGCATAAAGTTACTAGAAAGCAATATTTTAACAATTTACTAGGAGTAACATTGACAACAGAAACTAATAAAATATTGGCTCTTGAATCGGATAGAATAACGCATGATATTTTACCTAACATTGAAGGTGGAAGACTAAAAGATAAAGATATTAAGAATTTCTTTGAACAACTAAAAATGTATTTGACATTTTCTTGGGAACTAAATTCAAGTGTATACTACCTTACTGTACGAGTTTTAGAAGACATTGGTGGTTTAGATGTGCCTAAGTACAGTAAATTATCACAAATGATATATTCAGAATTACAAGAGAAGAGGGTTGTTGAGACGAATTCAAGTGAGAAGCAAGTCACTATTCTTGATTCTAAAGGAAAACCAATAACCCATGATTATTCCGTGGTTGATAAGTGGGGTAAAGCACAGGAAACAAATTTATCCGATCAGTTGCTTACGTTTATATCAGGAGTAAATTGGATGTCATTTAGGACAGCTTATTATACTCTGGCAGCAAAGAATCTAAATGTCGATCTTGTACTTCACCCTATTAGACAGGGCTTTCAACTGAATTTACTTTCGAAATTACATGTATATGATAGTTCGTTACACTCGAGATTGTTATCAGAACTAAATAAAAATGCACAAGAAACTGTATCAAAGATTAATAGGTTGACAGATCCGATAATTATGAATAACGCTGTTCCACTTTTTACAGCTTGGATTGCTGAGAAAGCAGGTCCTAAAGGTGATTTCATTAACGTGGCGTATGAATTACACAACGATAAACATATTATTGAAGCTAGAAATAAACTTAATACTCTTGAAGAGTTTATTCAAGAAGGAGAAAGTAAAAAATTCGTTGAGACAGCTAATCAATTGGTACTTGAAATAAATAAACAAATGAAGAGATTATGTGAGAAATATAAAGTTGAAACTGCACAAGGCATACCAATTTCGAACATTATTTCAGTCTACAATTATACAGCCCCGATGCACGGAATACCAGCGATACCTAAAATATCTGGAAACATAAAGGGATTGGATTTTATTAAAGATATTTTACCTAAAAAGGGTTTTGCGGGTTTATACAGACGGATAGTTAATGACTTAACAGTGATTGAACGTTTAGGAAAATATCACGATATTATAGCTTCTAAAGTAGTTTTCGCTAAAAATGCTGGATATTATAACACTAAAACCGATCAATCTTCATATCAAAAAGCAAGGACATTTTGGAAATTACCTTTGTAAGAATATTCGAGAAGACATCAACTTCAGATAACACGGTATTCACACTACGGGCCTGACGGTCCTTAGTTTGCAAGAGGTTTTCGAGGAAGAGGATTCAGCAGACAACCCTGCACTGGCTAAGTCCGTCGGACCCGGGGCTAGCGCCCCTTAAGCCAGTGAGGGTTCGTGAATACAAGAACGTTATCAGAAATTTCAGCAAAGGATGATTTAGAGTGTTTAATCAAGAAGAATTATTAAAAATGATTAACAAAGAAGAAGGATATGAAATCGAATTTAAAGAGTCACTATCAGGTTTGAAGTCAGAAGACATTGTTGCATTCGCTAATTCTAAAACTGGCGGGGTAATATTAATCGGGGTGAAGGATGATTGTGATAATCAAGGAAGACAAGTTGGGACAGTTATTGGTTGTCAGATTAATGATAATGGGAAATTATCAATCCTAAATAAGGCACAGAGTTGTAGACCACCAGTTAATATAGAAATTAATTCTAAAGAAATTGCAGGAGTTAGTATCTATGTTATTGAAATTCCAAGCGGTGAATTTAAGCCCTATTGTACAGATGGTGGAACATACCGTATTAGAGGAGATGGACAAAAACGTTCTTTATACCCAAGTGAGCTACTTTCATTGTTTATGGAAAGTGAAAGAAATAAGTTTATTAATAGTTTCAAAGAAGCTACAACGGAATTGGAAAGAAATTTAGATGAAACAAAGCAGCAGATGTTGAAAGAAACCAATATGATGCTTAAAGAACTTCAATCTTTTGATAAGAAGATTTCTGAAACATTAGACGATATTTATTCGAGTGCTGATAATGCAGATAGTAATTCTAGTAGCGTTGAGAGTACAGTAAGTGACATAGAAGATACTGTAGACGATATATGGAGAATTTTAATGACCGTGTCTTATTTACTTCCTAGAATTGATTCAAATATTAAGAATAATCAAAATGTAGATAATCTCGATCCAAGGGTATTCATAAAGGAAAGTCTGTCAAGATTTTTGAAGAGGATTAATCGAAATAGTGTTTATTCGCAACGGAATATAGACAGACAAGTAAATATTGTGAAGAGTATATTTCCTGAAATAAGCAAACAAGAATTGGAACAAATAATTAAAGAAATAGATTTAAAGTAACTCATAGATGGGCTGAAGCTTCTGATAACACTGTATTCACGCTACGGGGCTATCGCCCCTTGGTTGTCAGATGTATAATCATGGAAGAAGTTCAGACAACAAACGACCCAGCCTAAGATAAAAGCTATCTAAGTCTGGGTCGTTTCGTGAATACAACAACGTTAGCTGAAATACGGAGGAGTAGATCATGAAAACCATAAGTGAATCTATAGTCTACAAAAATACTGAGCGATCTTCAATTTATGCTGATATCTATTATCATGGAAGCCAAACTCCTGTTATTATCTATATTCATAGTGGAGCGCTAATATTTGGCACAAGAAAGTGGTTGCCAATTGAGCAGGTTGAAATATATAAGAATGCTGGATTTAGTGTCATAAGCATTGATTATCGGCTTGCTCCAGAAACGAATTTTGAATTAATTATTGAGGATATTAAAGATGCTTTATATTGGGTTAGAAATACCGTATCGAAGATGTATGATATTAACACGGATAAGCTTGCTATGATTGGTGGTTCAGCCGGAGCTTATCTTAGTTTGCTAAGCGGAACAATGGAGTGTAGACCTGATGCGATTGTTTCCTTTTACGGTTACGGCGATATCTTAGGTAAATGGTATTCTGAGCCTAGTGAATTCTACTGCAAAAGATCAATTGTTAAGCTTGAAGAAGCTGAACGGTCTCTTAGCAACTATGAAGTGTCAGAAGGCTCGTGGGAAAGGTTTAATTATTATCTTTGGTGTCGCCAGCATGGTACTTGGGTTGAGGCGGTAACAGGTATGGATCGAGATATTGATCATGAATTACTAAGGAAGTATAACCCTATCGATAATATTTCTAAGGACTTTCCCCCTACACTCTTTTTGCACGGGGACAAGGATACTGATGTGCCTTACGAACAATCTTTGATGATGTATGAAGCATTACGAAAAGCTGGAATTCAAACGGACCTTGTAACCGTTAATGGCGCTGATCATGTTTTTGATCAAAACTTGAATGATCCACAGGTTAAGAGCGTATTTGAGAAAACGCTAGGTTTTCTTAAAAAACATTTGTGTGAGTAATTCGAAGAGGTTCCGTACTTCAGTTAACACCGCATTCACGCATCGGGCCTGACGGCCCTTGGTCCGCAAGAAGTATTTTCGATGGAGCGTATTCAGCGGACAACCCTGAACCACCTAACCGCATCGCGGCCGGAGAACCGGGAGGCTAAGATAAGAGCTATCTAAGCCTTCCGGTCCTCCTTAAGCCAGTGAGGCTTCGTGAATACAACAACGTTATATGAAACCGGACAAGTTATATTTTTGGGGGTATCTCATGAAGGCGACTAGAATACCATTACTTTTGTTTGTACTCTTGAGTTGTTTAGTTGTAATAAGTTGCAGTAATGTTGAAGAGGTTACTCCACCACATGATATTGAAAACATTAGATTGAAGTTAATCGAACTGAAGGAAGATTTAAATGGAATGATATATATGCTTAAAGTACAAAACAATTCTAACCATGAGATAATACAGAATAATGTATATGTGAGTTTTCCAATACTGGTGGAAAACGGGACAAGGAGTAATGAATTTAAGATTGAAGCAAAAAATAATAAACTTAATATAAAACCAGGAGAAGAAGTGCTTCTTACAGCTTTTGCGAGTAAGGAAATGTATGAAGGGAATTCAAATATTGATGTAACTAATCCGGATATAGAGATAAACGGATATGTTGATAAGGTGTCGGAACTAAATCGTTTTCATAGGGGCGGAGGATACAAAGCGATGAATGATTTTTGAAAGTAACGCTCTGTAGTGTTCCGGAATCATATAACAATGTGTTCACGCATCGGCGGACAAGCCGCCTCTGTCCCGGAAGGTAAGTCGAGGAAGTAGACGCGGGGACACATCCGCACCACCTAACCGCATCGCGGCCGCCACTTCGTGGCTTAAGGTGGTGGGACGTCGTGAATACAACAACGTTATGTGAAAGGACTGGAGTGCGTTTGAAGGTCAATTTTAAGTACAAAGCAATAGTTGCTATTGTTATCATATTAATGATCTTATTATCAATGAAATATATAAAACCAATGTATGAATATCAAATACAAGATAGTCAGATAGCTATTAGTAAATCAATTAGTACGATGACAGGAGGAAAACCGATTCAGATAATCCTTATTGAAGATGTAGATAATAAGCGGATCGTATTATTTCAACGTGGATCAGAGAATGGGGAGTCAATGCTTACAAAGGGACCAAACAATAAATATAGACTTGATTCTTCGGGTTATGGCACGAATGTAGTACGATATAGAATCCTCAACACGAATAAGGGTCAGTATGTAAAATTCGTCGGTAAAAACTCATCCAGTATATCTAGAATACTTAGCTTTGTAGATGAAGAAAGATATTATATCGATATACC
>NZ_JAKSXN010000087.1 GCF_022427145.1 Paenibacillus timonensis
TGTATCCATCAAAATAGTGCAATAAGTCAACAGAATAATGTTTGTGGGTAAAACAAAAATTATCTTATAATTAATGAAAACGCTTCATTATTCGCTGGAAGAACGAACCTTTTCCGGTCGGAGGAATGCCAAATGATTAAAGTGCTTATTGTTGACGACGAACCCAAGCTTAGGGAAGGCCTGCGTACGTTCATCGATTGGGAAGCCTGCGGCTACGAAGTTGTGGATACGGCGGCGAACGGGAACGAAGCACTGGATAAATATGAACGCTACCGTCCAGACCTCGTGGTGGCCGATATCCGCATGCCCGGCATGGACGGGCTGCAATTGATCGAAAAGCTCCGTATGCAGGACCCGCTCCTGCATATTTTGATTCTAAGCGGCTACGCGGATTTCAGCTATGCCAAGAAAGCCATGACGCAGCGGGCGGACGGTTATTTGTTGAAGCCGGTCGACGAGGATGAGCTGAAGGATTATCTCTGGAAGATCAAGCTGACGATCGACGAGGAGCGAGCTTCGCAGCAGTGGAAGCACGTCACGGCCGAATGGAACCGCGAAGCGCTGATCCAATCGGTTCTGACCGGCGAAGACGAAGACGATCCCGCGCCGCTATGCGAACGCGCCGGTGAGGTCGGCATCAGCGGGAAAGCATTTCAAATCCTGCTGCTGACCGCGCAATTCGAGGGGGACGGCGATGCCCAAAACAATGCGCTCGTCCGCAAGACGCTGGTTCGGCTGTTCGAGGAGCCCGGCCGCGGCTGGGCGTTCGCGATCCATGCCAAGCTTGGCGTCCTGCTTAAGGAACCGCTTCTCTCGGTAGAATTCGGGGAGATTTACCGCGAACTCGCCGGCGAGCTGGCCGAGGCGGGCATCCATTTTTCCGTCGCCCTAGGCGAGAAGGTCGGGTGCTTGACGGAAATCCGGGAATCCTATCGGACGGCTTGCGAGCTGGTGCGGCATCATTTCTTCCTGGATCAGGGAACGATCCTGACCCCGGATTCCTTACGGTCAGGGACTTCTTCGGAGCCGGGGCCTTCGCCCGAAGAGTTGGGAGAACAGCTCTTCTACGCGGTCGACATCGGAAATCGCGAGGCGGTCCAATCTTTGCTGCGCCAACTGGGCGAGGCCTATCGAACGGAAGGCGCGATGGAGAATGAAATCAAGAACCGTTACGTGGAGCTGCTGACGACGGTTTACAGCAAGGCGCTGAAACAGTCGCCGGAGCTGCAGAGCCGAGGCAAGGAGTTTTCCGACGGATTTTCCAAGATTCAGAAAGCGCATTCGATCCTGGAGCTGAATGGGCAGGCGGAACGCCTGCTGCAGCAAATCATGAATCAGCTCGGCGAAGACGGCAAACACCGGGAAGTCAAAATTATGCTAGACCTGATTCACCGGAACTACAGCGACAACCTCAAACTGGAGACGCTCTCCGGCATTTTCAATTATAATAGCGCCTATTTGGGCAAATTGTTCAAGAATACGACCGGGGAATACTTCAATACGTATCTCGATAAAGTACGGATCGAAAAAGCGAAGGGCTACCTGGAAGAAGGCTTAAAGGTCTATCAGGTGGCCGAAAAGGTCGGGTACACCAACGTCGATTATTTTTACAGCAAATTCCGCAAATACGTCGGCACTTCGCCTTCCGCTTACCGCAAGCAGTCCAACCATGCCTGATTCCTATTCTTCTTGGCCTCAAGCACCGACAGGTGCTTTTTTTGTTATGCGATTATTATATGAAAAGATAACTAATGTTCCGTGTATCGCGAGGAAAAGCGGCGGGCTATGATAGGATTGGCAAACCCACGCGGGTACAAGCAGGGCGTAATTCTTAAGCGCTTACAACGAAATTTTAGAATATGGGAGCGAGGTAATCGTATGACGGACAACACGTACCAATATCCTTATCAAAACCCCGATTTGCCGCTGGCGGAGCGGGTGAATGATCTGGTTTCCCGGTTTACATTGGATGAGAAAATCGAGCTGATGTGCCAGTTCCAAACGGAGGTACCGCGGCTCGGCGTCAAACAATACAAACACGGCACGGAAGGCGCGCATGGCGTCGCCTGGCTGGGAGAAGCCACGTCCTTTCCGCAAAACACCGGACTGGCCTGCACCTGGGATCCCGAGCTGATGCGTCAAATCGGATCGGTGATTGGCGATGAGGCGCGCGTGTATTTTCAGCGGAATCCGGAAGTTAACGGCTTAACGATCTGGGCGCCAACCGTCGATATGGAGCGCGACCCGCGCTGGGGCCGGACGGAGGAAGCCTACGGCGAGGATCCGCACCTCACGGGAGCGTTGACGACCGAGCTGGTGAAGGGCCTGCAGGGCGATCATCCGTTTTATTACAAAGCGGTGGCCACGCTGAAGCATTTTTACGGAAACAACAATGAAGTTGGCCGCGGCAGCGATTCGGTGAGCATCGATCCGCGCAATAAACGGGAGTATTATTTGAAGGCGTTTGAGCGGACGTTCCGGGAGGGCCGGGCCGGTTCGATGATGACGGCTTACAACGGGATCAACGGCACGCCATGTAACCTCAATCAAGAAGTGAACGATATCGTCAAAGGCGAATGGAACATGGACGGGTTTGTCGTTGGCGATGCCGGCGACGTGATGGGCACGGTCCTGGACCACCGTTACGTGGAATCCTACGCCGAAGCGGTGGCGGGAACCATCAAGGCCGGCATCGACAGCATGACGGACGATCAGCCGATCATGTTCCAGGCGCTGCGTAACGCATTGGAGCAAGGGCTGCTGGCCGAGTCGGATCTGGACCGCGCGCTGCGCAACGCCTTCCGCGTCCGCTTCCGTCTGGGCGAGTTCGATCCGGAGGAGCGAAACCCGTACAGCCGCGTGCCGGAGGCAAAGCTGTGCGCACCGGAGCATGCAGCTCTGTCGTTGACCGCTACCCGCGAATCGATCGTGCTGCTGAAGAACGAAGGCTTGCTGCCATTGTCGCAATCCTTAGGTTCGGTGGCGGTCGTCGGGCCGCTCGCGGACGAGGCGATTGCCGACTGGTACAGCGGCACGCCGCCGTACCGCGTAACTCCGCTGCAGGGCATGAAGAAGAAAATGGGCGAGCGCCCGGTTCAATTCGGAACCGGCCTGGACCGGATTCGCTTGCGCTCCGCGGCGACCGGCAAATATGTCCGGATCACGTCCGGCGAAGGAGCGGAGGCCGTTCTGACGGCAACCGGCGATAACGCGGCCGATGCGGCGGTATTCGAGCGGAACGATTGGGGCTGGGGCTCCAATACGTTGCGTTCGGTAGATTCCGGCAAATTCGTGACGGAGACCGATTCGGGCCTGCTGACGGCGACAGCGGGCGAAGCCAGCGGCTGGTTTGTAAAGGAAGTGTTCGATTTCCATCCGGCTTCGAACGGCAAGATCGAGCTGAAGGCGTGGAACGGACGTCCGATCGTCCTGAACGAACGCGGCGGCCTGATCGCGGTTGGCGAAAACGTGTTTGATAATGCTATTAAAGTGGATAGCAAACTGCCGGGCGAAACATGGATCGTGGAGATCGTGGAGAGCGGGATTGAGCAAGCCGTGAAGGCGGCTAAATCAGCGGAGACGGCGGTCGTCTTCGTGGGCAACAACCCGTTCATCAATGCGAAGGAAACGATCGACCGGGCCGACATCGTGCTGCCGCCGGCGCAGCAAGCGCTGATTCAGGCGGTAAGAGCCGCTAACCCGAATACGGTGGTCGTCATCGTCGGCAGCTATCCGTTTGCGGTCAACTGGGAGAACGAGCATGTGCCGTCGATCCTGTTTACGTCGCATGCCGCCCAAGAGCTGGGCCATGCCGTGACCGACGTGCTGTTCGGCGACTATAATCCGGCGGGACGCCTCAATATGACCTGGTACAAATCAGTGAACCAGCTGCCGGAGTTGAAGGAGTACGACATCATGAAGGGGAAACGGACTTATCAATATTTTGACGGCGAGGTGTTGTACCCCTTCGGGCATGGAATCAGCTATACGACGTTTGAATATAGCGGACTTGCGATGGATCGGACGACAGTAGGTCAGGACGGCGAGGTTCAGATTTCGTTTGATGTGCGGAATACCGGGAAAATGGCCGGGGATGAAGTACCTCAGCTGTACGTGCGAATCGGGCAGTCCCGGGTACCGCGGCCGCTGAAGCAGTTGAAGGGCTTTACCCGCCTGCATTTGCAGCCAGGAGAGTCGAAGCAGGTTGCGTTTAGGCTGAAAGCGGAAGAGTTGGCGTTCTGGGATGTGACCCGGGAGCGCTATTGCGTGGAGTCGGGCGAAGTTACGGTCATGGTCGGCCCCTCCTCAGGCGTGATTGCCTTGACGGCTACGCTTCGGGTGGAGGGCGAAACCGTGCCGCCGCGTTCGCTGCGCGAACCGGTCCGTGCGGTAAACTATGACGATTACGAGTACGTCTTCCTGGATGAATGCCGCGAAGGCGGCGAAAGCATCCGGCTGATAGACGAGCGCGGGTGGATTGCCTTCCGCGATGTCGAGCTAAGCGAAGGAACGTCCCAGTTCGAAGCCCGCGTGTCGGGGAACCTGAAGGGTGGCGAAATTGCCGTGACGCTCGATTCCCCGGACGGAGAGGCCGTGGTTACCTGCAAGATCCTGCCTACCGGCGGGCGCCAAGCCTGGACGACGGTCACCGTGGAAACCGCGGCCGGTTTGTCGGGACGGCATGATGTGTACCTGCATCTGCAAGGGGAAACGCAAATCAGCTGGTTCAAGATCTATTAGAAGGTTGCGTCACCGGATTTCTGCCGCTCTATTGAGCCAAACTATAGCAAGACGAAAATGAGCTGGAAATCCTCCAGCTCATTTTCGCATCAAGAACACCTATCAACCGAGTTGAACGGACTCATCGTAAATAACTGCACAGATGCATTTATTTTCGCGACTCCCCGTCCAAACGGCTAAATAGCTGCATAGGTACAGTTATTTTCTGCGATTTTATCAAAAATCAGCCTTTTCATGAGGAATAACTGCATTTACGCAGGTAATTTTAGGAGAACCCGAGAATCGGGGAAAATAACTGCGCTTCTGCACTTAATTTCCGCCGGCCATGCGAAATAACGTACAGCTAGCATGCACCCGGGACGTGAGGCTGGGATTATGTTCGATCCTTCGCACGCAAGCGCCCGCGTCGTTTGCCGCGCTCGCGCCAACCGTGCTAGACCTCCACCGGCGCCAGTAGCCGCTTGCGGAATTCCGAAGGCGAGCAGTTCATCGCCTTGCGGAACACCCGGATGAAGTAGCTGATGTTGTCGAAGCCGACCTCCAGCGCAATATCGGAGATTTTGCGCTCCGGCTCGCGCAGCAGCTCGGCAGCCTGGCGGATCCGGTATGAATTGATGTAGTCCATCGGCGTCTGCCGGGTCATCGATTTGAAGAAGCGGCAGAACTGGCCTTCGCTCATCGGGATCAGCGCCGCCAGCTCCGCCAGCCGGATTGGATGGCCGTAGTTGAGCTGGATATGCTGGATGACCGTTTTCAGCCGGTCGATCTTGGACGATTCGCTGCGGCTTCCGCCTAGGGACCGGTTGACGGCTCGGCCTGCCGCTGCGGTCTCTGCCAGCATCAGGTAGAGGTGCCCTTTGACCGCGCCTTCATAGCCGGGCGATTCGGTGCTGCAGCTGCGCATCATGGATACGATATGCTCCAGCAAGGAGAGGTTAGCCGCTTCCTCGCGCCGGATGTGGCGGGGAAACGTCGCTTTCCGCTCCTGAAGCGGCAGGACGAGGTTCTCCTGAACCGCGTCGTAATGCGCGCTGGCCAGCAACTGCGTGTCGAAGACGAGGGAGAAGAACGCACACCCCTGCTCGCCGTGGGCATGCGCGGCATGAATGTCGCCGCCGTCGATAAACACCGCTTCCCCGGCCCGGACCGGGAAGTAATCGGTATCGACCTGAAACAGCGTTTCGCCTTCGAGGCAATAGAAAAACTCGGCTTCATCGTGCCAGTGGCAGTCAATCACATGTTCGCCGGAGCCGTAGCGGTACCAATAGGTACCGAACGGCAGCCGTTCGTTGCCGTGACTCTTGCTCTCCTTCAGGGAGCGGCGGAGCGCTTGATCCATGCGTGTTCACCTCGTCAAAATAGTGTTATATTTTCGCTTGATAATGTTAGTTTATTCATCGTGGTATCAGTATAATGCAAGTATAGAACGTTTTCATTCGAAAAACAATGTGACGAGAAAGGCGGTATTTCCCATATGAAATTTACCGATGGCAACTGGCTGATTCGCGACGAATTTACCCTTTCCACTGCGGTGCAGGCTTATGATTTTCACGTGAAAGACCATACATTGATCGCTTCCGCATCGACGACGCCGATCCGAGGCCGCGGCGATATGATCAATACGACCTTGCTGACGATGCAGTTCCACTCCCCCTTGCCGGGTGTGATTGGCGTTAAGCTGATCCATTTTGCCGGCACGGTCGACCATGGTCCGCATTTCGAATTGGCGAAGGGCGGCGACCATGTCGAAATCTCGGAAAACGAACAATACGCCGAACTGAAAAGCGGCAGCCTTAGCGTCCGCATCAATAAGGGGCCGCAATGGTCCGTCGATTTCTACCGCGGCGGCGAGCGGATTACCGGCAGCGGTTTCAAATCGATGGCGCACGTGAGCGAAACGGGCGGCAACACCTATATGCGCGAAGAGCTGGACCTGCGCGTCGGCGAATGGGTATACGGGCTTGGCGAACGCTTCACCTCGTTCCTCAAGAACGGCCAAGTCGTCGACATCTGGAACAAGGACGGCGGCACGAGCTCCGAGCAGTCCTACAAGAACATTCCTTTTTACGTGACCAATAAAGGGTACGGCGTATTCGTGAACGATCCGGGCGCAGTTTCCTTCGAAGTGGCATCGGAAAAAGTCAAGAAAGTGCAGTTCAGCGTTCCCGGCGAATCGCTCGAATATTTCGTGATTGACGGTCCGGAGCCGAAGGACGTGCTGAACAAATACACCGATTTGACCGGCAAGCCGTCACTGCCGCCGGCCTGGAGCTTTGGCCTGTGGCTGACGACCTCGTTTACGACCGATTATGACGAAGCTACCGTGAACTCGTTCGTAGACGGCATGGCCGAACGCGACTTGCCGCTGCACGTGTTCCACTTCGACTGCTTCTGGATGCGCGAATTCCACTGGACGGACTTCAAATGGGACGAACGCGTATTCCCGGACCCGGTGGGCATGTTGAAGCGCCTGAAGGAAAAAGGCCTGAAAATCTGTGTTTGGATCAACCCGTATATCGGGCAACGTTCCCGCCTGTTTGAAGAAGGCAAGGAAAACGGCTATCTGGTCAAAAAAGCGAACGGCGATGTTTGGCAATGGAATTTATGGCAGCCGGGCATGGCGCTGGTCGATTTCACGAACCCAGCGGCCTGCGAATGGTTTGCCGGATATCTGCGCGAGCTGATCGACATGGGCGTCGACTGCTTCAAGACCGACTTCGGCGAGCGGATTCCGACGGATGTCGTGTACCACGACGGCTCTGATCCGGTGAAAATGCACAACTACTACACGTACCTCTACAATAAAGTCGTCTTTGAAGTCCTTGAAGAGAAATTGGGCAAAAATGAAGCGGCCTTGTTTGCCCGTTCGGCAACGGTTGGCGGCCAGAAGTTCCCGATCCACTGGGGCGGCGACTGCTACGCCGACTACGAGTCGATGGCGGAAAGCCTCCGCGGCGGCTTGTCGCTGGGCCTCGCCGGCTTCGGCTTCTGGAGCCACGATATCGGCGGCTTCGAAAACACGGCGCCGGCGCACGTGTTCAAACGCTGGTTGGCCTTCGGCTTGCTGTCCAGCCACAGCCGGCTGCACGGCAGCAGCTCGTACCGCGTGCCTTGGGCTTATGACGACGAGGCGGTGGACGTAACCCGGTTCTTCACCAAGCTGAAATGCCGGTTGATGCCGTATATGTTTGACACCGCGGTACAAGCGACGCAACAGGGCGTGCCGACGATGCGGGCGATGTTCCTCGAATTTCCGGAAGAACCGGCTTGCGATACGCTGGACCGTCAATACATGCTGGGCGACTCGCTGCTCGTCGCGCCGGTATTTAGCGAACAGGGCGACGTGACCTACTACTTGCCGGAAGGCCGGTGGACGCATATGCTGTCCGGTCAGACGGTAGAAGGCGGCAAATGGCGCAAAGAGAAATACGACTTCTTCAGCTTGCCGTTGTTCGTACGTCCGAACTCGATTCTGGCGACGGGCGCCAACGACGTTCGCCCGGACTACGACTACGCGGACGGCGTGGAACTGGGCTTGTACGCGATCGAAGATGGGGCAACGCTCTCTCGCACCGTGCGCAATGCCAAAGGCGATGCCGAGCTCCAAGTTACGGTCGTTCGCAACGGAAATCAAGTGAAGTTGACCGCCGAAGGCGCCGGCAAGCCCTTCTTCGTTACGCTGCATGGCATGGGCGAGGCGGCTGCGGTACAAGGCGCGGCATTGGCAGGTAACGGCGCGGTAGAAGTTGCAGCCTTCACGGGCAACACCGAACTGCAAATCACCTTGAAATAATTGGTCGTGGCCCTAACCGCTTGGGTAATTTAATATGTGACAGGCATCCCCTGCGCGCGGCAAGTGCCCGGGGATGCCGAAATATCCCTTTCCCCTTTACGAAGGGGATATTTCCATTTATATGAGAGGTGATCCGATTGTTAAGTAAATTGATCCGCATCACCAATAACCTGAGACTGAAGCATAAGCTGCTCATTTCCTATATCGTCGTGGTCATGATTCCGGTCCTGATCGTTGGGGTGGCCGTAACCGCTTACTTTCGTCATCAAGCTATGGATCGGGCGATCGCCCAAACGACCAACAACGTCGAGAAGGTGAAAACCCGAACCGCCACGATGCTCCGCGTGCCTACCGATATCTCCGATTTCTTCATGCTCGATAACAAGCTGGAGAAAATGGTAAACACCCGCTACCCCAATGTGCTGGAGCTAACCAAAGCGTATCTCGAGTATGATGATTTCCGCAATTATGACAGGACCTACCGAGAGGTTTCGGGGATCCGTTTTTACTACGACAACCCGACCTTGATCAACAACCTGGAATTAATCCCGGTGAACGAAGAAATCGAGGGCATGTATTGGTACAAGCAGGCGATGCAGAACAAGGATATCGGGTGGTTCTATATCAACGATAATCAGGAAGTCCCGGTCAAGCGGCTTAGCCTGGTTCGGCAAATTTCGTTTGAAGGAACCCGTAAGAGCGGCGTTCTGATGGTCATCATGAACCAGGAAGAGCTCAACCGGATGCTGCAGCAGGAGCCTTTCGAAACCCTCATCACCGATGATCTGGGTTACGTCGTGGCCGCGAAAAATCCGTCGTATGTCGGCAAAACGCTGGAAGCCTTGGATTACGGCATCGACCTGCGAACCCAGCAAAAAGGGACGTTTAAAGTAGATATCCAGGGCGTTCCGTCTTATCTCGTTATTGACACCTTGACGCCGGAAGCCAGCATGAACGGGCTGAAGTTTATCTCCGTGTTTGCGACGGAGCCGATCGTGAAAGATGCGAATACCGTCAGCCTTGTTGGACTCCTGATTATTATCCTCGTCCTCATGATCGCGCTGGTGTTCGTGTATACCGTTTCGTTCCTGACGACGAACCGGATGCTGCGGCTGAGCCGCCATTTGAACCGGCTGGCTTTAGGAGATTTGAACGTCGTATCGCGGATCGACGGCAATGACGAAATCGGACAGCTATCCCGGCAGTTTAACTACATGGTGGACAGCATCCGCCGGTTGATGGACCAGATCGTGGAGAAGACCGAACAAAACAATACGCTGGAGCTGGCTCAACGGGAGATCAAGCTGAAGATGATGGCCAGCCAAATCAATCCGCATTTCCTGTTTAACGCGCTGGAGTCCATCCGGATGAACGCCCACTTAAAAGGCGACAAGGAAATCGCCAACGTCGTGCGGCTGCTTGGCAAGATGATGCGCAAAAATCTGGAGGTCGGGCGGGAAAGCACGCCGCTGAAGGAAGAGCTGGAGATGGTCAGCTCCTATCTGGAGATTCAGAAGTTCCGTTACGAGGACCGGTTAAGCTATTCTTTATCGATCGATCCCGCGGCCAGCGCGATTCGGGTACCGCCGCTGATCATTCAGCCGCTGGTCGAGAACGCCGTCGTCCATGGAGTTGAGGACAAGGAAGACGGCGTCCATGTCGAGGTGAGGATCGAAATGAACGATGGGCGGGTTCGCATCGCGGTACGCGATAACGGGATGGGGATGACGCCGGAACGTCTGCGCGAAGTGATGAGCTTTATCTCCGGCACCAAGGAGCCGGAACAGAAGCGGATCGGTCTGCGCAACGTGCATCAAAGGCTCGTCCTTTCCTATGGGGAAGAGCATGGTTTGCAGATCCTCAGCGAGTATGGAGTCGGTACGGAGATTAGCTTTACGATACCGACCGGAAGCAATCTCTAATTTTTATATGGTTTTGTTCGAAATCTCTCGGGTATTTCGCCGGCCCCTCTTCCCTTATCATTAAGCTATAGCAGACAAGGGGGGAGAAAAGAGATGGAAACGCTGTCAACTCAGCCCGAGACCAGAAATGTAAGCGCAACCCCTAATCCGCCGAAGAAGCGGAAGACCGGTATCTGGCGGAGCGTTTTACAGCAAAAATATTTGTACTTCATGTCCATACCATTCGTCATCTGGCTGTTCGTATTCAACTACCTGCCGGTGTGGGGATGGACGATGGCTTTCCAAAACTATAAGCCGGCGAAATCCTTCTCCGAGCAGAAGTGGGTCGGATTCAAGAACTTCGTGGATCTGTTCCAAGACGAACGATTCTACCTGGTGCTTCGCAATACGCTGGCTATGAGCTTGATGGGGTTGATTGCGGGTTTCGTGATTCCGATTACCTTTGCGGTGCTGCTGAACGAGCTGCGCGGCAAATACTTCAAGCGCACGGTGCAGACGGTCTCGTACCTGCCGCACTTCGTGTCTTGGGTCGTCGTGGGGGGGATCATTACGAAAATGCTCTCGATCGACGGCGGGATCATCAACGAGGTTTTGGTTTCTTTGCACATCATTAACGAGCCGATTCAATTCATGGCCCAAGGGAAATGGTTTTGGGGAATTGTAACCGCTTCCGACGTTTGGAAAGAAACCGGCTGGAACGCCATCATTTACTTGGCGGCCATCACCGGTATCGATAAAGAGCTTTATGAGGCCGCACGGGTCGATGGGGCCGGACGCTTCCGGCAAATTTGGAACATTACGCTTCCGGGCATCCGGACGACGATATCGGTGCTGTTGATTATGTCGATCGGCCACTTGATCGGGATCGGCTTTGAGAAGCAGTTCCAGCTCAGCAACTCGCTGGTTACGGACTATTCCGAAGTGCTTGACTTGTATGCGCTGAACTACGGGATTAATATCAGCCGGTTCTCGTATGGTACGGCGATTAGTATGTTCACCTCCGTGGTCAGCATCATCCTGCTGCTTACCGCGAACGGTATCATGAAGAAAACAACGAAAGAAAGCATCATGTAGGGGGAGGGAGACGGAAGATGGCAAGTTCAAGCAAAGCCTTCAACGACACGCGGAGCGATAAAATTTTCAATATCTGCAATTTCATTCTGATGAGCGTCATTTTGGTCATCACGTTGTACCCTTTCCTGAACGTGCTGGCGATTTCGCTCAATGATTCCACGGACACCGTCCGAGGCGGCATTTACCTGTGGCCCCGGGAATTCACTTTAGAGAACTATAAGACGATTTTCAACTACTCCAGCCTGATTACGGGCTTCAAAATTACGATTTACCGGACGGTGCTCGGAACGGTGCTTGGTTTGATCAGCGCCTCGATGCTGGCCTATACGCTAAGCCGGCCCGATTTCAAAGCACGGAAGTTCGTGTCCACCTTCCTGGCGCTGACGATGTACTTCTCCGGCGGGTTGGTCCCGACCTACATGCTGATGCGTCATCTCGATCTGATCGGCACGTTCTGGATTTATATCCTGCCAGGGATTGTCAGCGCGTTCAACGTCTTCATCATCCGTTCTTTTATCGACGGATTGCCGTATGCGCTGCAGGAATCCGCCAAACTGGACGGGGCGAACGATTTTACGATTTACTACAGGGTCATCCTGCCGCTTTGTAAGCCCGTACTGGCAACGATCGCCTTGTTCCTGGCCGTAGGCCAGTGGAACTCTTGGTTCGACACCTATCTATATAACGGGAACAAAGCGCATTTAACTACCTTGCAATACGAGCTGATGAAAATCCTGCAGAGCACGAACCAAGGTGCAAAAATGATCAACGCCAACGATATGGCGAATCAGATGGCTCAGGTATCGCCCGAGTCCATCAAGATGGCCATTACGATTGTCGTCACGGTACCGATCCTGATCGTCTATCCGTTCTTGCAGCGTTATTTCGTTGACGGGATGACGTTGGGGGCCGTAAAAGCCTAACGTTACGCTTGCCGGGCAGAAGCTCGGAAGGCACCGCCGCCGGTTCCGCCTTCGCCGCAGACTAGCTGACGGCGGAGCGGGATCAAGCGAATGAAGTTTTCTTTTCAGCCAATGATGAAAGCCCTTTCTTATTCCGTGTTGCCGGGAGATTGGGAAGTAGGATTCGGTATCGGCAGGCGAAAGCCTGTTATACAATATAAGCTTTATCAAGACGACGAGGGGGAAAGTAGAAATGAAATGGAAAAGCCCTAAAGCTTTTGCAGCCATCTTGCTCGCGAGTATGATGCTGGTGGCAGGTTGCGGAAGCAACGGATACAATGCCGCCAATAACGGGAATGCAGGCAATGCCGGCAATACTGGAAACGCAGGAACCAATGCGGAAGCAACCGCAGATACAAGCCCTATTACCTTTACCTTCTTCGGCGCTGACGCTAGTCCGAACTGGAACAACATGCAGGACGATGTGGGCAAAGTCATTACCGAGAAGACCGGCGTTACCATCGAAGCTGAGTTTGACGTAGGCGCCGGGGGCGGCGAGAACAAAATCGCCCTGATGGCCGCGAGCGGCGACGTTCCGGATCTGATTTTTGCCAAAGGTGAATTGAGCAAACTGGTCGATGCCGGACTGATTGTTGACATGGCCCCATTGATTGAAGAGCATGCTCCGAACCTGAAGAAAATTTTCAGCGAGAACATGAACCGTCTGAAATACAGCAACGATGACCCGGCGATCTATTCGCTCTATACGAACGGCGGCGTGGATCAACAATATTTTGACGCCGGCGGCGGATTTGAAATTCAACAACGCGTCTTGAAAGAACTGGGTTATCCGAAGGTTCGCACGGTTCAGGACTTTGAAAACGTGCTGAAGCAATACGTTGAGAAGCACCCTACGACGGACGGCCAGCCAACGATTCCGTTGACGCTGAGCGCCGACGACTGGAGAATCATGATTACGGTAACGAACCCGGCGTTCCTGGCAACCGGCGCTCCGGACGATGGCGAATACTACGTCAATCCGGAAACGTACGAAGCTCAATTGCACTACAAACGTCCGGAAGAGAAAGAATACTTCCGTTGGTTGAACCACATGTACAATGAAGGTCTGTTGGATAAAGATACGTTCGTTCAAAAAGAAGACCAATACAAAGCAAAAATCGCCAGCGGCCGCGTACTGGGCCTGATCGACCAGGAGTGGGGCTATCAGGACGCTGAAAACGCGTTGAAAACCGCAGGTAAAGACGAGTACACTTACGCGCACTTCCCAGTCACCTTGTCGGAAGAATACGAAGATCATTCCTTCCAACAAGCGGGCGTTGACGGTTACGGCATCAGCATCACGACGGCATGTAAAGATCCGGTCCGCGCCATCAAATTCATCGACTGGCTGTCTTCCGACGAAGGTCAAGTTTTGAGAAACTGGGGGATTGAAGGCAAACACTATACGGTTGAAAACGGCCAACGCGTCGTTCCGGCCGACATTCAAGATCGCAAAGTCAATGACAGCACGAACTTCACGAAGGAATCCGGCATCAGCCAATACCGCATCTTCGGCGCCAACTATGGCGACGGCGTAAAAGATCCTTCGGGCAACTACTACACCACGAACTTCCCTGAACAAATCGTGGCAGGCTATACTGAAGCTGAAAAAGAGACGCTGAAAGCTTACAACGCAACAACTTGGAAAGACCTGTTCCCTGGCGAAGATGCCTTCCCGGCGAAGGATTGGGGCGCATTGTACAACATGCCTGTTCCTACGGACGGCGATTACCAAGTGATTTTCCAAAAAACACAGGATATCGTTCGTAAACGGATTCCTGAAGCGGTTCTGGCGAAAACGACCGACTTCGACAAGATCTATGACGCCTTCCTTGCCGAGTTGGATAAAGCCGGCGCGAAGGAAATGGAAGCCGAATATACGGAACTGGTTAAGAAGAGAGTCGAGCTGTTTACCGGCAAGGAATTGCAATAGTCAGATCTCTTAGAGAACTAAGGTGCAAAAAGGCCCGTGATTTCCTCGGGCCTTTTTTCGCCAATATGGGAGAATTCGAGAGGAGATGAGTACGCTGACCTATTCGGATCAAGCGGAATGGAAGCTATGGTACGATCGGCCCGCTTCCCGTTGGGAGGAAGCTCTTCCCGTCGGAAACGGGCGGATCGGCGGGATGGTTTACGGCGGGACAGATCGGGAATTGATCGCATTAAACGAGGATACGTTATGGTCGGGATTTCCCCGGGATCCTCAGAATTATGATGCCTTGCGTCATCTTGGACCGGCGCGCGAGCTGATTTTTGCCGGCAAATATAAAGAAGCGGAGAAGTTGGTGGATGCGAAAATGCTGGGCCGGCGCACGGAATCGTATCAACCGCTCGGGAGCTTGCGATTGGAGCAGGGAGAAGAAGGGGCGGAAAGCGTCGGTGCAGAACGCAAGGTTAGCGGGTTTCGGCGGGCATTGGATTTGGCGACGGGAATCGCTTCTACGAGCTATCGGATAGGCGAAGCGGCTTATGAGCGCGAGGTGTTTGTCAGCGCGGTCGACCAGGTACTGGTCGTGCGTATCGCTGCGCAGGGGGATAAGCCCGTTGATCTGGCTGCTTCGCTGGATTCGTTGCTCCGGCATCGGATCGTGGCCGCTCCGGCGGAAACGGCCCGCCTCAGGATGAAGGGCCGGGCGCCTAGCCACGTCGCCGACAATTACCGCGGGGATCACCCGCAATCGGTGTTGTACGAGGAAGGGCTGGGCCTCTCCTTTGAGGTACAACTGCTGGCGCTGCCGGAGGGCGGTACGGCGGAGGCGGACGAATCGGGCCGGCTGAGGGTGCGCGGGGCGAAAGCCGTGACGCTGCTGCTCGCGGCCGCAACGGACTTCGCCGGTTATGACAAGACGCCGGGGAGCGGCGGCATCGATCCGGCCGAGCGTTGCCGGGCCGTGCTGGCCGCGGCGGCGGAGATAGGCTACGAGCGGCTGCGCGAACGCCATGTGGCGGATCACCGCTTATTGTTTGGCCGCGTAGAGCTGCGGCTAGGCAGCGCTTCTGCGGCAGCGGAGCGGGCGGCCTTGCCGACCAACGAGCGGTTGGATGCCTACCGCAGCGGGACGGAGGATCTTGCGCTGGAGGCGCTGTATTTCCACTATGGCCGGTATTTGTTGATGGCAAGCTCCCGGCCGGGGACGGAGGCCGCCCATTTGCAGGGCATCTGGAATCCGCACGTGCAGCCGCCGTGGAACTGCGGGTATACGACCAACATCAATACGCAAATGAACTATTGGCATGCCGAGGTCGCAGGGCTGGCCGAATGCCATGAGCCGTTGTTCGGGCTGATTCGCGACCTGAGCGTTACCGGTGCCCGAACGGCGCGGATTCATTACGGATCCCGGGGTTGGGTAGCCCATCACAATGTAGATTTATGGCGCCAATCGACGCCAACGGACGGCGAGGCCAACTGGGCGTTCTGGCCGCTGGGCGGGGTGTGGTTGTGCCGGCATTTATGGGAGCATTATCAATTCGCGCCGGACGAGCGGTTTTTGCGGGAGACCGCGTATCCGCTGATGAAGGGGGCCGCCGAGTTTTGCCAGGATTGGCTGGTGACCGGGCCGTACGGACGGTTGGTTACGGCGCCTTCGACCTCGCCGGAGAACAAGTTCCTGGCGCCGGATGGCGGCGAGCCCTGCAGCGTGTCCGCCGGCAGCACGATGGATCTGTTCTTGATCCGCGAGTTGCTTGCGCACACGATCCGGGCGGCGGAGATTCTTGGCGTCGACGAGGCGTGGCGACAAGAGCTGGCCGATACGATTGCGCGGATGGCCCAGCCGCAGATCGGCCCGGACGGCCGGCTGCAGGAGTGGAGCGAGCCGTTTGCGGAAGCCGAGCCGGGACATCGGCACGTGTCCCATCTGTACGGCTTCTATCCGGGAGACGCGATCACCGTGCGACAGACGCCGGAGCTGGCGGAAGCCGTCCGCCGAACGCTGGAGGAGCGCATTCGGAACGGCGGGGGCCATACCGGCTGGAGCTGCGCCTGGCTGATCAACTTGTACGCCCGGCTGGGCGATGGGGAGACGGCGCACCGCTTCGTCGAAACGCTGCTGTCGCGCTCCACGTACCCGAACCTGTTCGACGATCATCCGCCGTTCCAGATCGACGGCAACTTCGGCGGCGCAGCCGGCATCGCCGAAATGCTGCTGCAAAGCCATATGGCCGGCATCGATCTGCTGCCGGCCTTGCCTGCGGCGTGGGCTAGCGGCCAAGTGACCGGCCTGCGGGCCCGCGGCGGGTTTATCGTCGACATGACGTGGGAGGAAGGCCGCTTAACGTCGGCCAACCTCACGTCGACGGTCGACGGCTGGTGTACGCTGCGCGGTTTGCGCGGCCTGACCGTCCGGCTGCCGGACGGCAGTACGGCGCAGGAAGGCGAACACTTCCCGACCGAAGCGGGAGTAATGTATATCGTGGAGTAGGAGTCCATAACCTCGCTGGGGCAGCGTCGCCGTTAATTGGCGATGGTCGACGATAGGCGGTGATCATGCCGACCGCGACGGACCCCTGGCGCTCACAACCTCAACCAACGCTCATGACGGACCACCGGCGCTCACGACACGTCTACTAACCTAACGACGTCCACCGGCGCTCACACCGTCCACCGTCGATCATGCCGCTCCGATGCCGTCTCCATCGCTTCGACTGCATATTTCGGCCGCCACCGGAGCGCGTATGCACGATGGACGGCGCCCGAGCGCTGCGTGTAATCATTTGTATGATGATAGTCATACAAAAGAAGCTACCCAAGCGATTCTGAGGAATTAATGCAAAAGTGCAGTTTTTTTGTTCGGAATTGACCTAACTATCGCAAATACCTGCAATAATGCAGTTTTTTAGGGTAAAAATCTCCTTATTCTCATTTTGGTTCAAAATTCCTGCACTTTTGCATCTTTTTAGCCTTAATCTTCAAAATCGGTGAAAACACCTGCACTTTTGCAGTTTTTCGTATCGGTTCCGCCAAGGCCGGCTTCACGATTGGTTTTACGCAACGTTGGTGGGGGTTCGGCTGCAGCCTAAGCCCGGGCCTGGAATGAACCGTTGACGACATCAAAAAAACCGCCCCCTTTCC
>NZ_JAKSXN010000088.1 GCF_022427145.1 Paenibacillus timonensis
GGAGCGACCGACTGAATTCAAGATTCGATGCCGAATATGCACCTGCGAATAACATCGTGATGGGAAGCCGATTTTTAAACATCATCTAAAAAGGGAGATGAAGTTGTTGGGTAGTGAGAGCATCGTCATTAAAGGCGCCAGAGCGCATAATTTGAAAAACATAGATATCACGATACCGCGCGACAAGTTTGTCGTGCTTACGGGGCTGAGCGGCTCCGGCAAGTCTTCGCTGGCTTTCGATACGATTTATGCCGAAGGGCAGCGCCGTTACGTCGAGTCGTTGTCCGCCTATGCACGGCAGTTTTTGGGGCAGATGGATAAGCCGGACGTGGATTCGATCGAAGGGTTGTCCCCGGCCATTTCCATCGACCAGAAGACGACAAGCCGCAACCCGCGTTCGACGGTAGGGACGGTCACGGAAATCTATGACTATCTTCGCTTATTGTTTGCCCGGATCGGGCACCCGCACTGCCCGGAGCACGGCATTGAAATCACGTCCCAGACCGTGGAGCAGATGGTTGACCGGATCATGCAGTATCCGGAGCGGACGAGATTGCAGATTTTGGCCCCCGTCATCTCCGGCAAAAAAGGCGAGCACAAAAGCCTGCTCAGCGAAATCGCCAAGCAAGGCTTCGTCCGGGTTCGGGTGGACGGAGAACAGCGCGATTTATCGGAGGACATTGAACTCGAGAAAACCAGAAAGCACACCATCGAGGTTATCGTTGACCGGATCGTCGTGAAGGAAGATGCGCGCAGCCGTCTGGCCGACTCGATCGAAACGGCGCTCAAAATGTCCGGCGGGCAAATCCTCGTCGATATTATCGGCCAAGAGGAGCTTCGCTTCAGCTCCAACTATGCTTGCCCGATTTGCGGGTTCAGCATTGATGAGCTGTCGCCGCGGATGTTTTCGTTCAACAGTCCGTTTGGGGCGTGTCCGGAATGCGACGGTCTTGGCGTGAAAATGATCATCGATAAGGATCTCCTTATCTCGGACCCCTCGAAATCTATCGAGGAAGGCGCTTTTGAGGCGTGGGCGGGCGGTACCTCCAACTACTATCCGCAATTCTTGAGATCGGTTTGCGAGCATTTCAATATTCCGCAAAATGTTCCGGTTTCCGAGCTGACGGCGGATCAGATGGACAAGCTGCTGTACGGGACCGGAGAAACGAAGGTTCGGTTCCGTTATGAGAACGACTTTGGCATGAGCAGAGATGCCTACGTCACGTTTGAGGGGATCATTCCTAACCTCGAACGGCGCTACCGGGATACCGCTTCGGAAGGCATTCGCGAGTTCATCGAAGAGTTTATGGGCTCCAAGCCTTGCGGCACTTGTCATGGACATCGCTTGAAGAAGGAAGTCCTGGCGGTAACGGTCAACAACCAGAACATCGCGCACGTGACGTCTTTGTCGATCGGCGATGCTAGAGAGTTTTTCGGTCAACTGGAGCTTACGGACAAAGAAAAATCCATCGCTAACCTGATCCTGAAGGAGATCAACAGCCGGCTTGGGTTCCTGGTGAACGTCGGCTTGGAATACCTGACGCTTAGTCGGGCAGCCGGCACCTTGTCCGGTGGCGAAGCGCAACGCATCCGACTGGCTACGCAAATCGGCTCCAGCCTGATGGGCGTTCTGTACATCCTGGACGAACCGAGCATCGGGCTGCATCAACGGGATAATGATAAGTTGATCTCGACGTTGAATCATATGCGCGACCTCGGCAATACGTTGATCGTCGTCGAACACGACGAGGATACGATGTTGGCAGCGGATTATATTATCGATATTGGGCCCGGCGCAGGCATTCACGGCGGCCAAGTGATCTCGCAGGGGACGCCGAAGGAAGTCATGAACGACCCCCGTTCCCTGACCGGCCAGTATTTGAGCGGCAAAAGGTTTATTCCGGTGCCGTTGTCGCGGCGCAAGCCGGATGGCCGCTGGTTGGAGGTCAAAGGGGCCAAGGAGAACAACCTGAAGAACATCAACGTGAAGTTCCCGATTGGCGTGTTTTCGGCGGTAACCGGGGTATCCGGCTCCGGCAAGTCGACGCTCGTCAACGAAATTTTGTATAAAACGTTGGCTCGCGATTTGAATCGGGCGAGAGTGCGCCCAGGGCAATACAAGGAGATCAAGGGGCTCGAGCACGTGGATAAGGTCGTCGATATCGACCAGTCCCCGATCGGCCGTACGCCGCGATCCAATCCGGCAACTTACACCGGTGTTTTTGACGATATTCGCGATTTGTTCTCGCAAACAACGGAAGCGAAGGTGCGCGGCTATAAGAAAGGCCGCTTCAGCTTCAACATTAAAGGCGGCCGCTGCGAAGCCTGCAAAGGCGACGGGATCATCAAGATCGAAATGCACTTCCTGCCCGACGTGTACGTTCCTTGCGAAGTCTGCAAAGGCAAGCGGTACAACCGGGAGACGCTGGAAGTGAAATATAAGAACAAGAGTATTGCCGACGTGCTGGAGATGACGATCGAGGATGCCACGGACTTCTTCCAGAACATTCCGAAGATTCACCGCAAGCTGCAAACGCTGCTGGACGTTGGTTTGGGGTACGTGACCCTGGGGCAACCGGCTACGACCCTGTCCGGCGGGGAAGCTCAACGCGTGAAACTGGCCTCGGAATTGTATCGCCGCAGTACCGGCAAAACGATTTACATCCTGGACGAACCAACGACCGGCTTGCATGTCGACGATATCGACCGGTTGCTTAAGGTGCTCCATCGTCTGGTTGATTCCGGGGAAACGGTGCTCGTGATTGAGCACAACCTGGACGTAATCAAGACGGCCGATTACCTGATCGACTTGGGTCCGGAAGGCGGCAGCGGGGGAGGAACCGTGATTGCTACCGGCACGCCGGAGGACATCGTTAAGGTGGAAAACTCCTATACCGGGCGTTACCTGGCTCCAATCCTCAAACGGGATACCAAGCGCACGGCAGAACTAAGCGAAGTGGAAGAGCAGGATCGGGAAGTCGTATAGGAAATAAAAAGAAGCAGTCTCTAAAATGGAGACTGCTTTTTTGGCTATTTTACGATTGTCATGGGTTTACGAGGCGATGCCCGCCTCCAAAATCTGGCTTAATTGCTCCTGGAACGCCGGAACTCCAACGCGCAGGACGAATTCATGGAAGGATTCGGAGGGTTTCCGATTCGTTTTGTAGAACAGCAACAACTGCTCAAGGACATAGGCGACTTGATCGCCTTTGACGCGTCCTTTAAGCGCCTGGTTAAACTGGGCTTGGGGTCCATTTGCTCCGCCGCCTAAGGTACCGCCAACCGCAATATCGAATGCGTCGACCATGCCTTCCGGCGTCTTGACTAAGGAACCCTGCAATCCGATATCGGCGATGTGCTTTTGACCGCACGCGTTCGGGCAGCCGATAAAGTGAATGCGGACCTTTTCGTCCAGCTCCACATGCTGGTCCAGATACTCCGCCACTTCGACCGCGCGTTGTTTCGTTTCCACAATGGCCAAGTTGCAAAATTCATTGCCCGTACAAGATACGGTCCGGCTCATAAAAGGCTTCGGAAACGGCGTTAGACGCTGAAGAACCGGTGCTTGGAGCGCTGCTTCCACCTTATCGTCCGGAATGCCGCTAAGCAAAATATTTTGCGACATCGTGGTGCGGATTTTGCCTTCTCCGTATTGGTCGGCTACATCGGCCAACTGCTCCAGCTCCGCGGCGTTTAACCGGCCAACCGGTACGTTGAGGCCGATATAATTAAGCCCTTCCTGCTTCTGCGGATGGACCCCGTCGAAATAGGCTGCTTGCCAGCCGACGGTCTTGTCTTCCCCGCGCGACTCCAGCTCGCCAACGAGTTCGACCAGCTTCTCCTTGAATTTCTCCGGTCCCCAATCGGCGACCAGAAATTTCAGGCGAGCGTGGTGGCGTTTTTCCCGGTAGCCGTAATCGCGGAAAATCGTGGTGACCCCAATCGCAACCTTCAGCACTTCCTCCGGTCTGACGAAAATGTCCAGCGGTTTGGCCAAATGCGGCTTCGCGGATAAACCGCCGCCAACCATGGCGTGGAAACCGACGACCTCTTTCCCATCGATCACCTTCACCGCTGGCGTAAAGGCCAGATCGTTGATTTCCGCTTGCGCATTATTGTAGGTATTTGCGGAGATCGACATTTTATATTTTCGCGGCAGGTTGGAAAAGTCCCGGTTCAACAGGAAAAATTGGTTAACCTCCTCGACGATCTCCGTCGTATCGATTAATTCATCCTTGTCGATCCCGGCGAGCGGGTTGCCGACAATGGTTCTCGGGCAGTCGCCGCACGCTTCAAACGAATACAAGCCGACTTCTTCCAGCCGTTTGAAAATATCGGGCAAATGCTCCACCCGCAGCCAGTGGAATTGGATGGCCTGACGCGTCGTCACGTCCACCAGGTCGCGGCCATACAAGCGGGCAATATCCGCCAGAGCACGCGCCTGACGAGTGGTCATGATCCCGGTATTGATGCGCACCCGCATCATGAAGTGACCGTCTTTCGGTTTCTGCTGATACACGCCGGCCCATTTGAAACGGTCCATATCGTCCGCAGGAATGGAATCGTAACCTTTAACCGCATACTCATCAATAATCGTACGGATGACGTCCAGCCCGTCTTTTTCCAATTTAACGAATTCGAATTTGTTTAATTTCTCCGGCTCCGCGGTCCATATCGGTTCATAAGCCATGCGATAACCTCCCTTTGATCCTTTGTGGTAATGAATCCTCTGTGGATTCCGCTTATTTAATTCCGACAACAAAACTATGAATAAGATTATTTTTCATGGTACCATAGTTGGGAAACAGCGTAAATAAAGAAAGGGACTTCCGGACATAAAACTTACTTATGAAGAATGAAAGATCTGGTGATAATGTATCTGTCAATGACGATCAGCATAAAATAAGAATCGAATTGAGCGACGAGTGCGTGATTTTAACGAAAAGTTTGACAAAATCATGTCTTTCCTCTTGCATCCGAACGGGAGGGAAGATAACATAGAAGAAGAGTTGTGATTTCGTGGATTTCAAGAGGAGGTTTCGCGATGTTGCTCGAAGCAGCGCAAGAAGCGGCAAAAACGACGACATTTAACGGGTTCGATATTTTTATGATTTTGTTTACGATCATCATTTTGATCGGCGTCATCCGCCTGGTGACTGAGCGTCCGAAGAAGAACCTGTTCGCTATCGGTTTCGGGATCATCAGCCTGTTGGTCTTTTTGGCGTCGGATGCGGTTATGATCAAAACTTGGTTTAGCTAAGCCACAGTGAGCGATACATATTTCATCATATGAAATAAGCCGAGACACTTGATTCCTTTAGGAGGAATGAAGTGTCTTTTCAACTTACAGGATTTGGATTATAATAAATGGCAGGTGAAGCACACCTTGACATCCTTGAGATGGCGAGGTGTGTTTTTTTATTTGTGATAAATGGATGAAATTATCAGAAAAGCAAGAACAAAGGAGGTGAAAGATGAAGGGTAGCGAATAAGTGAGGATAATACATATTTTTCCTAAGCTAGTATGAGTAAACTATTCCGTGTATGGGAGTGATGGAAGTGAAGAAGATGCTGATGATTGGATTATGGGGCTTTATATTATTGGGAACAAGCATTGGACAGGTCGCCAACGCCGCAACCTCAGATATTCCTAAGGTCAAAAACATGTCCATCGAGGTACTTGTTAATGCTCGCAGAGTCGCTTTCCCGGATGTCCGGCCGCAAATCAAAAACGGGAATACGCTAATTCCGCTGCGGTTTGTAACGGATAAACTCGCCGGGAAGTTGACGCTTTCTGGTAAGAACATCTCGATCGAAAAAGGAGATCGCCTAATTGCTATGACGATCGGTGGGACAACCGCAACCGTCAACGGCGAAACGGTCACCTTGGATACTCCTTCGGTAGCTGTCGACGGTCGGACGCTGGTGCCGCTTCGTTTTGTCAGCGAAGCTTTAGGCGAACCCGTAAAATGGGATAGCGTGAATCAGTACATATGGATCGGCAGCACAGAAGTCCCTAAATTGGAGGATGTAGCAAAGCCGGTGTCGATTGAGCCGTATTTGGATTTGTTTAAAAAAGGTGAATATGTCTTGAAATTCGGAAATATCACTTACTCTCAGGTTCGTATTCTTAGAAAAGATGATTTCCCGATTCAGTTCGAAAATGAGATTATTTATCGGATTGATTATGCTCAAACAACTGATAAAACGGAATTTCTTCGTTCAATTTCTGATAGCAAATCACAAATTGGTACGAATTACTACTTAATGAAAAAAGGGGAGCCCTTGAGGTATAGAGGGGAGATTGTCAGACTTAGGGAGAGAACAGGCCAGGATAGTAATATAAGGATTAAATATCATCAGATCATAGCTCGTAAGGATGAAGATTTGCTTGGAGATAAAAATTATTTGAATTTGACACTAAAAAACATAGATTATGTTGGGTTAGATGTCGACTCGGATGCAGCAGTATTTGTCAAAAATGAATATGGGAACTAATCAAGGTGGTGTTAAATATTGCTCAAGCAAATAGGATGGAAAGCTATTTGCTTCGTCTTTTCGTTTGTTGTTATTACAACATTTAATTATAACGAACGAGCCGAATCTGCATCTAATTCAGATTTTGGTAATGCTCACATCACACCATACAAAGACCCATCAGGCGATTCCAACAAACGATATGCAGTCGGATTTATGTCTTACGAAATTTGGTCAAATTCCACAGGACATTGGATAACAAAGGCTCCAGGAGAAACTGTGGGCAGTGATGAGTTGTTTCACAACTATGACTTTACTTTTCCAGGACGAAAGGTATTGGATGTCCAGATCCAAAAATTTTCGCCAAGTAATCCAAAACATATTGAGTATTTTACTAACTCGAGGGCTGGAAATATAAACGATTTAGAAAACTATTTTTCTCAAGTCATCTCAGTGGGAACGGCAGAGGGGATAACTGGAAATGGAACAAGTAATATATCTTTTCGCTTAGGCGTTACTGGTCGGCTTTATTCATCAGATATCTACGATGTAATTTCATTAGAACATAGCCCTGGTGAATTTGGAGCTGGCGTTAAAGCCTACCGCTATTACTTCCCGATTCTATTTGAGTTCACTCTAGAGCCGGAGGAAGGGCAGGCCGTGATCAAATATTTTACCACCACCGGAACTCCGCTGGACGGGGTTGACGGCTTTCAGAATGAAACTCATAAACTTGTGAAGGATCAATTCTTCCAAGCCACACATCGGGAGAATCCCCCACCAAACTATACATATAAGGGTTATCAGAAAAGGATTGATAAAGAACCGGAGGGGGGACCGACGGAAGATCAGGGGGACCCGCCAGGGTTTGAGTATGAAGGAAATTTCTCAACTTATTACGTCTACTACTATTATGATAAGCAGGGATCACCTCCTGGAGGAGATCCGGGTAACCCAACAGGCCAATGCACTTCACCTTCCCCCAGCGGCAACACCATCGACGTCCCGCTGAACGATCCGTCGGTCAGCGCGGTGATTCGGGCGGACAGCCGCGGGAATGAGCGGTTTAATGTGTTGGATGGGATTCCGACGACGGAGAGCTTGTATGGCAATGTGCTAGCAAAGAGTTATTTAACCAAGAACCGGTTTGTGGAAATGAGCGGAACCTGCAGCTTTGATATTACGGTGAACCGTACATACGAACTGACTTGGGATCCCGGAAAAGAAGTCACGGACGAAGAGGGGAACAAGCATACCGAACCCGACCCGCAGTCAGCCAGCGAGACGGTAACGAAGTCGTATACGATCGAGCGGAAGTTTTCCTTCTGGGTCATCGATAACCTGGAGGTCTACAAAATTAACGAAGCGGCGCTGCAAAATTATGCGTTTGAAGGAAACGGCATTCGCCTTTCGCCAAGCGGATATTCGCCGCCAAGCTATGCTGCTTCGAAATCCAGCGGTTATACTCCGCCTTCGCCGCCGGGCACGGTGGATGCACCATCCGGAAGCAAGTCGGGCGGAAAGACAAAACCGGACGTCAGTGGAGAAAACCTGAAGTCTTATGCCGAGGACGCCGTAGAAGAAGTCAAGGTCAAAAACGACAGTCTCACCTTTAACGGAAGTACGATCATGAACGGCTCCCAAACGGAACGGACGGGACAACGGCCGGGGCAAATCCCCGCGGCAGCGCAAATCTCCAACAATGTCCTGTACAGTCCGGGGCATGTCATTCCCACCATCAAGACGAACAAAGCGGATCAGCCGAGTACAGGGACGATCTACTACGGGCTCATGAGCGGCAATATCAATGGCGGTTCCGACAAAAGCTTCCCCATCTCCGGCATCAACAGCGTTACCGTACATACGCCCGTGGTGATGTACCCCGGCGTCTCCGACGACCGGGCTCATAATCAGAAGACGATCCCGGCGTCGGGACGGTCGGCGGTCATTTTGGATCGGCCTTTTACGGTCATGATGCCAAACAGCGGCCAGCATACGAATTATTTGGGGTATGGGAACCGGGACTATTTGAAGTATATCGGCAGCAAGCAGGTTCGCTTCCCGTTTGATGTGTATGAGGGAACGAAAGCGGCCTTTTATCCAAAAAACACCTGGATCGAAGTCGACAAGTCCCGGGAGCAATTTGGTTTCTACCTGCCCGTATGGGTAGATGAAGGGTTTTATACCGTGGAGTTTCGCACCATTGCGCATAACGCGCCGCCTGGAGCTACGGAGCAGACCAACGCCAACCTGAACCTTAGCCATCATATCGCCTATGGTACCGTGCCGGTTGACGTGGTCGGGCGGGTGTACGATTTTCAGGTGACGGATATCGCGGATTATAACTGGGAGGGCGTTTTTCGGACGGCGGCGGGAAGCCGGACGCCAACAGGAGCCGCCTATTGGGTTGGGCGAAACGGTATCGATGGAGCCCCCCGCGGGAACACCGGGCAATTTACGCTGCCGATCCGCCCGGGAAGCCATCCGCTGTACAAAAACGCGGTGATCAAAACGGGGTACCATTTCAAATTCGACCTCAAAACAAAGGGGAATATGTTTGGCCCTTTCGATCAAATCGTGATTACGCCTACGTTTGATTTCATCGACGCAACGAACGGAAACCGGCAGCCCGTCGATCTGTATTACCATACCGGGAGTCGAAGCTACGTACGAATCGGTTCGGCATCGGACCAGGTGCAGCGTTACGTAATCCTGAATGCAAGGCTGCGGAATGTGCCGATGGAGGAGCTGACGGATACGGCGCTCTATCAATACGATCATAACTACACCTTTAACCAGGTGGCCGGGATCGGGCGCAGCCAGTTTGTGCAGCGGTACATCCAGAAGCAGTCGCGCCAAAAAACGCCTGTCGGCAGCCTCAGCCTGCTGCGATTGCCGGAAGGGGTACGCACCCTAATCGGTCCCAAAACGGGAATCCCTTCCGGTGTCGACCCGGCGCGGGTGAATGCCGCAGTGCAACGATGGTACGGCGAATACAGCCTTCCGGCGGAATTGTACGCCGTTCCGGCGGGCACGAACGTGGCGGAGTATGGACGGACGCATGGGGGGCTGACGGATCGGTCGGAGATCTTTTTGAAAAAAGGGTATATCGTCGTGAACTTCAACATCGAGACTGTGCGGGACGGGGAGACGGGGAAGCCGTATCTTCAATATATTCGCGCACCGCTGATGAACCAATGGACCGGCATGGAAGGGTTCGCACGGAGCGTGATGGATCCTTATGGACGCCGTTTCGCGCTGAAGGACGGGGATGTGGCGTTTTATCATGCGGATCTGTCGAGCCGCGATGATTTTCGTCCGCTGGTGACGCACTAAATCGTCGATTGTTTGAACACATTCAATTAGGATGCAGGTAGGGGAGCCTTGCTGCTCAGCGATCGATCTTTTTATCGATCGGGGCGACATGGTTCCTCTTTTTTCGCTAAAGTTCTCCCCGCGAAATCGTGAATTCTATGTTACAATGTTCTAGTCTATTTTTCAGGCAAGTGAGATGTGGGAGGACCATCAAGTGAAGAAGCCATGCCCGTTTATCGCCGTGGAAGGCGCCATCGGAGCCGGAAAAACCACGCTGGCGACGATGCTCGCCGAGCGGTTTGACTTTCCGCTGTTGAAGGAGATCGTGGACGAGAATCCGTTCCTGGACAAGTTTTATCAGAATATCGAGGAATGGGCCTTTCAGCTGGAAATGTTCTTTTTGTGCAACCGGTATAAGCAACTGGAGGATACGGTGCAAAACTATGTGTCCCGGGGTTTGCCGGTCGTGTCGGATTATCACATTTATAAGAACTGGATTTTTGCCCAGCGCACGCTGCATGGGGACAAACGGGAGAAATACCGGCAGATTTATCATCTGCTGACCGACGATTTACCTAAACCCAATGTGATCGTCTACATCAAGACGGAGCTTGCTACCTTACTGAGAAGAATCGAAAAACGCGGGCGCGACTTTGAGCAGGACATCGATCCGGGTTATCTGGAGCAACTGATCGAGGATTATGAGACGGCGATCACGCAGCTTCAAACGCAAGAGCCGGAGACGGTCATTATTACGATTGATGGGAATGCGCTGGATTTCGTTGAACATCCGGAGCATTTTGAGCAGATCGTTGCCAAGATAAAGGAGCACTTATAAAAGATGAGCCATGAATTGTACATCCCCCAAGACGCCTTAATCACGGTAGCAGGTACTGTCGGCGTCGGAAAATCCACGTTGACCACTGCGCTGGCCTCCCGACTCGGCTTCCGCACCTCGATGGAGAAGGTCGACAACAATCCTTATCTGGAGAAGTTCTACCACGATTTTGAGCGCTGGAGCTTCCATCTGCAGATTTATTTTCTGGCGGAGCGGTTTAAAGAGCAGAAGGCGATCGTTGAAGCGGGCGGCGGGTTTGTCCAGGACCGTTCGATTTACGAAGACACCGGGATTTTTGCCAAAATGCATGCCGATCAAGGCACGATGTCGAAGACGGATTACGAGACGTACACCAGCTTGTTTGAGGCGATGGTGATGACGCCGTATTTTCCGCATCCGGACGTGTTGATCTACCTGGAAGGGAATCTGTCTTCCATCTTGAAGCGGATTCAGTTGCGGGGACGGGAAATGGAGATCCAAACGGATGTCTCCTACTGGGAGCACATGCATGAACGGTACGCGAACTGGATCGAAGAGTTTAATGCCTGTCCGGTGCTGCGGCTGAATATCGACGAATACGATGCGACGGACGAAGCGTCGCTGGACGAGATCGTCCGCCAAGCGGGAGAAATTATCCAAGCGTCGAGGGCACGGCGAAAGGGTTAAGGATAGCAAGAGGTCAATGGGAGCTGAGGCTTCCGTTGGCTTCTTTTTTTGGCGTGCTCCCAAATATAGGACATCATAGGTCATCTGTTCCCTCTCTTTTGATGATTATCCCGTTGCGTCAGGTCGTGGCGAATGTGAAACGGAAATGCTGGTCCTGATCGAAAGGGATAATCGTGTAAAGAAGCGCGCAAAGGGGCCGAAAGGGCATTTAACCCACGTTTTTCCTTGCGAATCGATGGAAAAGCTAGAGTACACGGGCAATGTCTGCTAGAATATATAAGTTGGTTGACACTTTAATTTTGAAATTTCCGAATCAAGTTGAATAGATGCCGGCGCTAGCCGGTTTGGGAGGACATATATGAGCAAGACAACGTTAACGCGGCAGGACGTGGAGCTGTTGGCGCCGGCCGGCGATTGGGATTGCATGCGGGCGGCGGTGGCGAATGGGGCGGACGCGATCTTTTTCGGCGTGGAGAAGTTTAATGCCCGGGCGCGGGCGAACAATTTCCGGATGGACGAGCTGCCGGAGATTATGGCGTTCTTGCACAGTTATGGGGTTAAGGGTTTCCTGACGTTTAACATTCTCGTGTTCGAGGACGAGCTGCGGGATGCGCAGGAGCTGATCGAGGCGTGCATGAATGCGGGCGTGGATGCGGTGATTGTGCAGGATCTTGGGCTGGTGAAGCTGATCCGCGAATTGTCGCCGGATTTTCCGATTCATGGATCAACGCAGATGACGATCACTTCGCCGGAAGCGGTGGAGTTCGTGAAGCCGTGGAATATGGAACGCGTGGTGCTGGGCCGGGAAAATAACCTCAAGCAAATCAAGGTGATCGGGGAGCAAGCCAAGCTGCCGATGGAGGTGTTCGTGCATGGGGCGCTGTGCGTATCCTATTCGGGTCAATGCCTGACGTCGGAAATGTGGGGCGGGCGTTCGGCGAACCGCGGCGAATGCGCGCAGGCGTGCCGGTTGCCGTACGATTTGATCGTCGACGGGGAACAGAAGCCGATGGGGGATGTCGCCTACCTCTTGTCGCCAAAGGATTTGGCGGCGATCGACATCATGCCGGAGCTGATCGAGGCGGGCGTGACGTCTTTTAAAATCGAAGGCCGGATGAAAACCCCGGAGTACGTCGCCAACGTAGTGAGTAAATACCGGAAGGCGATTGATCGGTATTTTGATGGGGACGATACGCCTCCGTCGAAAGAGGAGATTCGCGAGCTGCAGCAGAGCTTTTCGCGCGGCTTTACGCATGGCTTCCTGGAAGGGACAAACAATAAGAAGCTGCTGGATGGAACGTTCCCGAAAAGCCGGGGCGTGTACCTCGGCCGCGTAGAGAAGGTGCTGCGCGACGGTGTAGTCTGCAAGCTGGATGCGCCGCTGAAGCGCGGGGACGGGATTGTGTTTGATGCCGGGGATCCGACGCAAAAAGAAGAGGGCGGCCGCGTCTACGACCTGCGCCGTCAAGGCGTGAAGCAGGAAGGCGAAGCCGGCGAAGGCTGGATCGTCGATATTGTGCCGGGCCGCAATGACGTGGATTTGCGCCGCGTGCATGTCGGCGACCGCATTTGGAAGACCAACGATCCGGCGCTCGACAAGCGCCTGCGCCAGACGTACGAGACGGAGAAGCCGTACCGGGTCTTCCCGGTGCATGTGCGGGCCGTGGGCCACGCCGGCGGGCTGCTGAACACCTTCTGGACGGATGTGCAGAAGGGAACGACGGTGCAAGTCGACTCGGAGCTGGAGCTCGAGGTCGCGCAAAAACGGCCGATGGACGCCACTCTGCTCGAAGAGCAGTTCGGGCGTCTCGGCGGCACGGTGTTTCAGCTCGAGAAGCTGGATGCGGAGCTGTATGGCGACGTCATCCTGCCCATGCGAGAGCTGAACAGCATCCGCCGGCGCGCGGTGGAGCTGCTCGCCGCCGAGCGGCCGAAGCCGCCCGTGTGGACGCGCACACGGGCGGCGGGGGTGTTGGACGCCCCAGCCGTGGGTGGGGCGTCTACGGCGCCGCTGGCGCCGGCGGCTGCAGCCGCTGCGGTTGCGGGGCAACCGCAGCAGGCGCAGGGCCGCGGGCCCACGGCGCCCGTGAAGCGCGGCGAAGCGCAGCTCGCCGCGTTGTGCCGCAGCCTGCCGCAGGTGCAGGCTGCTTTGGAAGCCGGCGTATCCTACATCTACGCCGACTTCGAGTTTATCAAGCAATTCCCGGCAGCAGTGGACGCCGTTCGCGCAGCCGGAGCCTGGATCGCGCTGGCGACGCCGCGCATCCACATGCCGGGCGAAAACGGCTACCACAACAACATTCTGCGCCTCCAGCCCGACGCGGTGCTGGTGCGCAACACCGGGGCGCTGTATTACTACCTGCGCCACCGGCAAGAGAACCCGTCGGCCGTGCATCCGCGGTTGATCGGCGATTTCTCGCTGAACATCGCCAACCATAAAACGGCCGAGCTGTTCCTGGAGGTCGGCTGCGACGTGGTGACGCCGTCCTACGACCTGAACATCCAGCAGATGGTCGATCTGCTCCGGGTCAGCCCGACGGCCGACATGGAGATCGTGATCCACCAGCATTTGCCGATGTTCCATACCGAGCACTGCGTGTATTGTACCTTCCTCAGCGAAGGGACCGACTACACCAACTGCGGGCGGCCGTGCGAAGAGCATCGGGCTTCCCTGCAGGACCGGATCGGCATGTCGCACCCCGTCCGCGTGGACGAAGGCTGCCGCAACACGGTGTACAACGCGATCGAGCAGTCGGGCGCGGAGTACCTGAGCCATTTTCTTGAGCTGGGCGTATCCAAATACCGCGTCGAGTTCCTGGAAGAAACGCCGGAGCAGGTACACGAGGTCATCGACCTCTACAACAAAGCGCTCCGTGGAGAAATTAGCGGCACGCAGGTGTGGAAGACGCTTAAAGCAACCAACCAACTCGGCGTTACGCGCGGACAGCTGGTGAAATAAGATCAAAGGGAGCCCTTACGGCAAGGTTTCGCCGCCGGGCTCCTTTTTTGCATTGTGTGTCAATGCAATGACCGTCACCTCCATCGTCCCCCGCTTCTAACGGACCGTATCGACGCTATTCGCCTATTTCCCGGATATTTCCCTCAAGTCCGTTACCGAACCTCCAGCTCATCCCGCACTCTTTCTTTTCTTTTAGCGAACAATGCATAGGCACATTTGTCCTCGATAGAAGGACACAACTGGATAATTATGTATGGTTTACACCCCGTGAAGACACCTGTTTTTCTATCGAAAACAACTTGTGGAAGGTTTGTGAACTCGTGGTTTAAAGGGGCGATAACCGATCTTTATCGGGTACCAAAAAATCGCTGATGTGCTATAATGAAAGCGTAAACAAATGAGATGCGAAGCGGGTTTATTAGTTTGCAGGAAACAACCGAATCAGCCCGTTTCTAGCTTCGCTCACAAACTTTTAGGAGGGTGAAAGTGATGTTTGAAGGATTCCTCGAGATGCAGTCGGTCGTGACCCGTGTACAAGGACGGCTGGAACTCGGCGGCGAACAAGAATATCGTAGAATCGAGTTCGGCACCGAACGTTTCCTGCACACGCCAGAACCGGGTAATCGGATCCGAAACGAGGAAAAACTTCCTCAGCGCTTCACATGGCGGAAATTTTGGATCCAGTAAATCCAATATCTTAAATTGTTGTTAACTCACTTATTACTTAAGTCGGACTCGGGGGCAAATCCCCGGGTCCTTTTTGCTAACCATCGGCAGGGATATGATATAATGACACCAGCAAACCATTTTTGGAACGAGGGAGCCATGCTTTCATGAAAATCCGTAAAGCGATCATCCCCGCTGCCGGGCTCGGGACGCGCTTCCTGCCGGCGACGAAGGCGATGCCTAAAGAAATGCTGCCGATCGTCGACAAACCCACGATTCAATATATCGTGGAGGAAGCGGTCGCATCCGGCATCGAGGATATCATCATCGTGACGGGGAAGGGCAAACGGGCGATCGAGGATCATTTCGACGCTTCATTTGAATTGGAATATAGTCTTAACGAAAAAGGAAAGTTTCAGTTGCTGGAGGAAGTCCGCAAATCCTCGGAAATGGCAGATATTCATTATATTCGCCAGAAGGAACCGAAAGGCCTAGGGCATGCCATCTGGTGTGCACGCAAGTTTATCGGTGACGAGCCCTTTGCTGTATTACTCGGCGATGATATCGTCGAGTCGAATGTACCTTGCCTGAAGCAGATGATTGATGTATACGATGAGCATAAAGCATCTGTGGTAGGTGTTCAGCCGGTGGATTGGGATGAGGTATCCCGCTATGGAATCGTGGATCCTACCTTGGTCCAAGACCGCGTGTATCTAGCTAATCAATTAATAGAGAAGCCGAAGACCGGTACAGCACCCTCCAATCTGGCGATCATGGGAAGATACATTTTGACTCCAACCATTTTTGGCATCCTAGAAGAGCAACGGGTTGGCGTCAACGGGGAAATCCAACTGACGGATGCCATCTCGCGGTTGGGAGGAACTGAACGGATCCTTGCTTACAACTTCGAAGGCACGCGCCACGACGTCGGCGAGAAATTGGGCTTCATTAAGACTTCGATCCATTATGCCCTCGAAAATCCCGAGCTCCGCGACGAACTGATCAAATACATGTCGGAGATTATCTTGGATAGCCTGAACTAAAAAACGGCCTCTCCTTT
>NZ_JAKSXN010000089.1 GCF_022427145.1 Paenibacillus timonensis
AGCGAATGGCCCAACGAGGAGTACGGTGGCCCACTCCTACTCCTACTCCTACTCCAGCCCCTATTCCAGCTCCGCTCCGGTCAGCCGCCGGTAAATGTCGCGGTAGCGCCGCGTCGTCTCTTCGACGACCTGCGCCGGGAGCGGATCGGGCCGGCTGTTTTTATCCCAGTCCGAACCGGCCAAATACGTCCGAACCGGCTCTTTATCCATGCTGTCGATCTCGATGTCCAGCGCGTAGTTCTCCTTGGCCCAAAACCGCGACGCATCCGGCGTAAACATCTCGTCGATCAAAATCAACTTGCCGTCCACCAGCCCGAATTCCAGCTTGCAGTCGGCGAGGAGAATGCCGCGGTCCTCGCAGTAGTCACGGGCGAAGGCGTACATTTCCAGACTGCGGTCCCGCAGCTGTTCGGCCAAGTCGCGGCCGACTTTGTCCGCCATCTCCGCAAACGAGATGTCCTCGTCGTGACCGACGTCGTTTTTCGCCGCCGGGGTAAAAATCGGCTCCGCCAGCTTCGCGTTCTTCCGCAGCCCTTCCGGCAGCCGGATGCCGTTGATCGCGCCGGTCTGCTCATACTGCCGCCAGCCGCCGCCGGTCACGTAGCCGCGCACCACGCATTCGATGTCGATGCGTTCGGCCTTGCGGGTCACCATGATCCGCTTCCGCAGCGCCTCTCGATGCTCCGCCGGAATCACGTCCCCGAGCCGATCTACGTCCGTGTGGATCACGTGGTTATCCAGCAGATGCCGCGTCTTGTCGAACCAAAATGCGCTTAGCCGGTTCAGCACGTTGCCCTTGTCCGGCACCGCCGGCTCCAGTACGTAATCGAACGCGGAGATCCGGTCGGTGACCACGATCAGGAAAAACTCGCCGAGATCGTACAGCTCCCGGACTTTGCCTTTGTACAGCAGCGGGGCGTTCACCATATCCGCCGCCGTCGAAATTGCCGGTACCGCCATGAATGCTCTCCTCCCCCAATACAAACTCTACTCGATCAACCCAAGCTTCCGGAAAATCGTATCCACATGCTTCAAATGCCAGGACGGATCAAACGCGTCGTCGATTTCCTCTTTACTCAAGACGGCGGTAATTTCCGACGTCTCCTCAATGATGTCGCGGAACTGGCGCTGCGTTTCCCACGCCTGCATCGCCCGCGGTTGTACCGTGTCGTAGGCTTGCTCGCGGCTGAAGCCTTTGTCGATCAGCTTCGTCAGCACGCGGCCGGAGAACGGCACGCCAAACGTGCGGCCCATGTTGCGCTTCATATTTTCCGGGAATACCGTCAGATTCTTCACGATATTGCCGAAGCGGTTCAGCATATAGTTCAGCAGCATCGTGGCGTCCGGCAAAATGACCCGCTCCACCGAGGAGTGGGAGATGTCGCGTTCATGCCACAGCGTCACGTTTTCGTAGGCCGAAATCATATGGCCGCGGATCACGCGGGACAAGCCGGAGATATTCTCGCAGCCGATCGGGTTGCGTTTATGGGGCATCGCCGACGAACCTTTTTGCCCTTTGGCGAAGGCTTCCTCCACTTCGCGGAATTCGCTTTTTTGCAAAGCGCGGATTTCCGTGGCGAACTTGTCGAGCGACGTCGCGATTAAAGCCAGCGTCGCCATATATTCCGCGTGGCGGTCGCGTTGCAGCGTTTGCGTCGAAATCGGCGCAGGACTCGTGCCCAGCTTGCGGCAAACGAACTCTTCCACGAACGGATCGATGTTCGCGTAAGTGCCGACCGCGCCGGAGATTTTGCCGAACTGGACGTTATCCGCCGCGCGGCGGAAGCGCTCCAGGTTCCGCTTCATTTCCTCGTGCCAAAGCGCCATTTTCAAACCGAAGGTGGTCGGCTCGGCATGTACGCCGTGTGTCCGGCCCATCATCGGGGTATCTTTGTAAGCCAACGCCTTGTCCTTTAAAATCTCGATGAAATTTACGATATCCCGTTCCAAAATTTCATTTGCCTGCTTCAGTAAATACCCCAGCGCCGTGTCCACAACGTCCGTGGAAGTCAGGCCGTAGTGCACCCATTTCCGCTCGGAGCCCAGGCTTTCCGATACGGCACGGGTAAACGCGATAACGTCATGGCGAGTTTCCTGCTCGATCTCATAAATTCGGTCGATGTCAAACGAAGCCTTCTCGCGCAGCAGCGCTGCGTCATCCTTCGGGATCACGCCGAGCTCGGCCCAAGCTTCGCAGGCGCACAGCTCAACTTCCAGCCAGGCCTTGAATTTGTTCTCCTCCGTCCAGATCGCTCTCATTTCCGGTCTGCTGTAGCGTTCGATCATTTACGTTCATTCCTCCAAATGTTGGTTTGCTCTATCCAACGCAGCCCGTCCTCCACATTGCGGCAGATCAGGTTGATGTGCCCCATTTTCCGTTTCGGCGCGGCTCCGTGCTTTCCATATAAGTGTACTTTGGGGATCGCCGTGAATCCAGTTGCCCCCTCGTCCCCGTCAAACCAGCGGCCCGCAGCCACCGCTTTGCGGACGCCCTCCAAATGTTCGCCCAACACGTTCACCATCACGACCGGCGTCAACAGCTCCACCGGGCCGAGCGGCAAATTGCAGATCGCCCGCACATGCTGCTCGAATTGCGAGGTCGTGCAAGCCTCCATCGTGTAATGACCGGAATTATGCGGCCTTGGCGCCAGTTCATTCACGAAGAGCTCCCCGCCTGCGGTCAGGAACATCTCCACCGCCAACAGTCCAACCGCTTCCAAGCCTTCGGCGATTCGGGCCGCCAACCGTTCGGCCTCCCTTTGCACTTGCTCCTCCACGCGGGCCGGTACGATCGACACGTGCAAAATATTGTCGACATGGATATTCTCCGCCACCGGGAACGTCTTTATCTCCCCGCGCGGGCTTCGTGCCGCAATGACCGACAGTTCCTTGACGAACGGGACGAATTGCTCCAACACGAGCTCCGTTCCGGCTCGGCTCAACTCGGCGTACGCCGGCGTTATTTCGTCCTCGCCGCGGATCACCCATTGGCCTTTGCCGTCATACCCTCCGGTGGCCGTCTTCAGCACGGCCGGGAGACCCAACCGGGCCACGGCCGCGCGCAGCTCCTCCTCGCTGCCGATCTCCGCGTACGGCGCTACCTTGACGCCGGCCGCTTCGATGGCCCGCTTCTCGCGCAGCCGATGCTGGGTTGTGTACAGCAATCGGCTGCCTTGAGGCACGTACGACGCTTCCTCCAACAACGCGGCAACGCCAGCGTCCACGTTTTCGAATTCGTACGTGATTACGTCGGCCCGCTCCGCCAATTCGCGCGCAGCGGCCTGGTCGTCGTAGCGGGCCACGATTTGGCTGGCGACCTGTCCGCAAGGCGCATCCGGCGTCGGATCCATCGCCACGAACCGGTAGCCGAGATGGCTCCCGGCCAGCGCCATCATCCGGCCCAGCTGGCCGCCGCCCAGCACGCCGATCGTTGCGCCCGGCTCGATGACCGGAGTGCCGCTGACGCCCGGTTTGCCGCTCATTCGGCCGCTCCTAACTCCGAGCCGCTCTCCAGCACCTCGGCTTGGATCCGGTCGCGCCGCTCCTGCACCCGGCGCATCACCTCAGGGTCAAACGCGCCCAGCATTTGCGCCGCGAGCAGCCCGGCGTTGATCGCCCCGGCTTTGCCGATGGCTACCGTCGCCACCGGGATGCCGCCCGGCATCTGCACGATCGACAGCAGCGAGTCGAGCCCGTTTAGCGCGGCCGACTTGACCGGCACGCCGATGACCGGCAGCGTCGTTTTTGCCGCCACCATGCCCGGCAGGTGGGCGGCCCCGCCCGCTCCCGCGATGATGACCTTCAGTCCGCGGCCTGCGGCCTGCTCCGCGAATTCGAACATCAAATCCGGAGTGCGGTGCGCGGATACGACGTTTTTTTCGTAAGGAATCTGCAGTTCTTCCAAAACGTCACAGGCATGGGACATCGTTTCCCAATCCGATTTGCTGCCCATGATTACGGCGACTTGTGCTGTCATGCTTCAACCTCCATACTTTACTTTTTGAACCTAGTGATTTATAGATGGCCGAATACGGAAAAGGGCCCCGAACTTCCTGGAAAATAACGAAGATTTCCCGAAATTCGCGGACCCTGAGGAATACGAAACCTGCGTACGGACAGCCAAGAGCCGCGCCGACGGCAACGCAAAGCCCGGCGCTTGCAAGCCCAGGCTCATAAAAAGAAGGCCTTCCGTGCGGAGTAGCCTTACCTTCATCACGTATTCGCTCGTAGTCCGAAAATTTACGGTTCTCGGGTAGAAACTTCCGGGCCCTATCCCCGGCATTATACGAGATTATGAGGTTCGGCGGCGAACCGCCTTTCCTCTCCTAGTTTACCAATGGCGGACACGACATGTCAACTCAAATCCGAACATTAAATGATTGTAAAAACCGAATGTTCGTTTTTGAACAATGTCACCGAAAAAGGAAAACTTACTTGGCCGCAAAAAAAACCTAGCCCGTAAAAAAACGACTAGGTAAATTGAAATAATCGCAGCCTCACTCATCCGCCCAACTGCTCCTGCAATTCGATGTACAACACCTGCAGGAACTTCTTGATGTTCACTTTCCCCTTGCCGTAGCCCGGCTCCCGACCTTCCTCGATCTCCTTCATCTTCAACCGCACGTCTTCAAAGTCAAAATAAAGCGGCGCATAATACTCAAACCGAGGGTTGCCGTAATCCGTCAGGCCCAGCGAAGCCAGGTTCGTTAACCCTGCCGTCAGCGCGCGCCTCAGCCGTTGCTCAATCGCCTTGACTTCCTTGGCGATGTCCTCGGGCCTCGTCTTGTACGTGGCCGCAGTCCGGCGATACAGCTCCTTCAAAGGCGGCAGGTTGCTGCCGGCTTCGCTCCCCTGTCCAAGCAAAATCTCCATCATCGCGATCATATCGCGGCTGCCGCTTTCGCCGATCAGACCGAGATTCATCAGGATCGGCTGAATCGCCTCGCGGACCGTCCGCTTGCCCGGCGCGGCTAGCGTCGCGCTGCGAAGGCCTTCCAGCTTCTTCAGGCTCGATTTGATTTCCTCCAAATAATGGCTCATCGCATACCGTTCGTTGATCTTCCGCAGCACCGTCTCCACTTCGATCCGGTTGATCGGCTTGCGGATGAAGAACTCAATCCCGCTCCGGTACGCCCGTCCGACTAGATCCTGGTTTTCGATCTGGGAGATCATCACGAACCGCGAGCTGCAGCCCTGGGCGCGCAGGGAATCGATCGCCTCGATTCCGTCCTGATCGGGCATCAGCAGATCCATCAACACGATGTCCGGCGACTCGCTCAGAATTTGCCGCACGCCCTCCGCTCCGCCGCCGGCCGTCCCCGTCACCTCACCCAGGCCGCTGTCCTCAATAATGTGCTGCAGCATTTTTCGCGCACTGGCATCATCGTCTACGATACAAAAAGAGAGCGGCATCGGTTACACCCTCCTCAACGTTTGGTAAGTCGCGTTTTTGCCCGGATCCGTGTGGTTGACCCCTTTATTACGTTGGAGCCGCCGACTTCCGCAGTTGCGGCGTCGGAATGCGAATTTGGACCATTGCCCCGCCCAGCCCCGGCGCTGTCCCCAGCAAGAGTTCCCCGCCAAAGCGGGTCACGATGTCGCGCACATGGGATAAACCGATCCCCGTCGCCGCGACCCCTTCTTCATCGAATTTGGTCGTAAAGCCCGGTTCGAGCACCATCTCCCGCTCGTCCCGCGGAAAACCGTTTCCGCTGTCGCTCACCGTCAACAACGTCCATCCCGCTTGCTCTCGGACCTCCAGATGAATCTGCCCCCGGCCTTGGATGGCTTCCACCGCATTGGCCGTCAAGTTCCCCAGCAGCGTGAGCAAGGGAATGTAGTTGGAGGTGGCGTAATCCAGGGTCATCTTCTGCGTAAAAACAATTCGCTTGCCCAGCATTTCGGCATACTGTTGCGTGCTATCGATGGTATATTGGACCAAGCCCGACAAAGGCATATCCCCCGGGACCTCGCGGTCCGTCAGCTTGATCAACCCGGCCAAAATCCGCTGCGAATCCTTCTTCACCTCATGGATTTGCTGCGTGATCCCCAGGACGTGGCGCTTGTGCTCCTCCTGGCCCTCATCCGACAGCCGTCGATACAACTCATAGCTGCGCAAGGTCAGTTTCTCCAGCGTACCGATCGATTTTTTCAGATAAAACACTTCCCCGTACAGTCCGGAGCTAAAGCTGAGCATCTGCTCGATCCGGCGGTTTTGCTCCTTTTGCACGATCCGCATTCGGCTGACGGAAATGCTGCTGTAAATGCCGGTGACGAAATACGTGCGCAACATCGCGATCGCCATCAAAAACGTCCATTCATTGAGCTTAAACGTGGCCGTGCCGGTTACCAGCAATCGAGTCAGCAGCTCCGCCTCGTTGGACAGCAGATCGATCACCGCGGTCACCGCCCCCAGCACCAAAGGATAGAAGCGATCCAACCGCCGTTTAATCACGCTCATCCCTAAAGCGAACACGATGTAATACACCGCCGCCGAACAATGCCTCGTCACGCTTTCGGCCAAAGTCAATCCGTTGCCGAGCGCCTGATCCAGTCCCGTGCGAAACAGAAGCACCACCGCGCCAGAGATGACGCCCGTGATAAGATACGGCAATCGCCTCAGCAGCAGCAAGAACAACAAGAACGCACTGCTCCCCAAGCCGATCCGAAAAATATCGCCGTCAAACGGGTTGATCTTCAGCTCCCCGGCCAACGCCGTCCCGATGGCAACGACCCCGATCTGAACGTACGCGGATCTATAGAAGGACTTGAAAAAAACGTTCTCCATCCCCGCTCACCCGGCTCCCGTGAGATATATTGCCCCTTATCGTACCATAACAAGAGAAGGGTGCCTATACCTGATATGCCATTATATGTCAGAGTAATGTTAGATGATGCCTAAGCCTGCCGAGCTTCCAAACGCCTGGAGATGACCGATAACACAAAGTTGACGAAAAAATAAATCAACGCCACCAGCAGCAAAATGGGAATCGTATAGGTGTAGCCGTGGCCGATGACGATTCCGGCGTGATGCATCAGCTCCGGCAGGGAGATGACGACCGCCAGCGACGTGTCCTTGAGCAGCGAGATGAACTGGCTGACCAGCGGCGGCACCATCCGCCGCAGCCCTTGGGGCAAGACGATGTGCCACAACGTCTGCAACGAGCTTAGTCCGGACGAACGGGCTGCTTCAATTTGGCCCTTGTCGATGGAGGCAAGTCCGCCGCGCACGATTTCCGCGATCATCGCCGCCTCGAAGATGGTCAATCCGGTTACCGTCGCGGCCACGAGTCCCAATTTGATGCCGACCTCCGGCAAGGCGAACCGCATGAAGAAGATGATCAAGAGCAGCGGCAAATTGCGGATCAGCTCGACTCCCACCAGCAGGATCGGCGATAGTATGGGCAGCTGCGTATAGCGAATCACACCCACGATGCAGCCGATCAGAAAGCTCAGCACGATGGACGCCCCGGCGACGATCAACGTCACGTAAAGCCCATCCGCCAAAAAACGCAAATTCTCCGCACTATACGCTCCCGCAAAATCCATCGAATCCCTCCTTCCTCAATACTTCCTCTCGAGCCTGCGCTCCCATAGCCGCACCCCATAACTCAAAGGCAGCGTCAGCACCAAATAAAATAAAGCGACTAGAATATAAGTATCAAACGTCCGATAAGTTTCCGTATTCACGATGTCGGCAAAATACATCAAGTCCAATCCGGCAACGATCGTCAACACGGACGAATTCTTGATCAAATTGATGAATTGGTTCCCCAGCGGGGGAATGACCAGCTTGATCGCCTGCGGCAGGATAATATGGATCATCGTCTGCGCGTAGCTTAACCCGGACGAGCGCGCCGCCTCCGTTTGCCCTTTGGGGATCGCCAGGATACCGGCGCGGATCGCCTCGGCGATGAACGAAGACGTGTACACGGCCAATCCGATCGTTCCGGCCGTAAAGCCGTCCAGCGGCACGCCCAACGCAGAAGGTCCGTAGTAAAAAATATATACGACCAGCAGCAGCGGAATATTGCGGATAAATTCGACGTAACCCGTCCCGAACCAACGCAGGGGCCGGACGGGGGCGATGCGGAACACGGCGATCAAGGCTCCCAGCAGGAAGCTGCCGGCCAGCGCCAGCAGGCTGGATAGGACCGTTCCCCGGAACCCTTCCAGGTAAACGTCGAAATAATCGGTCAAAATCGTAAAGTCCATTCGGTTTCATCCCCTTCCTTCAACCGGAGTCCAGGCCGGACGGTCGATTAAGCGGCCGCCCCCCGCCCCCGCAAACGCGAAAGGATGGGGAGGCGAACCGCCTGTTCCATCCTTTCGCTTGTTCAAGGAACGAATTATTCGCCCGGTTTCTTGCCGATCCATTTCTCGTAGATCTTATCGTACTCCCCGCTGTCGTGGAGCTCCTTCAACGTATCGTTAATGGCTTGCACGATATCCGCGTTGCCTTTTTGCACCGCAATGCCGTAAGGCTCGTCGGTGAACGGCTTGCCGACCACCTCGTAATTCGGATCCTGGGCCGCCATGCCGTACAGGATCGCATCGTCCGTCGTCAGCGCATCGCCTTGCCCCGCCTTCAACGCGTTAAACGCATCCTGGTAGTTGTCGAATTCCAGCACCTTGATGCCATCCACTTGATCGCGGATATTTTTTACCGAAGTCGAGCCTTTGCTGCCCAGCACCGTCGAATCGGCGGTGAGGCTCTCGATGCCCGTAATCGGGCTGCCCTTCTTCACGAGCAGCGATTGCCCCGCCTGGAAGTAAACATCGGAGAAGTCGACTTCCTTCTTGCGCTCCTCGGTTATCGTCATCGTGGCCACGATCATGTCGATCTCGCCGTTATTCAGCATCGGAATCCGCGTCTTGGAGGTGACCTCCTTTAATTCCAGGGCGTTCTCATCGCCGAGAATATGCTTCGCGATCGCCTTGGAGATGTCGACGTCGAATCCCTCGACGTTACCGCTGGCCGGATCTTTCAAACCAAACAGCTTCGTGTCGTATTTCACGCCGACCACCAGCTTGCCGCGGTCTTTGATTTTGCCCAAAGCCCCGGCCCCGCTCTCCCCGGCCGCCGGAGCGGCATTCCCGCCGTCGCTGGCCGCATTGCTGCCTCCCCCGTTACTGGCACAACCCGCCAATACCGCCAACGCGCATACCGCCGCAATACCGATTAGCCTCCAACGTTTCTTCATCTTCTTTTCCTCCCCTTAATTTCCGAAATTTTCAGTGGCTCAACAAACGGCTGAGGAACGTGCGCGTCCGCTCTTCCCGCGGGTTGGCGAAGAATTCCCCCGGCCCTGCCTCTTCCACGATTTGCCCTTGGTCCATAAAAATGATCCGGTCCGCTACCTCCCTGGCAAACCCCATCTCGTGCGTGACCACCACCATCGTCATGCCTTCCCGGGCGAGCGTCCGCATGACGTCCAGCACTTCGCCGACCATCTCCGGATCGAGCGCCGAGGTCGGTTCGTCGAACAGCATGATCTTCGGCTTCATCGCCAGCCCGCGGGCGATCGCCACCCGCTGCTGCTGACCGCCCGACAGCTGGGACGGATACGCCGATGCTTTGTCGGCGATGCCCACCTTCTCCAGATAAAACATCGCCGTCTGCTCGGCCTCTGCCCTGGAGATGCCCAGCACCTTCATCGGCGCCAGCGTAATATTGTCGATCACCTTTTTGTGCGGATACAAATTAAAGTGCTGGAAGACCATCCCGATATCCCGGCGCAGCTTATTGATATCCGTTTTGCGGTCGTGGACCGGCAGGCCGCCTACCGTCAGCTCGCCGTTCGTGATCGTCTCCAGCCGGTTAATGCAGCGCAGCATCGTGCTTTTTCCCGAACCGGACGGACCGACGACTACCACGACTTCCCCTTCCTCAACCTGCAAATCAATCCTCTTCAGCACGTGAAAATGACCAAAATGCTTATCAACCTGGTGAAAGCGGATCAACGGCAGCCCTCCTTTCAGCGTTCGGATGTTCTTTTCAACCGCCCCTGCCACGGGCCGATGTGAGTAATCGTAACATTTGAACATAACCTTACTTTGGCGACTATAGAAAACTACATTTTCCTACGTGTCGATTTGAAAATCGCCCAAAATTTATTTGTTCTTTTTGCCGATTCTGTCGGACAAGCGTCAGTTTTCCTTACAGCAATCTTCCCTGACCTAAATCGAAGAAGCTCTGAAGAAGTTCTGAGGAAACTCTGAAGAAATTAAAAAGCTCTAACGCTTGTATAGAACGCTATTTGCGCCTAAACCGGGACTTACGAATTGTAACGCTTATGGGAAAGCTTATTTTCCGATTTCCACTCCAACAAGAGCGGTTTTCGCCCCTATAAGCGCGCTGGTCAGCGTTAGAATTCAAACTCCCTTCTTTTCGCCCAAATAAGCATTCTGGCAAGCGTTAGACTTAAAACGAACCCCACCCTTCCGCACGCACTACACGCACTACACGCACTACACGCACTGAACACTGAACGCACTACACGCACTGAACACTGAACGCACTACACGCTCCGCACGAACCGAACCACGCCAACCAGTTCCTGCGCACGCAAAAAAGCCTGACCGAATCGTTTCGGTCAGGCTTTTGCAAGCAAACTCTTTATTTTACGACGAGCACCGGGATCCGGGCATGCTGGACGACGTTATGGCTGACGCTGCCAAGCACGAATTCGCGAATGCCGCCTAGTCCGCGGCTGCCGATGACGATCAGATCCGCCCCGTTTTTCTGGGCGTACTCCAGAATCGTCTCCGCCGGAGCCCCTTGATCCATCTCCACCTTAGGCTCCAGGCCTGCGGCCTCAAGCCGGCTCTTCGCCTCCTCTGCCGTTCTTTCCGCCAGCTCGTAAAAATCCTTGTTCATGGAAGTGGGTACCGGCGCAAATCCCTCGGCCACGTAAAAGCGCGGGAAGTCGTAAACATGCAGGACCACCAGTTTGGCCCCGGGCGTCGATTTGCACAACTCGATGGCTTTGTCCAGCGCTTTGTTCGCCGCTTTCGAACCGTCGTACGCGGCAATGATTTTGTTAAACAGCATGGAAAGCACCTCACTTGTCCCAAGAGTTTATATTAAAAAATACCCATAAAGCACGGCGTTGAATAGAAGCAGCAGCGGAATGCCCACCCTAAAGCTGAAATGCTTCGTTTTATGGCGTTTCGCATTCATGGCCACGAGTACCCCTAGCGCGCCCCCCAATGCAGCCAGCAAAAACAGCGTTCGCTCGGGAATCCGTTCGCGCCTCTGCCTGGCCCGCCTTTTGTCGTCGGACATGACCAGATAGGCGACCGCATTGATAAACAGAAACCATACGAATAACCCTGTTCTCGTATTCGCCGCCCCCTTTCGATCTCCACGCTCGAATGTCGACGTTCCTAACTCTATTATACCTCAACTACGGGGCACCGGCATCTTTTCGTCAAAATCGCTTCTATGTAGAAAGCTCCCCAAGAGGGGAGCCGCAAACGCTTAAAACAATCAGGGTTCGTTCTTCGGAATTTCGTTCAGGTTGGGCGGGTAGTCGGCCTGCTTCTTTGGCTTGGCCGCCACGGTGGGTTCCATCAGTCTAGACTTGTTCTGCTGGTTTTCGGTCTTCCGCGCTTTATGATGCGGCACCCTCATCACCTCCGAAACTTAGCGTCCCGTAAAGGCGACCGATTTATGCGGCCCAAGGACCGTCCGCCGTGACCGGCGGGTTAATCGTCGCCCTTCTTCTCCAGCGCCGCCTTCAGCAGCTCGCCGAGATTGATCCCGCCGGACTCCTGCTGCTGGGAATATTGCTTCACGAGCCGCTGTTGCTCGCGTTTGTTCATATGCTTATCTTTATCTTTCCCGAGCACCTCGGTAATGCCGCAGGATAAACACTGCACGTACATTCCTGCCTTGCCTTCCTTGAGCTCCATCTTCTTGTGGCATTGCGGACAACGGCGGTTGGACAGGCGCTTCTCGCCGGAACGGCGATAGCCGCAGTCTTCGCTAGGGCAGATCAGCATCAAGCCGCGCCCGGTTTTCTTCTCGAGCAGCCGCGTCCCGCAATCCGGGCAATGGCTGTTCGAGACGTTATGCGGCTTGTACGTGGCTTCGCTGCGTTTCACGCCTTGCACGAGGCTGACCGCCATTTCCCGGATGCCGCTGAGGAACGGCCCCGGCTGGCCTTGTCCGCGGGCGATCCGCTCCAGCTCCGCCTCCCAGCGGGCCGTCAGCTCCGGCGTGCGCAAATCGGACGGCGCCAGGTCGATCAGCTGCTTTCCTTTGCCGGTCGGGTGCAGGAAGTTCCCTTGCCGCTCGATCGTATCGGAGCTGACCAGCTTCTCGATGATGTCCGCCCGCGTTGCCGGCGTGCCCAACCCGTGCTTCTCCATTTGGGTCAGCAGGGCTGCTTCCGTGTAGCGCTTCGGCGGCTGGGTCCGCCCCGGCGTCACGCGGCAGCGCTGCACCTTTACCGTCTCTCCTTGGCTCAGCTCCGGCAGAGCCGCACCGCTATCGGCATCCTCCTCGCCGCTTTCTTCGTCCTCCATGGCTTGACCGTCATACACGGCCCGCCAACCGGCGTCCTTGATCGTCGTCCCCTTTGCGTGCAGCGTCTCGCCCACTATTTCGACCGTCACGCTGACTTGATCAAACCTTGCCGGCGGATAAAACAAACTGATAAACCGCCGCACGATCAAATCGTACAGTTTGCGTTCGTCCGCGCTCAGCGCGTTCAGCAGCACCGTTTGCTCCGTCGGGATGATCGCATGGTGATCGGTCACCTTGCTATCGTCGACGACCCGCTTGCTCAGTTGCAAAGAACCCCGCAGCAGCGGCCGGGCCAGCGGTGCGTAAGGGCCGATAGCCACGCTCGTTAACCGTTCTTTGAGCGTCTCCGTCATGTCGGACGTCAGGTAACGCGAATCCGTCCGCGGATAGGTCACCAGCTTATGCTGCTCGTACAGCCGCTGCAGCACGTTCGACGTCTGCTTGGCCGAAAATCCGAGCAGCCGGTTGGCGTCCCGTTGCAGCTCGGTCAAATCGTAAGCGAGCGGGTGGGGCACCGTTTTTTCGTGCTTGACCAGCTTGACGATTTGGCCGGAAGCTCCTTCAAGCTTCGGTTTCAGCGCGTTCAGCCGCTCCGCGTCAAAAATGCGGGCATCGCCGTTTCCACCTCGCCAAACCGCTTCAAACTTGCCGAAGTCGGCGCGCAGCATCTGGTATTCCTCCGAGCGGAAACGGAGAATTTCGTTCTCCCGCTGCATGATCATGCCCAGCGTCGGCGTTTGCACCCGTCCGGCCGAGAGCGGTGAGCCAAACTTGGTGGTCAGCGCCCGGGTCACGTTAAGTCCGACCATCCAGTCAGCCTCAGCCCGGCATCGTGCCGATTGGTACAAGCGCTCATATTGGCTGCCCGGCTTCAGCGCCGCGAACCCTTCCTTGATCGCTTTGTCCGTCTGCGACGAAATCCATAACCGCTGAAACGGTTTATTCCATTTGACCATATCCATGATCCAGCGGGCGAGCAGCTCGCCCTCTCGGGCGGCGTCGGTCGCCACGATCAGCTCGCCGATATCCTGGCGCCGCATCAGCTGCTGTACCGCCTTGAACTGGTGGCTGCTTTCGCGCAGCACCTTCAGCTTCATTTTGTCCGGCAGAATCGGCAAATCCTCCAGCGCCCAGGTAGCGTACTTCGCGTCATAATCCTCCGGTTCAGCCAATCCGACCAAATGACCTAACGCCCAGGTCACCACGTACTTTGGCCCTTCAAAATGACTTTTATGCTTATCTCGGCTGCCCATCACTCGCGCGATTTCCCTGGCGACCGACGGCTTTTCCGCCAATACCAATGTCTTCATAAGTTCGTTCGAACACTCCTTTCCTCGGAACTATTATACCATTGGCTGTCTCCTGCACGCGAAACCAGACATCAAAGCAGGTTCAAATACATGTTTTGCATGAAACGTTGGAAGGTTAAGAATAATCATGATATAATCATTTTAACACCTGGTACTAAAACCTGATACTAAAATATCGATAAAAAGGAGCTGATACGGTTGACCACACAGATATCCCTTTCCAAGGCCCGCATTACCGCACTGGGGACCTATGTTCCCGAAAAAATCCTGACCAACGGGGATTTGGAGCGGCTCGTAGAAACGAGCGACGAGTGGATCGTGCAGCGAACGGGCATCAAGGAGCGGCACATCGCCGCCGAGGACGAATTCACCTCGCACCTCTGCATCCGGGCCGCGGAGCAGCTTCGCGATGCCTATCAGATTACGCTGGATGACGTCGACTTCATCATTGCCGCTACGACGACGCCGGACTTTTCTTTTCCGACCGTTTCCTGCCGGGTTCAGCAGCATTTCGGCATGGAGCGGGCCGGGGCCATCGATCTGAACGCCACCTGTGCCGGCTTCGCTTATGCCCTGCATTTGGCGAACGGCATGATCAGCTCCGGCCTGCATCGCAAAGTCCTTGTCGTTGCCGGCGAAACGATGTCCAAAATCACCGACTACACCGACCGCAGCACCTGCATCCTGTTCGGGGACGGGGCCGGGGCCGTGCTGGTCGAAGCCGATCCCGAGTTGCCCGGGTTCGAATCGTTTATTCTCGGGACGAACGGGGCCGGCGGCATCCACGTCTACCGTTCCGGGCTGGCGGATCAGATGGACGGTCAACCGCTCGAAGGGAAGGGCAAAATTGTGCAAAACGGCCGCGAAGTGTTCAAATGGGCCGTCCGCACCGTTACCGCCGGAATCGAGCAACTGCTGGAGCAAGCCGAGCTTACTCGCGATGACATCGACTGGTTCGTTCCGCATAGCGCCAATCTGCGCATGATCGAGTCGATCTGCGAGAAAGCGGACCTGCCGCTCGCCAAAACGCTGCAAAGCGTGCAGGATAGGGGCAACACGTCCTCCGCTTCCATCCCGCTGGCTTTGCAGTCCGGCGTCGACACGGGCAGGCTGAATTTCGGCGATCGCGTGCTGCTGTATGGCTTTGGCAGCGGCTTAACCCATGCCGGCTTAATCCTGCGCTGGGGCGTCCCGGACTTGGCCTAACCCGTATAATGAAAAAAAGTCGATCAGGAGACCGGG
>NZ_JAKSXN010000009.1 GCF_022427145.1 Paenibacillus timonensis
CCCTGCATCCTAGCCAATGCTTCGTGATCCAAAGATGGCTTTTTGAACTACCTTATAATAAGGGAGAGTTAGTTATGGCGAGTACACGTGTAACCCGGCTCCGCGAAGCGATGAAGTCGCAGCAGATCGAAGCCGTATTGATTACCGGAGAAGTGAACCGCCGCTATTTGACGGGATTTACGGGAAGTTCCGGCTATGTCCTGATTACGCATCAAAAGGCCTGGCTGCTGACGGACTTCCGTTATTTGACGCAGGCGGCCGAACAGGCGCCCGGATTCGAAATCGTGGACCACGGGGCTTCGGTCACCGGAACCATGCTAAGCCTGCTGAAGCAAGAGAACATCGATCGGCTTGGATTTGAAGAAGAGCAGATGGTGTTCGCCGCTTACCGGACTTACGAAAGCGAACTGAAGCTGGTGACGCTCGTTCCGCTAAGCGGTTTGGTTGAAGAGCTGCGCATCTTCAAGGATGCCGAAGAGTTGGCGATCATGAAGGAAGCGGCCGAATTGGCCGATCGCACCTTCCTGCATATGCTGGACGTCCTGAAGCCGGGGATCAGCGAATGGGATGCCGCATTGGAGCTGGAAACGTTCATGCGGAAGAATGGGGCAACCGGACCTTCGTTTGATACGATCATGGCTTCCGGAGAACGCTCCGCTTTGCCTCACGGCAGAGCAAGCGAGCGCATCATGCAAGCGAACGAGCTGGTAACGATGGATTTCGGCGCTTTGTATCAAGGTTATTGCTCCGATATAACGCGGACGGTGGCCCTGGGGACGCCAAGTGCCAAGCTGCGCGAAATTTACGATATCGTCCTGGAAGCCCAGCTGCATACGCTGGAATTCCTGCGTCCGGGGATGACCGGACGGGAAGCCGACGCCTTGGCGCGCGACGTGATCACCCGTTACGGCTACGGCGAGCAGTTCGGCCACAGCACCGGACATGGCCTCGGGATGGAAGTGCATGAGGCGCCGCGCGTATCCAAAGCGAGCGACACGGTGCTGAAGCCCGGGATGGTCGTCACCGTCGAACCGGGGATCTATCTGCCTGGAATCGGCGGCGTTCGCATCGAGGACGATGTCGTGATCACGGAGACCGGAATCCGCCGGTTGACGGAGTCGACGAAGGATTTCATCTCGCTTTAAATCAGGGTTGCCACCGGTTTTATTAGCGCCGGACGCCCGGCTGTAGTACGTGGTTTCGCAGGGACTCCAAACGTGGGGGAACAGCAGCTTACGGGGACAGCTTGAATTTTGGGTCTTTTTCAATTTTAATAGAGGTGTTAACCCACTTGAGGAGGTACTTTTGTGATTTCAGTAAACGATTTTAAAACAGGCTTGACCGTCGAGGTGGACGGCGACATTTATACGGTGCTGGAGTTCCAACACGTAAAACCGGGGAAAGGCGCGGCGTTCGTCCGCTCCAAGCTGAAGAACCTGCGTAACGGCAATACGGTGGAAAAAACGTTCCGCGCCGGTGAAACGATCGGCCGGGCGATGATTGAGAACCGCGACGTGCAATACTTGTACGCCAGCGGCCAAGAGCATACGTTCATGGACAACGAGACCTACGATCAATTCTCGTTGACTTCGGATCAATTGGAATGGGAATTGAACTTCCTGAAAGAAAACATGAACGTGAAGATCGTCAGCTACCAGGGCGAAATTCTCGGGATCAACCTGCCGAACAGCGTCGAGCTGAAGGTGATTGAAACCGAGCCGGGGATCAAAGGCAACACGGCGACCGGCGCAACCAAAAACGCGAAAGTCGAAACCGGCTTGAACGTGCAAGTGCCGCTCTTCATTAATGAAGACGATGTGCTCCTGATCGATACGCGCGAAGGCAAATATATTTCGCGGGCTTAAATCACCCTGCGGTTGTTTGGTACAAGGCTCCGCTTCAGGCGGGGCCTTGTCCGCAAAGGGCATCCTCCACTTGAATCAGGTGGGGGAATTTTTGTTAATATCCGCAAAAGCATTGACGAACTTCGGGTCTTTCGTATTATACTGGTTTAAAGCGTTACTGGATTCAATGGGCTGAACGCTCCGATTGGAGGGGCACCATTAGGGAGGGTCTGACTTGGCTTTATACGTGATGAAATTTGGAGGCAGCTCCGTAGGCGATACGGAGCGCATGCAGCGCGTCGCCCGGCGCGTTGTGGAAAAACAACAGGAAGGGCATCAAGTCATGGTGGTGGTCTCCGCGATGGGCGACACGACGGACGATTTAATTGATCAGGCAAAGCTGCTGAATCAAAATCCGCCATTGCGGGAGATGGATATGCTGATGACGACCGGCGAACAAATCTCCATCGCGCTGCTGGCGATCGCCATCGATGCGCTTGGCGCAAAAGCCGTTTCCTATACGGGCTGGCAGGCCGGCTTCCGTACGGAAGCGGAGCACGGCAGAGCCCGGATCACCGAGATTCAGCCGGAGCGGGTACTGAAATCGCTGGACGAAGGACATATCGTCATCGTTGCCGGCTTCCAGGGCATGACCGAGGATGGGGAGATTACCACGTTTGGACGCGGCGGCTCCGACACGACAGCGGTGGCTTTGGCTGCGGCGACGGGGGCGGACTATTGCGAGATTTATACGGACGTGGACGGCGTATATTCCACCGACCCGCGGATCGTGAAGAACGCCCGCAAGCTGAACGAAATCTCGTATGACGAAATGCTTGAGCTCGCGAACTTAGGCGCGGCGGTCCTGCATCCACGTGCAGTAGAATATGCGAAGCACAACAAGGTTCGGCTCGTGGTTCGCTCCAGCTTTAACTATCATGAAGGTACGGTCGTGAAGGAGGAAGTCAATATGGAACAAGGTGTGGTAGTCAGCGGAATCGCTTATGATAAAAATGTGGCCCGAATCAGCATCATGGGCGTATCGCATGTGCCCGGCGTGCTGGCGAAGGTGTTCGGCTCGCTGGCCGATGCAAAAATCGACGTGGACATCATCGTTCAAAGCGGCGTAACGGACGGCAAAGCGGACTTCTCCTTTACGGTGGCCTTGTCCGATTGCGACAAAGCGGTGAAAGTGTTGGAAGGCATCCGCAGCGAGTTGCCTTATGAGAAAGTCACGTCCGAAGAAGGGCTCGTGAAGGTGTCGATCGTGGGCGCAGGCATGGTCAGCCATCCGGGCGTCGCGGCACAAATGTTCGACGTGATCTCGAAGCAAGGTGTGAATATCGTTATGGTCAGCACCTCGGAAATCAAGGTATCCTGCGTTATCGACGGAAGCAAGCTGAACGAAGTCGTGACCGCGCTGCATACGGCCTACGGCCTGGATGCGGAAAGCACCGCTTTTGTTGGCGGGCCGCAGGATCGCCGCTAACCCGCAAAACCCTAGATAATATCAAACGCGAAATGGGAATCCCCCGAAGCTATGGCTTCGGGGGATTTTTTTAATAAATAGAGATATTCGGGCATATCGTTAAGAGAACAGATGGGACAAGAAGGAGGTACTTATGCTTGATAAATTCGTGACCAGCATGGCAGCCTTGCGTATCTTCTCGGGAACGATCGAAATTCTGGCTGCGCTGCTCATGTTGAAGCTGGGAAGGGTGGACAAGGCGCTCGCCGTCAATTCGGCGCTCGCGTTCGTCGGTCCGACGATACTGCTCCTCACCACATCCATCGGGCTTGCCGGCATCGCCGACAAGCTGTCCTGGGGGAAGATGGTATGGATCGGCTGCGGCGTGGCGTGTCTCTTAATCGGGATTTTGAAGAAATGATAGATTTCCCTAGCATAATGGCAAAGTACAAGCATACACATGTGATATAGCAAATAACAATCCAATTAAGAGAAAGCTTTAGGCGGTATGGACATGCATGAAAGTAAGAGTTTTGGGGGTACGCCTATGAACCCGAGTTGGTTAACCGTATTTCCCGATAATCTCCGGGCCTTGCTGCTCAAGCTCCCGCCTTCTATCTTTCCGGGTTTGGAAGAAATCCGCATTCGCGAGGGACGCCCCTTAGAGATTAATGCGGGGGGGCGATACTTTTTCCTTACGCCGGACGGGGAGATGACGAGGAATCCGGATGCGGCGTACAAGCCGGGCAAGCAGGACGGCAATCGCCTGCTCGATCTCATCACCAACCATTCGCTTTATACGATGGAGGAAGAGCTTCGCAAAGGGTTTATTACGATCGCCGGCGGCCATCGCATCGGACTAGCCGGAAGAACCCTGCTCAGCGGAGGAAGGGTCGAGCATTTGCGCGACATCAGCGGGTTTAACGTGCGGATTGCCCGAGAGATCCGAGGCATCGCCGATCCCATCCTGCCGAAGTTGCTGGATTTCAGGCACAAAACGGTGCACCACACGTTGATACTGTCGCCGCCGCAGCAAGGCAAAACGACGCTGATTCGCGATTTGGCCCGCCAGATCAGCAGCGGCACCTGGGGACATCCCGAGGCGGCCTGGCCGGGGCTGAAGGTCGCGGTCATCGACGAGCGCTCGGAGATCGCCGGCAGCAAGCGCGGGGTGCCCGGCTTTGACGTCGGTCCGAGAACCGACGTGATGGACGGTTGCCCGAAGGCCGAGGGGATCATGATGATGATTCGTTCCATGTCGCCGGACGTGCTGATCGTCGATGAGATCGGCCGGCCGGAGGATGCCGAGGCGTTAGCTGAGGCGCTGCACGCGGGAGTGCGGGTCATCGCCACGGCGCATGGTTCAAGCGTGGAGGATCTGGGCGCTCGCCCGGCGTTGTCCAAGCTGGCGGAAAGCTCCTTCTTCCAAATGTACGCGGTGCTCGCGAGGACGGAGAAGGGACTGGCCTTCAAGCTGTGGGACGGCAAACGCCGAGGCATCCCGGCGGCTGCCCCCGGGTGGAAAGGCAGGGAAGAGCATGCTTAAGATGTTCGGGGCCGCGCTCGTCCTGCTGACCGCCACCTTGGCAGGCTGGCTGCAGGCCAGGCAATTCGCCGCTCGGCCGAGTCAAATCCGGCGGCTCATCCTCGCTTTGAAACGGCTGGAGACCGAGATCATGTACGGCTTTACGCCGCTGCCGGATGCGCTTCGCCGAATCGGCGAGCAAAGCGGGGAGCCGATCCGGGCGATCTTCGTGTCCGCGGCGGACAATATGAGCTCGGCCCACCCGTGGACGGCTCAAGAAAGCCTGGAGCAAGCCGTGACGAAGCTGTGGAAATACACCGCGATGAAGGCACCCGAGCAGGAAGTCATCCGGCAGCTCAGCTTGACGCTCGGGACAAGCGACCGGAAGGATCAGTTGGGTCACCTGGCCACGGCGGTGCGGCAGCTGGAAAGCGAGGAATCCGCGGCACGGGAAGAACAAGCCCGCTATGAAAAAATGTATCGAAGCTTGGGTCTTTTGTGCGGAGCGTTCATCGTCATTTTGTTCTACTGAATACCATTTCCCTCCACGGCTGATTGTCGCCTGTGAAATCGTTAGTGAGGTGCCAAATCAATGAACATAGAAGTGAACGCCATTTTTCAGATTGCGGGCATCGGCATCATTATCGCCATGATCCATACGGTGCTGAAGCAGATGGGAAAAGAAGATATGGCGCATTGGGTGACGCTGATCGGGTTCGTTGTCGTCCTGTTCATGGTCATCCGGCTGCTTGACAGTCTGTTTCAGGAAATCAAATCGATCTTCTTATTCCAGTAGGTGAGCGCCCCGTGGAAATCATCCAAATCGTAGGGCTCGGGCTTATCGCCACCGTGTTGGTCCTGGTCGTCAAAGAACAAAAGCCGATGTTCGCTTTCCTGATCGCCGCAAGCACGGGCGTTCTGATTTTTCTGTACCTGGTCGGCAAAATCGGCGGGATCATTGAAGTGCTGGAGGATTTGGCCGACAAATCCGGTGTCCAGATGATTTATCTGAAGACGATCCTGAAAATCATCGGCATCGCCTACATCGCCGAGTTCGGCGCCCAGATCGTCCGGGATGCCGGGCAGGAGAGCATCGCCAGCAAAATCGAAATGGCGGGAAAAGTGCTCATCATGGTGCTCGCCATTCCGATCATCAGCATTATTATCGAGACGGTCATCAAGCTGCTGCCGGCTTAGAGGCTGCATTGCATCAGATTGGGGAGAAGGACTTATGCTCGCTACGAATGAACGATGGCGCGGCCCTACGCTGCTCTTGATATTCCTGGGGATCCTGCTGTTTTGGTACATGCCTGTCCTCGCCTCCGCCGAAGGCGAGGGGGACAACTGGATCCAGCGCCAGGCCGAGGAGCTTCCCACCGATCAGGTCGAAACCTATTGGCAGCAACTGATGAAGGATTACGGCGGTTTTTTTCCGGATCAGAAGGTTCCGTCCTTTATGGATATGCTCCTGCAGCAGGATCAAAGCTTCAGTCTGAAGTCGGGACTTAGCGGCTTGATGCGATATATGTGGCACGAGGTGCTCTATAACGGGCACATTCTCGTAACCATCGTGCTGCTTTCCATCTTCAGCATGATCCTGGAAACGTTGCAAACGGCGTTCGAACGCAAGCAGGTCAGCAAAGTCGCTTACTCGATCTGCTATATGGTGATTCTGGTACTCGCCATCAACAGCTTCCATGTCGCGATCACGTATGCCACGAATGCAATCAGCGGAATGATCGACTTCATGATGGCGATGGTACCCCTGCTGTTCACGCTGTTGGCTTCTCTAGGCAATGCGGTGACCGTGACCGTGACTCATCCGTTGGTTGTGTTTATGGTCCACACGGTCGGTACGACGGTGCATGCGGTGGTGTTCCCGCTATTGTTCTTCTCGGCCGTGCTGCACATCGTCAGCTCGTTGTCCGACAAGTATAAGCTCACCCAATTGGCCAATTTGCTCCGAACGGTCAGTATGGCTTTGCTAGGGGTGCTGCTCACCGTCTTTCTCGGCGTGATCTCCGTGAAGGGCATCGCCGGATCGGTGGCGGACGGGGTTACGCTGCGGACGGCCAAGTACCTGACCGGGAACTTCGTTCCGGTCGTCGGCAAAGTGTTCGCCGATGCCACGGACACGGTCATCTCGGCCTCCCTGCTGGTCAAAAATTCGATCGGTCTCGTCGGCGTGATCATCCTGCTGTTCCTCTGCGCCTTTCCGGCGATCAAGATTATTACGCTGGCGCTGATCTTCAACCTGGCAGCAGCGGTCATGCAGCCGCTCGGCGATTCCCCGGTCATCGCTTGCCTGGAGACGATCGGCAAGAGCATGCTGTACGTTTTCGCGGCACTGGCGGCAGTGGGCATGATGTTTTTCCTGGCTATTACGATCATGCTGACGGCCGGGAACATCACCGTCATGATGAGGTGACGCCTTCGGACAAGAACGACTTAACAAGGGGTGGTGATCATGCGTGGACTGGCTGGCGGATTGGCTGAGAGAAATCATTTTTATCGTGCTGATCGCGGTATTTATCGATTTACTGCTGCCCAACCGTGCGATGGAGCGCTACGTCAAATTCGTGGTCAGCCTGCTGATCCTGCTAACGCTGCTATCCCCGGTCATGCGATTTTTCTCGGCGGATGCCAAAGACCAACTCGAGGCCGCCTTTGCGACCAGTTGGGACGGACTGGGGAGCGATTCCCCGGGCCAAAGCACGGAGGCGATCCTGCAGCAGGGCGAGAAGCTGAGGCAGAAGCAGGAATCCGAAGCGCTGGCATGGGCAGGGGAGGAGGCGGCGAGGCAAATGAAGGAACAAATCGAACGGTCCACAGGGCAACAGGTAGACCGGGTCTCCGTAAAGCTGAGAACGGAGCCCGCGAAAGCGCCGGACGGAGCCGATGGAATGAATCCGCAAGCCGCGGAGCCGGTCATCTCCTCGGTCGAGGTGGTCATGGCGCAGGTCAAACCTGAAGAAGAGGGCGCTGATCCCGGTGCAGCCGGACGGGGGCCGGAGGTATCGATCGCACCGGTAGAAAAAATAAAAATCAGCGTAAACGCAAGGGATTCCGCCAAGGTTGGGGATACCGAAGGCCAAACCGAAGCGCAAAGCAGCGCGGCGATGGCCGGCTCCGGTGACGAAGCGCAGGACGGAGCCGCCTTAAAGGCAGATGCCAAGCCGCCGGCAGACCGGTTGGTCTCGCAAATCGAAGAGCTGCTCCAGCAGAACTGGGGCGTAGATCAAGAGGCGGTCACAGTCCTTGGGGCCGCGAATCCTAACGAAGATAACGCCGGGAGGTGATGAAAGTGCCGGGATGGCTGAAGAAACTGGAGCAATGGCTTGGCCGGGGAGCGGAAGGCAAAAAAACCGCAAGTACGTTCCGTTGGCTGCTGATCCTCGGGCTGGTCGGGATCGCCATTATGCTGTTCAATTCCTTCGTTAACGTAAAGCAGCTGGAACCTAACGGCGAGGGGAGCCGCGAACCGCCTATGATGCAGGAAATCGCCGGATCGGACGGATCTGCGGGCGGGACGGGAGACGATGAATTCAGCAGCATCGAAATGACGCTCGAAGGCAAGACCAAGGAAATCTTGGAAAAAATCGTGGGAGTCGGTGCGGTGGACGTGCTCGTGACCATCGACTCGACCGAGGAAATCGTGGTTCAGCGTAACATTAAAGATTCGCAGGAACTTACGGAAGAAAGCGATGCGGACGGAGGAAAACGGCACATCACCCAATATACCCGGGATGGCCAGATCGTCACCTACGAGGCTTCCGGGAGCGAGCAGCCGATCGTCACCAAGAAGATCAAACCCAAGGTCCGCGGCGTGCTGATCGTAGCGCGGGGAGCCGAGAATAAAACGGTGAAAGGTTTGATCGTGGACGCTGTCGAGAAGGGGCTAAACGTACCGGCATATCGAATCTCCGTCGTCCCGCGTAAGCAATCGCAATAATTGATGATTCGATTTGTTATCAGGTTGTATCTCGTTCATTCAAATTTTGAGGAGGAATTCCATTATGAAATCCAAAAGACAAACGATTTGGCTGGTTTCCATGCTGAGCTTGATGGTCATTTTATCCGCTTACTACCTGTTTACGGAAGACGGTCCGCAGACTTCGACGCCAACGGACGGACAGCAAGTGAGTACGACAAATAACGGCATGAGCGGAAACGCTGCGGGTGATGACGTGATCCTCTCGGAGGTGACGTCGGAAGGCAGTGAAAACAGTAGCGTCATCACGGACGACACCGCAGCCGCGGATCAAACCGAACAAGCCGCCGATAACGAGGGCAACGCAACGCCTGACGCAGCCCAAAGCGACGATGCCGCCACTTCCGGCGAGGCGCAATCGACGGATTCCGGCAAGGCGGCGGAAGGCACCCCGGCAACGGGCGATGGCCAGAAGCAAGCCGCAACGGACGAAGATGTGCTGAGCCAACTGGAATCCCAAGGGGTTACTTCCACGGATACGCTGAATGCTTACCAATTCACCCGCACCCAGGAAAACATGAAGAAGCAGGAAGAGCTGATGCAAGCGATTAGCGAGAACGAATCGCTGGAGGCCTCGGCGATGGCCCAACAGGAATTAAGCGCTCTGGAAGAGAAGGAAGCGAAGATCTACGATATTGAGGAAAGACTCAAACAGCAATACGCCAACGCCGTCGTGACGGAAGCGGACGACAAATATAAAGTCGTCGTCGTCAGCGAGAAGATGGAAGCCAAGGAAGCCGTAAGCATCATGGACCTGGTCATCAAGGAGCTGGGCGTATCCCAGGATAAGGTCAGCGTGCAATACGTCACGCAATAATTAATTACGCTCCTAAAATAACGAACCGATGGGTTCAATCGAGGAAAGGGTCCGAGGTAACTTGGACTCTTTCCATTTTGATCGATTATGATATAATACATAAAGTTATGAGCCGAGAAGGCTTACGTTTTAAGGCCAAGGCTTTTCCTACAAAGCTGAAGGAGAGAGTGAGAATATGTTTAAGCTGAGTGAAATCAAAGAATTGATCGAACTGCTGGACCAAACGTCCGTGCATGAATTAGAAATCGAAAATGAAGGCGCTCGCTTGTGCATCCGCAAGAACGGAGTGAGTGAAGTCGTTCACGTGCAGCCAATGCAGGCGGCTGCAGCTCCGGGATTTGTTCCGGCTGCCGTATCTGTGCCGGCTGCCCAGGAAGTCACGCCAGCTCCGCAAGCGGCTGAAGCGGCACGTTCCGCTGCGCCTGCAGCTAATTTACATACCATAGTTTCGCCGATGGTCGGAACGTTCTATCGTTCCTCGTCGCCGGAAGCCCAGCCTTACGTGAACATCGGCGACAAAGTCGGCGAGAAGACGACGGTCTGCATTATTGAAGCGATGAAGCTGATGAACGAGCTGGAGGCGGAAGTCAAAGGCGAGATCATCGACATCCTCGTGGAGAACGGGCAGATGGTCGAATACGGACAGCCTCTCTTTTTGGTGAAGCCGGAGTAAATCAAGGAGTACCGCCCCGAATGCAGCTTTAAGGGCCGCTACCCTAGCTTTCCAAAGGAGGATACGAGAATCTCATGAAATTTCATAAAGTATTGATTGCCAACCGCGGCGAGATCGCCGTGCGGATCATTCGCGCTTGCCGCGAACTGGGAATTTCCACCGTAGCGGTCTATTCCGAAGCGGACAAGGATTCGCTGCACGTGCGCCTGGCCGATGAGGCTTATTGCATAGGACCTACGCTGTCCAAGGACAGTTATTTGAATTTGACCAATCTAATGAGCGTTGCGACATTGACGGAGTGCGACGCGATTCATCCCGGGTATGGATTTTTGGCCGAAAACGCCGACTTCGCGGAAATTTGCGGCTCCTGCAACATTACGTTTATCGGCCCTTCTCCGGAAGCGATCACCCGCATGGGGGATAAAGCGATGGCGAAGCAAACGATGAAGGAAGCCAAGGTGCCGGTCATTCCGGGCTCGGACGGCTTGATCGAGGATTTGGACGAAGCCGTCATGGTCGCGCGCGACATCGGGTACCCGGTGATCATCAAAGCGACGGCCGGCGGCGGAGGCAAAGGGATCCGCATCGCCGATGACGAGGAATCGCTGATTAAGCAGATTACGACGGCCCAGCAGGAAGCGCAAAAAGCGTTCGGCAACGCCGGCGTTTATCTGGAGAAGTATTTGACCGGCATGAAGCACGTGGAAATCCAAATCATTGCCGACAAGCATGGCAACGCCGTTTATCTGGGCGAACGCGACTGCTCGGTGCAGCGCCGCCGTCAGAAGCTGGTCGAAGAAGCTCCGTGCCCGGTGCTTTCGCCGGAGAAGCGGCGCGAGATGGGCGAGGCTGCGGTTCGGGCTGCGCAGGCGGTCAACTATTCCGGCGCGGGAACGTTGGAATTCCTGCTGGGTCAGGACGGACAATTTTATTTCATGGAAATGAACACGCGGATTCAGGTGGAGCATCCGGTCACCGAAATGGTGACCGGCGTCGACTTGATCCAGGAGATGATCTCGGTGGCCGAGGGCAATCCGTTATCCTTCACCCAGGAGGACATCAAGCTGAACGGCTGGTCGATCGAATGCCGGATTAACGCCGAGGATCCTTCCCGCAATTTCATGCCGTCCCCGGGGAAAATCGGCTTCTATTTGCCGCCGGGCGGTCCGGGCGTTCGCGTCGACAGCGGGGCCTATCCGGGGTATACGATCTCGCCGCATTACGATTCGATGATCGCCAAGCTGATCGTTTGGGGACCCACGCGGGAGGAAGCCATTGCGAAAATGAAGCGGGCGCTGTCCGAGTTCGCCATCGAAGGCATTCATACAACGATCCCCTTTCACCAGAAGCTGCTGGAGCATCCGACATTCATCAAGGGTGACTTTGATATCAAATTTCTGGAAGAAAACGAGATATAGAAAGCCGCCGCAAGTTTGTCATAATGAACCCAAAATGATATAGTATGTATAATAAGTGCGCGGTATCTATCGCTAGAGCAGCGTCATACTTATTGAGAGGTGGATGAATAGAATGAGCACTTTGCCAACGGAATTCGAACGTACGGATATCGGTGAAATTCAAATTGCCCCGGAAGTGATCGAAGTAATTGCCGGACTGGCTACCGTTGAGGTGAAGGGCGTTGCTGGAATGAGCGGCGGATTCGCCGGCGGCATTGCCGAATTGCTGGGAAGAAAGAATCTTTCCAAAGGCGTCAAAGTGGAAGTCGGCCAACGCGAAGCTGCGGTGGACGTATCCGTCATCGTCGAATACGGCAACCGTCTCCCGGAAGTCGCCTCGGAAATCCAGCGCAACGTCAAGCGCTCCATCGAAACCATGACGGGGCTGAATGTCGTCGAAGTGAACGTGCAGATTCACGACGTCATTTTCAAAGCTGCCGAACGTGCGGAAGAAGTGGAAGCGACCCATCGCGTGAAATAACGATCGTAACGAACCCCCGACCTATTTTCAGGTCAGGGGTTTACTGTAATTTTCAGCTGGGACAAGCTGAAGCAAACCTCTATTAAGGAGGCAACACCTGTCGTGGCCAAAATTTTAGACCGAATTCTCATGTTTATTTACAGCTTGAGCATCGCGATCCTATCTGTTTTCGTCATCCTATTGCTCACCGATGCGGTTCCCGTGAACCTGGAGCTCATAGAGCGACAACCGTTTTATGTTGGGACCTGGGTGGTAGCCATCGTATTGCTGCTCATCAGCATCCGCGTTTTTTACATATCGGTCAGCAGGGACCGGAGTTCGGCAACCTCGATTGACCAGCGCAACGAATACGGGGATATCCAAATCTCGGTGGATACGATCGAGAATCTGTCATATAAAGCCGCATCCCGTGTGCGTGGCATCAAGGAAGTCAAGACGCGGATTCGAATCACGGAATCGGGACTCGAGATCGTGGTTCGTGCGCTCGTCGATGGAGAAACGTCGATCCCGGCGCTGACGGAGGAAGTCCAAAGACAGGTCCATGACCATGTCGAGGAAATTACGGGGATTCCCGTCTCTTACGTGTCGGTGTACATTGCGAATCTGGTCCATTCCCCGGTCATCAAAAGCCGGGTTGAGTAGGGGTGAGCAGCGGGGTGTTCTGGAAACAATTGTGGGAGAGTCACAAAGGACGCCTGCTTGGCATAGCAGCGGCCGTGTTTTTATGCCCGATCTACCTGTTTTTCGGATTCTGGAATATGTTGTTCTGCGCCTTGCTGCTGTTTATCGGGTATACGATCGGCAAGCAGAAGGACTTGGAGGGAGGCCCGCTTTTACCTTGGGGCATGATCTGGGAATGGCTGTCTACGCGATGGCGTCCCTTTAAATGAGATTTCGAATTCCTCATTACCGTTTCCTGTGATATGCTTACTCCGGAAAAGAGCTAGGAACGTGTTCTTGCCCCTTTTGTGGAGTAAGCCTATTACGGGTCTTTTTTTGTGTAAAGGGAAGTGCGAGTTTTGGGGAAATCGGTGATGATTGAGGCGGTTTTGGTCCATGCTGAAGGATAAGCACGGGTTGATGAATAAAGCGTAGAAATTTTTAGGAGGAAACAGATGAAACGGCGTTTGGCAAGAGAGATTGCGGTACAGAGCATGTACCAGATGGAAATGAACGAAGTTGATGCAAACGAAGCGGTGACGATGCTGCTTACGGAAGCGATGGAAGAGAACGAGAGCGAGGTTGAGCTGTCCGATGTGGACGCGACCCGGGCTTTCGTGCTGGAGCTGGTGAACGGCACCTGGGGCCGGAAAGACGCGATCGACGCCTTGCTGGAGGAATACCTGAAAGGCTGGCAAATCAGCCGCTTGTCCAAGGTGGACCGGCAGGTGCTGCGTCTGGCGACGTACGAAATGATTTTCCGCGACGACGTGCCGGGCAAAGTAGCCGTCAATGAAGCGATCGAGCTGGCCAAGCATTTCGGAACCGCGGAATCCGGGAAGTTCGTCAACGGCGTGCTTGGGAAGATGATCCAAGACGTCGACCAGTTGAAAAGCAACCGATAATTCATATTTTTAGGTAGAGGAGAGGACGAGCATGACAGCACCAATCATTAACGGGAAACAAATTTCGGAAGAGATCCGCAAGGATTTGCGCGAAGAGGTAGAGCGGCTGGCGAAGCAAGGATTTACGCCGGGACTGGCGGTCGTGCTCGTCGGCGAGGATCCGGCTTCGCAGGTGTATGTGCGGAACAAGGAAAAAGCGTGCCATGAGCTGGGCTACTATTCGGAGGTTCACCGCTTATCGGCGGAGACGTCTCAAGAGGAGCTGCTGGCTCTGGTGGACAAGCTGAATCGACAGGCCAATATCCACGGGATCCTGGTGCAGCTGCCTCTGCCAAAGCATATTGACGAGAAAGCCGTCATCGATGCGATCTCCGCAGTGAAGGACGTTGACGGGTTCCATCCGGTCAACGTCGGGAATCTGATGATCGGCGACGATAGCTTGCTGCCTTGCACGCCGGCGGGAGTCATCGAACTCATCAAACGCACGGGCGTGGACATCGCCGGCAAGCATGCGGTCGTCATTGGCCGCAGCAACATCGTCGGCAAGCCGGTATCCTTGCTCCTGCAGCGGGAGAACGCCACGGTCACGATGTGCCATTCGCGTACGGCCAACATGAAGGAATTGACCCGACTGGCGGATATTCTTGTCGTAGCGATCGGGCGCGCTAACTTTGTGGACGCTTCTTACGTGAAGCCCGGTGCGGTTGTCATCGACGTCGGAATGAACCGTCTCGAGAACGGCAAGCTGGCCGGAGACGTCGATTTCGAAAGCGTGAAGGAAGTTTCCGGACCGATCACGCCGGTACCTGGAGGCGTTGGACCGATGACGATCACGATGCTGATGCAGAATACGCTGATCGCGGCTAAACGGCTGCAGGGGTTGGCTTAGGCAGGATTAGACCGATACACGATACACGGGATCACGGATGGTCCCAATAAATAAGGGCACAAAAGGCCCTTATTTAACTTGAAAATGAACATTGGGGGGAGAAAAGAGGACTTTTTTGTCCTTATTCTCGAGAAAAGTGTGGAAATAGCCGCATATAGGGGCAGTCGCGATAAAATAAAGGAAAAAAGTTCCCTTATTTCATCGAACAGGGACATCGATCGTTGAATAAGGGTACGAAGTTCCCTTATTTCTCGGAAAGGAGGCGGCTTGATGGATCAGCAGCGGATTTTGACGGTCAAGGATTTGAACCGCTACATCCGAATGAAGCTGGAATCGGATCAGGTGCTTACCGACGTCTGGATTCGCGGTGAAATTTCGAATTTCACGCACCATTCCAGCGGACATATGTATTTCACGCTAAAGGATGCGGACAGCCGGATCAAATGCATTATGTTTGCTTCCCACAACCAGCGGCTGCCGTTTCGGCCGAAGGAAGGGACGCGCGTGATCGCTCGCGGCAACGTCTCCGTCTACGAGCGGGACGGGCAATACCAGTTCTACGCTACGCATATGCAGCCGGACGGAGTGGGCAGCCTGTATCTGGCTTTCGAGCAGTTGAAACAGAAGCTCGATGCGGAAGGCCTGTTCGCGCCGGGACGTAAGCGGCCCTTGCCGCGGTTCCCGAAGACGATCGGCGTCGTGACTTCGCCGACCGGAGCGGCGGTCCGCGATATCTTGACGACGCTCGGGCGGCGATACCCGCAGGCCGCGGTGATCCTGTACCCCGTGCTCGTCCAGGGCAAAGGGGCGGCGCCGTCGATCGTGAAAGCGATCCGGACGCTGAACGACATGGGCGAGGCCGACGTGCTCATCGTCGGCCGCGGCGGCGGCTCGCTCGAGGAGCTGTGGGCGTTCAACGAGGAGCAGGTCGCGCGCGCGATTTACGAATCGGCGATTCCCGTCATCTCGGCCGTTGGCCATGAGACGGACTTCACCATCGCCGATTTTGTCGCCGACCTGCGCGCCGCCACGCCCACAGCGGCCGCCGAGCTGGCCGTGCCGCACACGGCCGAGCTGCGCGCGCTTCTGCGCCAGCGCGAACAGGTGCTGCAGCAGGGCTTGCAGCACCGCCTGCAGCAGGCGCGCGAACGGCTGCGCCGGCTGAAGCGCTCGCCGGCGCTGACGCAGCCGCGGCGCAGCCTGCTCCAGCACGCGGAGCGGCTGGACCGGCTGTCCTCGCGGCTGACCGGCCGCATGGACACGCGCCTGCAGCTGGCCGGCGCGGCACAGGACCGCCTGCACCAGCGGCTGTTGCGCTTCCATCCTAGGGAAGCGCTTCAGTTCGCGGGGCGTCGGCGGCGGGAGGCGGATCGCCTGCTGCGGCAGGCCATGCACGGCATCCTGCGGGAGAAGTCCGGCCAGTTGGCTTCGGGCATCCGCCATTTGGATGCGCTGAGCCCGCTCAAAGTCATGGCGCGGGGCTACAGCCTCGTATACGATGAGCAAGGAGAACGGCTCATCAAGTCGTTGTCGGACGTTGATCCGGGCGACCGGATCACGGTGAAAGTCACGGACGGAGAACTGGATTGTCAAGTTTGGGGCATGAGGCCGGAAGGAGCTGGAGAAGAAGATGAAAGACAAGGAAGCCAAGCTTAAGGCTGAGGCGCAGCAACCGGAACTGAATTTCGAAGAAGCGATGAACCAGCTGGAGGACATCGTGTCCCAGCTGGAGCACGGGGATGTCCCGCTGGAGAAGGCGATTGACCTGTTCCAGGAAGGCATGCGGCTCTCGCAACTCTGCGGTCAGAAGTTGGCGCAGGTGGAACGGAAGATCGAAATGATCGTAGAAGAAGACGGGGCGGTAGAGAAGCAGCCGTTTCAGCCGCCGCTGGGCGATAACGCGGATTTCTGAGGAGAGCGGTGATCTTGTTGCGGCAGCAATTATCGATTGAGGAATACATGAAAGAGATTGGAGAAGTCGTTTCTGCCCGATTGTCCGCAAGCCTTCCGGCGGCATGGGACGTGCCGGATACGCTAAGCCAGGCGATGGATTACTCGCTGATGGCGGGAGGGAAACGGCTGCGGCCGCTGCTCGTCGTGGCTGCGGCGGAGGCGCTCGGCGGAAGCCGGGAAGCGGCATTGCCCGTCGCCTGCGCCGTGGAAATGGTGCATACCTATTCGCTGATCCATGACGATCTGCCGGCCTTGGACAACGACGACTTTCGGCGCGGGAAACCGACGAATCATAAAGTGTTTGGGGAAGCGATGGCCATTTTGGCCGGAGACGGCTTGTTAACGCACGCTTTCTACAACGTAGTCCAAGCGAGCCGCGAGTACGGGGTGCCCGCGGAGGCGGCGCTTGCGATCGTTGCGGAGTTGTCGCGGTATGCCGGACCCGGCGGCATGGTGGGCGGTCAGGTGGCCGACATGCAAGGGGAGCAGGGAGTAACCGACCTGAACCAACTGCGCTATATCCATGAGCACAAAACCGGAGACCTGATCGTATTCTCGGTGAAGGCGGGGGGACATCTCGCTTCCGGGACCGCGGAGCAGCTTGAAGCCTTGGAGCGTTACGGACGGGCGTTAGGGCATGCTTTCCAAATTCAGGACGATATCCTCGATCTGATCGGAGACGAAAGCAAACTCGGCAAAAAAACGCAAAGCGACGTGAAACAGCAGAAGGTGACCTATCCTTACTTTATCGGTATCGAGGCATCCCGCTCCGAAGTCGACCGGCTGACGCGCGAAGCGAAGGAAGCCGTGCAGGGCGGCGCGGTTCCAAACCCGCAGCGGCTCTTGGAAATCGCCGATATGCTGCTGCGCCGGGATCATTGATCCGCCTCCGTTTTATGGAGCGATATCACGGAAAAATGACTCATTCATCTGTTGCAAGTGATTTCGACATCATTGTGACATATGGTATAATGAAGGCTATTATCATCTAGTGTTAAAAGCCGGTATCTGAAGCCGACTTTTTGAACCATACATTAAGGAAAGCGGGGAATGGCTGTGCTGCTTTCGGAAATACATGAGCCTGCCGATCTGAAAAACTTGTCCCTGGAGCAATTGACGCCGCTCGCTGAGGAAATCCGCCAGTTCTTGATCGAGAAGCTGTCGGTGACCGGCGGGCATTTGGCTTCGAATTTGGGCGTGGTGGAATTGACGATCGCCCTGCACTATTGCTATAACAGTCCGCAGGATAAATTCATCTTCGACGTAGGCCACCAGGCTTATGTACATAAAATACTAACCGGGCGGATGGATCAGTTTGACACGCTTCGCAAACATCATGGACTATGCGGATTTGTTAAACGGAGTGAGAGCGAGCATGACGTGTGGGAGGCAGGGCATAGCAGCACCTCGCTTTCGGCGGCGATGGGGATGGCGCTGGCCCGGGATTTGAAAGGCGAATCGAACCGGGTGATCGCGATCATCGGGGACGGTGCGTTAACCGGAGGAATGGCGTTTGAAGCGCTGAACCACATCGGTCATGAGAAGAAAGACCTGATGGTCATCCTGAACGACAATGAAATGTCGATCGCGCCAAACGTCGGGGCCATGCACAACTACTTGACCAAAATCCGTTCCGACCGCAATTATCTGCGGGCCAAGGACGAGGTCGAGCAGCTGCTGAAGAAAATTCCGGCCATCGGAGGCAAAGTGGCCAAAACCGTGGAACGAGTGAAGGACAGCCTCAAGTATTTGATGGTGTCCGGCGTCTTATTCGAGGAGCTCGGCTTCAAGTACCTGGGGCCGGTGGACGGCCATGATTTGCCGGGCTTGATCGACTCCTTCAAGCAGGCGAATAACGTAAGCGGCCCGGTGTTGGTACATGTCCTAACTACTAAAGGCAAAGGATATACGCCGGCAGAGCAGGATTCGCATAAATGGCATGGCATTACGCCGTACAAAATCGAATCCGGCCAACTGTTGAAGGCCGTGGGAAATCCGATGTACACGGAGGTGTTCGGCCAGACGCTGATTGAGTTGGCCGAGCAGGACGAACGCATCGTAGCCGTGACCCCGGCGATGCCGGGCGGTTCCGGGTTGGTCAAATTCGGCGAACGTTTTCCCGGCCGCATGATCGACGTCGGCATCGCCGAGCAGCATGCCGCCACGATGTGCGCAGCTATGGCGATGGAAGGCCTGAAGCCGGTGTACGCGGTGTATTCCACGTTTATGCAGCGGGCTTACGACCAGATCGTCCATGATATTTGCCGCCATAACGCCAACGTGATGTTCGCCATCGACCGAGCCGGATTTGTCGGTGCGGACGGAGAGACCCACCAAGGCGTTTACGATATCGCTTTTATGCGGCATATTCCGAATATCGTATTGATGATGCCGAAGGACGAGAACGAATTGCGCCACATGATGAAAACGGCGCTTGAATATAATGACGGGCCGATCGCCTACCGCTATCCGCGGATCAACGTGCCTGGGGTTCCGCTGGACAAAGAGCTGATGCCGATCCCGATCGGAACTTGGGAACAGCTGCGCGAAGGCGACAGCCTGACGATCGTAGCGGTGGGGCCGATGGTGCAGGTGGCGGAAGAAGCGGCGGAAACGCTGAAACGGGAAGGCGTGTCCGCCGCCGTCGTGAACGCCAGATTTTTGAAGCCGCTCGATGGGGATATGCTGGGTAAGCTTGCGCAGGGCAGCGGAAAGATCATCGTGCTTGAAGAGGCGTCGCAGGCAGGAAGCTTGGGCAGCGCCATCTTGGAGTTCTACGCAGAGCAAGGGATCACAGGGCTGGACATCCATCTGATGGGCGTCCCGGACCGGTTTATCGAGCATGGAAGCATTAAAGAGCAGTTGGAAGAAGTTGGCTTAACGGCCGAAAATGTCGTCCGCGAGGTACAGAAACTGCGAAGCGGTCAACATCTGACTCTGGGCAAAAAAGTAAATTATTGACGGGAGATTGGCATGTCGGTTTCCAAGGAACGCGTAGACGTCCTGCTCGTGGAGCAGGGATATTTCGATAGCAGGGAAAAGGCGAAAGCCGCGATCATGGCCGGTCTGGTGTTCGGCGGACAGGAGCGGCTCGAGAAAGCGGGGACGAAGATTCCCCGCGATACCGCGTTGTCCGTCAAAGGGGCGATCCATCCCTATGTCAGCCGGGGCGGACTGAAGCTGGAAAAAGCGATTAAGCGATTTAACCTGGATCTGACAGGCCGGACGATGCTGGACATCGGATCGTCCACCGGGGGCTTTACCGATTGCGCCTTGCAGCATGGCGCCGGTTATGTCTATGCCATCGACGTCGGCTACAACCAGCTCGATTGGTCGCTGCGCAACGATCCGCGGGTGAACGTCAAGGAACGCACCAACTTCCGGTACATGACGCCGGAGGATTTGGAGGGCCCGAAGCCGGACTTCGCCAGCATCGACGTGTCATTTATATCGCTCAAAATCATTTTGCCGCCGCTCCTCGCGCTGTTGAGACGGCCGGCGGACATCGCCGCTCTCATTAAGCCGCAGTTTGAGGCCGGGCGCGAGAAGGTCGGCAAATCGGGGGTCGTTCGCGATTCCAAAGTGCATCAGGAAGTGCTGGAGACGGTGCTGGGGTTTGCGGCAGAGCAAGGCTACGAAGTGGCCGGGTTAACCTTCTCCCCGATCACCGGCGGTGAAGGCAATATCGAATTTTTGGCTCACCTCAGGCTAGAGGAAGAGCCAGCAGGCAATTCGGCAGGCAGGCAGGGGGATGAGCGTATCACGCAACTCCGCGAATTGGCCGCCAGCGTTGTCCAGGAAGCCGCGAACACCTTTACGGGAGGCCCATCGAAATGATGGGTCTTTTTTGCATGCCTGCTTGCAAATCGAACGCCTGTTCCCTATAATGGAATCAAAACCGTGATTTTGTCCTCATTCCCCTCATAAATTTATGCTTCGCCCGACAGGAGCTGATCGCGGCAGCGTCGAAATAATGGGTGAGGTGATAATCGGTGGGAGCTTACTCTGACGGTCTTCTGATGATTGTGATCGCGGGAATCGGCGCTTTTTTACTGTACCGCGGTTTTCGTTCCTGGGTCCGCAAGCCGTTTTCTTTAAGATCCGGCATCGGATTTGAAATGAATGAGGAGATTCTGGAGCACCCTGCCGTGGACATGCTGGAGCAAGCGGGTTACGAGGTCGTCAGCGATAAATTGAAGGTGCCGCTCACCTTCCGCGTGGACGGCGAACTCCTGCACAGCCGTCTGTTTATCGACTATATTGCGGTCAAGAACGGGGAATTCTATCTGGTAAGGACCGCGCGGGAACGCCTCCCGATCGAATGGACGGGCAGCGGCTTACGCAGGGAACTGCTGCCGTTCCTGCTGCTATATCCGGATTGCGCCGGCGTGTTGTACGTGGATCCGGAACAAGGGGAGCTGAAGGAAATCTCCTTAACGACGGAAGAGGATGAAGAAGATGAATCCGCCTGAATCGATACGTTTTCGACCAACAGGCAAGTGGAGGGCAGAATGAAAGGGCATAGACATATCAAAATACGGGAAATCATTACGGCAAGGGAAATCGAAACCCAGGACGAGCTGGTGGAAGCGCTGCGCGAAGCGGGATATCAGGTCACTCAGGCCACGGTCTCCCGCGACATCAAAGAACTGATGCTGATCAAGGTGCCGACGGACGATGGCAGGTACAAATACTCCATGCCGACGGCCCAGCGTTATAACCCGGTGCAGAAGCTGCAGCGTGCGCTGGTCGACAGCTTCGTGCATATCGACCATACCGGGAATCTGGTCGTGATGAAGTGCCTTCCGGGGACGGCCAATTCGGTGGCCGTGCTGCTCGACAATATGGAGTGGCCGGATTTGCTCGGCACGATTTGCGGGGACGACACGATCCTGCTGATTTGCCGGAATGAGGAGTACAGCCGGTTTTTGATCGAACAGATCATGGGTTACATATCTTAATCGAGTTTGGAGTTAGGGGAAGGAGTGCCTGGCATGTTGGTTCATTTATCCATTCGTAATCTGGCGGTGGTTGAAGCGGTGGACGTCTCTTTTGGTTCCGGCTTTCATGTCCTCACGGGGGAGACCGGTGCGGGCAAATCGATCATCATCGATGCGCTAGGCTTGATTGCCGGCGGCCGGGGTTCGGCCGATTTGATCCGTTATGGCTGTGATAAGGCCGAAATGGAGGCCTCCTTCGATCTGCCTGCGGGACATCCGGTCTGGACAACCTTGGATGGATTAGGAATCGCCGGCGATCCCGGCGAACTTCTGATCATTCGCCGGGAAATCAGCGTTCAGGGCAAGAGCTCGGCGCGCATCAACGGTCAACTCGTTAATTTATCGATGCTGCGCGAAGTCGGCGACGAATTGATCAACCTGCATGGACAACATGAGCACCAAACCCTGCTTCGGCCCGAACGCCATTTGGAGCTGCTGGATGCTTACGGGGCCGAATCGATAGATCCGGTCAAGGCGGCTTATCAAGCAACCTATGCCGAGTTCGTGCGAATCGACAAGGAATATAACGAGCTGCGCAATACGAGCCAGCAGGCGTTGCAAATGCTCGATTTATACCGGTTTCAGCTTGGCGAGATTGCGGCAGCCGAGTTAAAACCGGGCGAAGATGAATTACTCGCGGAGGAAAAGGTCAAGCTATCCCATAGCGAGAAAATGATGGAGTCCATTTCGAAAGCGTATGATTCGCTATATGGACCCCAAGGGCTTGACGCGATCGCGAAAGCCGTATCGAAGCTGAACGAAGTGGCCGCATATGACAGCAAAGGGATTTCTCCTCTCTTGGAGCAGCTGCAGTCCGCTTATTATCAACTCGAGGATGCATCCTTCAGTTTGCGGAACTACCGAGAACGGATTGAATTTAATCCCGAACGGCTCGAAGAAGTGGAGGAACGGCTAGATTTAATCTCATCGCTCCGCCGCAAATACGGAGACGACATTCAAGGCATCCTCGCTTATTATGAGAAGATCCGTCAGGAAACCGATGCTCTGGAGAACAAGGATGAGCGACTGGACCAGCTTCAGGCGGAGCGGGAGAAACTGACGGCCCGATTAATGAAGCAAGCCTTTGAACTGAGTGCAGTACGGCGCCTGAAGGCCGATGAACTTGCAGCCCAGATCGAGACCGAGCTCAAGGACCTGCAAATGGGACGAACTTCTTTGCAAGTGAAGTTGTCCATCGCGGAGGATGCACATGGCTTGGACTGGGAAGGGAAGAAGATCCGTCCCGGTAAGCAAGGCATCGACAATGCCGAATTCTTGATCTCGCCGAACCCGGGAGAACCTCTCCGGCCGTTAAGCAAAATTGCGTCCGGCGGTGAGTTGTCGCGGATGATGCTGGCGCTTAAGAGCATTTTTGCCCGGCATGAGCAGGTCCCCGTGCTGATTTTCGATGAAGTCGATACCGGCGTCAGCGGCCGGGCCGCCCAATCGATCGCCGACAAGTTGTCCCGATTGTCCGCGATGTGCCAGGTGTTCGCCATTACCCACTTGCCGCAGGTGGCCTGCATGGCCGAACGGCAGTATCTCATCGAGAAAGTCGTTGAAGAAGGCCGTACGATGACCCGCGTTGAATCATTAGATGAAGCGGGACGGGTGAATGAACTGGCCCGCATGCTCGGCGGGGTGGAAATCACGGAGAAAACCCAACACCATGCCCAGGAAATGCTGAAGCTGGCGCAGGCACAAAAGGATGGTTTATTAAGTCCGGCACAATGATTGACAGTAATAAAACACCTGACCCGGGGTATCTTATAGGTACGCAATTGGCGACCACCTTTTCGTCAAGCGAAAGAAGCTAAGGGAGCGTGACAGCCATTGAACCCGAACCTCAGGAATAGAATGCTCGGTCTTTTTCTTGCCTTCTTCTTTTGTTTTCTCGGCACGTCTGCCGCTGAAGGGCGGCTGCCTGTATTGCCGGACGAGTTGCGCCTGTTTCAGGGTCAGGGAACGCAAATTTCATTAGCTTTGCCCGTACAGGCCGAAGTTAGCGTGGATCGGCCCGATGTCGTGATGGTAAACGGGCAAGCGAATCCATCCATGAAAGTATCCTTGGGAAATCCGCTCAAGCTTTCGTCGCTTCGGAGTGGAGAAGCCAACCTCCGCATGAAATTATTCGGTCAAATTCCTCTAAAGACCGTGAAGGTCAATGTCATTCCGGACCTCAAAGTCATTCCCGGCGGACAAACCATCGGCGTTAAGGTGAAGTCCGCCGGGATCTTAGTGGTCGGCCATCACCAGGTCGTCACCGACACCGGCAAAGTATCTCCCGGCGAAGCCGCGGGAATTCAAGCCGGCGATTTGATCACCCACATTAACGGCACGAAGCTGCAGGATGTCCGCGAGGTGGCCGATATCGCGGCCGATTCAGGCAATCACCAGCGTCCGCTCAAGATTACTTATAAGCGGAACGACAAAGAATTTACCACCTCCCTGAGTCCGGCGTACGATCAACAGGATCGGGCGTGGAGATTAGGCCTTTATATTCGTGATTCCGCCGCAGGGGTGGGGACACTGACGTTCTATTCCCCGTCTCATGGCGTGTATGGGGCGTTAGGACACATTATTACCGATATGAATACGCAGACGCCGATCGTGGTCGGCAGCGGGCAGATTTTGCAGTCCAGCGTAACGTCCATCTCCAAGAGCGAAAGCGGAGAACCGGGGGAGAAGCGGGCTCATTTTCTGAAGGAAGGGAAAACCTTAGGCAATATCGAACGAAATACGCATTTCGGGATCTTCGGGAAAATGTCGCAAAATCCGGAGCATAGCGTATATCAGAAACCGGTCCCAGTCGCTTTCGCGGAGGAAGTGAAGGAAGGACCGGCGGAAATCCTAACGGTGGTGGAGGGTCAGCGGGTGGAGCGATTTAAGGTTGAGATCGTTCATGTTTCCAAGCAAAGCGCTCCGGAAACCAAGGGTCTGGTGATCCGCATTACCGATCCTCGCCTCGTGGAGAAGACGGGGGGCATTGTTCAAGGCATGAGCGGCAGCCCGATTATCCAAAACGGGAAACTGATTGGCGCGGTCACCCATGTGTTCGTCAACGATCCGAAATCAGGATATGGATGCTTTATCGAGTGGATGCTCCAGGATGCCGGAATTCTGCAGAGCAACAAAGGCACGCTTCAAAATCTTAAGGCGAGCTAACGCTGCCTTAAGATTTTTTTTATCCCAGGGGCTTACCTTTAGATCGACATACAATCCCTATTTCCTGTATGCATTTGTCGAATGAATCCGAACGGTATCGGTTTGTGTAAATAAATATTTTATTATATCTCAAGCCTGTAAAAAAATAAATAAAAATAATTTTCGACAGAAGGAATTTACTTTTGTGTGTCGAATCCTTATTCTGGGAAGAGGAGAAACAAAGAAGAACCCATCCATTTACCTGAAGGAGGAAGTAGGCAGTGCAGAAAATCGAAGTGTTGTTGGCGGATGATAATCGAGAATTTACGAATTTGCTCGCGGAATACATTTCGGAGCAGGACGATATGGTCGTCTCGGGAATCGCCTATAATGGGGAAGAAGTGCTGGAGATGATCGATAATGCGGCCAAAGTTCCCGATGTCTTGATCCTGGACATCATTATGCCTCATCTGGACGGACTCGGTGTACTTGAACGCATTCGCGACCTCAACTTGACACCGCAGCCCAAAATCATCATGCTGACCGCTTTTGGTCAAGAGAACATCACGCAGCGTGCCGTTCAGCTTGGCGCTTCTTACTACATCTTGAAGCCTTTTGACATGGAAGTTCTGGCGAACCGTATCCGCCAGCTCGTCGGCGTTCAAACCTTAACCACCAGCGCACCGTCGGCATCGTTTACGAAATCGAACGTGGTGCCGCTGGGCAAGGGCAAAAACCTCGATGCGAACATCACTTCAATCATTCATGAAATCGGAGTCCCTGCGCATATTAAAGGGTATCAATATCTGCGCGAAGCGATTACGATGGTTTATAACAACATCGAAATTTTGGGTGCAATCACGAAAACGTTGTATCCGGCGATCGCGGAAAAATTCAAAACGACGCCATCCCGCGTAGAACGAGCCATTCGCCATGCGATCGAAGTCGCTTGGACGCGCGGCAACATCGATTCGATCAGCCATCTTTTCGGCTATACGATCAACATCTCCAAATCCAAGCCGACCAACAGCGAATTTATCGCCATGGTGGCCGATAAGCTGCGGATCGAGCATAAAGTGTCGTGAAAGTCTAAGGAAACGAATGAACGTGATAACGACGGGTGAGTGTATGCCGTTGGTCGTTCACTTACGTAGTTATACAGATTTGAATGAAAGGCGGTCCCTCTCGGTGAACACCGGGCTGCGGCCGTTTTTTATTTTTCGGGAAAGAGATCCGCATACCCCAATTGACAAAACCTACCTTTGGGGTTATTCTGTATATGAACATATGCTCATATACTGAATTTGGAGAGGGGAAACCAACGAATGGAGAAAAATGTGCACTCCTATCTGAGCCCGGATACGCTGGAGAAGGTTTCTACGATTTTTAAGGCATTATCCGATCCAACCCGAATCAAAATTCTCTATTTGCTGTCGGAAGAGGAATGTTCCGTGACGCATATGTCGGACGTGCTGAATTTGTCACAATCGGCGGTATCCCATCAGCTGAGCCTGCTGCGAAATTTGCGGCTGGTGAAGTTTCGGCGCGAGGCCAATACGATGTATTACAGCTGTGACGACGACCATGTCATATCGCTCTTGACCCAAGCGATTCAGCACGCGAAATGCGATTAGGAGGGAGTTTCCATGGGACATCATCATCATGATCACCACGCTCACCATCATCACGGTCATGCCGGCCATCACCACGATCATCACGCCGTGCGGTCGGGCAACAAAAAAGGGTTGTTGATCGCATTATTGATTACGGCTTCGATCGCAATCCTGGAATTTTTCGGCGGTTTGTTTACGGGAAGCCTGGCGTTATTGTCCGACTCCGGGCATATGCTTAGCGACGCCAGCTCGCTGGTACTTAGCCTGGTCGCCTTTTGGTTTGCCGCGCGTCCTGCATCGAAACGCAATACTTATGGATTTCACCGCATGGAGATTTTGGCGGCACTGCTGAACGGGGTAACCTTGTTCGTGATCGCCGGTTTTATCATGTGGGAGGCGTACGGGCGTTTGCTTGATCCGCCGACCGTCTCCAGCAATACCATGATCGTCATTGCGGTGATCGGCCTGATCGCGAATTTAGCGAGTGCGGCCGCCTTGCTCAAGAAAGGGGATGTGAAGGGCAACGTTAATCTGAAAAGCGCCTATCTGCACGTCCTAGGAGACGCTTTAGGTTCGGTTGGGGCGATCTTGGCAGGTATCGTCATGTCGTTGTTCGGCTGGTACATTTTCGACCCGATCATCAGCGTTGTCGTGGCGTTATTGATTCTTCGCGGCGCCTGGGGCGTGATTGCCCAATCGGTGCATATCCTGATGGAAGGATCGCCGGCAACGATCGATCAAAGCCAGGTCAAGCAGTGCTTGGAAGGCATTTCCGGCGTCGTTGAGGTTCATGATTTGCATATTTGGACGATTACGTCGGGCATGGATGCGCTTAGCTGCCATTTGACGATCGAGGACGGCAGCCAGAGTCAGGCCGTGTTACAGGAAGCCATATCCGCCTTGGAGAGAACGTTCCATATCGGTCATTCCACCATTCAGGTCGAAACGCGGCACATCCGTCATCGGGAGCTTATGATATAATGCGATCTGAGAAAGGATGATCGAACATGTCACAGAATTTGGATTCGGCGACTTATCGGGAAATGCTGGAACAGGCCTCTTTGGAGGAGGAGAAGCGGAAGGCCTTATTGGAACTGATCGACCGTTTTGACCAGGTGACAGCTGAAAATGCCAGATTGCGCAAAGCGCTGCTTCGGGCTTCTTCCCATAACGCCTCGCGGATGTCGACCAAGCTGAAAGAAGCTTTATACGAATAGCTGAAAAAACCTCTCCCGCCAAGATTTAAAGGCGAAAGAGGTTTATTTTTTGCCCGCAAAACGGAAATCCTGAGGCTAATCGTGTTGGAGCCCAACCGGCTCCGGATCTTTGTCGGCAGCGGCGTCTTTCTTGCGGAATCTTGGACCGACGTAATTCCGCTTGCGGTCCCGGAAGAAAATCCAGCCGCCCAAAAATCCGGCGCCTGCACCAAACAAAACGACGCCCAGCCCAAAATTCAGCCAATCGAACGTGACGCGGGATAACGCATCGTCGCCATGGGCGGACATATAATCAAATAGGGAGTCTTTTATTTTCAGAAAGCCGATCATCGCGGTAATGCCGGGAATAACCAGCAATAGAATGGCGATAAACCGGGATAACTTCAGCTTCATCAGGGGGATCGTCCTTTCCTTCCTAAAAATGGCCTATGTACTGTTAAAAATATCATACCTTTTTCCCGGTGGGATGTCTATTTGCTGCGCCGATTTGTATTAACGAAAAAACAAGGTAAAATAAGGGGAAAGCGACTGAATTGATAGAATGGGTGGAGATCTGATATGGCAATTACATGTGACGTAGCGGTGCTGGGCGGAGGTACGGGCGGATATATCGCGGCTATTCGCGCGGCCCAATTGGGGAAAGAAGTGGTCATCATCGAGCGGGACAAGCTGGGTGGAACTTGTCTGCATCGGGGCTGCATCCCTAGCAAAGCGCTGCTGCGCAGCGCGGAGCTTTATGCGCAAATGAAGGACAGCGCAAGCTTCGGCATAGAAACGAACGGAGTCACGCTTGTGTTTCCGAAAGTCCAAGAAAGAAAGCAAAGCATCGTGGATCAGCTTCATAAAGGGGTCGAATACTTGATGCGTAAACATAAAATCCGCGTCATCGAAGGGAAAGGCCGGGTGATTGGGCCGTCGATCTTCTCGCCGAAGAGCGGGGCGGTCGCGGTGGAACTGCCGGACGGGGAAATGGAGACGGTCGTGCCGACGAACCTAATCATCGCGACCGGCTCTCGGCCGCGGACGCTGCCGGGTCTGGAACCCGACGGCATCCATATCCTCAGCAGCGATGAAGCGTTGCAGTTAGCCGAACTTCCCGGCTCAATGCTGATCGTGGGGGGCGGGGTCATCGGCGTAGAATGGGCTTCACTGTTGAACGATTTCGGCGTGCAGGTGACCGTGGTGGAAGCCGCGGATCAATTGCTGCCGGCCGAAGACGAGGACGTGGCCCGCGAATTGCAGAAGCAGTTGAAGCGCCGCGGCATTGAAGTCATCACGGGGGTCTCGGTAGATCCCGGTTCCTTGGAAATTGGCGATAACCGGGTACATATTTCGGCGAAGCGGGGAGACGAATCACTCCGGCTCGAAGCGGATAAGCTGCTGGTATCCATCGGACGCCAGGCCAACGTGGAGAATATCGGGCTGGAAAATACCGACATCGGGTTAGAGCGCGGCTTCATTCGGGTAAATGAACATATGCAGACGACCGAACCGCATATTTACGCCATCGGCGATTGTATCGGCGGGCTTCAACTGGCGCATGCCGCCAGCCATGAAGGATTAACGGCCGTCCATCATTTGGCCGGGGAAGCTTCGCATGGTTATCAGGAGAGTCAAGTCCCGCGTTGCGTCTACACTCGACCAGAGGTTGCTTCCGTTGGCATCACCGCCAAAGAGGCCAAGGCAAAGGGGCTGGACGTTAAGATCGGCAAGGTTCCGTTTTCGGCGATCGGCAAGGCGCTCGTGCACGGAGAACCGGAAGGTTTCGTTAAAATGGTGGCCGATGCCCGCACGAACGACATCCTTGGCGTTCAGATGATCGGTCCGCACGTGACGGAGCTGATCAGCCAAGCGGCGCTCGCTCAGGTGCTGGATGCGACGCCTTGGGAAGTTGGACAAGCGGTATTCGCCCATCCGACGCTGGCGGAAATTATCGGGGAAGCGGCGTTGGCCGTGGACGGGAACTCCTTAAACGCTTGAGGAAACGGACGGGAAGATGAGTATTTTCTTTTTCAACGGAAAACGATTATAATAAACTTATTCCAAGTCTTAGTACCTGGTGTTAAGATTAAGGTATGCAAGCCCCAATCGAAGGAGGTAACTCCCATGAATGCCAAAAGTGCAGTTCAAACAGAGCCGAAACATAAGCAAGTCGGATTATCGGATGCTGAAGTCGTAGAAATGTACAGATATATGGTGATTGCGCGCAAATTCGACGAGCGCAACCTGCTGCTGCAGCGAGCGGGTAAAATCAATTTTCACGTTTCCGGAATCGGCCAGGAGACGGCGCAGGTAGCCGCGGCTTTTGCGCTCGATCGGCAACGCGATTATTTTCTGCCTTATTACCGGGACTACGGATTCGTACTGGCGGTCGGCATGTCGTTGACCGAGCTGATGCTGTCGGCGTTCGCCAAAGCGGGCGACCCGAACAGCGGCGGCCGGCAAATGCCGGGGCATTTCGGCAGCAAACGGCTGCGCATCGTGACCGGATCCAGTCCGGTAACCACTCAGGTTCCCCATGCGGTGGGCGTGGCCTTGGCTGCGAAAATGCAAAAGAAGGACATCGTTTCTTACGTAACGTTTGGCGAAGGCTCCAGCAACCAGGGCGATTTTCATGAGGGCTTAAATTTTGCCGGAGTTCAGAAGCTGCCGGTGATTTTCATGTGCGAAAACAACCAATACGCGATCTCCGTTCCCGTGAAGAAGCAATTGGGCGGGCGCGTTTGCGACCGAGCTCAAGGTTATGGCTTCCCGGGAATCCGCGTGGACGGGAACGATGCGCTTGAAGTGTATCGGGTGGTCAAGGAGGCACGGGAACGTGCCGTCCGCGGCGAAGGGCCTACGCTGATCGAGGCCATGATGTATCGGCTATCCCCGCACTCTACGTCGGACAACGACCTGGCTTATCGGACGAAGGAAGAAGTCGAGGAGAATTGGAAAAAAGACGGCATCCCGAAAATGAAGTCGTATCTGATCGATAACGGGTTATGGAGCGAGGAGCAGGATGAAACGCTGTTGAAGGAGATCCATCAACAGCTGAAGGAAGCGGTGGAAGCGGCGGATAACTCGCCTTTCCCGAAACCGGAAGACACACTGCTGCATGTCTATGCCAGCGAAGGGGAGGGGCAATAATCATGCCGGTGATGGAATATATCGACGCGATCCGTCTCGCGATGAAGGAAGAAATGGAGCGGGACGAAAGCGTGTTTGTGATGGGGGAAGACGTCGGCGTGAAAGGCGGCGTGTTTACGACGACGAAAGGGCTGCAGGAGCAGTTCGGGGAAATGCGCGTCATCGATACGCCGCTTGCGGAATCGGCGATCGCCGGCGTGGCGATCGGCGCGGCCATGTACGGGCTGAAGCCGATCGCGGAAATGCAGTATTCGGACTTCATGCTGCCGGCAACCAACCAGATCATCAGCGAAGCGGCGAAAATCCGCTATCGCTCCAACAACGACTGGAATTGCCCCGTCGTCGTTCGCGCCCCGATCGGCGGCGGGATCTTTGGCGGCTTGTACCACTCCCAATGTCCGGAATCGATCTTCTTTGGTACGCCGGGGTTAAAGATCGTTGCCCCCTATTCGGCTTATGATGCCAAAGGCTTGTTGAAGGCGGCGATCCGCGACCCCGATCCGGTGTTGTTCTTTGAGAACAAAAAATGCTATAAGCTGATCAAAGAGGATGTGCCGGAAGACGATTACGTGGTGCCGATCGGCAAAGCCAACCTGCTGCGGGAAGGCAGCGACATCACGGTCATCAGCTACAGCCTGCCGCTGCATTTTGCGATGCAAGCCGCGGAAGAGTTGGCTGCGGAGCAGGGGATCAGCTCTCATATTCTCGATTTGCGCACGCTCCAGCCGCTGGACCGCGAAGCGATTGTGGCAGCGGCCCGGAAGACCGGCAAGGTGCTGATCGTCCATGAAGACAATAAGACCGGCGGGATTGGTGCCGAAGTTTCGGCCATCATCTCCGAGGAGTGCCTGTTCGAGCTGGATGCGCCAATCGCCCGGTTATGCGGCCCGGACGTTCCGGCCATGCCGATCAGTCCGCCGATGGAGAAATTCTTTATGCTTAGCAAAGACAAGGTCAAAGAAGCGATGCTTCAATTGGCGCTTTATTAATTGGGAGTGAGTATACCGATGCCATCCAATAAAACATTGATTGACGTGCATTTGCCCCAGCTGGCCGAATCGCTCGTGTCGGCAACGATCGGGAAATGGTTGAAGAAGCCGGGGGATCCGGTCGAGCAATACGAACCCATCCTGGAAGTCATTACGGACAAAGTGAATGCCGAGATTCCTTCGACTTTGGACGGCGTGATGGGCGAGCTGTTGGCCGAGGAAGGCCAGGAGGTTCAGGTCGGCGCCGTGATCTGCCGGATCGAGACGGCGAGCGCCGAGGAGTCGCCGGCAAGCGGGCAAGCGGCGTCTGTCGCTGCCAGTCCGGCTGCGGGGACGACAAACGCGGGCGTACAGCCCGATGAATCGCAGCGCAGCCGGTATTCGCCGGCGGTGCAGACGCTTGCTGCCGAGCATGGTTTGGATCTGCGGCAAATCGCCGGAACGGGGCTCGGCGGACGGATCACGCGCAAAGACGTGCTGGCCTTCATCGAACAGGGAGGCCGTGGGGCCGTTGCAGCACCGCCTGTAGCTCCGGCAGCTGCGGCCACCGCTACGCCTCCCGTGCAGCCGCAGGCAATGCCTTCCGCTGCTCCGGCGCCAACAAGCGCGATCCCGGCCGGCCTGAACGCCGCCGCCGGGCCGGTACGCCATTCGGGTTTGCATTTGACGGAAAACCCGCCGATTCCGACGATCGAGGTGGAGGGTGGCGACCGTTCCGAATATTTTATCGACGTGACCCCCATCCGCAACACGATCGCTACCCGGATGCGCCAAAGCGTATCGGAAATTCCGCACGGTTGGATGATGATCGAAGTCGACGTCACCAACCTGGTACAGCTGCGCAACAAGGTCAAGCAGGAATTTATGCAGAAGGAAGGCGTCAACTTGACGTATCTGGCCTTCCTGCTGAAGGCGGTTGTGGGAGCGATCAAGGATTATCCGATCATGAACTCGGTGTGGGCGGTGGACAAAATCATCGTCAAACGCGACATCAATATCTCCCTGGCCGTCGGGACCGAGGATTCGGTGCTGACGCCGGTCATCAAAAAGGCCGACCAGAAAAATATCGCCGGCTTGGCGCGGGAGATCGAGGAGCTGGCGACGAAAGTTCGTTCCGGCAAGCTGAAGCTGGATGACATGCAGGGCGGAACGTTTACGGTTAACAACACTGGCTCCTTCGGTTCGATTCTGACGCAACCAATCATTAATTATCCGCAAGCCGCGATCTTAACGTTCGAATCGATCGTCAAGAGACCGGTCGTGATCAACGACATGATCGCCGTCCGTTCGATGGCCAATCTCTGCTTGTCGCTGGATCACCGGATCCTGGACGGGGTCATCTGCGGCCGCTTTATGCAACGGGTGAAGGAAAACATGGAAAGCTACAATCTGGAAACGCAGGTTTATTGAGCGTAAAAAGAGGATCGAGGCGAGGATGCGATGAACGAAGGCTTGACAGTACGCTATTATCCGATGATGGAATATGGGGAAGCCTGGGATTTGCAAAAACGGCTCATTAAAGAGATGGATGCGCAGCAGCAGGAAGAACACCTGCTGCTGTTGCAGCATCCGCCGACCTATACGATCGGTTCCCAGCGCCATCCCGAGCATCTGCTGCTCAGCGCCGAGCAGCTTCAGGAACGTGGGATCGCGGTGTTTGAAATCGACCGCGGCGGAGATATTACATACCATGGTCCCGGCCAACTTGTCGGTTATCCGTTGCTTCGTCTGGAGGCCGGGCGCGGGCTGGATTTGCACGGTTACCTGCGCCAGCTGGAGCAGGTGATCATCGATTATTTGGCCGAGTTTGGCCTCGAAGGGACACGAAAGCCGGAGTATACCGGGGTGTGGGTCGGTGACGTGAAAATTTGTGCCATTGGCGTGAAATTCAACAAAAGCAGGTACCATAAAGGCTTTATCACGAGCCATGGGTTTGCTTTTAACGTCAAGTCCGGCATTCAAGAAGAGGGCTTTGGCGGAATCATCCCTTGCGGAATTCAAGAGTATGGGGTGACGTCGCTGGAGGACGTCACCGGACGATCCTTTACGGTCGAGCAGGTGGCCAGAGACATCGTTCCGAAATTCAACGCGGTGTTTGGGCGTTCGGGGGCTTGGGCTGAAGCTTGAAGAGGTACTTAAAGAGCCCCCGAGTCGGATCAGCGAATGAAGAACGGCTCCAGAAAAGCGATCAGCGTTGAAGCCAGCATGGCGAACAACATCAAAAATACGACGATTCTCATCCAATTTTTGCGCATAACGGTAACTCCTTTTGCTTATACGTAGATTCATGTTCATCTTTATTATCGTAACGAAGAAAGCGAGGAAAGTCCAATGATTAAAGAGGAACGCGTCATCGGACAATTTTTGGAACTGGTGCAGATCGACAGCGAAACGAAACACGAGCGCCAGATCGCCGATGTCTTGAAACGCAAATTCAGCGAATTGGGGCTGGACGTCGTCGAGGACGGTTCGCAGGCGGAAACGGGACATGGCGCCGGGAACCTGATTGCCACGCTGAAAGCAAGCGAAGGCGTGTCCGCCGAACCTTTCCTGTTCACCTGCCATATGGACACCGTGACCCCGGGCAAAGGCATCAAGCCGGTCGTTGGCGAAGACGGGTGGATTCGCAGCGACGGCACGACGATCCTCGGGGCAGATGACAAAGCCGGCGTAGCGGTACTGCTGGAGCTGATTCAAGTGCTTCAGGAGGAGCAAATCCCGCACGGCCAAATCCAATTCGTCATCTCCGTCGGCGAGGAGTCGAGCCTGCGCGGGGCACGGGCACTGGAATCGCGGTACGTGGACGCCAAATTCGGGTTTGCGATCGACACCGGCGGCGAAGTGGGCACGATTTGTGTAGGCGCGCCTACGCAGGCGCGGGTCGAGATCGAGATTTACGGCAAAGCCGCCCATGCCGGGGTAAATCCCGAGGACGGCATTAGCGCGATTCAGGTGGCCGGCAAAGCGCTGGCTCGAATGAGTCTGGGACGAATCGACCCGGAGACGACGGCCAATATCGGCAAATTCGAGGGCGGCGGCGCCACCAATATCGTTCCGGATCACGTTACTTTATATGGTGAAGCGCGCAGCATGTCCCAGGAGAAAGTCGATAAGCAATTACGGGAAATGAAAGAAGCCGTGGAATCCGCTTGCCGCGACTTTGGTGCCAAAGGGGAATTCCGCAGCGAGGTGTTGTACCGGGCGTTCCGGATACCCGAGGAGGCTCCCGTACTGCGGATTGCCAAGCAAGCGGCGTCCGTGCTTGGACTGCCGGGGACGACGTTTACGACGGGCGGCGGCAGCGACGCGAACGTCTTCAACAGCCTGGGGATTCCAACCGTAAATTTGGCCATCGGCTATGAGGACATCCACACGACAAACGAAAGAATCAAGAAGGACGATATTGTCAAAACCGCGCAGTTTGCGCTGGAGATCGTCCGTCAATCCATATCCTCTTAGACGATAACGCGAATAATAGGATGCCCGGTGCGGGATCAAGCACCGGGCTTTTTTTGCAAGATGACATTCGTTTCCTAGAGGTTCGTTCTAATGCAGCACGGTGGCCGGTTTGATCGGGAAATGACGAACCTGCGTTTGGTTCCATTCGGTATGCCAGCCTGAGGTCTGAATCAGATTCAAGGCATGGTGGAAGTCATCTAAATATTTGCAGATTTTCTCCTGCTCCGTTTTGGGCGGGTGGTACAGCTGGATTCTTCGCTTCAAATTGGCGATGGCCAGCTGCAGGTAACAGGAGGCCGCACCGAAACGGGCTGCAGCGAAATCGGGATGCCGCTCGGCAATCGTTTCAAAAATGGGGGCTGCTTCGTCATACCGTCCCTCATCGTAGCAGATCTCAGCCCAAATCAGGCTAAGTTCTAACAATGGGGGGGAGGGTTCGCGAAGCAGGCGAGATTCCATCTGCATTAGCCGTTCCTTGGCTAGTGCGACATAACCTTCTTTATACAAGGATTGTACCAGCTCGCTGAGCAAATAATTGTCCGTTTGTCCCGCCAGCTGTTCGGCGACGTCAAGCCGCCCGGCCGTTACGGCGGTTTGAATCATTTCTACGAGTTTACCCATATTTTGAGGTTGTCCGGTAGGACTACGCATAATTCACCCCCTCCTAATATTAACCGGAATAACCGTGACTGAATAACTAGTTTTATAGGATTGGATCAAATCGGAGAGTTTGGCCTCGGGTCCTGCTTCTTTCATCCACTGGGATAACAGGATGCGGATTTGCCAGGCTTTGCCCTGGGCGCGTAAGCGGTTCGCCGTGAAATAGCTTTTCATGAGGGGGCTCCTTTCCGAACAGGTTTGGTATAATAACACCATATGTCCAGTGCGGACAAGTTATGAATGGATGGAATGGCTTTTTTGCCGAATAAAGGAGGAAATGAGATGTCAGCTAACGATAAATTAATCGAAACCACCGTCTCAACGGAGCAGATATTTAACGGGAAAGTGATCTCCCTTCAGATCGATACGGTAAAGCTGCCGGACGGAACGACGGCAACCCGCGAAATCGTGAAGCATCCGGGGGCTGTGGCCGTGTTGGCGGTGCATGAGGGGCGCTTGCTGCTGGTTGACCAATACCGTCAGGCGATGGGCCGATGCGAATTGGAGATTCCTGCGGGGAAATTGGAGAAAGGGGAAGAACCTGCGGAAGCGGCGGTTCGCGAGCTTCAGGAAGAGACCGGATTTCGCTGCGATAAACTGACGCATTTGCATTCGTTTTACACCTCCCCGGGGTTCGCGGATGAAATCATTCATCTTTATCTGGCCGAGCAGTTGAGCGCCGGGGAAATGTCGCCGGATGAGGATGAATTCCTCGAGGTCCGGGAGGCGACGCTGGAGGAGGCACTTGACCTGATTGCCGAAGGGCGTATTGCCGATGCCAAAACGATTATGGCGGTATATATTTGGCAACTCAGGAACACGCGCAAATCGGCGGGGAACGGGATATGAGCGAACGTTCCGATACCGCTTCCGACCAACTGACGACTCTGTTCGCCGATTTACATATTCACATCGGGCGAACCGGGCGGGGGGAGCCGGTCAAGATCAGCGGCAGCCGCAATCTTACTTTTGCCGGGATCGCAAAGGAGGCGGCGCAGCGCAAGGGCATCGGGCTCGTCGGCATTATCGACTGCCATGCGCCCGGGGTTCAAGAAGATATCGAACTGTGCCTGCAGCGGGGCGAAATGCAGGAGCTGAAGGACGGAGGCATCGCCTATCAAGGGACGACGATTCTGCTTGGCAGCGAGCTGGAAATCCGGGAGCCGGGGATGGGACCGGCCCATTTGCTTGCTTTTTTCCCCCATCTGGAAACGATTCGCGGCTTCACCGGTTGGCTTAAGCCCAGAATGAAGAATGTCGGTTTGAGCTCGCAGCGCGTGTACGCGCCCGCCGTCACCTTGCAGGAGGAGGTTTATGCCCGGGGCGGCATGATCATCCCTGCCCATATTTTCACGCCGCATCGCAGCATTTACGGGAGCTGCGCGCCACGGATGTCGGATGTGCTGGATCTTTCCCTGATCAGCGGAGTGGAACTCGGACTTAGCGCCGATACCGACATGGCCGGGTTGATCAGCGAGCTGGATCCGTTTACGATCTTGACCAATTCCGACGCTCACTCGCTAGGCAAAATCGGGCGGGAATACAATGAGCTGCGTCTTAAGGAAGCAAGTTACCTGGAATTCGTCAAAGCGCTGCGGCGCGAGGATGGGCGGAACGTGGCCGGCAACTACGGTCTGAATCCGCGTCTTGGCAAGTATCACCGCACCTATTGCAGCAATTGCAACTATATCATCGACGAGGCGGAGGCCGCCGTGGAGCGCTGTCCTTATTGCGGCAGCCCGAAGCTGGTAAGGGGCGTGCTGGACCGTATCCGCTCGATCGCGGATCGAACGGAGCCAAAGGTTCCGGCCCATCGACCGCCGTATCATTACCAGGTTCCCCTGGAGTTTATCCCGGGCCTGGGACCGGCTAAATTAGAGCTCTTGCTGGACAAGTTCGGCACGGAGATGAATATTTTGCATCGCGTCCCGGAGGCAGAGCTGGCCGAGGCGGGGGGAGCCGAACTGGCAGAGCGTATCGTATTGGCCCGCAGCGGCAAGCTGGAGCTCAGTGCCGGGGGCGGTGGGATTTACGGCAAAGTGAAGAAATCCTGATTTGCCGGAAGCGAACGGAAAGAAGCAGGCATAGGTGGGCAGGCTTGTTCATAGTTTTAGGGTAGGACCCTATAGAACAAGCTAGGAGGCAAAATTCGATGCTGCATCCCATTCGCCATACGCTCAAAGACCAAACGCCGCTTTATGTTTTTGTTTCCGTGCTGTTTTTGATGGGCGTCGTTTTCGGCGCTTTGATGGTCAATGCTTTGACCTTGGAACAACAACAGGATATCTCCCGTTATTTGGGCGATTTTTTTCTTTCGATTAACGAGGGCGGAGCCGAGTTCCAGCCGCAGACGTTTTGGGACGTGGCCGCCTTGCATTTGAAATGGCTTGGATTGATCTGGCTGCTAGGGTTATCCGTCATCGGACTCCCAGGCATCCTGATCCTCGATTTCTTAAAAGGGGTGCTGATCGGCTTCACGGTCGGCTGCCTGGTCGGCCAATATACCTGGAAAGGGCTGCTGTTTGCCCTCGTTTCGGTTGCTCCGCACAATCTGATCGTCATCCCGGCATTGCTTATCGCCAGCGTGGCGGCCGTCGGCTTTTCGCTGAACATCATCCGTTCCCGTGTCCTGATGAGCCGCACGGGCCATGCCACCCGTCCGTTACTTTCTTACACAGGGCTGACGCTGGTCATGGCGGCGGTGCTGCTCGCCGTATCCTCGTTCGAAACTTGGGTGACGCCGGTGCTGATGAGCTGGGTTACGCCTTTGATCGCTTGAATGGGCGGTACGTCGGCCCGGGTTTGCCGGGGAGAGCCGACTCTAGCAAAATGTTTGACTTTGTTGAATAACTCCCCCTATAATGAAAGAAGTGGTTATAGAACTTTTTTTGGATGTGCGGCAAGGCTGGGGGAGGGATAACATGGAAGCAAAGATCGAAAAAATCAAACAGCAGTTACAATCCCACGGTTACAAATTGACGCCCCAGCGGGAAGCCACGGTACGCGTATTGCTCGAAAATGAAGATGATCATCTCAGTGCGGAAGATGTTTTCATGCTCGTCAAGGACAAGGCGCCGGAAATCGGCCTGGCCACGGTCTATCGAACATTGGAATTGCTCAGTGAGCTTCACGTCGTGGAGAAGATCAACTTCGGCGACGGAGTAGCCCGGTACGATCTGCGTACCGATACGACAAAACATCATCACCACCATTTGATCTGCGTTCAATGCGGGGCTATGGATGAAATTCGCGAGGATTGGCTTGGACCGTTAGAGGAACGCTTGGAGAAGGAATTCAATTTTACGGTGCTCGATCACCGGTTGGATTTTCAGGGCATTTGTTACCGCTGCAAGGACAAGAACAACGACTCGCCGGGAACAGGCAATAAGAAATAAGATCATTAAGCCGAGCTCTTTACGGCCCTGCCGTAGGGAGCTTTTTACGTTGCCCCCGCGAAGCGAAGGCAGCTGGAACGATTCAGCCTATTTCGCATACTCGCCGGCCCCTCACTATATACTGAATACATAGGGGCGTCCAAGCAGGAGCCTAGACGCCGGACGAACGATTGAGGGGATGGGGCTAATGGTTATCTCGCTTCGCAAATGGCTGAGATCGGGGAAATATTTGATCCTATTCGTCGCACTTGCGTATACTTTTTATAAGGCGCTGGGACTGTTGGACGATTATGTGTTTCGGGAGGACAAGTACCGCGTTCCCGAAGGCTCGGCGGTGAAGGTATTCCGGGAAGGCGTTTCGGGCAGCGCCGAGATGGAGACAATGACGGAGCGGCTTAAGTTGTTTTTTTGGTATGGAGAGTAGTCCGACGCCAAGAGCAGCAGGGAAATCCCGGCATGATGTGGAATTAGAATGAGGTAAGGCGGATGGATACCCTATAGTTTTCGACAACCTAGAAAGGAGGCGCAACGCATGGAACGGGATGCGGCCTCTTTTATTTCATTTTTGGCCGGGCAGCGGGGGTTAAGCGAAGCGACTCGGGAATCCTATGCGCGGGATCTGAAGCAATACATAACTTATTTGCAGGACAAGCAGATCGACGACTATCGTCTAGTGACCCGCGCAGGAATGCTGCTCTATTTCGCTTCCCTTAAAGAACGCGGCAAAGCTCCGGCGACGATACAGCGCGTATCCGTAACCCTTCGCGCTTTCTTTCAGTATTTGCTGCGGGAACGGCGGATTGACCAGGATCCCTTTGTGATGCTGGAGGTGCCGAAAGTGGAAAAAAGGCAACCGCAAACGCTGACCATCGAGGAAACAGAGCGGCTGCTGGATACGCCGAAGCCCGATTCGCCGCTAGGCCTAAGAGATAAGGCGATGCTGGAGTTGCTTTATGCGACCGGCATCCGCGTTTCCGAGCTGATCTCGCTGAATACGGACGACGTGAATCTGGAGCTCCGTTTTCTCCGCTGCTCCGGTGAGCGGGGGAAAGAACGGATCATCCCGTTTGGCGGCGTTACGGCGGAATGGCTGGAGCTGTATTTTCGGGAAGGACGTTGCCGTTTGATCGAAGCCGAAGGGGAGAACCCGGCCTTATTCCCGAATCGCCGAGGTGGACGGATTAGCCGCCAAGGCTTCTGGAAAGTGATTAAGAAATATGGTCAGGAAGCGGGGATTACGGCCGATATCACGCCGCATACGCTGCGCCATTCCTTCGCCGTCCATCTATTGGAACGGGGGGCCGACGTGTGGACGGTACAGGAGCTGCTTGGCCACTCCGATGCGTCGACGATTCAAATGTACGTGAACCGTTCCAGGCCTAATCTCAAAACGGTTTACGACGCCTTTCATCCCCGGGCCAAACGCGGCTCGGGGGAGCCGGAAGCCACGGAGGAAGCAACACCAAAGGACAGGCAGAATGTTTTCCCTAAAGGCAAGGGATAACTAAAGCTGCATAGATTAAAGGAGTGATAGAAGATGCAAAACGGAAACCGTTTTAGAAAAATGACCGTCATCGTTCTAGACAGCGTGGGAATCGGCGAGCTGCCGGACGCCAAAAAATTCGGCGACGAGGGTGCGCATACGCTAGGGCATATTTTGCATACCGTGCCCGGTACGAAGCTGCCGAACCTGCAAAAATTAGGACTAGGCAATATCGCGGAACTGCCGAACTTAAGCCCGGTGGACGAACCGACGGCTTACTTCGGCAAAATGGCCGAGATTTCTTCCGGCAAGGATACGATGACCGGCCATTGGGAATTGATGGGGCTGAAGATCGAAACGCCGTTCCAAACGTATCCGAACGGATTTCCGCGCGATTTGATCGCCCGATTCGAGCAGGAAACGGGCCGTAAAATCATCGGGAACAAGCCGGCCTCGGGCACGGAGATCCTGGTGGAGCTTGGGGAAGAGCATATGAAAACCGGCAACTGGATCGTATATACCTCGGCGGATAGCGTGTTCCAAATCGCCGCCCATGAAGAGATCATCCCGCTGCCGGAACTTTACCGGGCTTGCGAAATCGCTCGCCGGTTAACCCTTGAGCCGGAACATTCCGTCGGGCGCGTCATCGCCCGTCCGTTCGTCGGCCAGCCGGGCAACTTCCAACGCACGCCGAACCGCCACGATTACGCGGTGAAGCCGCCGGAACCCACCGTGCTGAACGCCCTAAAGAACGCCGGGAAAGAAGTCGTGGCTGTCGGGAAAATCGGCGATATTTTCTCCGGGGAAGGGATTACCGCCTCGTATCCGACGAAGAGCAACCAGCACGGAATCGAGGAAACGCTGCAGCGAATCGGACAGAATTTCTCCGGCATACTGTTCACGAATCTGGTCGATTTCGACTCCTTGTACGGACATCGCCGCGACCCGCAAGGCTATGCCCGTGCCCTGGAGGAATTCGATGCCGCGTTGCCGGATTTGCTGAAGAACGTGGGCGAGAACGACCTGCTGGTCATTACCGCCGACCATGGCAACGATCCGATTCATGCCGGAACGGACCATACGCGCGAATACGTGCCGCTGCTCGTCTACGGGCCAAGCCTGAACAAGCCGGGCAGCCTGGGCGTCAGAGCCACTTATGCCGATTTGGCGGCGACGATCGCCGACAATTTCGGGGTGCATGCCACCGAGCACGGCAAGAGCTTTTTACACGAACTCGTATAGAGGGAGTTCAAAAAGCGAGCGTTTATTATAGACTTGGAGGATTTCGATATGACGACTACATTGACCATTGGCATGATCCGGGAGGCGGCGGAATATATCCGTTCCCGGTCGGCGCTTGCGCCGAAGGTAGGATTAATTCTGGGCTCCGGATTGGGCGTTTTGGCCGATCACATCGAACAGCCGGTTAGCATCGACTACCGCGATATCCCGTTCTTTCCGCAGTCGACAGTGGAAGGCCATGCCGGCGAGCTGTTGATCGGGACGGTGCAAGGCACGCCGGTCGTGCTGATGAAAGGCCGTTTCCACATGTACGAAGGATACGGGCCGGAGATGACCGCGTTTCCGGTGCGGGTCATGAAAGAGCTGGGCGTAACGACGCTGCTGGTCACGAACGCTGCCGGCGGGGTGAATACATCTTATCACCCGGGGGATTTGATGCTGATTTCCGACCATCTGAATCTGACTGGCAGAAATCCTTTGGTCGGTCCGAATGACGAGGAGCTTGGGGCCCGCTTCCCGGACATGTCCCAGGCGTACAGCCGCCGATTGCGCGACATCGCACGGAAGATTGCCGCAGACAAAGGGGTGCCTCTGCAAGAGGGCGTCTATGCCGGCTTGCTTGGCCCAACCTATGAAACACCGGCGGAAATCCGCATGTTGCGGACGCTTGGCGCCGACGCAGTGGGCATGTCCACCGTCTCCGAAACGATTGTGGCCCGGCATGCGGGGCTCGAGGTGCTGGGCATCTCCTGCATCAGCAACATGGCTTCGGGGATTTTGGACCAGCCGTTGTCCCACCAGGAGGTCATGGAAACGACCGAGCGCGTGCGCGAGAAGTTTCTGAGCCTCGTGTTGTCCATTATTCCGCAAATCGGCGAAGCCTAAGGAACGGAGGTAGAGAGCGATGAGAGCGGTAGATCTGATCCGCAAAAAAAGGGATGGCCAGGAGCTGACAAGCGAGGAAATTGCCTTCTTGGTGAAAGGGTACAGCGACGGGCAAATTCCCGACTACCAAATGTCGGCGTGGGCGATGGCCGTATTTTATCAAGGGATGAGCGCCCGGGAGACGGCCGATCTGACGATGGCCATGGCCGGGTCCGGGGATACGATCGACCTCGGCTCCATTCATGGCATCAAGGTCGACAAGCATTCCACCGGCGGGGTCGGCGATAAAACGACCGTCGTGCTTGGTCCGCTCGTGGCGGCGGCCGGCGTGCCGGTGGCGAAAATGTCGGGCCGGGGCCTGGGGCATACCGGCGGGACGATCGACAAGCTGGAAGCGATCTCCGGATTCTCCGTGGAGCTTGGGAAAGAGCAATTCTTCCGCCAGGTGAACGAAATCGGCCTGGCTGTCGTCGGCCAAAGCGGCAATATGACGCCGGCCGACAAGAAGCTGTATTCGCTGCGGGACGTGACCGCCACGGTGGATTCCATTCCGTTGATCGCCAGCAGTGTCATGAGCAAGAAAATCGCCGCCGGCGCGGACGCCATCGTGCTGGACGTGAAGACCGGCAGCGGCGCGTTTATGAAGACGCTGGAGGACTCGATCCGCCTGGCCAAGGCCATGGTTGATATCGGCACCCAGGTCGGACGCCGCACGGTTGCCGTGATCAGCGACATGGACCAGCCGCTGGGCCACGCGATCGGCAACGCGCTCGAGATTAAGGAAGCCGTTGCAACGCTGCGGGGCGAAGGCCCGGCCGACCTTGAGGAGGTCTGCCTGATTCTGGCCTCGCACATGCTGATTCTCGGCGGCAAGGCGGCGAACGAAGAAGAGGCGCATGCCATGCTGACCGCGCAATTGGACAGCGGCGAAGCGCTGGAGAAGCTGAAGCAGATGGTGGCTGCGCAGGGCGGGAACACGGAGCAGATCGACCGTCCGGAGCTGCTGCCGACCGCGGAGCTGCAGGTGGACGTGAAGGCGAGCGCGGGCGGATACGTCGAATCGATTCAGGCCGAGGAGATCGGTATTGCCGCCATGATGCTGGGGGCGGGCCGGGAAACGAAGGAATCCGTCATTGACCTGGCGGCCGGAGTGGAGCTGCGCAAGAAAATCGGCGATCCGGTCGAGGTCGGCGAAACGCTGGCCGTATTGCATTTGAACCGCAGCCATGAAGCGGGCCGCGCGGAAGCGGAACGGCGCATCCTAAATGCTTACGGCATTTCCGGAACGAAGGTGCCGAGACGGCCGCTGGTTTTCGCGCTGGTGACGCCGGACGGCGTCAAGCGGTTCTGAGCTTGAGCGGACAACCGGCTTCCCAGTGGGGCCGAATGAAATAACGGTGATTGCCGCGATCCCATATCACGACAAAAGAAGACTCTAAACTTCCCTTATTCAAAAGTGGTGGCATTCCATGCTACGAAATCAAACGCCGAAAGGCGTTTTTTCTTTTTGTTCAGGAATATTATCCCACTTTCATGCCGATACTAGGTTAGCAGAATCCAGACTTATGTCTAAAGGAGGACGAATCTTGAAAAGACGGGTGTTGATCTGGTTTGCCGCGTTCGTTTTGGCCGTATCGGTATGGCCGACTTACACCAGCGCGGAACATGGCGGACCGCATGTCGGGGATGATGAAATCGCGTTGGCGGAAAATGCGCTATCCGCCGTATTGATCGATGCCGATACGGGTACGGTCATTTACGAGAAAAAGAGTCACGAGAAGCTGCCTCCGGCGAGCATCACGAAGATCATGACGATGCTGCTAACGATGGAGGCCGTCGATAACGGCACGCTAAAGCTGACCGATAAAGTGACGGCCAGCGAATACGCGGCATCCATGGGCGGTTCGCAGATCTTTTTGGAGCCGGGGGAATCGATGACGGTCGACGAGATGCTGAAGGGCGTCGCCATGGCCTCCGGGAACGATGCGTCTGTCGCGCTTGCGGAGAAGATCGCCGGCTCCGAAAAAGCGTTCGTGAAAATGATGAACGAGCGGGCCGGGCAGCTCGGGATGAAGGACACGCATTTTGCCAACTGCAACGGTCTGCCGGTAGCCGACCACTATAGCTCTGCCCATGATATTGCCGTCATGAGCCGGGAACTGCTTAAACATGAAGGGATTACGAAATACACCGGCGCCTACCAGGATTACTTGCGGCAAGGAACGGAGAAACCGTTCTGGCTCGTCAACACGAACAAGCTGGTTCGCTTCTATAGCGGGGCCGACGGCCTGAAAACCGGCTATACGTCGGAAGCGAAATTCTGCTTGGCCGCCACCGCGAAACGCGACGGGCTGCGCCTGATCGCCGTGGTGCTTGGAGAGCCGAACACGAAGACGCGGAACAGCGAAGTGTCCGCTATGTTCGATTATGCCTTCTCGCAATACGCGCTGTTGCCGATTTATCAAGCGGGGGAATCGATCGGCAAGGTGAAGGTGCAGAAGGGAATGAGCGCCCAGCTGGAGCTGGCGGCTTCGAGACCGTTGAACGTGCTGGTCAAAAAAGGCGTGAAGCAAGACAACATCACGCACAAGCTGATCGCGCCGGAAAAACTCGCGGCTCCGATCAAAGCGGGCCAATCCGTCGGCAAGCTGGTGGTGTATCAGGACGGCCGCGTGCTGACCGAATTCGAGCTGACCGCGCCAAGCGATATCGATAAAGCCGGCTGGTGGACGTTGTTTAAACGGACAGCTGCACGCTTGTTTTTTGTAGATTCATAGGGCTTTTCTTCTAGTTTTGTCAGTCGGCAGGAATCCGGACCGGAATCGTAGAATTGTTGTGTTCATGTCAGGGAGGAGAGTGAACAGACGTGAATTTGCAAGTGGAAATGGAAAAACACCGCGAGACGTTAATCGTACGCCTGAGCGGGGAATTGGACCATCATACGGCGGACGACGTCCGCATGCGGATGGATGAAGAAATCGCCCGCGGGAACTGCCGCAATCTCGTATTAAGCCTGAAGTCGCTGCAGTTTATGGATAGCTCCGGCATCGGCGTCATCCTCGGAAGATATAAGCTGATCAAGCAAAAGGGCGGGAAGATGGTCGTGTGCGACGTCAACCCGCCGGTTTACCGGCTGCTGGAAATGTCGGGATTGTTTAAGATCATGTCCATCTTCGAAAATGAGGACTTGGCGCTGACGGATCTGGAGGTGGCCCTGTGAATACCAACGCGAATCAAACCGGAAATTTCATGTCGCTGAAGTTTGCCGCGAAATCCGAAAACGAATCGTTTGCCCGGGTGACCGTCGCCGCCTTCGTCTCCCAACTGGACCCGACGATGGATGAAATCACCGATTTGAAGACGGTGGTGTCCGAGGCGGTTACAAATTCCATCATCCACGGATACGACGGGAACCCGGAAGGGGTCGTATCGATCTCCGCCGCGATTGAAGGGGATACGGTGACCTTGATTATCGAGGATCAAGGCCGCGGCATCGAAGACGTGGAGTTGGCGAAGCAACCGCTGTATACGTCAAAACCGGAGCTGGAACGCTCGGGGATGGGCTTTACCATCATGGAAAATTTCATGGACGAATTCGATGTGACCAGCGAGATCGGCGGAGGCACGCGCATTCGGATGAAGAAAAGGATTGTATCCAAGAAAGCTTTATACAATTAGGGGTTGGATCTATGGATGCCGAAGTGAAGCAAATCTCGAGAGAGTTTTTGGACGACACGGAAGTGAAACGGTTGATCGCCCTGAGTCAATCCGGGGACAACGCTGCCAGAGACCGGCTGGTGAACTGCAACATTCGGCTTGTCTGGTCCGTCGTGCAGCGGTTTATGAATCGGGGATACGAACCCGAGGATTTGTTTCAAATCGGCTGTATCGGCCTGCTCAAGTCGGTGGATAAGTTTGATCTCAGCTATGATGTGAAGTTTTCTACGTATGCGGTGCCGATGATCATCGGGGAAATCCAGCGTTTCCTGCGCGACGACGGGACGCTAAAGGTCAGCCGTTCATTGAAAGAAATGGCGAACAAAGTTCGCAAGAAGAAGGACGAATTGTCCAAGCTGCTGGGCCGGCTTCCGACGGTCAAGGAAGTCGCCGAGGAGCTGGGGGTTACGCCCGAGGACGTCGTGTTTGCCCAGGAAGCCAACAAGCCGCCGGCGTCCATTCACGAAACCGTGTTTGAGAATGACGGTGACCCGATCACGCTGATGGATCAAATCGCCGATGAATCCCAGGAGCGTTGGTTCGACAAGCTGGCGCTGCACGAAGCGATCGACGGATTAACCGACCGGGAGCGCTTGATCGTCTACTTGAGGTACTACCGCGACCAGACCCAATCGGAAGTGGCGACCCGGCTCGGAATTTCCCAGGTTCAGGTATCCCGGCTGGAGAAGAAAATATTGCAGAGCATTCGCGACCAGATCGCGCAATGACCTGGCATGCATCCCCCCTTCGGGCGACGCCGGCCTCCATACGGACGCTGGACCCGAAGGGGGTTTTTGTCGCAGTCGGACCTTGCTCCTTCATGTATCGCGCACAAATTTCGGCGTCGTTTTTCGGCGGCGCAACCAACAACTTGCTCGGCCCGTTCCAACCAACCCGTATCGCCAGCTATAATTGCTACTAAAATGAACGCTACGGGTATGGAAGGCGGGAGAGCCATGGGTCTGGATGCTTTAGACAAACGGGTAAAACGGGACCTTGCTTGCCTGAATTATGGGGCGGCAAGTTGGGTGACGCCCCGAACGTCCGCGGAGGGGCACGTCTACGATGTTGTGATCGTGGGAGGCGGGCAAAGCGGACTGGGTGCCGCCTTCGGATTGATGCGCGAGCGGATCTCCAACCTTCTCGTGATCGACGAAAATCCGGAGGGACGGGAAGGTCCGTGGGATACGTACGCCCGGATGGTCACGCTGCGGACTCCGAAATGGCTGACTTCCATCGATTTAGGCGTTCCTTCCTTGACCTTCCGCGCCTGGTGGGAAGCGTTGCACGGCGAAGCCGGCTGGGAGGCGCTGGACAAAATTCCGCGCGGCGCGTGGATGGACTATTTGCGCTGGTACCGCAAGGTGCTGAAGCTGCCGGTCGTGAACGAAACAAAGCTGACGTTGATCGAGCCGGCGGAGGGTGGCCTGTACCGGCTGCATCTGGACGGCCCCGGCGCCCCGGCGGCAAACCTGCTAACCCGCAAGGTGGTACTGGCAACCGGGATTCAGGGCGGCGGTCAGTGGCATGTTCCGCCGATGATCGAGCAACGCCTGCCGCGAGGCTTATACGCCCATACTTCGGAGGCGGTGGATTTCGCCGCCTTGAAGGGGAAGAGGCTGGCCATCCTCGGCGGGGGCGCGTCCGCCTTTGACAACGCTAACCATGCATTATCCGAAGGTGCGGCGGAAGCGCATGTATTCGTCCGGCGCGACAAGCTGCCCAGCGTCAATCCGATCCGCCAAATGGAGGGCTCGGGGATGATCGAGCGGTTCCATACGCTAACCGATGCGGAGAAGTACCGCGTCATCTCGCATTTCTTCCAAACGAACCAGCCGCCGACGGCCGATATGTTCGAGCGCGCGGCGGCATGGCCAGGGTTCGTTCTGCACCTCGGTGCGCCTTGGTTGGACGTCGAGGCGTCCGAAAGAGGGATTACCGTGACAACGCCGCATGGCCGAGAGGTGTTCGATTTCCTCATCGTCAGCACCGGCCTCATCAGCGATCCGGGGCTGCGGCCGGAGCTGCGGATGGTGGAACGCCATATCAAGCGCTGGGGCGAGGTTTACGCTCCGCCGGCCGGGGAGGGGAATACCTTGCTTGACCTGCATCCCTATCTAAGCCCGGGGTTCGCGATGCTTCCGCGGAACGAGGAAGGAGAAGCAGCCCTGCATGGGCTGTTCGTGTTTAATTATTCGGCGCTAGCGTCGTGCGGTTTATCCGCTTCGGCGATATCGGGAACCCGCAACGCCATCCCCAAGCTGGTGGCCGGCATCGCGGATCAACTGTTCACCGATGACAAGCCGGCGATTCTGGATGCTTATTTTCGCTACGACATGCCGGAGTTTACCGCGACCTGGCGCCCGGCGGAAAAAGCGGAAGCAAAATCCAAATAGCCTAGGTCAAAACGTAAGGCCGCGGGGGGTGACTCCCTGCGGCCTTATCTATCGTGATCGGGCTTAGACGTAATGCTGGAGCACCACGCCGCCGTAGATGAATGCCGCCACAATGATGAGGGCGGGGTGGATTTTGCGGCGTTCCATCGCCCAAAACGCGATGGCCGCGATCGCCATCGTTTGCCAAATGCCGATGGCGGTGAGAGGCTCTTTGGCCACCTGCCAGGTTAACGTGACCATCATGATCGCGATGACCGGCTGAACCAACAAGGTCATACCTTTGACGACGTTGGACTGCCGGTATTTGGCGAGCAAGCGGAGCAGCAGAATGAGGCCGGCCGCCGAGGGCAGCACGGTGGCCAGCAACGCCAGCCCAAGTCCACCCCAGCCTCCCACCTCAAAGCCGACGTAAGCGGCGATTTTGGTGGCGATGGGTCCCGGCAAAGCGTTGCCCAACGCAAGCATGTTGGAGAATTCCGCGTCCGATAGCCAGTGATAATGGGGAACAATCTCCTCGTACATTAACGGGATGGAGGAAGGTCCTCCGCCGTAGCCGAGCAGATTGGCAATCAGGAAGCCGAGCAGCAATTCCAACCAATCCATCACGGTTGGCCTCCTCCTTCCTGATGCTTCCGTTCTCCTTTGCGCTTCCTACGCAGACGTGCCACCGCCCGATAATGTACGGCTCCATAGGCGAGGAACAGCACGATCACCAGTGCCGGATGAACCTTGAAAACCTCCAGCAGCAGCAGGGCCAGCAGCATGAACAAGATGCCGGCGGTGACGCCTAGGCCCTTGATCCCTTTTTTCGCGAACTCATAAGCCATGACCCCCAGCATGACGGCGATTACGGGCGATACGGCAGCGATCATCCCTTTGACGACGCGGGAACCGGCCAGAAAGTTAACGGCCGATAACAGCAGGAGCATCGCCAGAACGCTGGGGAAGATGTGCATGACGACGGCGTAAGCCGCTCCCCAGGCGCCTCTTCGTTTATAGCCCAGGTAAGCGGCCATCTTTGTGGCAATGGGGCCGGGCAAGGCGTTGGCTAACGCAAGGATTTCGCCGAACTCTTCGTCGCTGAGCCACTGATATCGTTTGACGGCATCGTGCCGGATCAAGGGAATGACGGAAGGTCCGCCACCGTAACCTAACACCCCGGTTCTGGCCATGGACACGCCGAGGTCCAGATAATCTCTATGACGCGGTTTCACGTGGTCCCCTCCTTTGGAATTAAGTTACCCGATTTAGCCCGTTCCTAAAATTACCACACAACCTCATTATAGTGGGAAATGGATGCCAAGCGGCGTAAAATTGTGCAGCGCACACAAATGTCGTTCACGGCGCGCCGAGGATCGACCCTCGGCGTTGACTTGCCGTCGCGCGTGGGGTTAAATGGCAGTAATTCAGGGGAGGGGGCCGCATATGAGCAAACAGCCGATCATCGGCACGCAATCGATGGTGGTCAGCCCGCATCATCTGGCTTCAGCGGCGGGAGCCCGCATCCTGGAACGGGGCGGGAATGCCTTTGATGCCGCGATCGCCGTCAGCGCGGCTCTGGCCGTGGTCTATCCGCACATGACGGGGCTTGGGGGCGATGCGTTTTGGCTTTGCTACAGCGCCGAGGAGGGACGAGTCCGGGCTTATAACGGCAGCGGTCGTTCGGGAAGGGGCGTTAGCCTTGAGCAATATTCGGGCGAATCGGAGATTCCGCGCCGAGGTGCGCGGGCGTCGATTACGGTACCCGGCATGGCGGACAGCTGGGAGGCGGTACAAAGCCGCTATGGGCGCTTATCGCTCGCGGAAGCGCTGGAGAGCGCCATCGGCTACGCGGCCGAGGGATTCCCGATGTCGCCGGACCAGTACCGCAACACCCTACGGGCCGGTTCCGCCCTTTCCGGCGAAGCGGCTTCCATCTATCTTCCGGGCGGAAGTCCGCTGCAGCCCGGCGAGCGGTTCGTCCAGCCGGAGTTGGCCCGTTCGCTGTCGCTTTTGGCGGAAGGCGGCCGAGACGCTTTATATTGCGGGGAGATTGCCGAGAGGATCTGCCGCGGGTTGGCGGCGTCAGGGGGGTACTTGCGCCCTGAGGACTTCGCGGAACATCGCGGCTTGTGGTGCGAACCCGTATCGACGACCTATCACGGATTCACGATCTACCAGGCGCCGCCCAACTCGCAGGGCTTTGCCGCGTTGATGACGCTGAACATCCTGGATCATTTCGATTTCGGTAATATCGCTCACGGCTCCTATGCGTATTACCATTTGTTGGCCGAAGCGATTAAGGCCAGCTTCCGGGACCGCGACGCGGTGCTTACCGATCCGGAGTTTGCGGAGATCCCCTTGGAAGTTCTATTGGACAAATCATATGCGGCCCGCTTGGCCGCCTCCATCTCTTTTGATAAAGCAGCGGCTTCGACCAGCCAGCCGGTGGGCCGGGATACGGCATATGCGGCCGTGGTTGACGACGAAGGCAATGCCGTTTCATTTATCCAAAGCCTCTATTTCGAGTTCGGCGCCGGGATTGCCCCGGGCGGAACCGGTATCCTGCTGCAAAACCGAGGATCGTTCTTTTCGCTCGACCCGGCAGCCGTCAACCGGCTGGCTCCCCGCAAGCGCACGTTCCATACGCTGATGCCGGCTCTTGCCGCGCGAAACGGAAAACCCGCGATCTTGTACGGTACACAAGGCGGGGAAGGCCAGCCGCAAACGCAAACGCTGCTGCTGACCCGCTTGCTGCATTACGGAATGAATCCACAGGAGGCGATTGACCAGCCTCGGTTTGTATGGGGGCGAACCTGGGGCGAACCCACAGAAGCGCTGACGGTGGAAGGAAGGGTGGATCAGGAGGTGCTGGCTGCGCTCGCCGCGGCCGGCCATCAAGTGCGGAAGGTCGCGGATTATGACGGACTGGCCGGCCATGCCCATGTCATCGCGATCGATGAGCGCGGGGGATTCTATGGCGGAACCGACCCGCGCTGCGACGGGGCAGCGATCGGCCGATAGCGGGGTTGGGTTGCCCTGGAGGATAACGGAAGGACAGGAGAACGCTTTAGGAGGTATAACGGATGGGTCATAACAACGAATTCGGGGCGTATATGGATCCGGCGCTGGTGGAGCGCCCGACGGGCAGCGGAATACTGAACGGGACAACATTCGCCGTGAAGGACGTGATCGCCATACGCGGGCATGTATCGTCGGCGGGCAATCCCGATTGGCTTCGGAGCCACAAGCCGGCCGATGGACACGCGGAAGCGGTGCGCCGGCTGCTGGCAACGGGAGCGGAGCTTCGCGGAGTAACGCATACGGACGAACTGATGTACAGCCTCGGCGGCGAAAACATCCACTACGGCACTCCGATCAACCCGCGCGGCCGAGGAAGGATTCCCGGCGGTTCGTCCAGCGGCTCGGCGGTTGCGGTTGCGTCATACCGCGCGGATTTCGCCCTGGGTACCGATACGGGCGGTTCGGTCCGCGTGCCGGCGTCGTATTGCGGTATCTACGGCCTCCGCCCAAGCCATGGAGCGATCGATATGCGAGGGGTGATCCCGCTGGCGCCGCGCTTCGATACGGTCGGCTGGATGGCGCGTTCGCCCGAGTTGCTGCTGCGCGTCGGGGAGGTGCTGCTTGCCTCCGGTGATCCGGCCGATACACCCGCCATGGCGGCCAAAGCAGAGGATGCCGGCCGGAGCGTCCGCAAGTTGTTTTTGGCTAAGGAGGCATGGGCATTGACCGATCCATCCTGCGGCGATTGTTGGTCCGGGCCGCTTCGTTACCTTCAAGCGGGGGCTGCCGCTGCAGAAGAGGTTATGATAGCGGCAGAAGGGCTGGATGCCTGGAAGGAGGCATTCCGCGTGCTGCAGGCCAGCCAAATATGGGCCACGCACGGGGCCTGGATCCGCAGCGCCAATCCAACGTTCGGCCCTGACATCGCCGCCAGGTTCGCCTTGGCGGAGCAAATCGCGGGCCAAGACCACTCTAACGCAGAAGCGCTGCAACACTCGATCGTACGGCGCCTCTGCGATCTGCTGGGCGATGACGGCATCTTGGTCATCCCAACCGTGCCCGGGGTCGCTCCGCCTGCCGGCGGGAAAGCGGAGGAGCTGGAGCGCAACCGAAGCGGAGCCCTATCCTTGTGTTGCATCGCCGGACTTGCCGGTCTTCCGCAGGCGACGCTGCCTGTGGAGGGGCCGAAGGGACTACCGCTTGGCCTATCCGTAATCGGCGGTCCGGGGCAGGATTTGCGGTTGCTCGCTTGGATCGGCCAGATATGGAAACCGTCCGTACAACTTCATTCATGAACGTTAATTCAGCCGCCTGAGGGTTATCCACGGGCGGCTTTTTAATGTTCATGGAAGGTGCAGGACATCACTCGGAGTAATATATGTAATATAACTTGACATGGAATAGCCTAAATTTGTTTTTTATCCTTTTCAAAACAAGATAATCTCATTATAATGTTACATAACATAACACAAGGATAGGTTTTTCCTAAATAATTGGACGCTAGGGGAGGGGTCGGAATGCATCTGACGGTAGAAGAGGCGTTGTCGGTATACCCATTATCGGAAGCCAGGTTGATTGCCGGCTCCAAAGGATCGAAACGGATCGTCAAATCGATCAACGTGATGGATGCGCCGGATATTTCGGATTGGATCAAAGAGGGCGAAATGCTGCTGACGACGGCTTATTTGATCAAGGATGAGCCGGAGCAGGCGTCTTCCCTGCTCCATAGGCTGAACCGCCGGGGCTCGTCGGGGCTGGGGATCAAGCTGGGGCGGTTTTGGGACGCGGTGCCTGAGCGGCTCATTACCGAGGCGGATGAACTGGGCTTTCCGCTGATCGAGCTCCCGTTCCAGTTCACCTTCTCCGATCAAATGAACGGTTTGTTCCGGGCGGAGCTCTCGCGCAGCACGGGAGCGCTGCAAAACGTGCTGGAGAAGCAGCGGCAGCTGATGAGCCTCGCGTTGCAACCGGTGCGAAGCCGTGCGCTGCTCGAAGCCGTGTCCGACTGCATCGGGCGTCCGTTGGCCGTGATCGGTCGGCGGGGCGAAATGCTGTTCAACAACTCCGCCGTGGCGGAGGGAGAGCTGTTGGCCGGCTGGCCCTGGACCGCGAAACGCCGTAAAGTCCGGATCGGCGATGCTTCCGCATACCGCCTTCCTCTGATGCAAGGGGAGGAAACGGTCGGATTTCTCGTATTCTGTCCGATCGATCCGTTGGTGCTGCCGGTTGAGGAAAGCTTGTTCGTGCAGGGGGCGGAGCTCGTTGCGCACCATTTGCGGACGGGGAGCGGGGAGGATTTCGAGCAGGAGCTGCACCGGGATTTCGCCCGTCTGTTCCGGCGGTGCTTAAAGGGAGACTTCTCAGCCACGGAGCTCACCAAGGCGGCGGAAACCGTTAGCCCCGGCCTTTTTCAAGCGCCTTTTCATCTCGTGCTCACCGACGTCCCCGATGCCGGCGAGCACAGGTCTCATGAATTGATACGGATGAAAGAGGCGTATGGGCGGCATCCCGAGCTGACCAAACTGAACTCTTTTCATCTGATGGTTGATGAAGGGCTGCTGTCGTTATATTCCGGAGTCCGGATGGCGCCGGAGAGGTTATGCGGTCATATCGAGCATTGCCTGGGATTGGGGGGAAGCCGGGAAGCAGGAGACCCCATTGCGGTGCTGGGAGGCCGAAAGAGCAAGCCGGAAGATCTTCGCGAAGCTTATCTGGAAACGAAGGAATCTATGCGGCTGAAGCCGTATTGGCCTCCCGGGCGGCAGGCGGCTTATTTCCGGGACTTGGAGCTGGCCATGGTGCTGCGGCATGTGCCTGCCGAGCTGATGCGGAAATACAGCAGCCGCACGCTTTCCGGATTATTGTGCCGGGAACCGGAGTACGTCCGGGAAATGCTGGCCACGTTGGAAGCTTACCTGGACAATGACGGCCACATCAATGATACGGCGAAAAAATTGTTCATTCACCGCAACACGGCCACGTATCGGATGGAGAAGCTGAGCGAGCTGCTGGATGTGGATTTCAAGAAAACCGACGATTTGCTGAGGCTGCGTCTGGCTTTCCTGTTCCGCCACATGCTGGAGCAAGGGGAAGAAGTGTCATGAGCATGTACGAGATCTGTTGCCATGTCGCCAATCATGACGGGCCAGCGGTGCTGGCAACCTTAATTGCCGTTGAGGGGCATTCTTACCGGAAGCCGGGCGCGGCGATGCTCTTCTACCCGGGCGGGACCCTCGGCAGTCTCAGTCCGGGCTGCCTGGAGAGCGATCTGAGTCTGCGGGCCGAAGCGCTGTGGGAGCACGCACGGACGGAATCGGTGGAATACGATATGCGGTCTTCGGACGATGCGGGTTGGGGAGAAGCCGTGGGCTGCGGGGGGAAGATTACGGTCGTGCTGGAGCCGGTGTTCGGGGAGCTGCGCAGCTTGCTGCGGCAGGCGAAGGCGCGTATGGATGGAGGGGAAAATCTGGTGCTGCGGCGCCATCCGCAACAAGGGGCGGGATATGTCTACCGGCTCGAGGAAGATAAGGAGGATGCTCCGAATTCTTTCGCCTTGCAGGGAGAGACGCCGCGGAAGAGCGAGGGGACGTTCGCAACGCCGCTGGTTCCCAAGCCGCGGCTGGTATTGTTCGGAGCCGGCAGCGACAGCGGCTCCATCGCGGAGTTGGCGGCACGCGCCGGCTTTCGCATCGCGGTCGCGGATTGGCGCGAAGCCCGTTTGCGGGACGGGTTTCCGGCGCAGGAAAGCGCGCTTTGCCTGCCGGACGAGGCTCCTAGCGAATTGGACATCTCCATCCATGATTATGTGCTGATTTGCAGCCATTCGTTATTGCGGGACCGGCAGTTTCTTGAGCGGGTCGCACCCCTGCGTCCTCGTTATCTTGGGATCGTCGGGTCCAAGGCGCGGATCGCCCGGTTGACGGAGGCCCTGGAATGGCCGGAAGGCTTACCTCTGCATGCGCCGGCAGGATTGCCGATCGGCGGTGAAGGTCCCGAGGAAATCGCCGTCAGCATCGTGGCTGAATTGATTCGGGAGAAACGAGCATTCCCCCGTTCGCTATGGAATGAAGGAGGGGCAATCGATGAAGGTTTGCGGGATCTATCTGGCGGCGGGAAAAGGCAGCCGGATGGGCGGCTCCAAAGTCTCGCGTGAGTTGTCCCCTGGCGTGCCTCTCGGAAGCGTGGCGCTGCGCGAACTGGAAAATAGCGGCTTTGCCCCGGTGATCGTGGTCGTTCGGGCGGACGACCCGCTGGAGTGGCTTCCGCCTGCCGTGGTCCCCAGCCTTCGCAAGACGGTACCCTGCTTGAATGCGGACAAAGGCCTTTCTTATTCCCTCCGCTGCGGGCTGAATGCCGTCATGCCCTATGAACCGGATGCCGTCGTCATCGCTTTGGCCGATCAGCCTTTCGTGACGGCGGCTTTGTTTTCTCGGCTGTTGGAAACCTTTCGCCGTTCGCCGGAACTGGATTACGTAGCCTGTACCTATGGTGGGGTACGCATGGTCCCGGCCTTGTTCTCCAACACGGTGTTCCCGGCTTTGCAACGGTTGGAAGGCGACCGCGGCGCGGCCGGAATTCTGCGATCCTCGGTCTTCGAAGGGCGAATCGTGGAGCCGGAATCTTCATGGTTTGCCAAAGACGTGGACACGGAAGCAGAATTGCGGGAAGTGCAGTTGGAATGGAAACGCCACCAGATGTAAATTTAACTGACATAAATTACAAGAAAACCACGTACATTCGTGCAAAAGACACAGATAATCCCGGCGCTTTTTAGGATCACGCACAAACGTATGTTAACTAAATTTACACCGACTTTTCTCCTTCGTATATTTAAAATCAAAATATCAAGCGCAAGAAGATGGAGGAGGAGAACGATGAGCAAAAGGGGTTTGGCATCCGGTTGGAGTTTGGTTCTGCTGCTTGCCGCAGCATTAAGCCTGGCAGGGTGCGGCAGCAATACAGCAAGCCATGCGGGAAGCGAAAATACGGGAGGGAATACGAACGCGGCGACGACGGAACCGGCAGCGTCCGAACCGAGCGGGGATGCGTCCGGTACAGGGAGCTCGACCGAGAAACCCAAGGTTGCGTTCGTGTATATCGGACCGCCCGGGGATGGCGGTTATACTTACCAGCATGACCTGGGCCGCAAAGAGATGGAGAAGGAGCTCGGGATCACCGCGGATACGGTCGAGAACGTACCGGAAGGACCGGATGCGGAACGGATCATTACGGAATTGGCGCAAAACCACGATATCGTCTTCACCACCAGCTTCGGCTATATGGATTACACCCTGAACGTGGCGGGCAAGTTCCCGGACGTCAAATTCGATCATGCTTCCGGCTATAAGACGGCCGAGAACATGGGTACTTATTTCGGCAAGAACTATGAAGCCAGTTATCTGACGGGGATCGCCGCAGGCAAAATGACGAAAGACAATCATTTGGGTTATGTCGGTGCGTTCCCGATCAGCGAAGTCATTTATAATCTCAACGCTTTTGCCTTAGGCGCGCGAAGCGTCAACCCCGATATTAAGGTCGACGTCGTCTGGACGAACACCTGGTATGACCCGACCACAGAGCGCCAAGCGGCGATCAGCCTGCTGGACAAAGGCGCCGACGTGCTGCTCGCGTATCAGGATTCGCCGGCAACGCTGCAGGCGGCCGCCGAACGCGGGGCGTTTGCGGGCGGCAACGATTCGGACATGAAGAAATACGCCCCGGATAACTATTTGACCAACCCGGTTTGGAACTGGGGGCCGTACTATACCAAAACCGTCAAGTCGCTGATGGACGGGACCTGGACGAACGAACAATATTCCGGCAGCATGGCCGATGGCATGGTCACGCTGGCGCCTTTCGGCAACAAGGTCCCCGAAGACGTGCAAAAGCTGGTCTTGGAAGCCCAGGAGAAGATCATTAGCGGCGAATTGAACATTTTTACCGGGCCGATCAAAGACAACGCGGGCAACGAGCAGGTGCCTGCCGGCAAATCGCTGAGCCTTGACGAGGTGCTCGGGATGAATTGGCTGGCGGAAGGGGTCGTCGGCACGATTCCGAAGTAGAAAAAAACATTGGGTGGGGCGGGCTCCGGAGAGAGGACCTTCCCCACCCGTATTCCAACCGGAAGGAAGGGGGCGTTCCCTATGCGGGAGTGTTCGGTGGAAATGCGCGGGATCGTCAAAACATTCGGTTCGGTTGTCGCGAGCGATCAAGTCGATTTTTCGGCAAACGCGGGGGAGATCCATGCGCTGCTCGGCGAAAACGGGGCAGGCAAAAGCACGGTGATGAGCATGTTGTCCGGCGTATATCGGGCAGATGAAGGGGAAATCCGGCTCCATGGGACAAAGGTGCAGATTCGCTCCCCGAAAGATGCGGCCCGGCTTGGCGTAGGCATGGTGTTCCAAAATTTCCGGCTCGTGCAGACGCTGACGGCGGCGGAAAATATCGTGCTTGGCGAAAAATCGTCTTTCTGGCGCGGCCGAACCTGGATCAAAAACAAGCACCGGGAAATCGCCGAGCTGGCGGAGCATTTCGGGTTAAGCATCCCCGTCGATCGGCCGGTCTGGCAGCTGTCCGTTGGGGAGCAGCAACGCGTGGAAATCGTCAAGACGTTATACCGAGGAGCGGACATCATCATTCTCGACGAGCCGACTTCGGTGTTGACGCCGGGCGAGGCCGAGGGATTGTTCCGTACGCTGCGCCGCATGAAAGAGGAAGGGAAAACCGTCATCCTGACGACGCATAAAATGAAGGAAGTGCTTGCTTCCTCCGATCGGATTTCGGTCATGCGCAAAGGGAAAATGATCGCAACGCTGCTTACCAAGGATACGGACGAACGCGAGTTGGCCCGGCTGATGGTTGGACGGGAAGTGGTCCTGGAGCGCCGGGAGCTGGAGCGAACGCGCGGCGGGGAACTGCTGGCGGTGCACCGGATCAGCGCCATGGCCGAGCATGGGCGCAGAGCGCTGGATCGCTTGTCCCTGACCGTTCACCAGGGCGAAATCGTCGGAGTGGCCGGCGTGGCCGGTAACGGCCAGAAGGAACTGGCCGAGGTGCTCACCGGGCTCAGAGGCTGGTCGGAAGGGAGCATCCGGTTTGACGGTGCCCCGATAAAAACCGCTTCGGTTCGAGGGGCCATCGCCTCCGGCATCGCCCATGTTCCGGAGAACCGGATGAAAAGCGGGTTGGCAGGAAGCCTCGGGGCCGTGGATAATCTGCTGTCCAAGTCGTACCGCTCCGAGGAGCATTCGCGGCTGGGGATCTTGAAATCGGCCAAAAACCGGCAGTGGTCCGAGCATCTCGTGCGAAGATTCGATGTCAAGACGCCGGGGCTGGATACGCCCGTGCAGCAGCTGTCCGGCGGCAACCAACAGAAGCTGCTGTTCGCGCGAGAGGTGACGCAGCGGCCGAAGCTTATGGTCGCCGTGCATCCGACGCAGGGACTGGACGTCGGCGCCGCCGCAGGCGTGCATGAGCTGCTGCTGGAGCTGCGGGCATCGGGCAGCGGCGTGCTGCTGATTTCGGAGGATCTGGACGAACTGATGCAGCTGTCGGACCGGATTCTCGTGATGTATAACGGCACGATCCTCGGCGAGCAAACCCGAGAGTCGGCGGACCGGGAACGCCTCGGCTTGCTGATGGCGGGAATTCTCGAAGGGGAGGAGAAGGTCGTATGAACCGGCAAAAAGCGGGGGCCGAAACGCTGCCGAAACCGGTCATCCCCCAGGCGGCCCACGGAAAACGAATGGCTTGGCGGCTGGAATTCGACGCGGCTCGGATGCGCTCGCCTTGGTGGACGCCGGTCCTGTCCGTGCTGCTGGCGCTGCTGCTGTGCGCAGGATTCATCGCCGTCAACGGCATGAATCCCTGGACGGTTTACGCGAAAATGTGGAACGGCGCCTTCGGAACCAGCTACGGCATCACCGAGACGCTGGTCAAAGCGATCCCGCTGCTGCTATGCGGGCTTGGCATCGCCGTGGCTTACCGGATATCGGTCTGGAACATCGGAGCCGAAGGGCAGTTGACGGCCGGCGCAATCGCCGCCACGGCGGTTACGGTATATTTTCCCGACTTGCCCGCGATTTGGTCGATCCTGCTAATGTTGGTGCTCGGGATCGCAGCCGGGGCGTTTTGGGGGCTCCTGACCGCGATTCCGCGAACCTATTTCGGCGTCAACGAGTTGATTACCTCGCTGATGCTGAATTACGTGGCGCTGCTGGCGCTGGATTATGTCGTTATCGGGCCCTGGAAAGACCCGAAAGGCTTTAATATGCCGGGATCGCCCATGTTCGCCGCCTCGCAATCTTTACCTACGCTAGGCGGCACGCGGCTGCACATCGGTTTGCTCTTCGCCCTTGCCGCCGTATTGATTTATTACTTGATGATCCGGTTTACACGCTGGGGATACGAGCTGCGGATGATCGGCGCCAACCCGGTTGCGGCGCGGTACAACGGCATACCGATCACCCGTCACATCCTGCTCGTCATGCTGATTAGCGGAGGGTTGGCCGGGTTGGCCGGGATGGCGGAGGTTTCCGGCGTCAGCCATAAGCTGATGCAGGGCTTTTCCCCGGGATACGGGTATACCGCAATTATCGTCGCTTGGTTGGCAAAGCTGAATCCGCTCGGATTGATCGTATCCGCCGTGTTATTCGGCGGTTTGATCGTCGGCGGCTACAGCGTCCAAACGATCGGCTTGCCGTCGTCCGTATCGGAAATGCTGCAGGGGGCGATTTTATTCTTCCTGATCGCCGGCGACATGATCGCTCGATTCCGGGTGCGCCGCGGCGCGGCGTAAAAGCAAAGGAGGCTATCTCGATGGATTTTATCACCCAATTGCTGCTTGCTGCCATCACCGCCGGGACTCCGCTTCTGCTGGCTACCCTCGGCGGCATTCTTACCGAACGGGCCGGAATCATCCAACTGGGCGCCGAAGGGCTGATGCTGATGGGAGCGGTAACGACCTGCCTCGTCTTCATCCGCTCGGGCAACCTGGCGCTCGCCTTGCTGGCGGCCGCGGCGGTCACGGCGATGCTGGGGATGGTGCACGCATTCCTGGCGGTCACGCTTCGGGCTAACCAGACGATGTGCGGCCTGGCGATGACCCTGTTCGGGAGCGGGCTCAGCGCTTACCTCGGCAAAGCGGTCAGCGGCAATCCGCTGCCCGGAATCCTGCCGAGAGTCCCGCTAGAATTTCTTGAACCGATTCCGGTGATCGGAGTTATTTTCGGAAGGCTGGATCTACTGACCTGGCTGAGCTTCCTCCTCGTCATTGCGCTGCATCTCCTCATTCGCCGCACCTCTTGGGGATTGCACTTGCGGGCGGTTGGCGACAGTCCGGCCACCGCTGACGTAATGGGGATTCGGGTTCGGCTGATCCGTTACGGCTACGTGACGGCCGGAGCCGTACTGATCGGGTTGGCCGGCGCGGATATGGTGTTAACCGTCGCTCCGACGTGGAACGAAGGTTTGACGGCCGGACGGGGGTGGATCGCGGTCGGTTTGGTGATCTTTGCAAGGTGGAATCCGGTACGGGCGCTGGTATGCGCTTATTTCTTCGGCGCGCTGGATTCGCTGGGCTTCCGAATGCAATTGCTTGGCAGCGCCATTCCGCCGTATTTCCTCAAAATGATTCCATACGTCGTCACCATTCTTGTATTGATGTATTTGGGCTACCGCGATCGCGGCAAGCCGTCCGGCACGCCGGAATCGCTGGGTGTGCCCTACGTCCGGGAGCAGCGTTTTTAGCGCGAAGAGGAGGAATAGCTATGCTGGCATGGCAGGATCATCCGCATCGATCATCGGCGTTATATCGGCCGGCTACCTTGGAGGAAGCCCGGAAGCTGAAGCGAGACCATGGGGGAAAAGCGGTTTACGCGGCGGGAGGCACCTTGCTGCGAACGTTGTGGGAGAACGGAACGGCTGCTCTGCCGGAAGTCTTGATCGACCTTCGCGGGATTGAGGACTTAACCGGGATTCGTTATGATGGCTGCCGGCTGTATATCGGGGCTTTAACGAATTTATCGGCGTGCCGAAGCAGCGCCGAAATCGCGGCAGTTTCTCCCGCGTTGCGGGAAGCTGCCAAAGTCATTGCCGCTCCGTCCGTCCGCAATCTCGCGACGCTCGGCGGCAACCTGGCCTGCGGCTACGGGGATACACTGCCTGCGCTGCTGGTCGCCGAGGCCGAGTTGGCCGTTAACGGCCCGGCTTCCGTTCGGTGGGTGCCGGTGGCAGAGTGGCTGGAGGATCGCTGGAGCGACGCCTATGATCCGGAGACGATCGTGGCGGGCGTGCGCTTGCCCGCGGCGGCGGCACCCGGCGAGGGCGGTCGGCGGTTCGAGGTCTACCGCAAGGTCGGCCGCCGCGAAGCGTTTACGCCGTCGCTGGTGACGGCAGCGCTGGCCGGAACCGCCGGCGAGGGCGGCGTTCTCCGCGGCGTGCGAATCGCCGCCGGCGGCGGAAACGGTCGCCCGCAACGGCTTGGGTTGGCGGAGGCGCTGCTGGAGGGCCGCCGTTTGAGCGCGGAGCTGTTGCCTTCCCTCTGCGAGGCGGTGTATGAGGAATATGCGCCCTCCGGCGACGCGTTTGCGACGGGAGCGTACAAGGCAAAAACGGCGGCCAACCTGATTGCCGCCGAGCTGTGGCGGCTGCTCGGCGATCGTGAAGACGGATCGGGGCAATCGAAGTAAACGGGGAACCGGTGCAGGAATCGAAGTGGGCGATTGCAAGAAGGGGGAGGAGACCATGCTGCTGAATCGAGAGTCCAGCGGAGCCCGCTGGCGAACGCGGCCGGACGGCCTCGAAAAAGTGACGGGCAAGCTGCAATATCTGACCGACAGATCGGCGGAAGGGATGCTGATCGGCCGCGTGCTGAGAAGCGCCAAAGCCCATGCCCGAATTTTGGGCATTCGGACGGAGGCCGCCGCCAACGTGCCCGGCGTGTTTGCCGTGCTGACGCACGAGGATGTGCCGGGTTTAAACGCGTTTGGCATTGCGTTTCCTCACCAGCCGGTATTTTGCACCGATCGGGTTCGGTATACGGGCGATGCGATTGCTGCGGTGGCGGCGGAGAACGGGGAGCTCGCCGAATACGCATTATCCTTGATCGAAGTCGACTATGAGCCGTTGCCGGTGATCGCCGACCCCGAGGAGGCGCTGCGGGAGGACGCGATCCTGCTGCATCCCGAAGGGAATGTGCTGCACCGCGCGGAATACCGCGAGGGCGAAACAGAAGAAGCGTTTACGTCCTGCGCCTACGTGGCCGAGGAAACCTACTTTACGCCGCGGCAGATGCATACGTACATGGAGACGGAGGGCGGGCTGTTCGTTCCCGAAGAAGACGGGAAATTAACCGTGTACTCAGCCACCCAGCACGGACTGAAGGACCGCATGCAGCTTTCGCGTATCCTGGATCTGCCGGAGGAACGGATTCGCGTCGTTTCCAGCCCGATCGGCGGTTCGTTTGGCGGCAAAGACGAATTGAATGTCCAACCTTACGGGGCGTTGCTTGCGCTTCGCACGGGACGGCCGGTGCAGATGCATAACTCCCGCGCCGAGTCGGTCCGGGCCGGTTTGAAACGACATCCGATGAAAATTACGATGCGCACGGGCTGCGATCGGGACGGACGATTGTTGGCTCATGCCGTCCGGGTCGTCTCCGATACCGGCGCTTACGCCACGCTTGGCGCCGAGGTGTTGAACTTCGCCACCGAGCATGTCATTGGGCCGTACCGGATCGAGCATATCGCCGTAAACAGCGTGTGCGTATATACGAACAACGGCGTATCCGGGGAGTTCCGGGGCTTTGGCGGCAACCAGGCGATTTTTGCGCTGGAAGGACAGATCGATCGGTTGGCGGAGATGGCCGGCCTCGATCCTTGGGAAATGCGCCGCCGCAATCTGCGGGAGTTCGGCGATCCCGGTCCGCTCGGCCAGCCGATCGCCCCGACCGACGGGGCCCGCCAGGTGTGGAAGGCCCTGGAGGGCAGCCGGCTGATGGCCGAACGGAAGGGCGGGCCGGTTCGCGGAGCCCGCGATCCTTGGACGGTCACCGGCATCGGGGCGGCGATCGCCATGCACGGGGCAGGGCTGGGCTTCGGCATTCCCGATCCCGCGGGCGGGCGGTTGCAGCTGGCGCCGGACGGCCGGATCGAAGCGGTGTTCGGCTACGAGGAGTTCGGTCAAGGCTTGATTGCTACGATGGAGCAAATGCTTGTGGAGCTGTACGGCTTCTCGGCGGAGGATCTGCGAATCATCATCGGCGATACGGACGTGGTGCCGGACAGCGGTTCGAGCACCGCTTCGCGGGCGACAAGCATGATGTGGATGGCGCTGCGCCGCCTAGTTCCCGATTTTGCCGGCAAACTGGCTGCCGCGGCGGCCCGGGCCGGCGGAGGCGATGGCTGCGTTCCCGGCAGAGGCGGGATGTGGAAGGATGGCTGCCGGGTGTTGACGTACGGCGAGCTGGCCCGCACGCTGTCGGAGCCCCTCGTTAGTGAAACCGAGTTCTCTTATCCAACGACGACGCTGGAGCGGGTTGGTGCCCATTTTCTATATACCTATGCGGCGGTTGCGGTAAAAGTGGAAGTCAATACGCTGACGGGGAGGGTGCGTATCGTCGACCAGCATCATGCGGTTGCCGCCGGTCCGGTGGCCAATCCGCAAGGCTATCTGGGGCAAATCGAAGGCGGAGCAGCGATGGCTGCCGGGTTTACGTTGACGGAAGACGCGCGGATGGAGGAAGGCTTGTATGTGACGAAAAACCTGGATACCTACCTGATCCCCACGATTCTCGATTTTAACGGCAAGATTGAGGTCGAGCCGATCGAGGAATTGCCGGAGCAGGATATCTACGGGCCGCGCGGCGTCGGCGAAGTGGGTTCGGTGTGCCTGGCCCCTGCGGTGGCCTCTGCCGTGTTTCAGGCGGTCGGTAAACGGGTGAACCGGCTGCCGATCGAACCGGGGCTGTTGCAGGAGATGCCATTTACGAGCAGGAAGGCGGTGGATTCGCATGTTGGATAAGATCCCGCACCCTTCGGCAAGCCGGGTCCCGGGGACGGAGGAAGCAGGGCCCGGATTTACGGTACGCTTCCGCGTCAACGGGCATCCCGTCTCGTTGGAGGTAACGCCTACGCGGCGGCTGTTGGCGCTGCTTCGCGAGGATCTCGGGTTAACCGGGACGAAGCGTTCCTGCGAGCTTGGCCGCTGCGGTTCTTGCATGGTGTTGCTGAACGGCCGTCCGGTGAATGCCTGTCTGACGATGGCTTATCAATGCGAAGGCGCCGAGATCGTCACGATTGAAGGGATCGGCGCTGACGGACTTCACCCGGTACAGCGGGCCTTCCTGGAGGAAGGCGGATTCCAATGCGGGTATTGTACGCCGGGAATGGTCGTTTCGGTAGTCGCCCTGCTGGCGGAGAATCCGCAGCCCGCGCCGGAAGAGATCGAAGAAGCGTTGTCGGGCAACCTGTGCCGCTGTACGGGGTACGCCGCTATTATACGGGCGGTTAATCGAGCGATCGAACAAGGGGGCGGCAGGCATGAGAACTGAAGGTTCTTGCTTAACGCTGACCGATTTGAATCACATGGACCGGCAGCGGTTTACGGAAGCGTTGGGCGGGATTTTCGAACATTCGCCTTGGGTGGCGGAAGCGGCTCACCCGTCAGGACCGTTCGTGTCGGTGGCGCAACTGCACGAAGTCATGCTGGAATCGGCAAGCCAGGCCGATGAGGCAACCCGGCTTTCGCTCCTTCGCGCGCATCCCGATTTAGCGACCCGGATGAAGGTATCGCCGCTCTCGGCAGCCGAACAGCAGGGGGCGGGCCTCGATTCGTTGACGAACGAGGAGTACGCCGAGCTCTCCGAATGGAATCGAAAATATACGGATAAGTTCGGGTTCCCGTTTATCCTGGCGGTGCGAGGGAAAAGCAAAGACGAAATCCTTCGGTCCATCGCCGAGCGGGTCGAATCGAGCTTGGAGCTGGAGCGAGATCGGGCATGGGCCGAAATAGGCAAGATCACCCGGTTCCGGCTGGAAGATCTCATTGTCGGTTGAATGGGCCGGGAGGCGAGGATCAAGAAAGGAGGCGGCGGCATGGTGAGCGGGCATGACAACAAACTGACGACCCATGTGCTGGACTTGGCGCGGGGACTTCCGGCTGCAGGCGTACGCGTGGAGTTAAGAAGGCTGGAAGGGGAAAAACGCCCGTTGCTCCGTTCCGCTCGAACCAACGCGGAGGGACGCTTGGACGTTCCGCTGCTGGAGGGGCCGGAGATGACGGCGGGCGAATACGAGCTCTTGTTTGATGCAGGGGATTATTTCAGGCAGGCGGGTCAGCTTACGGCGGCTGCAGCAACCGGTGAACCCGGGTTCCTAAGCCTCATCCCCGTCCGATTTCACGTCGGCGCAAAAGGCGGCCATTATCATGTGCCGTTGCTGCTGTCGCCTGGCGGTTACAGCACTTACCGCGGAAGCTGATGGAGTCCAGATGGTGTTCATGGGAGGGGAAGCAAGCATGAGCGAGACTTACGATCTGATTATCAAGAACGGCCGTGTCGTGCTGCCGGACCGGGTCGCCCGGCTCGACATCGCCGTGTCTTCCGGAAGAATCGCCCTATTGGCGGAAGATCTGGACCGGCGCTTGGGGAAGACCGTGCTGGAGGCGGAGGGGCAATATGTGCTGCCGGGCATGATCGATGCGCACGTGCATTTCAATGAGCCGAATTTCGGGCACTGGGAAGGCTTTGCCAGCGGTTCGGCCGCGCTGGCGGCCGGCGGCTGCACCACTTACATCGATATGCCGCTAAACGGCAATCCCCCTACGGTGAGCCTACCGGCGTTGGCGTTAAAAGCGAAACGGGCGGCCGGCCGGTCCGCCGTCGATTATGCGTTTTGGGGCGGCCTCGTCCCCGGCAATACCGGGGAATTGGAGAAGTTATGGGCCGCAGGGGTACCTGCCTTTAAGGCGTTCATCTCCAATCCCGGCGGGGAAGGAGAAGGCCGGTTCCGCGAGGTGGACGATGCGACGCTGTACGAAGGAATGGCGACCATCGCGGAGTTCGGCGGGCTCCTGGCGCTGCATGCCGAAAGCGACGCCGTGACCGCCGTGCTTGGCGAAGCGGCGGTCAGGAGCGGACGGACGGGGGCGCGCGATTTCGCCGCCTCGCGGCCGCCGCTCGCCGAGCTGGAAGCGGTCGCCCGGGCGCTGTTGTACGGGGAGCGAACGGGCTGCAGGCTGCATTTCGTGCATATCAGCACGGCCGCCGCGGTCGAGTTGATCGATGCCGCCAAACGGCGCGGCCAGGACGTGTCCGTCGAGACCTGCCCCCATTACCTTTTGCTCACGGAGGAGGACATGGCCCGACTCGGACCGGTAGCGAAATGCGCGCCGCCGCTGCGCAGTCCGGAAGAAAGGGAGAAGCTCTGGCAGGCGCTGGCTGCGGGGAAGATCGATCTGGTCGCCTCCGATCATTCGCCTTGTCCGCCCGAGTTGAAGCTGGATCCAGAGTTGTCCTTTTTTGCGGCCTGGGGCGGCATTTCCGGCGCCCAAAGCAGCCTGGAGCTCATGTTTCACGAAGGCGTGAATCGACGAGGGCTGCCGGTGCCTTTGATCGCACGGCTGCTCGCGGCTTCTCCGGCGGAACGGTTCGGCATGGCCGAGCGCAAAGGGACGATTGCCGTCGGGTTGGATGCCGATCTGGTGCTGCTGCATCCCGACATGCCGTATGTCCTTCAAGCCGAGAACCTCCTCTACCGGCATCGGATGAGCCCTTATACGGGAATGCCGTTGTCGTGCCGGGTGACCGCCACGCTCCTCCAAGGCCGGCTGGTTTATTCGCTGGAGAGCGGACTGATCGCTCCCGGGAGCGGAGAGCCGGTGCGTCTTGGCAACAGGGAGCCAGTCCGATGAGCGGAGCGAAGGCGAAACACTGCGGCAATGCTGGATCCGGGACGGAGGAGGCCACCGCCTTCATGCAGGGGCTGCTAGAGAAGCTCGCCGAGTTCAGCGAACCGGGGGAGGGGGTCACCCGGCTGCTGTACAGCCCGGAGTGGACGCGGGCTCAGCGGTTTTTGCTGGAGCAAATCGCCGATAGCGGGCTGGAAGGTTATGCCGACGGCGTAGGCAACGTATATGGCGAGCTGACCGGGCTCCGCAGCTTCGAGCCTATCGTGCTGACCGGCTCGCATATCGACACGGTCGTCAGCGGCGGCCGGTACGACGGAGCTTACGGCGTAGCGGCGGCGCTGGCAGCTCTGCGGTATTTGAGCCGCACGTACGGCCCGCCGCTGCGGACGCTAACCGCGGTGTCGTTCGCCGAGGAGGAAGGCAGCCGTTTCCCGCTCACGTTCTGGGGTTCGGGCCATGTGACCGGGCTTTACGACGTCAGCGAAGGCGCCGATTTCCGCGATGCCGACGGCGTGTCTTTACAGGCGGCGATGGCGGGGTGTGAGCTAGGTCCGAGGAGGCCGGCGCCATCACGCGACGGTCTCGCCGCATACGTTGAGCTCCACATCGAACAGGGCATCGTGCTGGAGCGTACCGGAACGCAGTTGGGCGTCGTGAGCGCCATCTGCGGCCAGCGGCGGTTCGCCGTCGTCGTTCGGGGAACGGCGAACCACGCCGGAACGACGCCGATGGGCCTGCGCAGCGATGCCCTGGCGGCGGCCGCGGAAATGACGCTGCGGCTGGAAGCGCTGGCGACTGCTGCGGGCGACCCGCTGGTCGCCACCGTCGGCCGGCTTGAGGTACGGCCGAACACGCCTAACGTCATTCCCGGCGAGGTGCGCTTCACGCTCGACATTCGGCACAGCCATGAACCCGAGCTGGAAGCGTTTTGCGCCCAGGCGCTTGATGCGTTCGCGGAGATCGCCGAACGGCGCGGCGCTGCGCTGCGAGTCGAACCGCGGCTCGCTGCCGTTCCGGCGCTCATGGACGCCCGCCTGCAGGACGAACTCGCAGCGATCTGCACCGGGCAGGGGTTCGCCTGGCGGAGCATGGTGAGCGGCGCCGGGCACGACGCCCAGCTGTTCGCCCCACTTTGCCCGGCGGCGATGCTCTTCGTCCCGAGCCGGGGCGGCATCAGCCACGCCCCGGAGGAGGATACGCCTCCGGAAGCGTTAGCCGCCGGGCTGAACGTTCTGATTGCGCTGTTATACAGGCTGGGATACGAGGAATGATCGGGTTTCGAGCGTTGATCCGGTAAAACGTGAAAGGAGGTAGGGCATGAAACGGTTTGAAGATTTGTCGCCGTCCTTGCGTTCGATCATGACGCCGGGTCCGGTGGAGGTGGACCCGCGAGTGCTGCGGGCGATGTCGTATCCGGTGCTGGGGCAATTCGACCCGCAGTTTACCGGGATCATGAACGAAACGATGTCCATGCTGCGGGAGCTGTTCGCCACGCGGAACACCTGGGCTTATCCAGTCGACGGCACCTCCCGTTCGGGCATCGAAGCGGTGATGGTCAGCTTGATCGCCCCGGGAGACCGTGTGCTGATTCCGATTTACGGCCGCTTCGGCCATCTGCTGCATGAAATCGCCGACCGCTGCGGGGCCGAGGTGCATGTGCTCGAGCGGCCCTGGGGCGGCGTGTTTGCGCCCGAGGACATCCTTGCTGAGATCCGGCGCGTCAAACCGCAAATCGTGGCGATGGTGCACGGCGAAACATCGACCGGACGTTTGCAGCCGCTGGAAGGGATCGGGGCGGCCTGCCGCGAGGTAGGCGCCCTCCTGATCGTCGATGCGGTAGCCACGATCGGCGGCGTGCCCGTGGATACGGACCGCCTGCTGCTGGACGCCGTCGTCGGCGGAACGCAGAAGTGCCTGTCCGTTCCGGCCGGCATGGCGCCGATCACATACAACGATCGTGCCGAGCGGAAGCTGCTGTCCCGCAAACGGGTGGAGCGCGGATTGCGGACGGACGCGGGCCTGGAGGAAGACGTTGCGCCGGTGCGCAGCAATTATTTTGACCTGGGGATGCTTCAGGATTATTGGAGCCCGCTCCGGTTGAATCACCATACGGAAATGACCTCCATGCTTTATGCGCTGCGCGAAGGGCTCCGGCTTGTGCTGGAGGAAGGGCTGGAGGCGAGGTTTGCCCGTCATCGTCTGCACGAGTCGGCGTTGATGCAGGGACTGTCCGCGATGGGCCTGACGCTGTACGGCGATCCGACCTGCAAAATGCCGATGGTCACCTGCGTCAATGTCCCGGAGGGCGTGGATGGCGAGGCGGTTCGCAAACTGCTGCTTGAGAGCTTCGGCATCGAAATCGCCAGTTCCTTCGGCCCGCTGAAGGGCTTGATCTGGCGCATCGGGACGATGGGGTACAGCTGCCGCGCCGATAACGTGCTGCGGCTGCTTGGGGCCCTGGAAGCGGCCCTTCTTCGCCAGGGCTTCCGCGTGCCGGCCGGCCAAGCGGTTCAGGCTGCATTGGACGTGTATGAGCGACCCGAGGTCTGATATGCGCAATAAACGGTTTTGCGATATTTGCATCCATGTACGCGGGTTGTCACATCCTATATAATAAAAAGAGTGGCAGCTATACCAAAATTGGAAGCAAGGGAGATACTAGAAACATGAGTGTACATATCGCAGCGAAACCGGGAGATATCGCCGAAACGATCCTGCTGCCGGGGGATCCGCTCCGGGCCAAATTTATCGCGGAGACGTATTTGAGCGACGTTATTTGCTATAACGAGGTGCGCGGGATGCTCGGCTTCACCGGCACTTATCAAGGGAAGCGGATTTCCGTGCAGGGGACCGGCATGGGGATTCCTTCGATTTCCATCTACGTGAATGAATTGATGAAGGAATACGGCGTCAAAAACCTGATTCGCGTCGGAACCTGCGGCGGCATGCAGCAGCATGTCCGGGTGCGGGACGTCATTTTGGCCCAAGCTTCCTGTACCGATTCCAGCATGAACCGTCATGTCTTCGGCGGGTACGATTTTTCGCCGATCGCCAGCTTCGAGTTGTTAAAGGCGGCCTATGATCGCGGGGTGGAAAAGGGGCTGAAGCTGCATGTCGGCAACATTTTCAGCTCGGACATGTTCTATCGCGACGATACGAGCGTAACCCAGTTGCTGATGAAATACGGCGTGTTGGGCGTGGAGATGGAGACGACGGCGCTTTATACGCTGGCCGCCAAATACGGCGCAAAGGCGTTGACGATCCTGACCGTCAGCGACCATCTGCTGACCGGCGAGGAGACGTCGGCCGAGGAACGGCAAACGACGTTCAAGCAAATGATGGAAGTGGCGCTGGATACGGCCGTATCGCTGTAATTTTGGTGCGACCAAAGCGAATCAAGCATGGGGATCCGATGCGGAGGCATCTCCCCATGCTTTTTTTGCTGCCGCAAAATGTTCATCAAGAGTAAAGCCCCTCCTCGCTTGGCATACTATGGGCAATACGCTAGTGGAAGGGTGGTCAGCATGGATAAAGATTCCGCGTCCATCGTCTATTTGCGTCTGCGCAAGCAGGTCGGGCTTCCCGCCGGGACGCCGATCCGGCTGCGGGACGTGGCCCGCGTGCTGGCGGAGCCGAAGCTGGAAACCAAGCTGTTGGAGCTGGTGCTGGTCCGTCCGGAACAGCGCGACGGAAACCTGATCGTCATCGATATGCTACAGGTCATTTCCGCCATCCAAGCCCGATTTCCCGGGCAGCGTGTCGAATTGCTCGGCGAGCCGCATGTGCTTGTGGAAATGGTTAAACCCGAGAAGAAACCCTCCCTGCTGTTGTTTGCCCTGGTCTGGCTGCTGCTCTTTTTCGGAGCGGCGTTGACCATCATGAACTTTCACGCCGATGTCAGCATGCCGGAGGTGCAGGTCCGGATCGTGGAGATGATCACCGGCGAGAAGGATGAACACCCCTATCTCTTTCAAGGCGCTTATTCCGTAGGCATCGGTTTCGGGATGATCGTGTTTTTTAATCATTTGTTCAGGAAGAAGTGGAATGAGGAGCCCACCCCGCTGGAAGTCGAAATGTTCCTCTACCAGGAGAACCTCAACCAGTACGTCGTCGCCGAGGAATATAAAAAAATGCATCGCGCCGAATCGTCGGCGAAGCGAAGCTGATGTCTCCCGTCGCTGCGGGGTTGGCGATCTTCCTTGGCCTAGCTGGCGGCATCGCCGTCGGCGGAGGCGTCATCGCTTTATTCATCGTTCTGGACATGATTCCGCGCCTGGCCCAGGTGACGAATTCTTACGATAAGGTGCATTGGTACGAAGGGGCGATGATTGCCGGAGCGGTGATGGGCACGGTGGCGGATTTCTGGAATTGGCGGGTGGCCGGGCCATGGCCGGTTACCGGCGTTGTCGGCTTATTTAACGGCGTTTTCGTCGGCATGCTGGCCGCCGCTTTGACCGAAGTGCTGAACGTCCTGCCGATTTTGGCCAAGCGGCTGCATATGCAACGGTATTTGTTTGGCTTCTTGCTCGCGATGGTCTTTGGCAAAATGGCGGGCTCCCTGTTTGAATGGTTTATTTACAGACCGTGAATCGAAGAAACGGAGGTTGATGTGGGATGGAGCAGGATACGCAAGAGACGATGCAGGACGGAGTGGATCAGCCGCAGGCGGTTCCGGACTTCGTGCCTGAGGAAGAGGAGAATTTTCTTCAGGAGAACTATCCGGAGGAGGAGGCGATCAAACGAAAACGCGAAGCGGAACGGTCCGATAACGTTGAGGAATCGGTCATCTATTGGCAGCAAAGCGATGCGATCAGCCGGAGCCTGACGACAACGAAACATACGCTGAAGGAAGTCGTCGGCCTGGGAGAAAGCTTTGACGTCGTGTTCCGCGACATGACTTTCGGAGGTAAAAACACCTGCCTCTTTTTCATTAACGGGTTTGCCCGGACTGACGTGATGCAGGAAATCATCAAGCGGCTCACCTATCTAACCCCGGAAAACCTGACGACCGGAGCGCTCCGATCTTTTTTCGAACTCTATATTCCTCATATTCAGGTAGAGAAAACGGAGAAGCTGAGCGACGCCATCAACAAAACGCTGACCGGCATGAGCGCGTTGTTTATCGAAGGAGAGCAAACGGCGCTGCTGATGGATACCCGGCAATACCCGGTGCGAAGCCCGGAGGAGCCGTCGCTGGAGCGGGTCGTGCGCGGATCGCGGGACGGGTTCACGGAGACGCTGGTAACCAACATTACCTTGGTTCGCCGCCGGTTGCGCGATCCGGGACTTAAACTGGAGATGGTCAGCGTGGGCCGCCGGACCCGTACCGACGTTTGCATCGCCTACATCGACGACATCGTCGATAAGACCCAGGTCGATTCCATCCGCGAAAAAATCAAAGCGGTCAACATCGACGGTATTCCCCTGGCGGATAAACAACTGGAGGAAGCGATCATCCATAAAGGGTGGAATCCTTACCCGCTGGTGCGTTATTCGGAACGTCCGGACGTCGTCGCTTCGCATCTGCTGGAAGGCCGGGTTGTCCTGTTCGTGGATACCTCGCCCAGCGTGATGATCCTGCCGACCACCTTTTTTGATCTGTGCCAGCATGCGGAGGAGAACCGGCAGACCCCGTTTATGGGAACGTATTTGCGCTGGGTGCGTTTCTTCGGCATATTCGCCTCGCTATTCCTGCTGCCGATTTGGCTGCTGGTCGTTGTCTATCCGGAGTTCAAGCCGGCGGGACTCGCTTTCATCGGGCCTCAGGAACAGGCAAAAATACCGCTGATCGCCCAGTTCCTGCTGGTCGAGTTCGGCGTCGATCTGATGCGGATGGCAGCCGTGCATACGCCAACGCCGCTTGCTTCCGCGATGGGCTTGATCGCCGCCATCTTGATCGGCGATATCGCCGTCCAGACGGGGTTGTTCGTCAACGAGGTCGTCCTCTATATGGCGGTGGCGGCGATCGGGATGTTTGCGACGCCGAGTTATGAGCTGGGTCTTGCTAACCGCGTTGTGCGGTTGGCATTGCTCGTGGCGGTGGCGATCTTCGGCGCCCCCGGATTCGTGGTCGGGGTAACGGCGTTTATCGTGCTGCTAACCTTGCGCCGCTCGAATAACTCGTCTTACATGTGGCCGTTTATACCTTTTAATGCAAAGGCTTTGGCCGGGGTGTTGTTCCGTGTTCCGGTGATGACGTCCAAGCAAAGACCGTCCTCCAACAAACCGCGGGACAATACGCGGATGCCGGGGAAACGGTGACGCTTGGGCTTGTTCAACAAATAACACAAATGTTATTCCGAAAAATCCATTTTTCAGGTTCCCGGTTGTTTGCTATACTGGTGTAAAATTTGAAAGTGGAGGACTGCATAGATGTATTTACACGGTACCAGCAAAATCAATGCAAAAGGCCATCTCGAAATCGGCGGCTGCGATTCGGTCGAGCTGAAGCAAACCTACGGAACGCCGCTGTATGTCGTAGATGAAGCCCTTGTACGGCAAAGATGCCGTGAATATATGAATGCCTTCCGGGCATCGGGCTTGGCTTTCCAGGTCGCTTATGCCAGCAAAGCATTCTGCGTCATGGCGATGTGCCGGCTGGCCGAGGAGGAGGGCTTGTCCCTGGACGTCGTCTCCGAGGGTGAACTGTTTACGGCCCTTCAAGCGGGTTTCCCCGCGCAGCGAATCCATTTTCATGGCAACAACAAGACGCCGGATGAGTTGGAAATGGCGATTTCCGCCGGGATCGGTTGTTTCGTGGCCGACAATTTTACGGAGCTGCATATGCTGCAGGCGCTTGCCGCCGAGAAAGGCGTCATCGTCAATGTGTTGCTGCGCGTAACTCCGGGGGTGGAAGCCCATACGCATGAATATATTTCGACCGGTCAAACCGACTCCAAATTCGGGTTTGATATCGGCAACGGCTCGGCAATGGATGCCGTAGAATTGGCCAACCGCAGTTTGAATCTGCAATTGCTCGGCGTGCATTCGCATATCGGCTCGCAGATTTTCGAGGTGGAAGGGTTCCAAATGGCGGTTGAGCGGGTTGCGGCTTTTGCCATGCAAGCGAAGGAGAATCTGGGCGTTACGTTCAAGGTCGTTAATCTGGGCGGGGGCTTTGGCATTCGCTATACGGAAGGCGATACGCCGCTGAAGGTTTCCGATTACGTCGGTGCGATTACGGATGCGGTCAAACGGGAATTTGCCGGTTATCCGCAGCTTCCGGAAATTTGGGTTGAACCGGGCCGGAGCATCGTCGGCGATGCCGGCACGACGTTGTACACGGTGGGAACAAGCAAGGATATCCCCGGCGTACGCAAATACGTTGCGGTAGATGGCGGGATGACGGACAACCCGCGTCCGGCTCTTTACGGCTCCAAATACGAGGCGATGCTCGCCAACCGCGGCAACGATGCGAACGAAGAGACCGTATCGATCGCCGGCAAATGCTGCGAAAGCGGCGACATGCTGATCTGGGACGTGGATTTGCCGAAGGTGAACAGCGGCGATTTGCTTGCCGTGGCTTGCACCGGCGCCTATAACTACGCCATGGCCAGCAATTATAACCGGATTCGCCGTCCGGCGGTTGTCTTCGTTCAAGACGGCCGCAGCGATCTAGTCGTGAAACGGGAGTCCCTCCAGGATCTGGTCGCGTGCGACGTGATTCCGGAGCGAATCGCCAAACAACCTTCGCTGAAATAAGCGGAAGGATCAGGGAGATTTCAAGGCCGAGGGGAACCGGGTTGTCCGGTCCCTGACCGGCCTTTTTTGCTTGGAGGTCTATTTTTTAGTAAACTGGAAGAGGTTTGTCCAATGACGTTAAAGAAGAAGGGTGCGTGTACGGATATGAAAAAAGGTAAAATCGTTTTGGAAAAAGGCGGCGAGGTGGAAATTCAGTTCCTGCCGGAGGAAGCTCCCGGTACGGTCGCTAACTTCGAAAAACTGGCCAATTCCGGTTTCTACAACGGTCTCACGTTCCATCGCGTGATTCCGGGATTCGTGGCCCAAGGCGGTTGCCCGATCGGCAACGGTACCGGCGGTCCTGGCTATACGATCAAATGCGAGACGGATACGAACGTAACCAAACATGAACGCGGCGTGCTGTCGATGGCCCATGCCGGCAAAGATACCGGCGGCAGCCAGTTCTTCATCGTTTATGAGCCGCAGCCGCATTTGAACGGAGTACATACCGTTTTCGGCAAAGTGACTTCGGGGATGGAGCACGTGGACAATGTTCGTCCTGGCGATAAAATGAAGGAAGTTTCCGTTTGGGACGAGGCTTAATCAGCCGATAAGAAGGGGTGCCCCGCAAGCCAAGCAGATTTGGCGGCGGAGCACCCCTATTATGATTTTAGGATTTTCTTTGGTGGGCCGCTTCATCCTTGACTTCTTCCCGGAAGCCTTCGATGGCGTGTAGCCGTTTGTCGTTTTTCTCCTCGATCTGCTTCTTCTCCTTAACGGAGATTTCATCCGCATGTTCGCTGAGGTAGTCTTGTCCTTCGCGGAAATTCTCGATGGTGTTCTGAATGCTTCGTTGCAGCTTATCGACGTTGTCGGAGCGATTGTCCGGTTTAGCCACGTTCATTCCTCCTGAGTATAGGGATTTGCACTACGATATCGACATTAAGGTTGGCTATTTCGAAAGGTTTTTATTCACCCGGGTTTCCGGAGATCGGTGCCATGCATCTTTGCTGGAGAGGCGAGTCGCGGCGACGCGTTGTGACGGGCAGGCTTGATTTTTTACGGGATAAGTGCTAACATTCGTCTTGCAGTTATGCAAAACCTAATATTAAGCAATCCTTCGGGGCAGGGTGAAATTCCCTACCGACGGTGATGGCTCATTGGACGTTCGTCCGATGAAGCACGAGTCCGTGACCCGCAGTGCTTTCGTAAGCATGCGGCTGAGCCGGTGAGATTCCGGGACCGACAGTATAGTCTGGATGGGAGAAGGAAAACGCGGGAGCACGTACGTTATTTATTTTGCGATGGTGTTCAGACCTAAAGAGCTTCAATTGATCAAGTTCTATTTTTCACAATTACACGTTTGTGGAGAGCTTGGTGATTTCGGCTTATTCGTCTTACATATGTCGTCCCTTTATCATAAAGAAGGCGGCACGATGAAGATGGAGGCGCTCTTTCGTTTGTCCGTAGAACCACTCTCATGATCAACCCTGCCGGATTGCGGCAGGGTTGTTTTTGTATTCTCAGCTTGAAGGATTGGTGAAAGGAGGACGGCGGATGAAGGTGATCGATGACGAATATTACATGGCATTGGCGCTGGACATGGCTGAACGGGCGCTCGGGCAAACCGGGACGAATCCGGTCGTCGGCGCCGTTGTGGTCAAGGACGGAGCGTTGGTTGGCCTTGGCACCCATTTGCAGCGGGGGACTCCGCATGCCGAGGTGCATGCCCTCAACATGGCGGGTTCCCGGGCGGAAGGCAGCACGGTTTATGTCACGCTGGAGCCCTGCAGCCACCATGGCTTGACGCCGCCTTGCGCGGAGCGGTTGATTCACGAAAAGGTGCAGCGTGTCGTGGTTGCCTGCGAGGATCCGAATCCTCTGGTTGCCGGGAGAGGAATCGAAATGCTGCGCGCCGCCGGCGTCGAGGTGAAGGTAGGCGTCCTGCACGAGCGGGCTTTAAAGCTGAACCGCCGCTTTATCAAGTTCATCACCACGGGCATGCCGTATGTGACGATCAAATCCGCCAGCACGCTGGATGGGAAGCTTGCGAGCCGGACGGGGGACAGCAAATGGATCTCCAACGAGAAAGCGAGAGAAATCGTGCACACGATGCGGCATCGCCATCAGGCGATCATGGTTGGCGTATCGACGATCGTAGCCGATGATCCGCAGTTATCGACCCGGATGACTGTCCCGGGATTGTCGCCCGTTCGCGTGGTCGCCGATTCTACGCTTCGGATTCCGGAGACGGCACAGATCCTTCGGGACGGGACGGCCCCTACGTGGATCGTGACAACGGAACAAGCCGATCCGGAGAAAGCCAAACGGCTAATGGGCCTCGGTGCGGAAGTTCTCCGATGCGGCAGCGGTCCGCAGGTCGATCTTCGGGAGGCGCTCGTTCAACTCGGACAGCGGGGAATCTCCTCCGTCCTCGTCGAAGGCGGCGGACGCTTAAACGGCTCGCTGCTGGAACGGCAACTGGTGGATGAAATCGTGTTGTTTTTCGCTCCCAAGCTCGTCGGCGGCAAGGAATCACCCGAGAATTTTCGCTTCACCGGGTACGATCGAATGCAGGATGCCGTCACTTTGCGCGACATGGAAGTCGAACAAATCGGGGATAATGTGTGCATCCGGGGAGTACCGGTCTGGGCGCAGGCTGAGGTGAAGGAGGGAGATCACTGATGTTTACAGGACTTGTGGAAGAAATCGGCACTCTAAAATCGATTAGCCGCAAAGGGGAAGCCATGCTCCTTGGCATCTCGGCAAAGGTTGTCACGGAGGGCATCAAGCTGGGCGACAGCATTTCGGTTAACGGGGTATGCTTGACGGCCACCTCGTTCGATGCTTCCTCCTTTACGGTAGACGTGATGCCGCAGACGTACCGCAACACGAATCTGAAGGATTTGAAACCAGGCAGCCGAGTGAATCTGGAACGGGCCATGTCGGCGAATGGACGGTTCGGCGGACATATCGTCCAGGGGCATGTCGACGGAATCGGCACAATTGTCGGCACCAGTCAGGATCAGAACGCGGTTGTGTTTGAAATCCGACCGGGTAAACCGTCTTTATTCAAATACATTATTCCCAAAGGCTCCATTGCTGTGGACGGGATTAGCTTAACGGTGGTTGAAGCGGAAGGCGGCACGTTTACGATATCCATCATTCCGCATACGTTGGCCGAAACGGTGCTCGCTTTCAAGCGGGCCGGGGACACGGTTAATCTGGAATGCGATGTGCTCGGAAAATACGTGGATCATCTGCTGAAGTACGGCAGAGGCGGCGTCGAAACGGAAGATGAAGATGCTAGCGGCGTCGAGTCGGGAATCAATCTTCCGTTTCTGGCAGCGAACGGGTTCGTTTAATAAAGGCCGGAACTTGAGCGAGGCCAAGGGTTGGATGAAACATGGAACGCGCTGCGCCCCTGGCTTTGATTGTAACGGAACTGAGAGCTCTTATATGCTCATTTCCCGGCGATTTCCCGATGTAACGGAACCCAGAGACCTTATTTGGCCCAAATAGCAACAAATCAGCCGCATCGATTCCAAATAAGACCTCCTAGTTCCGTTAGCCGCAATAATCGCCCTATCAGCGGAGAGATAACGCCCCTGAGTTCCGTTAGCCGGGGAGTTTCGTTTGGAGCCGCTGGGTTTGGAGCACCAAGAAGGTTGGATGAAGTTAGGGAGTGAGTAGCGGAACGTCGTTTTGGGTACGTGAGCAACGGAAGGCCCGTCTGAATTCAAGATTCGACGCCGAATCTGCATCCTTGAACCCGCTTCGTGATCCAAAGACAAGTTTGTGATCTACATCTACCAAGGAGGGGAAAGCTATGAGTGATATCGTATTGGACCGAGTCGAAGAAGCGATTTACGAACTGATGCGAGGCAAGGTCATCATCGTCGTTGACGACGAGGATCGGGAGAATGAAGGGGATTTCGTGGCCTTGGCCGAAAAAGCGACGCCCGAAGTCATCAACTTCATGATCACCCAAGGCCGCGGTCTGGTCTGCTTGCCGATTACGGCAGAACGGGCGGAAGAACTGGATCTGCAGCCCATGGTGGCGCAAAATACCGATAACCACGGGACGGCCTTTACCGTCTCCATTGACCATAAAGATACGACGACGGGAATATCGGCGTATGAACGTTCCCTAACGATTAAGGCGATCATGGATCCGAACACCAAGGCTTCGGACTTCCGTCGGCCGGGCCATATGTTCCCGCTGATCGCGAAGAAAGGCGGCGTGCTGCGCCGCGCCGGACATACGGAAGCGGCGGTCGACCTGGCCCGGATGTGCGGTGCCTATCCGGCCGGTGTGATCTGCGAGGTGATCAAGGAAGACGGGACGATGGCCCGGTTACCGGATTTGGTGGAGATCGCCAAAACCTATGACCTCAAATTGATCAGCGTCAAGGATCTCATTCATTACCGTAATGAGAAAGAGAAGCTGGTCACGCGCGAAGTCGAGGTGCGTATGCCGACCGATTACGGCGAATTCCGCGCCGTCGCCTACACGAACGACGTGGATAACAAAGAGCATGTCGCATTGGTCAAAGGCGAGATTAACGGCGACGAGCCGGTGCTGGTGCGCGTGCATTCCGAATGCTTGACCGGGGACGTGTTCCATTCTCACCGCTGCGACTGCGGACCGCAGTTCGAAGCGGCGCTTCGCCAGATTGAGGAAGCGGGCAGGGGCGTATTGCTGTATATGCGCCAAGAAGGCCGCGGTATCGGCTTGATCAACAAGCTGAAGGCCTATAAGCTGCAGGAACAAGGCTTTGATACGGTCGATGCCAACCTGAAGCTCGGATTCCCGGCGGACCTGCGCGATTATGGAATCGGGGCGCAAATCCTCAAGGATCTGGGCGTCCGCCAAATCCGCCTGATGACCAATAATCCGCGGAAGATCAAAGGGTTGGAAGGTTACGGGCTGGAGGTCGTCGAACGCGTACCGATTCAAATGAAGGAAAACGAGGATAACACCAAATATCTGCACACGAAGCAGGCTAAATTGGGTCATTTGCTCAAATTTGACGATTTGGAGCAGGACGAATCCTCCCGTGTCTAGGCCGCACATTGCGAAATTATCCACTATCCCACTTATAGAAAGGTTTGATGAATCATGGCAAACGTATTTGAAGGGCATTTAGTATCGGAAGGGTTAAAATATGCGATCGTCGTCGGGCGCTTTAACGAGTTCATTACCAGCAAGCTGCTCTCCGGAGCCTTGGATGCCTTGAAGCGGCACGGGGCCAAAGAGGAAGAGATTAACGTGGCTTGGGTGCCCGGCGCTTTTGAAATCCCGTTTGCGGCGCAAAAGCTGGCGGAAAGCGGCAAATATGACGCGGTGATCACGCTAGGCACGGTCATTCGCGGTTCGACTACGCATTATGATTACGTCTGCAACGAAGTGGCCAAAGGCGTGGCGGCCGTCGGACTCAAAACCGGCGTACCGACGATCTTCGGCGTCGTAACGACCGAAAATATCGAGCAAGCGATCGAACGCGCGGGCACGAAAGCCGGTAACAAAGGCTGGGATGCGGCGATGGCAGCGATCGAAATGGCAAACTTGACGAAACAGCTGAAATAGTGCTTATCTTAATGTAGTACCTCTGATTCGCAGGGGTACTACATTTTTCTTTTGCAACAAACCGTTTTTAAGGTAAACTTATGTACATACATGTTTGCTTACGGGTGGAGGATGTTCATTGACGACAGTAACGTACAAGCTGGAAACCTTCGAGGGTCCGCTGGATTTGCTATTGCACCTCATCGACAAAGCGGAGATCGATATCCATCAAATCTCCATCAGCGAGATCACCGATCAGTACCTCGAATATTTGCATGACATGCAGGAGCTTGAACTGGAAATAACCAGCGAGTTTCTGGTCATGGCCGCGACGCTGCTGTCGATCAAGAGCAAGCAGCTGCTGCCCAAACCACCCGTCATTGAATTGGACGATGAATTCGATTATTTGCTTGAGGATGAGGAGGACCCGCGTGACGAGTTGATCCGCAAGCTGATCGAATATCGAAAATATAAAGGGATCGCCGAGCATTTGCATGAACGTGAATGGGAACGAAGCTTGATTTTCTCCAAGGAACCGGAGGATTTGACGCCGTTCATGCCGGAAGTGCAGGAGAACCCGGTTAAGGGATTGCACGCCGCCGACTTGATAGCCGTCTTTCAGAAGGCGATTCGCCGGGCGGCCAAGCGCAACACGGTGGCGCGGATTCACCGCGACGAGATTTCCGTCAAGGACCGGATCAAGGAGGTTGTGGCCGCGCTTGAGCAGGCGGGCATGGGAGGGCGGCTGCTGTTTTCCAAGCTGCTGCATCCCGAAATGTATCGGCATGAAATCGTCGTCACGTTCCTGGCCGTTCTGGAGCTGATGAAGATGAAACAGATCGTCTGTTATCAGAACAGGCTATTCGACGATATTGTCATGGAGTGGAGAGGGGAAGGAAAGATCGATGAATTTTCAGGAATTGAAATCGATTATTGAGGGGTTGCTATTTTTGGCCGGCGAAGAAGGCCTGAGCCTGAAGCAGCTGGCCGAAGTGACGGAGCAGCGGCAGGAGGTGGTTTCGGATGCCCTGCTTGACATGAAGTCGTCCTTCGAACGAGCCGGCAGAGGGCTGCAAATCGTGCAAATTGCTGGCAGCTACCAGCTGGCGACGCTCCCGGAGCATGCCCCTTATTTCGAACGTCTGGCTTATTCGCCTTCGCGTTCGACCTTATCCCAGGCCGCGCTCGAGACGTTATCGATTATCGCTTACCGGCAACCGATAACCCGGGTGGAAATCGAGGAGATCCGCGGGGTGAAATCGGAGCGGGCCATTCATTCGTTGGTGAACAAGGATTTGATCGAGGAGGTTGGCCGCGCCGAAGCGATCGGGCGACCGATTTTATACGGCACGACTAAGGCGTTCCTTGATTATTTCGGCCTGGCCAGCTTGAAGGACCTTCCGGATTTGGCCGATTTCGAGAGCGCCGAACAGTTGGAAGAAGAAACGCAGTTGCTGTTTCAACGGCTAGAGGAACAACAGTTGACCTTCGATGACGTAAACGACGAGGCTTTAGCGCCGCCGGAGGAGCGTCAGGATGCGGATAACGAAAACTAAACAATCCATAAAACGCCGGAGAAGTCCCTCCGGCGTTTTTTTGCGCCGAAATGCTGCTTCGTGACCCATACCGACGAATTTTTTCCTATTGGGCAAGCCATACTACGATGGAGAATTTTTATCTGATAGGTATGGAGGGCTTTCCCGTGTGGATTTGGCTCGGAGGCATCCTGATCCTGCTGCTGCTTATAGCCGCCTTGATTTTGCTGTCTACAATTACGCTCCATTTGACCCTGCGCAAGAAGAACCGGGATGATACGATCCTGCTGGATGTCACGATGCTCTACGGCTTTGTTCGCATGCACTATCAAGTGCCCTCGGTTCGGCTCAAGAACTGGCGCGACGGCCTGCAGATCGAGAAGAATCGGCCAGAGAACGTATTGCAGAAGGAGTCTTCAAGCGTTGACCAAAAAGTAAACAAGGACCAAGTCCAGCAATGGATGGACGAGTTCGAACGGATGCTCAAGGCGACCAGCGGGTTTAAGGTTTGGCTTCGCGCCACGCTCCGCCGCGTATCGTTCCGCCAGTTGGAATGGTCGACGAATGTGGGTTTGCAGGATGCGGCCCATACCGCGACATTAACCGGAGCTTTATGGGGAGTGAAGTCCACGCTCGTCGGGTGGTTGACCCAACATATTACATTAAAGAAAAGACCGAAGTTGTTCGTCGTTCCCGTATTTGATGGTACGCCGTTATTTTCCACGGAATTTCGCTGCATAGCGAAAATTCGCTGCGGTTATGCTATATATGCTGGACTGGTACTTATAGTTCGCGTGCTAAAAGTGAAGGGAGGAGTGAAAAAATGGCTGACCATCCTATTCAAGGATTAATGCAAACCGCCATGGAAAACATCAAGGAAATGGTTGATGTCAACACGATTGTGGGCGAGCCAGTCGAAACGCCGGACGGCAGCGTGATTCTGCCGATTAGCCGCGTAGGCTTCGGTTTTGCCGCCGGAGGTAGCGATTTCAATATTGAGGACGGCCACGATAAATCGGCCTCAGGCACTTCCGAGCACGGCAAAGCCCGTCCGTTCGGCGGCGGTAGCGGCGGCGGGGTATCGATCAATCCGATCGCGTTCCTCGTCGTTGGAAAGCCGGGGGTACACATCGTACCGCTTGATAACCAGACGCATTTGGTCGAAAAGATCATCGATTCGGTACCTGGCGTCATCGACAGAATCCAGTCCATGTTCCCGAACCAACATACAACTGCGGGTACCTCGATGGCCACGGCGCAGGCCGCTCAAAACGCGATGCAGGAATCGGCTGCACGAAACGGCATCAACCCGTTTTCCTAACCGCCTTTCGACCGTTGATCCTTTCCGGACTTCCGGGAGGGGTCTTTTTATTGATTCAGGGTGGGACATACTCTCCTGAATTACCGCATATTGTATACAAGGACACGCTACAGTACCTGTTACCGGAGGAATCAGCTTATGAGGAAAAATGCACCTGACCGCAGATTTCGCGCGTTTCGCGGTTTCTTGGCCGCCATGGTTCTGCTGGGTTGCCTAAGCCCGCAACCGGTACAAGCCGCCCCAGCCGCGCCATCGATCCATGCCCAGGCCGCTGCGGTCATTGACGTGACTTCGGGCCGTCTGCTGTATAGTCTGCGCGGGGACGAGCAGCTGCCGATCGCCAGCTTGACCAAAATCATGACAGCCATCGTTGCCATCGAGCATGGCAAGCTTTCGGATACGGTCACCGTCGGAAGAAACGCTTACGCTAAGGAAGGTTCGTCCATCTATCTGCATTTGGGGGAAGAGATGAGCCTGGAAAATATGCTGTATGGGCTGATGCTCCGTTCGGGCAACGATGCGGCCACCGCCATAGCCGAGCACGTTGGCGGATCGGAAGAGGGCTTCGTTTACTTGATGAACGAGAAAGCCAAGCTGCTCGGACTTACGCATACCCATTTTCAGAATCCGCACGGCTTGGACGCCAAAGGGCATTATTCGTCAGCCAACGATTTGGCCAAGCTGACGAGCTATGCGTTGAAAAATCCGCATTTTAAAGAGATCGTCCGCACGCCCAGCAAAAACGCGCCGAATCCTAACGATCCTTGGGATTATAAATGGCTGAACAAGAATAAGATGCTGCGATTCTACGACGGGGCGGACGGCGTCAAAACCGGCTACACCAAAATCGCCAAGCGGTGTCTGGTGAGCTCCGCCACCCGCGGCGGACAGCAAATCGCCGTTATCACCTTAAATGACGGAGATGATTGGAACGACCACCGGAAGCTGCTGGACTACGGCTTTGCCAACTTTCCGTTGACGACGTTGATCCGCGAAGGACAGTCTGTCGAGAACGGCCTGGTCACCGGGGCGGAATTCAAATATGCTTTGGCGCCGGAAGAAGCGGATCAAATCGAAAGAAGGCTGAAGCTGAGCACGACGCGCTCAGGGTCGTTCGGTTACCGCGGGAAAATCAGCGTCCTGCTGAAGGGGGAAGAGATCGGCACGGTACCGGTCTACGATAAAGTCAGCTACAGCCCGTCCAAAACGGGAGAGGGCAGCGCACCGAAAGTTGACGGAGCCTTTGGTTCCGCCTCGAACAGCAAGGTCATCCGGCTGCCTTCCGATTGGTCCGGTTCGCTGAAGAAAGTGCTGCAGTCCCTGCTGTTTGACGTTTAAATTACGGGAGAAACGCAGGACAGGGCAAGGAGGGGGAAAAATGGTCAATAAAATATGGCTTGCGCTCATTCTGATTGGGTTTCTCTTTGCTGCCGTAAAAGGGGACATCGGAGTCGTCACCCAAGCGGCGTTCGATGGGGCCGCGACCGGCGTGACCGTATGTTTCGGCTTGATCAGCGTCCTGGTGTTCTGGCTTGGCATCATGCGGCTAGCCGAGGATTCCGGGTTGGTCAAGACGATTTCCCGGTTGCTCGGACCGATCGTAGGGTATTTGTTCCCTGACGTGCCGAAGAATCATCCAGCCATGGGATATATTCTATCGAACATGAGCGCGAATCTGCTTGGGCTGGGGAATGCGGCAACACCCATGGGAATCCGGGCAATGCAGGCGCTGCAGGAATTGAATCCGGACAAACAGACGGCTTCCCCGGCGATGTGTACCTTGTTGGCGCTCAACACAGCCAGCATTACGCTGATCCCGACGACGCTCATTGCGATCCGGATCAATTTTCATTCCGCCAATCCGGCAGAGATCGTGGGCTCTACGCTGCTTGCGACCGCAATCGCCACGATGGCGGCCATTGTGGCCGACCGTTGGTATCGCAGGCGCAACACTTATCGCACCCCGCCACAGACCACGGCGCCGCCCAATATCTCGCTGAAAGGGTGAGGCACATTGCTGGACTGGATCAATCTTATTTCCGCATGGGCGGTACCGGTGATGATCGCGTTCATTCCGCTATATGCTTATTTCAAAAAAGTGCCGGTATACGAATCGTTCGTAGATGGGGCTAAGGACGGCTTTTCGACCGCCATCGGCATCATCCCGCATCTGGTGGGCATGATGGTGGCCATCAGCGTATTCCGCGCTTCGGGGGCGCTGGATTTTTTCGTCGGATGGATGGCTCCCTTGCTGTCCTGGCTGCGGGTTCCGCCGGAAGTGCTGCCGCTTGGCTTCCTCCGCCCTTTGACAGGGACCGGGTCGCTTGCGTTTACGACCGACCTGATCAAAACCTACGGTCCGGATTCGATGATCGGCCGGATTGCCTCCACGATTCAAGGAAGTACCGATACGACGTTGTACGTTTTGACGGTTTATTTTGGGGCCGTGGGTATCCGGAACGGCCGTTATGCCTTAAAGGTTGGTTTGTTTTCAGATGTTGTCGGCTTTATCGCGGCGATCGCCGTTTGCCTGCTCTTATTCGGATAATTCCTACATATCGGTTATGTTGCCAAGTGTGAACCGCCTGCAGCTCTTCTTAGCTGACGAGGCGGTTTTTGCGGTTTCTCCGCACGGCTATTGTGATTTTGCCTTTCGGTGGGTATCATGTGTATGAGGTGACTTAGCGAAAATGGAGAGATTACAGAAAATATTGGCCGCTGCAGGCGTGGCATCGCGCCGCAAATGCGAGGAATTGATTCTGAGCGGCAAAGTTCAGGTAAACGGGGAAACCGTCACGACCCTCGGCACGAAAGCCGATCCGGCCGTTGACGTCATCACCGTCGAGGGAAAATCTATCGGCAAGGAGAAGAAGCTGTATCTTGTGTTCAACAAACCGAAAGGCGTGATCACGAGCGCTTCCGATCCTCAGGGCCGCAAAATCGTCACCGACTACTTAAAAGGAATCACCGAGCGGGTTTACCCGGTAGGCCGGCTTGACTATGATACCGAAGGTTTGTTGCTGCTGACCAACGACGGCGAGTTTGCTCATCTGCTGACGCACCCGAAGCATCATGTGCCGAAGACGTATCATGCAACGGTCAAAGGGGTGCCGCATGGCTCGGCGCTGGACAAGCTCAAGCAAGGCGTGATGCTGGAGGACGGAATGACCGCCCCTGCGGAGGTAGAGTACCAAGACATCGACCCGGAGGGCAAATTCTCGACGATCTCGATCACCATCCATGAAGGCAGAAACCGCCAGGTACGCCGCATGTTTGATGCGATCTCGCACCCGGTGACCAAGCTGAAACGCATATCTTTCGGCGATTTGTACCTCGGCAACCTAAAACGCGGCCTCTATCGCCACTTGACGAAAGAAGAGGTCGAAAGCCTTTATAAACAAGCCCGCACCACCACTCCCCCCACCCCTAAGCGCTAGAAATGCGGTGAACAGGAGGTAAGGGCAACAGGGTGAAACGATTCTGAAGAAGCGAAGCGCCAAGGCCCTATGGATTGAACAGTAGCACGGAAAGTGGCAAAGGGGAAAATGATTCTGAAGAAGCGGAGCGTTCGCCTTTGTGAGCGGAATTCTACCTTTAAATCGCAATTAAAGAATTCCGCGAGCAACAGCGATCGTAAGAACATTTTGCCCGGCTGCCCCTGCCGTAGCCAACCATCGTTCAAACATTAAGGCTAAAAAGCGACGCCACGTTTCGTAAGAAATATTTCGCCTGACCGCCTCTGCCCCACTTTTTCCCCTCATTTCTAGCGCGTCACATAATATTCATATTTCCCCGGGCTGAAACTGTGGCAAATATCGTTATAATGTTCATAGAGTGTTCACGATTTGTTCAACACTTATGATTATTGTCATAGAAAGGAAGTTAACTATGGGGAAGGCGAGACGGCCAGTCCAAATCGTCATCTTGCTGCTGATCGTCGTCCTGGGCGGATATGCCATCGGGACCGCGGTATCCGGCGGCGAAGCCGATAAACCAAAGCAAGGCGGCAAACCGCCGGCTTTTAAGCTGCTCGGTTTGGATGGACAGGTACATACGTTGGATGATTACAAAGGCCAAACGGTTGTCCTGAATTTCTGGGCTACCTGGTGCACCTATTGCGTGAAAGAGATGCCGGCACTGCAAGCCCAGTGGGAAAAATGGCGCGAGCAAGGCGTCGTCGTGTTGGGCATCAACACGGGCGAAGACGAGATGACCGTGCAAAATTTCGTCAAGCAAACGGGCGTGGATTTTCCCATTCTATTTGATTCCGATAATACCACGACCCGCGATTATGGCATCGTGCCGATGCCAACGACGTTTTTTATCGGCAAGAACGGCAAAATCTCCTCCATTCATCAAGGCGAGCTGAACTTGGATACGTTGGATGACCAAATCAAGCAGCTGGTGGATCTTTGACGACGAGAGGAGGGCATAATCCGTGATCCAAAACACAAAATGCGAATGCGGCCACCAGAATCGGGTGGGAACCGTGTTATGCGAAGCCTGCGGCAAACCGCTGATCGAGGATGAGCAGCCGGGCGGGTTGCTGGAGATGCGTTATGACGGGGTCGCCCGGCGATCGCAGCGGGCCAACCCTAACGTGATCGATCGGATTTGGAATTTCTTCTCCTCCGTGAAGGTCGCCATCTACCTGATCATCATCACGCTGATTGGTGCGATGTTCGGTACGATCTTCGAGCAGGAGAGCAACTTCATCAATTTTGATCCGTCCACCTTTTACAAAAACAAATATGGTACGATCGGCGAAATTTATTACCGGCTGGGCTTATCCCATACGTATGAATCCTGGTGGTTCATTCTGCTGCTAGTCATGATCGGCGCTTCGCTGGTGATCTGCAGCCTGGATCGCGTGCTTCCGCTGTACAAAGCGCTTTCAAAGCAAAAAGTGCGCAAACACCTTGAATTTCTCACCCGGCAGAAAGTCGTGTACCAGGGGGAAATTAGTGAAGAAGGCACGGAATGGGTCCAGCGGGCCGTTCAACCTTTGCGGAAGAAGCACTACCGTGTGTATACGGACGGGAGTGCCCTGCTGGCGGAGAAACAGCGATTTAGCCGGTGGGGCCCCTACATCATTCATATCGGGTTGATCGTTTTTCTTCTGGCTGTTTTGTTCCGCGGGTTGCCGGGGCTTCACTTGGACAAACACTACTGGTTTCCCGAGGGGGAAATTACGCGGATTCCGGAAACGAACCTCTATCTGAAAAATGAGAAGTTTACGGTCGAATATTACAGCGAAGACGAAATGTCCGAGGATTTCAAAGCGAGAGGCAAAGTCGTGCCGAAGCTGTTCGAAACGCAAGCGGTTCTCTATGAATGCACGGCCGATTGCGACGATCCCTCGAAAGAGCCGCAGCTTCGCGAAGTGGACCGTCACGCGATCCGGGTGAACGATCCGCTCAGCTACAAAGGACTTCAAGCGTATCAGTTCGACTTCGATCTCACGCCGAAGCTGAGGTCCGTGCAGCCGGCCTTAATCGATGTCAAAACCGGGGAGTCGTACGGGAAATTCAAATTGGACATGAGAAATCCTCAGCGCGAGGTTGAAATCGGCCCTTATCGGCTGACGCTGCAAAATAAATATATGGATTTTTCCCTGAACGACGAGGGGCAGCCGGTATCCATCTCCGGTGAACCCAACGCGCCGGCTTTCTTGTTTTTGATCCAGGGACCGGATCTTCCGGACAAAGGCGCGCAGTACATTTATTTTCCCAAGCAGGTCGACAAGGAGCGGTTCCAGCAGGATGCGATCAACCAGCAGCTCGGCGGAGTGCAGTCGAAACTGCAGTTGGATGTCCTTGGCATGGAGGACGTGGATTTTATCGCAGCGTCCAGTTACCTGAACATCCGGATCGACCGGGCGATGCCATTCGTATGGCTGGGGCTCGGAATCGTAATGCTTGGGTTGATCTTGGGATTTTACTGGCAGCATCGCCGAATTTGGCTGCGTGTGGACGGCCGTCAGTTGACGCTGGGCGGGCACACGACGAAAAATTGGTTCGGCATGCGCCGCGAAGTTTCCGGGTTCCTCCAATCGATGGGACTGGAAGCGGATGAGAAGTCATTGGAAAACAGGGGGAAACGTCCATGAACTTTCTGGAAATCAGCAGAGTCGCATTTATGACGGCCTTTTTGCTTTATTGCGCGGCTTTTATATTCTATGTGGTGGCCGTAACGGGAAAAACGTGGCGCAATCGCGACCCGCAGCGCCATGAGGCCAAATGGGGACGTATTTCATTTACCGTCTCCTCGCTTGGCCTATTGTCTCATCTTGTCTATTGCGCTACCCGCTGGGCCTACAGCGGACACGTGCCGGTCAGCAACATGTACGAATTCATGTCGTTCTTGTCGATGATGATAATGGTGGCCTTCACCGTCGTTTTTATCATTTATCGTAAGATTCTATTGGGGGTGTTCGCGCTTCCGCTTGCCATTCTGATTATGGCTTATGCCGCCGTCTTCCCGCAGGACGTGCAGCCGCTGATCCCCTCGCTTCGCTCCATTTGGCTCTATATCCATGTGACGCTGGCGGCAACCGGAGAGGCGTTTTTCGCCGTAGGGTTTATCGCCGGGTTGATGTACCTGCTGCGCGCCGTGGATTTCGCCGCCACCGACCGGCCCGGCCGCCGGCAAAAATGGTGGGTTGAATTTACGCTTTTTTCTATTATTATAGTATTGGGCTTTATTGTTTCCGTTTTCGCTTTTCGGGCAGCCGGATATGAAGCCGTATTCGTACAAAATCAGACAACGATTGACAGCCAAGTAGAGCAGGATAGTACAATAGAAGATAAAGAAATCTATAATCTGCCACCGATCGTCGGTCCGCATCAAGGCGAAGCGGAGCAAATCCAGCCGTTCCTTGGAATGACGAAGCCGTTATTCGAGGCGCCTTCCTGGATGAGGGGGGATACGGCCGGCCGCAAACTGAACACGGTCATTTGGGCCATACTAACAGGTACCGTGCTTTATTTGCTGCTCCGGTTGATGATTCGTAAACCGCTGGGCTCGGCGCTATCGCCGGCGCTTCGGGGCATCGATCCGGACGATCTGGATGAGATCAGCTACCGGGCGATTGCGATCGGTTTCCCAATCTTTACTTTGGGTGCGCTCGTATTTGCCATGATCTGGGCGCAGCAGGCCTGGGGCAGATTCTGGGGCTGGGATCCGAAGGAAGTATGGGCGCTGATTACCTGGCTGTTTTACAGTGCCTATCTGCATTTGCGCTTGTCGCGAGGGTTTCAGGGACGTAAGGCTTCGTGGCTGGCCGTCTTGGGATTTCTAGTCGTGATGTTTACGCTCGTAGGGGTGAATTTGATCATAGCAGGTCTGCACTCCTATGCGGGTACCGATTAACAAAGCAAGAAGACCATATGGACTGCTCAACTGATTGGGTAAGATGATGAAGGGGTTGTTGTTAATGTCAGATCAAGCAAACCGCATTCTGGTAGTCGATGACGAGGAGCGGATTCGCCGGCTGCTGAAGATGTACTTGGAAAAAGAAGGCTACGAAATCGATGAAGCCGAAGACGGAGAGACTGCCTTGAAAATGGCGACCTCCGGCGACTACGGTTTGATTCTGCTCGACGTCATGCTGCCGGGCATTGACGGCGTCGAGGTCTGTAACCGTTTGAGACAAGTCAAGGCAACGCCGGTGCTGATGCTGACGGCCAAGGGCGAGGAAATCAACCGCGTGCAGGGCTTTGAAGTCGGAGCGGACGATTACGTCGTCAAGCCGTTTAGCCCTCGTGAGGTCATCTACCGGGTCAAGGCGATTATGCGTCGCGCCTCGGCAACGGCGTATTTGACCAAAGAAAGCGGGACTAGCAACAATATCGTGTTCCCTCATCTTGTCATTGAGCATGACGCTCATCGGGTGACGGCTAGCGGCCAAGAGGTCAGCTTGACCCCGAAGGAATATGAGCTGCTTCATTATCTGGCGGTTTCACCGGATAAAGTGTTTTCCCGGGAAGAACTGTTGAAGGACGTTTGGAATTACGAATTTTTCGGCGATTTGCGCACGGTCGACACTCATGTCAAACGGCTGCGCGAGAAACTGAACAAGGTGTCACCGGAATCCGCCGCAATGATCACCACGGTGTGGGGCGTCGGTTACAAGCTGGAGGTTTCGAAGTAAGTGAACTTCTGGAGAACGCTCGTTGGTAAACTGTGGATTACGATCATTTGTTTGGTGGCCTGTGTCCTGATGTTGATGGGACTCTTCCTGCTGCCCTATATCGATACGAATTTTACAAACTCCGGAGCGGTCAAACGATTATTCGTGATCGTCTCGATGATTGGATTTTCGCTCACGACGTTTTTTGCGTTGTTTCTGTTCACCAAGATTACCCAACCGATGCAGCAGCTTATTCAGGCTGCAGATTCGGTGCGCAAGGGGAAGTATGACACACGCCTGTCGCTTCGAACGAGCGACGAGATCGGCGAATTAGCGATTACGTTTAATCATATGGCTGAGGAGCTCGAGAATACGATCCGCAGCTTGAAGCATGAGAAAGAGCATCTATCCAGCGTGCTGCGGAGCATGAACGATGCGGTGATCACCTTGGATCGGGAAGGCTACGTGATCTTGACCAATCCGCCGGGCGATCGGATCCTGCAAATGTGGGGCGATCTGACCGAGGAAGAGGGAGAGGATCCGCCCGTGCCAACCGGCGAAGGGCAGGTTGTTCCGCAACCGCTGCTTCCGATGTTCCACCGGCTGCTCGATCAGGAGAACGACCAGAAAATGAACGTACACGTCATGAAAGGCGTATGGTCCGTTCATATGGCTCCGCTGTCTTCGGACGGCGAGGTCCGCGGAGCGGTTGCCGTGCTTCGCGACGTGACCGAAGAGGTGAGTCTGGAGAAGATGCGCCGCGACTTCGTGGCGAACGTGTCCCATGAAATTCGGACCCCGCTCTCGATGATGCAGGGTTACAGCGAAGCGCTGCTGGACGGCATGGCTTCATCCCCGGAAGAGAGCGCGGAGCTCGCCCAGGTTATTCATGACGAATCCTTGCGGATGGGGCGGCTTGTCCGTGACCTGCTGGACTTGGCCCGCATGGAAGCGGGGCATACGGATATGGCGATGCGCCAGGTCGACTTCCGCGAATTGGCCGAGCGGGTGTACCGTAAATTTCAGGTGCGGGCCAAGGAGAACGGCGTTGAACTTGCCTTGGATCTGGAAGAAGGAGAGCTGGAGCTGCAAGCGGATGAAGACCGGTTAGAGCAGGTTCTGACCAACCTGCTGGACAATGCTTTCCGGCATACGCCGGAAGGAGGAACCGTTGCGGTGACGGCTCACATGGAGCCGGGCGGGCAAGGCAAGCAGCTGCACGCGACCGTGACGGATACGGGGGTCGGCATCCCGAGCGATGATTTGCGTTTTATCTTTGATCGCTTCTATAAAGCCGATAAAGCTCGTGTTCGGGGCGAGAGCGGCGGAACGGGATTGGGTCTTTCGATCGTCAAGAATATCATCGACGCTCATCATGGGTCGATTTGGGCCGATAGCGAAATCGGTAAAGGTACGGCTTTTCATTTCTTGCTTCCTGTCGAAAAGGGACAAACCACGTAACAACAAAAAAACATCCTTCGCGAAGAAGGATGTTTTTTTGTTGAATGCCGCAGATAAATCTTGTTCATCGTGGAACAATGATCGGAATATTGGCCGGATTAGGCTAAAATGATGTGCTGCGCTTTATTCAATTCGGGGAGCTTCGTCAAATCGTCCAGTACGTCCTTCGTCACGATTTTATCCACGGTCAGGACCATGATGGCTTCTCCGCCGACGAGCTTACGTCCCACCTGCATGGAGGCGATGTTGACGTCGTTTTTCCCGAGCAGGGTACCGACATGGCCGATGATCCCCGGTTTGTCATTGTGCGAAATGAAAATCAGATGACCTTCCGGCGCGACGTCGACCGGGAATTTGTCGATCTGTACGATCCGCGCGCCATATCCGTTGAGCAAGGTTCCAGCGACTCGACGCTCCGCCCCGTCTTGGGCCTTGAGCGTCACGGAGATCAGGTTGGTGAAGCCTTTGGTGGCTGAAGCCTGCGATACGACCACGTTGATGTCGCGGACTTTCGCCAGATGCATCGAGTTGACGATATTCACGTCTCCGGCGAAATGGCGGGATAACACCCCTTTGATAATGTAGCGGGTGAGCGGCTGCGTATCGACTTCCGCCAGATCCCCGGCATAGTCGACGTGGATTTCCTTCACGGCTTGATTGTTCAACTGGGACAGGAAGACCCCGATTTTCTCGCCGAGCTCGAAGTAAGGCTGCAGTTTGTTCATGACGCTGGCCGCTACCGGCGGCATGTTGACGGCGTTTTTGAACGGTTCGTTGCGCAGGATATGGAGGACCTGCTCCGATACGTCGATGGCCACGTTCTCCTGGGCTTCCACGGTGGAAGCGCCGAGGTGCGGGGTCACGATGATTTTCGGATGGTTAAGGAAAGGGTGGTCGGCTTCCGGCGGTTCTTTCTCGAACACGTCAAAGGCTGCTCCGGCAACGATGCCTTGGTCGATCGCTTCAACCAGCGCCATTTCGTCGATAATGCCGCCGCGGGCGCAGTTGACGATACGCATGCCTTTCTTCATCACTTCAAACTGCGGACGGGCGATCATATGCTTCGTTTCCGGCGTCAATGGCGTGTGCACCGTAATAAAGTCGGCGTTACGAATGATATCGTCTACGGTAGCCAGCTTGACGCCCAGCTTCTCGGCGCGATCCTCGGTAAGGAACGGGTCATACCCGAGAATATCCATGCCGAACGCTTTAGCCCGCTTGGCAACCTCGCTGCCGATCCGGCCCATGCCCAGCACGCCCAACGTTTTGTTGCGCAGCTCTACGCCGAGGAATTTGCGGTCCCATTCGCCGTTAATCGTTTTGGCGTAAGCTTGAGGAATATGGCGGGCCAACGCCATCATCATCGCAAACGCGTGCTCGCAAGTCGTGATCGTATTGCCGTCCGGAGCATTAATGACGATGATCCCGCGTTTCGTTGCGGCTTCCAGATTGATATTGTCGACCCCGACACCTGCGCGGCCGATGACTTTCAAGCGGGTCCCGGCTTCCATGATTTTTTCGGTTACTTTCGTTTGGCTGCGGACCAGAAGACCGTCATATTGCGGAATGATCTGCACCAATTCGTCTTCGCTGAGACCCGGTTTCTTGTCGACCTCAACGTCGGCTGCATCCATCAGCTGCTGAATCCCCAAGTCGCTGATCGGATCCGATACTAACACTTTAAACATGATTATTGACCCTCCTAAAAGTTTTATATAGCAAGGCCTCCTGGAAAGTCTGCATTCGTGGCTTTCTTCGGAAGCATAAGCTGATGGGTTTCAGATGAGTCCTTCATTGACGCTGTGTCCTATCACCGCGCAAAAGAACGGAGGTACCTCGGGACGTGAAGATTGCCGTCCGCGTTCGTTTATTAGCTTGCTTGATAAACTAAAAAACTCTCGATCCGCACACTACTTCCGTAGTAAGGGACGAGAGTTGTTCGTGGTACCACCCTAATTCGCTGCGCCTTCGCAGAAAGCAGCCTCAGTTGTCATTGCTGACAGAACGATAACGGGTTCACCGGCTGCGCCTACTTCGATTCAACGCAGCGACTCGGGAGCGCTAAAGCATTCGTTCCGCTACCGGTTTGCAGCACCACCGGCTCTCTGGAAGCTTTCCGAATCCTTTTTTCCTTCAACGTGTTTCATCAAATGTAATTTTTCATAATGTAACACGGTCCCCGGTGAAGTGTCAACACCAACCTGAACATTTTTACAAAGATAGGCGGTTGTCGTTCGGGTTTTGACCAAACTTGAATCCGCCTAGAATTTTGGTTATGATTTTACTAATGTCGAAAAGCGTCTGATTCCGGCGATAAGCCGCAGGGCTTAATCCTCCGTAAAGAATGGCAGCTCCGGTAGCGACTCGGATGCGTAATACGTTGATTTCCATTTTGCGAATTCCTTATTTTTGACGGCATCCGTTTCCGTTAAAACCTTAACGATCGAAGCAACGGAGGTCAGTTTCAGCGCACCGGCTTTTCCGCTTCCGATCAATTGATCGATTTTGGCGGTCAAATCCTGCGGCAGATAAGATACATAAAGCTGCTCGTTCACCATCATATCGGTGATGGCTTTGTTTTTGACGGCGAGCGAATAACCGGACCATTCCTTGGTGCCAATGTTATTTTTGTAAGTGTAATCGGCCGGAACGTCACCTTTCGTTTTGGCGGTCCACTTGAGTATCGAAGAATAATATTTCTTTTGCGCCTGCAGACCGTAATTTTTTGCGCTGACCGTGAATTCGTCCTGGTTGACTGCCTTGGCCAACTCCGCGCCTTTTTTGCTTCCTGCCGTGGTTTTGACCTGGCCCATGCTATCCTCGAACAGCTTCAAGCTTTTTAAGTAGTCGGTTTGGGCTTCTTTAAGCAAAGGCGAGGAATCTGCAATGGATTGGGCGGCAATCTGTTCGTAGCTGGCTTTTGCCTTCTCGCGGATTTCCTTCATCGCGTCCGCCGAGACCGACTTCGAATTGCTGCGGGACATATCGTCGACCAGCGTGAGATAATCCTCTTTGAACTGTTGATAAGGCTGGAACACCACGTAGTAGAACGTAACCAAATCCTGTTGCTGGTAGGAAGCTTCGTTCTCTTCCCCGGGCGGCGCAGCATTTAAATAAGCGTACTTGGCTTCCGTCTTGTCGATGCCGATATTCAGTCCCAGAAAGAAGGTCCCGAACGCAATAATCAGCGTGGCGAGAAAACCAAGCAAAAACAGCATTTCGAATTTGGCATTATTTTTACGAATCATGAGGATGCTCCTTACCATATTGAATTGAATGCGCTAGAATAATATAAAGGACAGGGTTTGACAAAAATTATGAAAAAGTTCAAAATTCGCGACGTAAAAATACAAAAAGTCGACCCCGGTCAGCTTAATGATCGTTTGCTGCTTATTAATTTGTACCTAACGCAAGGACTTACTTTATTTATCGGTCTGGTCATCCTGTTTTTTCAGAAAAGAAATCCGTTTCACCTGTTCGATTTTCCGAAAAGTGTCGAATTTTTGTACTGGGGGGCGGGATTGGCGGTAGTGATGTTCGGAGCGGATATGCTGCTATCCCGGTTCATATCCGAGGAAAGTATGGACGACGGCGGCATTAACTCGATGCTATTCCGCCAACGGCCGATCTGGCATATCGCCTTAATCTCGGCGATCGTGGCCCTGTGCGAGGAGTTGTTGTTCCGGGGAGCGATCCAGCATGGGATCGGTCCGTATTGGACGAGCATCCTGTTCGCGGCGATCCATGTCCGGTATCTCCGGCATTGGATTCCGACAGCGTGGGTGTTCGCGAGCAGCTACGGTCTTGGATTCATTTATGTGCAAACGGGGACGCTTTGGGCGCCGATCCTATGTCACTTCCTGATCGATATGGTATCGGGATTGGTGATCAAATTTCGGAGGGAGACATGAACGAACATTTAAGCCGAATGGACCGTTACGGTCAGCCAAATCGAGTTAAACACGTCTCTGCGGCCTCATGGAGCCTTGCCTCCGGAATGGCGGCGGCCCCGCCTGCTCCGGAAGGTTCGACGGCGGAAGACGAACGGCCAACCCCAACCGTGCGGTCCCGGAGCGATAAGGCAAGGGAAGAGATGCCTCTAATGCGTGAGGAGAAGAAGCCCGCCATCGGCGATGAGACGATGGTCCGACTGCTGATTCCGCGGATGGCGCCCGAGGAACAGCGGCGGGAGAAGGTGCCGCAGGTTCCGACGAAGCCGGAACCGGTCAGATCCGAAGCGGCTCGGGGCGGCAAATTCGAGTCTGCAGCAGTCGCAGCGTTGGCTAAATTGAAGGAACCTGTACAGCAAGTGCCGTTCTCTTCATCTCCGAACTCCAGAGTGGCGCGCGAGAACGAAGGATTGGACGATATCCAGGGGCGGCTGCTTTCGGCGCCCGGGATGGAACCGCTGGCTAGTCCGGGGATGGAGCCGGATCTGGAAATGCTGCCGACGCGCAAAGAGCTGTTTCCGTCGCAACGGTTGAAAATGACCCGTTGGTTTTATAATTCGCTTCTCTACATCTTTGTCATCATTCTGATTTATTTGTTATGGTGGGGCGTAAGCGATTCGCCGTGGGGGAAAAACCATGGTTTATAATAGTTAAGGCGTAAAAAAACCGTCAGGAGGAATTCTCCTGGCGGTTTTTGCGTCTTCTAGGCTTTGGGCGGGACTATATCCTTTATTTTGTTCCTCCGGACTCTGCTTCGACGGGAGCAGGTCCGATGCTCCTCGGGTCGACGAAACCATAACCTTTCTGTTCCAGCTGGGTCAGCAAATCATCCAACGCCTCCACGGTCCAAGGAAGCTCGTGCATCAGGATGTTGCTTCCGGCATGAAGCTGTTCGAGCACATTGGCGATGACCGCTTCCGGCTTGTTTTTGTTCTTGCTGTCCCAATCGAGGGAACCATTGGACCAGGTCATGTAGATCAGGTCGTTGTCGTCCGCGATTAGGTGCGTCGTTTCGTTGCCTGATCCGAAAGGCGGACGGAAGAAACGAGGCGTTTCGCCGGTCGTTTCCTTCACGATGTTTTGCACGTCTTCGATCTGTTTGCGCATGTTTGCCGCGGATTCTTTCTTTAAGTCGATGTGATCCCAACTGTGATTTCCGATGATCTGCCCGCGGTCTTTGATCAACTGCAGCAGCTCGGGATGAGCTTTCACCCGGTACCCGTTTACGAAAAAGATCGCTTTCGCTTGATGCTTATCCAGCGTATCGATCAGTCCGTCGATCATTTCCTTTTCCTTCGGCCCGTCGTCAAACGTCAGCAATACGACCTTCTTGTCCACGGTCTCATCATTGGGTACCACGTTGTATGCTTTATTGATGTGATACAGTAGCGGAGGCGCGGCAACTTCGGAAGAGGAGTCCTCGCCGATTTGATCAGGTACGGCGGTGTGATCGGCAGCGCCGGACGAATTGCCAGGGGTTCTTCCCTGATCCGATGGTGCCGAGCCCTCAAGCTGTCCGCTTGCTTGTCCGGTTTCATCGTTGCCGCCTTGCACGGTCGCCTCGACAGAGTGAGTGGCGTTTTGGTTGGATGTGGATACCTTCGGCTGTGCATCAGGTTGGCCGCATGAGCTAAGAATAAGACAAGCGGCGGCGATGGGCAGGAGTTTCTTGTGGAGCAAAGGAGTCATCTCGCTTTCCTGTATTTATGCCGCATGAGTTTGAGGCAAACCGCGAACACTACAGATGATTTTAACATAACCAAGGAGGTTTTTTACGTGAAATCTTCCTCATTTTTAGGCGGTATTCTGGTCGGCGTCTTTGCCGCGATGTGGGCTTCGAGACGGAAGCAAAGCCTGATGTCGGTCATGAACGGCGCGGGTTCGGCCTTGAAGTTTGCCGGGGTGACCTCGAACCGCCACGAAAACCCCACCGAAGATATATCGGCAGCGTTGAAGACGGAAGCTTCAGCGTCCGAAACCGCGGCGAAGGCTAAAGGGGCAGACAACGCCCAGGTGTATCCCAGTTCCGGCACGGTATCAGCGTCCGGTTCGAATCATTCGAAGGAATACAGTCTAAAGCAACTGACGGACTTCATTAAAGGCGATGCGGATGTGCGCCGTGAAGTCGAAGCCATTCTCAAAGAGACGAATTCACCGGTCCCGGGACTGTAATCCAACCGTCGCCAACCCGCTCTAGAATCATTTTCTTCCCCCTTCCCGGGGGATCGGAAAATGATTCTTTTTTGGTCTATTTTAAAGCGTGCATTTAGGGGAAATAAGTGATAACATACATACAAAGAACCATTTCCAGCACATTTGACAACAGGTTTCATAATCTGTTTATAACACGGCATAGAGAGAGGAGGATCCTGTATGAAGATAGAAAGACTAGGCCAGGATAAGATACGGATTTTCCTCACGTTTGACGATTTAAGCGAACGCGGTATACAGAAAGAGGACATGTGGCAAGAGATTCCCAAAGTCCATGACCTGTTCACCGAAATGATGGATCAGGCTTATAACGAAGTGGGCTTTGACGCCACCGGGCCATTGGCTGTGGAAGTGTTCGCCCTTCCTGCACAAGGAATGGTCGTCATCGTAACGCGCGGCAAATACGATCACCATCAACACGGGATCGGCTCGCCTTATGAGGATGAACTGCCGGAAGAAGTATACGAGATGGAAGTCACGCTGGAGCAAAGCGATACGATTTTGTATTCCTTTGACGATTTCGAAAATTTGATCGAAGCGGCACACGTGCTTAAGACGATGCTTCAGAATGCCGGCAGACTGTATAAATATAATGGGAAATGGGTTCTTCAGTTGGAGCCGGAAGAATTGGAGGAGGGCAAGCACCCTGCTTTGATCGCGGTATTGGCTGAGTTTGGCGAAGCAACTTCGGTAACGACGGCGATGCTGGAAGAGTACGGGAATTTGATCATGGCCGACCACGCGGTGGACACGATTTGCAGCCACTTCAAGCGCCAGGATTGATTTGTACGTATTCGAGAAAGGCAACCCGTGAAACGATATGAGAGAGAGACAAGGAACGGCAAGCGGCCAATAAGGGGGGATAACCGTTGCTCTTTTTCTCGATAGCAAGCGCAGCGGTAGCTCCCGGTATTGCACTGCTAACATATTTTTATCTCAAGGACAAGTATGATGCGGAACCCTTGCATATGGTCATCAAGGTGTTCCTGCTTGGCTTCTTGATCGTATTGCCGGTCATGATCATCCAGCGGGGGTTGACGATGTGGCTTGGCGATGGGCCGCTGGTGACGGCATTTGGCATTTCGGCCGGCGTTGAGGAAGTGCTGAAGTGGTTCGTGCTATTTCATATGATTTACAATCATACGGAGTTTGATGAACCGTATGACGGGATATTATATGCGGTGGCAATATCCTTGGGATTTGCGACGGTCGAGAATGTCCTTTACGCTTTGGCGAGCCACGCCTCGATCGGCACCATGATCGTTCGGGCCCTGCTTCCGGTATCGGGACACGCGATGTTTGGCGTCATGATGGGGTACTACTTGGGCCGGGCCAAATTTTCAACCGGATGGCAAAGTCGGAAGTTCCTCATTTTTTCGCTGTTATTCCCGTTGTTCTGGCACGGGGTTTATGACTGGATCTTAAACAATACGACCCAGTACTGGATCTGGTTTATCGTTCCGCTCATGGCCTTCCTCTGGTATGGGGGACTTGGCAAGGTGTACCGGGCCAACAATCGATCCCCTTTCCGGTTAACGCCGGGAGCCAAGGGGCAAGACTAATTCATTGAAGAATAGGGCATCCTGATTCTAGCGATTTGCGCGTCTGCTGTAAGGCAGACCGTGAAGTTGGATAGAAGGGGGTGCCTTTTTTCGTGCGCGTCAAGGTAAGAATCACCTGTAAAGCGTGCGGCGAGCGGTTCGTGCTGCGCGGCAAAAAAGAACGCGGCCACATTGATACCGGCTTTAAGCAATGCTTGTGCAACAATCAGCATGACTTCGAGATCGAAGAAGATGTGGTGCAATAAGGGGAAGCG
>NZ_JAKSXN010000090.1 GCF_022427145.1 Paenibacillus timonensis
GGAAAGTGGCTCATTCTATTCGAAATTTCATATAGAATGGGCTGTTTAGCGATGTTTCGGAGTATTGTATTCGAAAAATCATATATATTCGGTCCTTGGAGGGCGGAAAAGCCCATTTTATATGAAAAATCATATAAAATAGGCCGCTGCAAAGGGAAAGTGGCTCATTCTATTCGAAATTTCATATAGAATGAGCCATTTGGCGATGTTTCGGAGTATTGTGTTCGAAAAATCATATATATTCGATCCTTGGAGGGAGAAAAAACCTATTTTATATGAAAAATCATATAAAATAGGCCGCTGCAAAGGGAAAGTGGCTCAATCTATTCGAAATTTTATATAGAATGGGCCGTTTGGCGATGTTTCGGAGTATTGTATTCGAAAAATCTTATAGAATGGGGCCGGGTCAGGGCAAAGAGCAAGAGAAAGAACAAGAGAAAGAACAAGAGAAAGAACAAGAGAAAGAACAAGAGAAAGAACAAGAGAAAGAACAAGAGCAAGAACAAGAGCAAGAACAAGAGCAAGAACAAGAGAAAGAACAAGAGAAAGAACAAGAGCAAGAACAAGAGCAAGAACAAGAGCAAGAACAAGAGCAAGAACAAGAGCAAGAACAAGAGCAAGAACAAGAGCAAGGGGGTTGCCGGTGAATCGCCCGGGTGTCAACAGCAGCATGGACTAAGATCGGGGCTAAACCAGCTTCTTCCGTAGAAAACCGGAGATCCAGTCCACGAGGGTGATCATCACGATGATGCCAAGCAGGATGATGCCGACGCGATCCCAATCCCGCGAGCTGAGGGCGAAAATCAGCGGGGTTCCGATGCCACCGGCGCCGATGACGCCGAGGATGGTGGCGGAACGCAGATTGATCTCGAACCGGTACAGCGTGTAGGACAGGAAGCCCGGGAGCACTTGGGGCAGCACGGCAAACCACAGGATTTGCAGGCGGTTCGCCCCTGCGGCAATCAGCGCTTCGGTTGGGCCGTGATCCATGTTTTCGATCTCGTCGGCGAACAGCTTGCCGAGCATGCCGACCGAATGCAGCCCTAGTGCCAGCACGCCGGCAAAGGCATTGGGTCCCACGGCCTTGATGAATAGCAGCGCCATCACGATTTCCGGGAAGGTGCGGACAAAGCTGAGCAGCATCTTGCCTGAACCGGACACGAATCGGGACTTGCCCCGATTGGCCGCTGCCCAGAAGGCGAACGGCAGGCAAACCAGCGTAGAAACGAACGTGCCCAGGATGGAGATGGTCAACGTCTCGAGCAATCCCCGCAGCAAATCCTCGCCGTCCGGCAAATAGACGTAATCCCAATCGGGCGAGAACAATCCCGAGAGGATCGATTTCGTAATTTGGCCGGCGGTTTCCTTAATTCCGTCAAACGGAATGCCGGCAAAGGCCCATATATAGAGTAGAAGAAGCAGGATATAGATCAACCAGCGGTAACGGTTCTTTTTGGGCTTCGGCAATTTATGCCGCCAAGTTGTTGCATTTTCGTTTGTCGTCATAACAATTTCTCCCGCAGTTTGGTGCTTGCATAATCGATCAGCAGTACGACCGCGAGCGTGAACAGGATAATCATGCACGTCTTGTCATACTCCAGGAAGCCTAAGGTGACTTCGTAATAATGGCCGATCCCGCCGGCCCCGACCAGACCCAGCACCGCCGCGGCGCGGACGTTGATTTCAAACGTATACAGCACGTAAGAAATAAAATGGGCCTGAATTTGCGGCACGACGCCAAAGGCGATCCGCTGCACGGACGTGGCCCCGACGGACGTCATCGCTTCCAGCGGCCCGCGGTCGATCGTCTCCAGCGCCTCGTACGTCAGTTTGGCGATCAGGCCAAACGAGAAGACGGTCAGCGCCATCATCCCGGGCAGCGGGCCGAGTCCGAAGATGGCGACGAAGATCGCCGCCAGCAGCAGGTCCGGAATCGTCCGCACGAGGTTCAGCAGGAAGCGGACGGGTTGGTAGATCCAGGCGCTGCGGCTAAGGTTAGAGGCGCAGAGCAGCGCCACCGGCACGGCGAGGATCGCGCCGAACGTCGTGCCGATCAGCGCCATGCGGATCGTCTCCAGCATCGCCGGGACGATATTGTCGAAGTAGCTCCACTTCGGCGGGAACATCTCCTTCAATAGGTCGAGCATGTTCGGCGAGCCCTGGATCAGCTTGCCCAGCGAGGCGTCGGTATCCGCAGCGCTGCCCCACAGCAGGAGCAGGATGATCGCGGCGGTTAAATAGTGCTTCAGCTTGCCGGGAGCTTGGGGACGGTTCCGGTTCAAGCCGGCTTGGCCGGACGGGTTCGCGCTGAGGTTGGCAGACGTATTGGCGTTGGGATTGGCGTTGGCATGGGAACTTGAACGTGGATTCGTGTTCATCAAGCCTGCGCCTCCAGCACCTGCGGCCCCGGGAGCCGGCTGGCCAACAGCTCCTCCCGGTCGATCGCGCGGCCGTAAATCTCCGCGAACCGCTCGTCGGTCGCCTCCGACACTGGGCCGTCGAATACGACCTGGCCCGCGCGGAGCCCGATGATGCGCGTGGCGTAACTGCGCGCCAAGTCGATGAAATGCAGGTTCACGATCGTCGTAATGCCAAGCTCGACGTTAATGCGCTTCAAGTCATCCATGACCTGCTTGGTCGTCAGGGGATCCAGGGAGGCCACGGGCTCGTCGGCGAGGATGATTTTCGCCTCCTGCGCCAGCACGCGGGCGATCGCCACCCGCTGCTGCTGTCCGCCGGAGAGCTGGTCGGCCCGGGCGTACGCTTTTTCCACGATGTTGACGCGCTCCAGCGCTTGGAACGCCAGCTCCATGTCGGCTTCCGGGAATCGGCCGAACAGGGTGCGCAGCGTGGAATGGTAGCCGACTCGGCCGGCCAGCACGTTGCGCAATACGGAGGAGCGCTTCACGAGATTGAAGCTTTGGAAGATCATGCCGATGTCGCGGCGAATCATCCGCAGCGGCTTGCCGGCGGCTTGCGTGATCGACTTGCCGCCGATGAGGATGTCGCCTTCGGAAATATCGTGCAGCCGGTTCATGGACCGCAGCAGCGTCGATTTGCCGGCACCGGACAAGCCAACGATGGCCACGAATTCGCCGGGCTCGATCTTCAGGTTGATTTGATTCAGCCCTTTGGTGCCGTTCGGATACGTTTTGGATACATTGCGCAGTTCTATCACGTTGGGGCTCCTTTTTGGAAAATAATCTGGAAAAACGCACAGCCAGCCGGGAGCGCGCCGCGCTCCGACTGGCCTGCATGGGACTATTCGTCAAATTTCGTATATACGCCTATTCCGTTTTGACCTTTTCGTTATATTCGCGGACGATGTCGAACACGCTGTCGTTCGATTCGACATAACCTTCATGCGTGTAGATATCCGCGATGATTTGGTGACCTTCCGGATCCTTGCCGATTTCGATGAAGGCGTCTTTCAGTTTTTGCACCCATTCGGCGTTCATGTCGGAACGGACGGAGATCGTGTCGTTCGGAATCGGTTCCGTGTACGTCAGTACGCGGGTGTCTTCGAACACTTTCGGATAATCCTTCACGACGGTGTTGCGGGCATCCTGGAAGATCGCGGCGGCGTCCACGTCGCCGTTCAGGACCGCGATGACGCCTTGGTCATGACCTTTCACCGTGATCGGCTCCACGTCGGACAGCGGATCCAAGCCAGCTTCTTGGAGCTTGGCGGCCGGCCATACATAACCGGCGGAGGACGTTACGTTTTGGTAAGCGATTTTCTTGCCTTTCAGATCCTCTACGGATTTGATGTCGGAATCCTTCTTAACGATGATCATCGATTTGTAGAAATCCACCAGTTCATCCGTAGGTGCACCGGTTTCATCTTGCACGCCATAGCGTTGCGCCTGCAAAATGACCTCGGCTGCGCCTTTATCTTTGGCCAGCACGTAAGCCGTCGGAGGCAGAAAGCCAACGTCCACTTGCTTGGAAGCCATAGCTTCGATGATCGTATTGTAGTCGGTCGACACGCTGACCTTTACCGGAACGCCCAGGCGATCGGACAGCAGCTTCTCCAGCGGCTTGGCTTTGGCTTCCAGCGTATCGGCGTTTTGCGAAGGCACAAATTGTACGGTCAGCGTTTCAGGTACGTAGCCGGTATCGGCAGGGGTTTCGGCAGCATCGGTCGCTGCGTTCGTGCCGGCATTTGCGGCAGTGGCATTGGTTTGGCCGGATTCAGCCGACGCGTTTCCGCTGGTGTTAGCCGGAGCATTGTTTCCGCAAGCGCTCAGGATGACGGAAAACGCCAAAAATAAGGGCAAAACAAACTTGGTAATCTTGTTCAAGCGTATGACCTCCACTTATTCTCATTTTTTTGGATTACGTGATTTACTATAAAAGAGATTTATTAACCTGCCGTCAGAGGTAAAGATGAAGTTTGTAAAATCCCATTTTTCAGGAGTTTACAAAACTTGCGATGTTCGTTGCTAGAATGGGAATGCAATGAAATGAATCCGAGGTGATAATGATGGAACAACATACGGATCGCGAATTAAAGACCATACCGGCGGAGCAGGGGGAAGTCCTCTGCAAAATCCTTGTTACGAGCGACATCCACGGCTACGTCTATCCGACGGATTACCGCACGGCCGACGAACGGCCGCTGGGTCTGGCGAAGCTGGCTACGCTCATTCGACGTGAGCGCGGGCAATCGCCCGGCTTGCTGTTGGTCGATAACGGGGACGTCATTCAAGGAACGCCGCTGTGCACTTTTTACGTCAAAAACCATCCAGACGGCGTTCATCCATCCATCGCAGCCATGAACCTGCTAGGGTATGACGCCGCGGTGCCAGGGAACCACGAGTTTAATTACGGGCAGGAGCTGTTAGGGAAAGCGATGAAGGATTCCCGCTTCCCGTGGCTGTCGGCGGGGATTGTGAATACCGGAGCTGAGGGAGAGACGGCGTTCGGCAAGCCGTACGTCGTGAAGACGACCCCGGAGGGTGTAAAAATCGCCATCTTGGGCGTTACAACCCACTATATCCCGCATTGGGAGCATCCTCGGCATATTGACGGTTGGACGTTTCAGGACGCGCTGGAGACGGTGAAAACCTGGGTTCCCCGCATTCGGGAAAAGGAGCGGCCGGATTTGCTGGTGGTCAGCTATCACGGCGGATTCGAGCGGGATTTGGCGACGGGGGGGCCGACGGAACGGTTAACCGGAGAAAATCAGGGTTTCGCGATGTGCCTTGAAGTGCCCGGCATCGATGTGTTAATTACGGGGCACCAGCACCGGATGATCGCGGGCGAGGTCGACGGAGTCACGGTGATCCAGCCGGGGACGGGCGGACAAGCGTTGGGCCGAATCACCGTCCGTTTGAAGTGCGAGGCTGACGGCCGCTGGAGCATCCGCGAGAAAACGCCCGAGTTGCTCATTCCCGATGACGGCGTGGAGGCTGATGCTGAGGTGCTGGAGCTGGTGCGGCCGCTGGAATCGGCCACGCAAGCCTGGCTGGACCAGCCGATCGGCCGGGTGGACGGCGACATGACGATCGGAAGCCCGCTCGCCTGCCGCTTGGCGGATCACCCGTTTATGGAGTTTGTTAACCGGGTGCAGATGGAGGCCGCCGGGGTGGATGTCTCGAACGCGGCGTTGCTGAGCGAGGAATCCAAGGGGTTTGCCGGCAGCATTACGCTGCGGGATGTGCTGACGAATTTCATGTATCCGAACACGTTAACCGTCCTGCGCTTGACCGGGCGGGACATCCGAGAAGCGCTGGAGCAGACGGCGAATTATTTCGTCTTGGGAACGGACGGCGAGATCGCGGTGAATCCGGCGTATATCCGGCCTAAGACACAGCATTACAATTACGATATGTGGGAAGGCATCGAATACGAGCTCGATATCGCCCGGCCTGCCGGGCAGCGGGTCGTCAAGCTGAGCCGGAACGGAGCGCTGCTGCAAGACGAGACGGAGATTGACGTCGTGATGAACAATTATCGCGCCGGCGGGGGCGGAGATTATGCGATGTACCGGGGCAAGCCGGTGGTGAAGGAAATCCAGACCGACATGGCGGAGCTGGTGGCGGAGTACGTTCAACGGCATGGGATGATCCGGGCCGTCTGCGATGGGAACTGGAGAGTCATCAAGGGTTCGCCTTAAGGCTGCGTTTTTGGTACAATGCAAACATTGAATGAGAACCCTGCGCCTAAGGAGATGTCCCCATGCCCGCTTCCGCCTACCCGATCCTGACCGCCGTGTTGCTGATCCTTCTGCTGACGGCGGTCGCGGCGATCGTCTACCGGAGCTGGCGAAACGGCATTTCGCCGATGCCCGCTTCCGCTTCCGTCCGGCAAGCGGTTGTCCGGGAACTAAGGGAGTTGGAACGTGCCGCCGCCCTTGAGAGGGAGGCTCCCCGGGTCCCGATCTCCCCCATCGTGGAAGCGGGGGCGGGCTGGGGAACACTGGCTTTGGCCCTGGCTAAGGCCCATCCGAGCTGGCGTATCGTCGGGATCGAGAACTCGTTGGTTCCCTGGTTGTTTTCACGTCTCCTATTGCGGTGGGGCGCTTATTCTCAAGTGCAGTTTTTGCGGGGAGATTTATACGCATTTCCTTACGAGACGGCAGGTACGGTGGTTTGTTACTTGTACCCCGGAGCGATGCAGCGGCTGGATCCCCTGCTTCGGGCGCGCTTAACCCCGGGGGCCCGGGTGATCAGCATTTGCTTTGCCCTGCCGGGCTGGCGGCCGATGAAGGTCGTCACCTGCCGGGATCTGTACCGGACTAAAATTTACATCTACGAGAAAGACTAGGAAACAAATCGAACCTAACATGGCAGGAGTGAACCTTGTGAGCGATCAAATCAATGAACAGGAGCTGGTCCAATTTATCGCCGACCGGTCTAAAGCAGGTCCGGACAATATTCGGTTGGTGCTGAAGCACGAAGCGGATTTCATCAATCAGGCCCAGCAAAACGCCGATGGCGAAGTGGAGATCGACGGTGACGAGCTGGTGGATTATGTCCTAAGCCGAAGCGACGTGAAGCTCGACGAATTGACCGTGGAGACCATCCTGGATTTGGAGATGGATTATTTGACGGAGCATGGACTCGCAGGATACATCGACTAGCAGAAAATAAATGTGGCCCAGGCCCCTAAATACTGGGGGCGCTGGGCTTTCCTTTTCTACACAAAACCAACGTCACCCCTTATGATTTACTCAAAGTTGTAAGGAGGCGAATAACATGCGCATTCGAAGCATCGGGACAAAAATCAATTTGATCGTCATCGGGATTCTGGTGGTCGTATCGGCGGCCATTGCCTATGTCGCCATCGAGCAAATGGGGAGCGGCATCAAAACGTTCGCCACCGCCAAAGCGAAAAGCGACCTGGAGCTAGTGAGCCGTTATTTGGATAGCAAGTACCCCGGTGCTTGGCGCATTAGGGGAGATCAGTTGACCAAGGGCGATACGGTCATGAACGGGAACTTCGAAATCGTGGACGAGATCGGGCAGTTGACGGAGGACACGGTGACGATTTTTCAAGGGGATACGCGCGTGTCGACCAACGTGATGGCGGAGGGAGAACGGGCCGTAGGCACGAAGGTCTCCGATAAGGTGGCTGACGTCGTCCTGAAGGGAGGCGGCAGCTATTACGGGGAAGCGGTTGTGGTTGGCCAAACCTACCAGGCGGCTTACCAACCGATCAAATCGGATAACGGCGAGGTTATCGGCATCTTGTACGTGGGGGCTCCGCAGCGATTAATGGATACCATTCGCGGGACGTTTATCCGGCAATTTGCCGTAGTTTTTGCGGCCGCGCTCGCAATTTCCATCGTGGTGATCCTGATGTATATGCGCGGCATGAAAAAACGGCTTGGCCGGTTGGCCGTGGCGATGGAGAAAGCCGGTTCCGGCGATTTTACGGCGACCGTCCGCGACGATTCGCGGGACGAGATCGGGGTGCTCAGCGCCGGCTATAATCAGATGGGCGCCAATCTGCGGCAGTTGGTTCAGCAGGGCCTGCTCGCCTCGGACAAGGTGACCGAGTCCGCCCGGAGGCTGCAGACGGTCGCGGAGCAAACCAGCGAAGACTCGGCTCGCATCGCGGCATCGATCGAGCAAGTCGCCGCAGGGGCGGAGAGCCAGACGATGAGCACGGCGGAGAATGCCCGCGCGATGGAGGAGATCGCGATCGGCGTGCAGCATATCGCCGAGCATGCCTCCGAAGCCGCCGAACTGGCGGGGCAATCCCGGCAGCAGGCCGCTGGCGGCGGCGATCAGGTTCGCAGAACGGTCAAGCAGATGGAATCCATCGACCGCTCCGTCCAAGCCAGCAGCGCGCTCGTTCGGCTGCTGAACGACAAGTCGCAGGAGATCGCCATGATGGTGGCGGCGATTCGAGGCATCTCCCAGCAGACGAACCTGCTGGCGTTGAATGCATCGATTGAGGCCGCTCGCGCCGGCGAGGAGGGACGCGGCTTCGCCGTAGTCGCCTCCGAGGTGCGCAAGCTGGCTGAGCAGTCCGAGGCTTCGTCGGAGCGGATCGCCGAGGTGATGACGCAGATCGATACCGACATCAAGCAGTCGCTGGAAGCGATGGATCGGGTGATCGGGGAGGTGGAGTCGGGCCTTGCGTTAACGCAGGAAACGGACCGCAGCTTCGCAGGCATCGCTGTTTCGAACGGCCAAATCGCCGACCAGATCGAACAGCTTGCCGCGACGGCCCAGCAGATGTCCGCCGGCATCGAGGAAGTCACGGCTTCCGTTCACGTCATCGCGGATATCGCGCAAAGCTCGGGCGCCGCCGCCCAGGAAGTGAGCAGCGCTTCGGCCAATCAACTGTCGTCCATTGCGGACATCAACGCCTCGTGTGCCTCGCTCTCGGCGGTATCGGACGAGCTGCAACGGGTGTTGGGCAAGTTTAAAGTGAAGGAATAACTCCGAAATGAGTTGCCCGCGTCTGCGGCTTCCAGAGGGAAGCGGCTGCGCGGGCATCTTTTCGTTAGGCGAGCGCCGTCTCCGTCCCGAATTGCCGGAACAGCGACGCGCGGGTCATGACCAGCTTCATCGGAATCAGCTTGTCCGTATGGCCGGTGATCCGTTTCCGGTTGCTGGGATGGAAGACGGTAAGCAATAACCGAAGATAAGAGGTCGTTAACGTACGGAAGGCTCCCTGTTCGACGCGATGCGTTTCGAAGCCGAGTCCGTGCGTGATGCCCCGATGCAGCAACGTAATCCCCTGCAGCGCCTTCACCTGACTGAGTTGCGGGTTCTTTTGCATTTCGGCGCAAATCTGCCGCATGGCGTTTCTTGCCAGGCGGGCAACTTTCAGGGCGACCCGATTCGCCTCATTGGATTGCAGCATGGCGAGGATTTGCCGGTTATCCAAATGCAGCTCCCCGATCCAATCGCCGTCCTGGATCCACGTGCCGTCTTCGCATTGCATGCTTTTGCCGCGGTATTTGGTGACGAACATTTTGCAGATGCCGAACTCTCCGGCGTAGTTGGAGCGCAGCCGGCTGAACAGCTCGAACACCCGCTCCCAGCCCATCCAAACTCCTTGGACGGCTTGCTTGACGATCGATTCGGATTGCATCGATATTACCCCAGCTTTCTATATAGATTATAAAGCGCTTACACTGCCGCATCCCGCGTTCACATCCCCATGCGTACCGGCAGAAATGTTGTAAAAAGTGCAACATGTTGCGGCGGAACGGACGATGGAAGGGGAAAATGTTGTATTTCATACAACAATTTTTAGGATTAAAGTGAAATTGGACCGAAAATGTTGCAGGAAATACAACATTTTTGCATTTTCGCTCAGTGAGTGGCGTTAAATGCTGCACAAAATACAACATTTCTCTGAGTTTGCCAGCGGACTGAGGCGGTTTCGCACCAGGTGAAGCTTTCCACTGTCACAACCCTCGCGCTAGAGCAGAGGAAAGCATGTTACCGCGGAACCTACGCTAGCATAGCTGCAAGAAAGTTGCCGTGAACCTCAGCGACTACAGCCTCTTTCCTTACACCTACACCTACGCCAACCCGGCGCCCAGGACAACGAGGAGAGCGGTCGCAGCTCCAACCAGGCCGCCGGCCAATACGTCGGAGGGATAATGGACTCCGAGGTATATTCGCGACAAGCCAACGATGAAAGCCAACGGCAGCAGCACTTGCGCCAGCCCAGGGGCCGCGAACAAGAACGGGATAAACGTGGAGAAGGCCGCTGTCGTATGCCCGGATGGGAACGAGTAGTCCTTAAGCGGATGAATCGAGATTCGCGCGTCCTGCAACGCTTCGTAAGGGCGGGTTCGCTGAAACCGCTTCTTGATCACGACCGCGAGCAGATGGCTGAGGGTCAAGGCGATTAGGCTATGCCAGCCCGCCCGCTGCCACGTCCCCGTGGCGAAGACGACCACGGAGATCGTCAGCGCGATCGTAAACGCGGCGCTTCCCAAATGGGTTAACCCCTTCAGAATGCGATCCAGCCACGGGTGACTCAGCGAATGATTGCACCACAGAAACAGCCGGTTGTCATACTCGCGCAGTCGAAGATAATAGCGATGTTTCATCCCAACTCCTCCACTCCCCCGAAAATAATGCTTTCTATCCGCGTCAAGGTTCGGGCTACGGTTACCGCTGCGGCCCCAGGTGTTACCTGCACCCACAAACTCATGCTCCCCGAGCTGTCCGCATTACCCACGCTGTCCGTATTGCCCCGGTTGATGCTGGCGCACCGGACGGATCCAGTAGAACAACATGATGCCGAACAACAGCAGCGCGCTGATCCCTACCGTCACCGTTTCGTCGAAGCTTTCCGCCATCCAGCCGCCCAGGATCGGGCCGAGGATGACCCCGATGCCTTCGATGCCGGAGAGAACGCCCCAGCCGGTCGCTTTTTGCTCGACGGGGACGAAATGGGACAGGATCGCGTTCCACGCCGGAAGCACGGCGGCATACGCCGCGCCAAGACAGACGGCAAGCAGCATCGTGCTGAACATCTGCCGGGAGTAGATCAGCAGTCCGAGGCAGGCCGCCAAGGCGCCGAAACCCGCGATCAATAGCCATTTGTGGCCCCATTTGTCGGCGAGCCGGCCCATCGGGATCAGCAGCAGCACGGTCATACAGCCTCCGGCCATCAGCACGATGGAGTATCCCGAATAATCCAGCGCCAAATACTCGGATGCAAAGCTTGGCAAGACGGGCACCAACAAGCCGGCGGCCAGCGTCTGCACGATCATGCCGGGCACGAGCGGCTTCATCTGGGCCAGCTTGCTCCCGATTTGCCGCATTTGCTGTTTAAACGGGATCGTGTCCCCCAGCAAGCGCCGGGATGAAAAATCGATCCGCTTCATGGCGGCCAGCAGCCACCCGGCGGACCAGCAACCGGCCAACAGCCAGAACGATAAGGCATAACTGCGGTCGATCAAAAAATTGACGGCTACCGGTCCCAGGCCCAGCGAAACGAGCCAAATCGTATAGACCGATCCCATCTGCGAGCCGCGGCTGTCCTCCCGTATCTCGGATAGGCAGAGGAGCCAGACAGGCGAGACCCCGATTCCGATCAGGCCGGCCCCGAGGACGACCGCCCAGGGAGCGCTGACCCCATAAGAGACGAACAGGCCCAGGAGTCCGAGCAGCAGGAAAATATTCAGGATCAGCCGGGCCGGGAACCGGTCCAGCACGTAACCCGCTAGGACTTTAATCAGCGTGTCGGCCAAATAGTGGACCGAAATGGCTACGCCAACCGCCGCCAGCGTAATGTGGCGCTCTTTGGCAAAGGCGGGCAAGAACGAGATGAGAAAGGCGCTGCGGGCCATTTCCGTCAATAACAAAATGGCGGCACAGTGCAAAAATGCTGGAGTAACATGATTTCCGGATATCCATCGGCTAGTACGTTTCATATACGCAAGGCTCCTTGCTTCTTATTCGTGCGCCAGCAGCGGCGCGGGCGAACCGGATCATTGGCCGTCCGCCAAGGCCGGCAGGCGTCCCGCCAGTCGCAGCACGTCCCGGACGATCGTTTCGGTGGCGCATCCTGCGGCCAGCTCGTCGTACTGCTGGAGCATACGGGCTCTGCGGACCTCGGAATCGAGCAGCTCGTGCACCTGCTCCGCCAAAGCTCGCGGCGAGGAGACCACTGCGGCCGCGCCTTTGCGCTCCAGATACCTCGCGTTTTCCCGCTCTTGGCCGGAGAACGGCTTGTAGACCACGATCGGAGTGCGGATCTGGATCGCTTCCGACAGCGTGATGCCTCCGGCCTTCGTCACGATGCACGCGGCTTCCCGCATGCGGTCGTGGATCGCTTCGACGTAACCGAATAGGCGCAGCCGTTCGTGACCGGCAAACCGCCGCTCCAGGCGACGCCGCAGCTTATCGTTGCCTCCGCAGACGATGTCCACCCGCACGTCCGGCAGCGCCAACAGCTTGGCGGTGATGAGCTGGACGTCGGGCAAGGGAATGTGCGCCCCCATCATGACCAGAATGGAACGGGATCCCTCTGTCGATTGCCATGCCTGCACCTGCGGATTCATGGAGTGCGGCGGCTCGTAAAACGGCTCCCTAACCGGGATGCCGCTGACCACGATCGATTCCGCGGGCACGCCGCGTTCGATCATTTCCCGCTTCAAATCCCCGGTCGCCACGTAATAACGGTCCGGCCGCGTGAACAACCAGCGGTTGTGCAGGCTGAAATCGGTGACGACGGTGAATACCGGTACCCGAATGCCGTGTTTTCGCAGTTGGTCCGTGATGCCGCCGAAGGGGAAGGTGCTGATGATGGCGTCTGGCCGCTGCTTTTGGAGCAGGGTGACCAGCTTTTTCATACCCAGTTGGTTTCCCCATTTTGCTATAGCGCTCGTCTGCTGGAGATCCCGGGTCGCGTAGTAGCTCCACCCGTAATAGTCCAGGCCGTAGGCCGAGAACCACGGGCTGTATAAATAGAGATGCCGGGAGACGGAATTCATTCCCGGATGGGCTTCGCGGTACAGGTCGATCACGCTGACCGATCGGGCGCCCGAACGGGTCAGGGATTGCTCCAGCGTCCGCGCCACCTGAATATGGCCGTTGCCGTATCCGGCAGTCAGGATGACGATGTGCATGTTTTGCTTCATGGCTAGCTGCCGCCTTTCCACCGAAATAGAAACGCACGGTTCGTTCCGTCGATTCATTCCGAGTTCCAGTATATAGGAAGCCTGGAAGAATCAAACCGGCCGCGCGGCGTGATTTCGTTCCGACCTTAGTCCAGTATGCGGGCCGGACCGCTGCGAGTTCGAATTGCTCAATCGTCGTATCGCCAAACTTTAACGTACCTTCACTTTAGGACACTAATGTTAACGTTCGTTTAAAAGGGACGGCAATCTGTGTAAAACGGCCCCAGAGGCGAAGGCGCGGCGGGATTCGTTTTTTTACCTGTGGCAATGGGAATGGCGGATTAGGTATAATTAAAAAATGACTTAAGTTCGTTTAGAAAGAGGATACGCATGAATAAACAATCGATCTATGGTTTGACGAAGGATCAGCTGGCCGCTTGGCTGCTGGACCGTGGACATAAAAGAGGCCGGGCCGAGATGGTGTGGGAGGGCTTGTACCGCCAACGGGCCACCGATTTCGAAGCGATGGAAGGCGTTCATCCCGAATGTCTCGCGCTGCTGGAAGAACAGTTTGCCATCGAAACCCTGGAGGAGCATGTCCGCCAGGAGTCGATCGACGGGACGATCAAGTTCCTGTTCCGGTTGCAGGACGGCAACCTGATCGAAACGGTGCTCATGCGCCATAAATTCGGCTTGTCCGTTTGCGTGACGACCCAGGTCGGCTGCAATATCGGCTGCAGCTTTTGCGCCAGCGGGCTGTTGAAGAAGAGCCGGGACCTGACGAGCGCGGAAATCGTGGAGCAGGTCATGAAGGTACAGCTGCACCTGGACCGGCAGGGCAAAGGAGACCGCGTGACCCACATTGTGGTGATGGGGATCGGGGAACCTTTTGATAATTACGAGAATATGGCCGATTTCCTGCGGGTCATTCAGGACCCCAAAGGACTTGCGATCGGTCCGCGCCACATTACCGTATCGACCAGCGGGCTGGCGGATAAAATCATCGAATTTGCCGATTCCGATCTGCAAGTGAATTTGGCCGTGTCCCTGCACGCGCCGAACAATGAGCTGCGCACGCGAATCATGAAGATCAACAAAGCGATTCCGCTCGAGAAGCTGATGGCGGCGATCGACTATTACTTGGAACAAACGAACCGGCGGCTGACGATCGAGTATATCTTGCTCAAGGGCGTCAATGACGGGACGGAGCATGCGCAGGAACTAGCCGATCTGCTGGGAGACCGGTTCGTGAACGTCAACCTGATCCCGTATAATCCGGTGGACGAACACAGCCAGTATCAGCGGAGCGAGCAGGATTCCGTGTTGGCTTTTTACGATGCGCTAAAAAAACGCGGCCTCAGCGTCAGCGTCCGGCTAGAACACGGGGCCGACATCGACGCGGCTTGCGGTCAACTGCGCAGCAAGCAGCTCAAGCGGCCTAGCTGAGAAAGCGAGCTGATGGC
>NZ_JAKSXN010000091.1 GCF_022427145.1 Paenibacillus timonensis
CATTCGCGGCGAACGGCGGCATTCGCCAATTTATCAGGCAGGCGGGTAGTCGTCCATGATGCACGTGTCCCCTCAGCATATATTTATTAAGACCCAGGAAACGCAAGATTGAATTCCACGAAGATAGGATGAAGAACCTTGGAGAACGTCAAGGAAAACCGGTACGGCGAGGCTTATCAGGCCGGATACGCAGAAGGAATCCGGTATGGCGGATGCCAGGCCGTGCTCGAACGAATTCCGCCGCTCACCCGGACGAAAGTGGACCTGAGGGTGCTGTACGTGCCCCAGGGGTTCGACGCGATTGACGAGGGGGTTCAAGCCGCGCTAACGGAGCTGACGCGGGAGTGTGTCGTCACTACCCCGGAAATGATGCTGCAGGAGGCCGAACGCCTTCGTCCCGATTTGGTGCTGGTGATGAACTCGCTGCATGTCTTTCCGCCCGACCATGCCGCACAAATGGAACAAATTCGGGGGATGGGCATTCGAACCGCCGTTTGGTTCGTCGATGACCCCTACTTTACCGACGACACGATCACGCTGGCCCTAAGCTACGATTTGGTGTTTACGCACGAGATCGAATGCGTACCGCTGTATCGGTCACTCGGAGTTCGAAGCGTTCACCATCTTCCGTTGGCCGCCAATCCGCACCAATTTCGGCCGATTCCGGCCCTGCCGGAATACCGCTACGACGTGTGTTTCATCGGCAATGCTTTTTGGAACCGGGTCGCCTTGTTCGACCGCTTAAGTTCGTTCCTGCAGGATAAACGGGTGCTCATCGCCGGATTCCACTGGGACCGGCTGCCCCGTTACGAACTATTGTCGCGGTTTATCCGCCCCGGTTGGGTTCCCGTCGAGGAGACGGTTCGCTACTACAATGCCTCCAAAATCGTGCTCAACATCCACCGGCCGACGCAAGCTGGCCAGGATAACCGGAACGGACGCGACACCCCGGGGGGATCGATCAATCCGCGTACCTATGAAATCGCCGGCTGCGGCGCTTTCCAGATTACGGACATCCGCAGCGATTTGGCCTCCTATTACCAACCGGGCTTCGACATTGAGACGTTCCGGGATGAAGTGGAGCTGGAGGCGAAAATCCGTTACTACCTCGAGCACGAGGAGGAACGTCGTCTGATCGCTTGGCGTTCGCTGTGGACGACGACGGCCGTCCATACCTATTCGGATCGGGTCAGTCGTCTGTTGGCCGCAGTCGCTGAAAGCTAATTTCAAGAACCAACCCAAAAAGGAGTGACATTATGTTCACAGAGGAAGCGGCTGGCAATACGATTCAGACCGTTTTGAGCCCGGCCGAGAGCGGAAGAACCAACGGGCTCCGCGACGGCTATGCCGAGGGATATCTGAGGGGAAGGGCCAGCTATATCGTGAATCAACCACGGCCGGCTTTTCCGGTCCGTAAAGTGAAAGTCCTTTACGTCAGCTCGGGGAAAGGGTTCCCTTACTCTCCGCTCGACGATGCCGTAACAACGACGCTTCGCACATTAACCGCTGAGATGATCGCCGCTGTGCCGGGAGACCCGATTCCCGATTTGGTAGCGCAGCATAAGCCCGACCTGCTGCTCGCCCTCGACGGGCTGGAGCTCCCCGTGGAGCATTTGAGCGCCGTGCGAGCCATGGGCGTTCCGACCGCCGTTTGGTTTACGGATGATCCTTATTACACCGACTTGACGATTCCGTTGAGTTCTCATTACGACTATGTATTTACGCTCGAACGGAACTGCGTCGATACCTATCGCGCAGCCGGCTGCAGCCAGGTGCATTATCTGCCGTTCGCCGCGTTTCCGGGGCACTATCGGCCAACCTTGATCCCCTCCCCACATCGCCGCAATTTAAGCTTTATCGGCTCGGCCTATTGGAACCGGGTGATCTATCTTCAACCGGTCCTTCCTGCCTTGATGGAGCAAGGCTTATTGATCAACGGAATCTGGTGGGATCGGCTTCCCGAGTTCCCGGCTTATGCGGACCGGATCGAGCTGGGCAAATGGATGGGGCCGGTGGAGACCTCCGAGGTATACAGCGGATCGAAAATCGTCCTGAATCTGCACCGTTCTCCGTTCGAAGAGGACGTCAACAACAATCAAGCCGGGATCCCGGCGGCATCGCCCAATCCGCGGACGTTCGAGATTTCGGCCTGCGCCACGCTCCAATTGGTGGACGCGCGCGACGACTTAGCTTCGTTCTACCTTCCCGGGGAAGAGATCGAGACCTTCACTTCGCCGGAGGAATTGGTCGATAAGGTGCGTTATTACCTGACCCATGAGGAAGAAAGACGGGAGATCGCCCTGCGGGCGCTGGATCGGACCTTGCGGGATCATACGTATGCCAATCGGTTAGATCAGCTGTTGTCTGTGATCTTCGGGTGATAACAGCGGATAAGATGCTTGGTCCGGGCGGCCGGAAAAAGCGCAAGCAAAGGAGGGGCAATCGTGCCGGATAAGAAGAAGCTGCTGCTGTTTTCGCATGTGTGCAATTCGAGGAACGTAACCGGTGCCGAGAAGCTATTGTTGTTTAATGCGAGGAAGCTATCGGCTTTCTACGACTGTACGATTGTGGTTCCCCGGCAGGGCAGTTTGTCGGTGTTGGCCAAACGTTACGGGATCCGGACCCTGCTGTGCGAAAGCGGGCTGCTCTATGGCATGTGCGCTCCGCATGCCAACCTGAGCGGCGAGTTCCATACGATCGCCTGGAGCGAGCAGGTGCAACGCACGATCGAGCTGCTGAACGAAGAGCGTCCGGATGCCGTGCTGGTGAATACCAGCGTCAACGTATCGCCGGCGATCGCTGCCAAACAGCTGGGTATTCCCGTCATTTGGCAGATCACGGAGGTGATCGCGTCCAATGAATTCACCGCGGAGGCGGTGAATCTGATCGATAGGTACAGCGACCTGATTATCGGCATTTCCGATTCCGTGCTGACTCCATTCCTGGAAGGGCAGGCAGCGGATAAAACCGTGCTGCTGTATCCTTCTTGGAATCCCGAGGATATCCACCCCGACCTTTGGCCGGCGCAGCGCTGGCATAAAAGGGCCGGGTGGAAGGTCAAGTCGTCGGAAGTGCTGGTGGGCTATATTTCTTCCTATCTGATCCCGGAGAAAGGGGCCGATCATTTCATCGCGGCGGCGCTGAGCCTGGCGGACCGATTCGCAGCGGCGAAGTTCGTCGTCGTTGGCGCGGAGATTCACCAAGAGTATTACCGGAACCTAAAGCGAGCGGTCCAGGGATCGCCGCATTCGCACCGATTTGTGTTCGTTAGCTTTGAAGACCATGTGGAATCCGCTTTTAGCGCGATGGATATCGTCGTCGTCCCGGGGATTCTGCCTGAAGGGTTCGGGTTAACGGCGCTGGAAGCCATGGTCTTCGGCAAGCCGGTCGTCGCTTATGCTTCGGGCGGGTTGCGAGAAATATTGGAGGCGGTAGGCAGCGGTGCTTACCTGGTGCCCACGCGGGACAGCGGCGGACTCGCGGAAAAATGCGCGGAGCTGCTGTCCTCCATGGAATTGGTCCGCAGCGTAGGGGAGCGTAACCGGGTTGAGGTGGAAGCTGCATTTGGCCCGGCAGCCTACGATTTGCGGCTTCAAGGGCTGGTTCAGCGCGTGCAGGGGCTTTCGGGCTTCGTGGTACCTTTGCCCGAACCGGTACCGATCATGCCGTCCCCGGGCACCGAGGATTTCCGTTCTGGTCTTGAGGCGACTACCGGGGAAATTCCGCCCGCAGCGTCCGCCAACCCCGCTGGGCGCCATAGAAGGATCAAGCTGAAGCGAGCCAAGCGATTGCGCAGGAGAAGATCCGGCGTCGGACGAAGCTTGTCCGCTCGGCACGGCGCGGCGAGTCGCGTTCGCAAGCCGGTCCGGCGGCGCCGCAAGCCCGGCCGGAGAATCGCAAGAGCCCGCATGAAACGCGTGCGTAAACGCCATAAGTCTGCAAGGAGATGAGACCGTGAAGATCATGACCATTTTGGGAACCCGGCCGGAGATCATCCGGCTGAGCCGGATCATTCCGCTGTTGGACCAATGGGCCGACAACCATGTGCTGGTGCATACGGGACAGAATTTTACGGCCAGTCTCAGTGATGTTTTTTTCCAAGAGCTCGGGTTGAGACAACCGGATTATATTTTTCAAGATCATCAAACGACGCTAGGTAGCCAGCTTTCGGCGATGTTCGCGCAGATGGAGCGGATTTTGGATGCGGAACGCCCGGATCGCGTGCTGCTGCTGGGGGATACGAACAGTGCGTTATGCGCCGTGCTGGCCGAGCGGCTGGGTTACCCGGCAATCCACATGGAAGCGGGCAACCGCTGCTTTGACCTGGAGGTTCCCGAGGAGAAGAACCGGAAAGTCATCGATGCGGTGTCAACCATCAATATGCCCTATACCCCGCAGAGCAAAGCTCATTTGATCGCGGAGGGGGTTCCGAGCAACCGTATCGTGCTGACCGGCAACCCGATTTATGAAGTGATGAGGCATTACGAGCCGCAGATCGAAGCGAGCGACATTCTACAGCGGCTGGGCCTTAAAGAAGGAGAATATTATCTCGTCACGGCCCATCGGGCAGAGAACGTCGATCGGCCTGCTTCCCTGCATGCCATTATGGAAGGGTTAAACCGGGTTGCGGAGGCCTCGTCCAAGCGGCTGATATGCAGCATTCACCCCCGTACGAGATCGCGGATTGAACGTGATTTGAGGCTCGAAATGCATCCACTCGTCGAATTTCACGAGCCGTTCGGGTTCTTCGATTTCGTGAAGCTGGAGAAGCATGCGTTATGCGCCTTGACGGACAGCGGCACGGTACAAGAGGAGTGCTGCATCATGCAGGTGCCCACGGTAACGATCCGTCGGACAACAGAGCGGCCGGAGACCGTCGATTGCGGCAGCAACGTCGTTTCCGGCGTGGATGCTCACAGGATCGCCGAAGCGGCGGCGATGATGGCGGGAATGGAACGCTCGTGGCCTTGTCCCGAAGGGTACCTGGAGGAGAAGGTTTCGCAAAAAGTGGTCAAATTCGTGCTTGGAGGGAAGTTGAATGTTTAAAGATCAAGTCATTCTCGTCACCGGGGGGACGGGGTCCTGGGGATACGAGCTGATCCGCCAGCTCCTCCCTCAGGAGCCGAAGGAGATCATCGTTTATTCCCGGGGAGAGGCGGCCCAGGTCGCCATGAGCCGCGTTTTCGACGACGGGCGCCTGACGTTCCGCATCGGAGATATCCGCGATAAGGAAGCGCTGACGGCAGCTTGCCGGAATGTGGACCTCGTCTACCATCTGGCGGCCTTGAAGCATGTGCCGATATGCGAGGAACAGCCCAGCGAAGCGCTGAAAACGAATGTGGTCGGTACGCAAAACGTCATCGAAGCCGCCATCGAAAACAAGGTTAAGAAAGTCCTCTATATCTCTACCGATAAAGCCTCCAATCCGTCCAACTTCTACGGGATGACCAAAGCCATCGGTGAAAAACTGGTCGTGTATGCCAACCTGCTCCAGGAGGAAACCCGGTTTGTGTGCATCCGCGGCGGCAACGTGTTGGGCACCAACGGCAGCGTCATTCATCTGTTCAAGCAGCAAATCCGCGAGAAGAAGGAGGTCCGGATCACCGATTTGGAAATGACCCGATTTTTCCTGACGATGCCGGAAGCGATTCAGCTACTGTTTAAGGCGTCCATGGAAAGCGTGGGCGGCGAGATTTTCGTTATGCTGATGCCGACCTGCCGGATCGTGGACCTGGCGGAGGTGCTGATTGAGGATTCGGGCGAATCGGACGTAACGATCGTAGAGTCGGGGATTCGGCCCGGGGAACGGATTCACGAGCTGCTGCTCAGCGAATACGAGAGCCGGACGACCGTGGTATATGACAAGGAGTATCTGGTGATTTTACCTGTTCTGGACATCGCGGGCTTGAAGGATCGGTACGGTCATTTGCCGTTGGTCGCTTTGGGCGAGCTGAGTTCCGAGCATGAGCAGATGAGCAAGGAAGAAATCCGCAACATGCTGGATAAAGGAGGATTTCTCTCATGAAGATGCTGATCCTCGGGGGTCACGGGATGGCGGGCCATGTCCTGGTGCGGCATTTTCGCGAGCAAGGAGAACACCAGGTGTTTTATACCTCGCGCGATTCCGGCGACCCAGGCTCGCTGATTCTGGATGCCGGTGATATCGTCGCCGTTGACCAAGCGGTTCAACTCGTTCGGCCGGACGTGATCATCAATGCGGTTGGGGTGCTGAACCAGTTCGCCGACCACGACAAAATTATGGCCTACCACATCAATGGATTTCTGCCCCATCGGCTGCGTCATTTGGCGGATAAAACGGGCGCGCGCCTGATTCACATCAGCACGGACTGCGTCTTTCTCGGCGACCGCGGCAGTTATCGGGAAGACGATCAGCCCGACGGCGTAACGACGTACGCCTTGACCAAGGCGCTCGGCGAGGTGCGGGACGAAGGACATTTAACGATCCGCACCTCGATCATCGGACCGGAGATTCGCCGTCAGGGCATCGGTTTATTCCATTGGTTTATGAGCCAGGAGGGTAAGGTATCCGGGTATCGCCGGGTGAAATGGAACGGGGTGACCACGGTGCAGCTTGCCCAAACGATCGATTGGCTGCTGGATCGCCCGGTGTCCGGCTTGATTCATCTGGCTCATCCGGAAGTCGTCAGCAAATACGAGATGCTTCATCTCTTTCGGGAAATCTGGGGGAAAACCGACATCGAGATCGAACCGGACGACGGTCCGGCACTCGATCGGACGCTGGTGAACACCCGCCCGGAGGCGGCGGTTCCCCTTCCCCCATTCCGGCAAATGCTGGAGGAGATGGCCGAATGGATGAGACGGCATGGGTGACGGGGCGGCGGTCCTCATCACGGGAGGAGGCGGTTTTACCGGCCGCCACGCGAGCCGCCGTTTTGCCGCCAAAGGATACAAGGTCTTTGCCTCAGTGAGAAGCGAAGCCGGACTGCCTTCCATCGAAGGGGTACAGTACCTCGTCTGCGATTTGACGGACAAAGCGGGGGTTAAACGCATCATCGACCGGATCCGGCCGCAATACGTGTTGCATTTAGGAGGCAAGAACTCGGTGCCGGATTCCTGGGCCGAGCCGCTCCTCTATATCGAAAGCAATGTCATGACGACTCTGTACTTGCTGGATGCCTTGCAGGCTTTCGGTTTGGGGGATACCCGCATACTCGTAGCCGGCTCGCGCCTCAAGTTCGGGCTGGAGAGCCCGATTTACCCGACCCATCCTTACGGATTAAGCAAATCGCTGCAAGAGGCTGCCGCATTGGCCTGGGGAAAATTGTTCCGGCTTGGCGTGATGATCGCCGAGCCGGGCAACTTGATCGGAGCGGGGCCGTCCACGGGAATCTGCTCTCTGCTCGCCCGGCATATCGTCCGCCTGGAGCGAGGGGAGTCCCCTCCCCCCTTCCTGTTGTCCGCGGCGGACGCCCGGCGCGATTTCCTCGACGTGCGCGATGCGGTGGACGCTTATGAATTGCTGCTGCGCCAAGGCGAGGTGGGCGAGGTGTACCCGGTTTGCTCGGGGCGGGAACGGAGCCTGGCCGAGCTGGCGAAGGATATCTCGCTCCTGACGAAAACCGCGGACTTAAAAATAGAGGTCGGCTCCCCGTCAGGAAAGGAGAAGCTTCTTCAAGCCGAACCGCTTCTTCCCCAAGCGCTGTGGTCCCTGGGGTGGCGACCCGTCTTGGCCTGGGAACAATCGCTGCAGGAGGTACTGGATTATTTTCGCAAGGAGGGGACCGCATCATTATGAATCCACGCGTAAGCATCATTATTCCGTTTTACAACTGTCCTTATATTGAACAGGCGGTGCAAAGCGCTCTGAGCCAAACGTACCCGCATACGGAGATCATCATCGTCGATGACGGTTCGACCATGCACGCGGAGCGGATCGCTCCTTACCGCGGGCATGTCTATTATCTGGGCAAAGCCAACGGGGGAACCGCCTCCGCCCTCAACCACGGAATCCGCCACGCTTCCGGAGAGTATATCGCCTGGCTTAGCTCGGACGATCTGTTTGCGCCTGAGAAGGTCGCGGTTCAGTTGAATTTCATGCGGGAGCAAGGCGCTGAAATTTCCCATACTAATTTTCATTATATCGATGAGTATGGACGAGTCACCCAATACAATGCCGGTATGCAGCCCTTGGGGATGCGGGAACTGGCGAACACGTTATACAGCGGTAATCCGGTGAATGGCTGTACCGTCATGATCCGCCGCAGCTTGATCGAGCGCGTAGGTTTGTTTGACGAAGCCCTGCCGTACACGCACGATTACGATTTGTGGCACCGGGTGCTGCTGTCTCGCACCGCTTTTCCTTATTTGAACGTACCGCTCATTTCTTACCGGCGCCATTCGGGAATGGGGACGCTGCGCCATCAAGCGGCGATCTCGGCGGAGATCGGCTTCCTCCAGAACCGCTACCGTGATGCGCTGACCCATCTCATAGCCACTTCTTAACGCATCCGGCGAATCCTGTCGGGGAGGAGATTAAAATAAGCGGGTATCTTGATCAAGTTGTCTATACCAAAACTGTCCTCTGATCATAACCTGTACTAGATTACAAGAAGGTGGTGATTAAGAGATGGGTGTCTTTCTTGATGCCAGAAGCTCCGTGAACTCCAACCAACCCGGTTTCCCAGGGACTCCGCTTACGGATACTCCCGCTTTGTTCGGGATTATCGGCCTGCAAACACAAAACGTTCCGAATCCAATCGTCATTCTGCAAGGGGTCGTCGGTATTCTGGGAGACGTTGGCGATACGTTTACGATCGAGATTGTTCGCGGTGCAACGTACGCTCCTGCCAACGTCATCTATACGCTCGACGGCGTCGTCAGCAACGCCGTGTCGACAGAAGTCACGTCTTTCGTAGCCGCCGAGCTCCTGGCTCCGGCCGCTCCGGAAACTGTTTATACGTCCTTTATTTCCGGGGCAACCACGGCTGTTCGCAACGGTCCTGAAGCTTTTACAGGCATTGCCCAACAGGGTTAGGTTATGCCCAGAAAACCTGCCTCGGGGTGTCCCGGGCAGGTTTTCTGCTAAATCCAATCTGAGCATTGACAGAAAAGGACTTGAAGGGATGAAGCGCCTAAAAATCTTGTTCGTGACAAAGGACTTCAGTCAATATTTGGAACGAAATTTTCATTACATGCAATCGGAACTGCGAAAACATGCCGATTTGGCATTGGACTATAGAGGCGGAGAGATGCGGGCGATTCTAAAGCGAGCTCCCTTTCAGCCCGATTTCGTTCTGTTTAACGACATGTTTCATGCCTCCTATTGCCCTCCGGTTCAGGGGCTCGCCCAATTGAAGATGCCTTGGGGCATGATCATGCATGATCTTCACGCTAAGTCGGAGCAGCGACGAGAGTTCCTGCGACGGTTTCCCTCCGCGAACATTTTTGTGATGTACCGGCAAGCGTTCCGGGAGCGATTCCCCGAGTTCAAGGGTCGTCTGCTTTGGCTCCCCCATTTCGTGGAGCCTACCGTGTTTCGGGATTATCGCCGCCGGAAGAACATCGACGTCCTGTTCATGGGAGCGTCCAACCCGAAGGTGTACCCGCTCCGCCATAAGATGAAGACGGCTCTGACCGGGCATCCCGGCTTCGTATCCCATTATCATCCCGGTTATACGAACTTCGGATCCGATGCCCAGGCGCTCGTGGCGCGCGGCTTTGCGCTGGAAGTGAACCGGGCCAAGACCTTCCTGACCTGCGATTCGATCTACCACTATCCGCTGCGGAAGTACTTTGAGGTGCCCGCTTGCAACACGCTGCTGCTCGCTTCCGACAATGCCGATTTGCGCGCACTCGGATTCAGGTCCGGCGTACATTATGTGGCCGTAACGGAGCGGGATTTTCTAGCCAAAATCCATTTCTATCTGCATCCGAACAACGAATCGCTGCGGGTCAAGATCAGCCGGCAAGGTTATGCGTTCGTCCGGGAGAAACATACAACTTCCGTCCGCACCCTACAGCTTCTCCAGATGATCGGTTCCATCGTCGGGTAATTTCCGCCAAAGCGAAAAAGGCGCAAGGATCGTCCTTACGATCAAACTTCATGCGAAAGGGGAGATGGATTTTGTCACGGATCATCGCCATCGTCGGTATGGGCTATGTCGGTCTGCCTTTGGCCGAAACGTATCTGGACCAGGGTTTTCGCGTCATCGGCCTCGACAAGGACGAAGAGAAATTACGGCTTTTGCGATCGGGACGCAGTTACATCGCGGACGTTCCTGATGAGAAAATCAAACGATATGCCGATGCCCAGCGATTGACGGTAACTTCGGATTTCGGCGGGATCGCGAGCGCAGAAGCGGTCATTATTTGCGTGCCGACCCCGTTGACGGATCAGCATGTACCGGACATGACCTACCTGATCGATGCCGCGGAAAAAATCGGGGAACATCTCCAGCCCGGGCAATTGGTCGCGTTGGAAAGCTCAACTTACCCCGGAACTACCCGGGAGGTGATTTTGCCGCTTCTGCAAAAAAGCGGTCTTCACCCGGGGACGGATTTTTTTGTCGGGTTTTCACCGGAACGGGTGAATCCCGGAAGCCGCCGCTACCCGCTGCGGGATATCCCCAAAATCGTTAGCGGCGTCACCGCCGCTTCAATTGGGAATCAATGTTTGGGAAGTGGTGGAGGCGGCCTCGTCCAAGCCGTTTGGTTTTAAAGCATTTTATCCCGGTCCCGGCGTCGGCGGACATTGCATCCCGGTGGATCCGATCTACCTGCAATGGAAAGCGCAGCAGATGGGGGTGGCCAGTTCGTTTATCGAGATCAGTTCGCGGATTAACCGCGAGATGCCGGCGTACATCGTTTCGCGGCTGCAGGAGGAATTGAACGCTTCCTCTTTAGTCGGCAAGCGGATTTTGGTGATCGGCATTACGTTTAAAGAGGACGTTGCCGATATCCGCGAATCGAGCGTGCTCGAACTGATCCGTCTACTGATGGATGCAGGAGCGAAGGTCGAGTATCATGACCCGCTGATTCCGGAGGTGAAGATCGGCGGCGTTAAGCTGCTTTCGGTGGAGTTAAAGGAGGAGCGCTTGGCCTCCTCGGATGGCGTGGTTCTGGCGGTCCATCACCGCGGATTGCCGCTGGAGGATGTCGTGGAGCACGCGCCATTCGTGTTCGATACGCGAAATGCGTCCGCCGGTCTTCAAGGCAAAGCCCGAATTGTTACGCTAGGCGGCGGAAAATCAGGATCCGCACAAAACGGATTTTCGCGATGACTATAGTCACGAAAGGAAGGTAAACAGATGTTCAGAGATAAGATTGTCTTAATTACCGGAGGAACCGGATCCTGGGGGAAAATGCTGACGAGGAGACTGTTGCAAGAGGGGCCACGGGAGATTCGCATTTTTTCGAGAAACGAATACGCTCAGGTTCTGATGCAGCGGGAATTTAGCGGGCATGCCTCTTTGCGGTATCTGATCGGCGATGTCCGGGATTATGCTGCGGTGGAGGCGGCTTGTAAAGGAGTCGACTATGTCTTTCATCTGGCAGCGCTAAAACATGTGCCGGTTTGCGAATTCCAGCCGGAAGAAGCGCTCAAGACCAACGTGCTCGGAACGGAGAATATCATTCGGGCGAGTATCGCGCATAAGGTCATCAAAGTGATCGACGTATCTACCGACAAAGCGGTGGACCCGACGAATACGTACGGAATGACCAAAGCCATCGGGGAGAAGCTGATGATCCGCGCGAACGATTTAAGCGAACATACCCGGTTTACTTGCATCCGCGGGGGGAACGTGCTGGGGACAAACGGCAGCGTCGTCCCGCTGTTCATCAACCAACTGCGGGAAGGGAAAGATTTAACCCTTACGGTTCGGGAGATGACTCGTTTCTTCCTGACTTTGTCCCAGGCGATCGATCTGCTCCTCAAAGCGGCCACAACGGCGATTGGCGGGGAAACGTTCGTGATGAAAATGAAGGCTTGCCGCATTGTCGATATCGCCGAAGTGCTTGCGGAGCACTATCTCGGACATAACGTCCCTGTGAAGGAAATTGGCATTCGCCCCGGGGAGAAGCTGCATGAGGTGTTAGTCTCCCGATACGAAGCTCCCTATACGCTGAAGTATAGCGATCAGTATTACGTCATCCTTCCTCCCGGTTCCAAGGAGCTTATGGCCCATTATTCCAACCTCCCGCGCGATCTGTTCTCCGAATACCATTCCAATGCGTCCTTGCTCGATAAAGCGGAGGTTGCCGAGTTGTTGCGGGAGGGAGGGTTCCTGACCTGATCACCATCAGCTTATGCATGATCGTCAAAAACGAAGAGACCCGTTTACCCGTGTGCCTGGGCTCTGTCGTCGATATGGTGGACGAAATGGTCATCGTCGATACGGGATCGACCGACCGCACCAAGGAGGTGGCCGCGGAATTCGGGGCCAAGGTCTTTGAGTTCGCCTGGCGGGAGGACTTTGCCGCCGCACGGAATTTCGCCTTTTCCCTGGCTACCTGCGAGTATGTTCTCTGGATGGATGCCGACGATATTTTTACCGAACCCAACCGCGTTAAGTTTCTTCGGTTAAAGCAAGAATTGACCTCCGACATCGACGCGGTCCTGATGAATTACGTGCTCCGCGAACAGGAGCAGACCGGAGAGGCCTTGGCTTTTACGCGACGGAACCGGTTGGTCAAGCGAAGCCGGAACTATCGCTGGATCGGCATCGTACACGAGTATCTGGATGTCGCGGGAGGGAAGCAGCTTTTGACGGATATCGCCGTGACCCATCGCGGAGGCGAGGGCCATTCCGGACGGAATTTGCAGATCATCGAACATTATTTGGCTTCCGGCGGCGTCCTGGAAGGCCGCTTGCGCTTCCATCTGGCGTGCGAATTGGCCGATTGCGGGCGATATGAGGAAGCGGCACGGCATTTCGCGGAGTTCCTCCTCGATCCCAAGGCGAACCGGGATGATCAGGTTCTGGCTTGTGCCCGTTTAGCCGACTGTTACGGGTATTTGGGACGCGAACGGGAGAAGCTGGAAGTCTTGCTGCAATCGTTCCGGTTTGATATCCCGCAGCCGGAGATCTGCTGCGCCATCGGCAAATGCATGGAAGAACGCCAGGAATGGGCCATGGCCATTTATTGGTATGTCCAGGCGCTGCAGAATGCCAACGGCGGCAGTTGGACGGCCGTCGTACATGCTGCTTCCCGGACATGGCTCCCCCATAGCCGGTTATGTCTGTGTTATGCCCGGCTCGGCCATTTGGCCAAGGCGTATGAGCATAACCGGGAAGCGCTTCGATATTTGCCGGACGATCCGGGTCTTCTTGAAAATGAAAGAAAACTGAAGTTGGCTTTGGAAGCGGCGTCTCCCCAATAGTATATGTATTTTTAGCAAAAAAATTGCCGAGCAAAGAACCTCCAGCTCTCTGGAGGTTCTTTGACGTTTTTCTAGT
>NZ_JAKSXN010000092.1 GCF_022427145.1 Paenibacillus timonensis
TTTGTCGCATAATTGTTATTGTACGACATGGTCTGTTTTTCATCCGTTTGCTCTGATTCATCATCGGGTTAAATGCATCAAAATTTAACTGGATTTTAGTTGAAATTTCTTTTTTTCTTCTAAAGAAGGAGGGAAATTCGGCTCCAAAACGGGAAAGGCAAATGAAGACACAGGTTTTAGGGGGCAGAACGGTTGACTGTTTTTAATGAGTTCATTGACGAACTGTACATGGACAATAGCCCAGATGCAGTGAAGTGGTTTAACCTACTCGTGCGCAAACATCCAGAAACCTATCATCATAGTATTCGGGTAGCCATGCTGGCAGAGAAGATCGCCGAGCCGCTGGAGATCCGCGGAGCGGACAAGGACATGCTGGTCCGGGGATGCTTTATGCATGACATCGGCAAAACGATGATTCCCCGTGTGATCATCGAACAGCGGGAGCCGCTGACGGAGGCCCAGTGGAAGATCATTAAGCTGCACCCGGTCATCGGGGCGGAGCTGGTCGAAGCGGATCCGGCGTTCGGGCCGGGCATCGCGGATATCGTTCGGTGGCATCATGAGCGTTGGGACGGGGCCGGTTATCCGGACGGGATGAAGGGGGAGCAAATCCCTTATAACGCGAGAATTTGCGCGGTGGTCGACGCCTTCGATTCGATGACGTCGGACAGGCATTACCGAGAGCGGAAGCTGACGATGGCCGAAGCCAAGCTGGAACTGCTCCGGCATCGCGAGACCCAATTCGATCCGGAGATCGTCGATGCGTTAATGCAGCTTTCCGATGAGATGTTGAATATTTATTCGATCATGTAAATTTCGCGGATATCAGGGGGGATGGATATGGAAAAAGGGTCCTGGAGCCGTCCTGTTTCACCGGCGGAACTGCAGGAAGCCAAGCGGGCAGGGAAAACCTTGTTCTCCCTTCGCGTGACCGTAATTCCCGATTGTGCGCAGAGGCTGGCGCGCTTCCGGCTGATCGACGCGAAACTAAGCGCCTATGAGCAGGTGTTGGATCGAATGCCGGAGCTTGCTCCTCCGGCCGAACCTCAAGAATCCATTGAATCCGTGACTTGGCTGATCGCCTTCGCAGGGGAAGCCGCGCATCTGCAAAGATGGGTGGAACTGATGCTGGACGTCGATCAAGTCGTTGTCGCCGAAATCGATACATAATCGAAGGAGGAGTCTTGATTCAGACTCCTCCTGTTGCTGTTTTACGCTGTTCTTCCGCCATCATGGCTGCAATCTCCCGCTTCAGCCGAATAAAGTCGGGATCTTCCGTCATTTCTTCGCGACGCGGACGGGGGAAGGGGACCTGAATCGTATGCAGGACGCTGGCCGGCCGGTTGGAGAACAAAACAATCGTGTCGGAAAGCATCAGCGCTTCCTCGATGCTGTGGGTGATCATGAGGACGGAGCGCTTATTCTCCTCCCAGATGTCCAGCAACCAACGTTGCATTTCGCTGCGCGTCAGCGCGTCGAGGGCGCTGAACGGCTCGTCGAGGCACATCACCTCCTGTGGGGCAAGCAGTCCCCGCAGGAACGAGGCTCGTTGCTGCATGCCGCCGGATAACATATGGGGGTAAGCCCGTTCGAAGCCGCCTAGTCCGGCTTTGCCAAGCCAATCTTGGATTTCCGTGCGGGAGCTCCGGCTCCCGGTACCGGCGATCTCCTGTGCCAATACGACGTTGTCCTCGATCGTTCGCCAGGGGAACAGCGCGGGCTGCTGCGGCACGTAACTGATATGTCCGCGCTGACCGGTGACCCGGCGGCCCTGAAGCAGAACTTCCCCTTGTTCCGGGGCGGTCAAGCCGCCGATGACGTGGAACAGCGTGCTTTTGCCGCATCCGGACGGGCCGATGATCGACACGAATTCACCGGCCGGTACCCGCAGCGAAATGTCGCGCAGTACCGGGACTTCCCGGCGCCGGTCGCGGAACGTTTTATGGATCTGCCGAACCTCGAGTGCCGGTACGGCTTTCTCCCTTAGCGTTGATTCTTCGTTCATGTTCGAGCCTTCCTTTCCGTAAGCTGCCCTATCTCCGGTCGTTGGCCGGTTTGTAGCGGACGAGCCATTTTTCCAACAGGGCGACGCAGGCGAACATCGCCAGGCTGATGGCCACGATGATGGCGATGGCGACGAAGATTTTGTCCGTACGGAACGACGCCTTTTGCAGCATCATGTAGTAGCCGATCCCTTTGTCCGCGCCGATCCATTCGGCGATGACCGCCCCCATGACGCTGTAGGTCGCGGCGATTTTAACCCCGGACATGATCGACGGGATCGCGTAGGGCACCTCCAGCTTGCGGAAAATATCCGCCTTGGAGGCGCCGATCATCCGCATGTAATCCAGCATTGCGCGATCCGTGCGGCTCAGTCCGTCCATGGTTGCCACCGCAACGGGGAAGAAGCAGACGAGCGTAATGACGATGATCTTCGGCAGGATCCCGAAACCGAACCAGATCATCAGCAGCGGGGCCAGCGCGATGGTCGGGACGTTTTGGCTCAAGATGATCAGCGGATACAGCGAAGCCTTCAAGAACGGGACGTAATGGAGCATAAACGCTATAAGCAGGCCCACAAGCGTTCCGATGGCAAAGCCGATCAGCATCAGCCGCAGCGTCGCCAGCGTATGCTCCCCTAAGCTGGCCGCACCGGCGGCCGCTTCGCGCCCGATATCGACCGGGCTGGGGAGAATCCACTTCTCAATGTGAAACCAGGCGGTGGCGCCTTGCCAGATCAGCAAAAACAAGATGACCGCCACGAGGGGCGGCCAGATGCTGTGCCAAAGGCTGCGGAAATTCATGGCCGATATTTTTCGATCAGCTTATCCATGCTGACGCCTTTGGGATTATACGAGATTTTGATTTGCGAGATAATGCCTGGGCTGCCGAATTCGATGACGGCTTCGTTCATTTTCTTCACGATGGCCAGCAGCTCGTCGAGATCTCCCTCCATGGTCGTCTCCAGGGGATTCACCTGATATTTGACGCCGGAAGCCTGAATCACTTCAATGGCCCGGTCGACATAGGGAATTACGTCTTCGCCGTTTGGCGTTTTCGGAATGATTTGAATGCTTAAAAGTGCGTTTGGCATCGGTTCGTTCATCCTTTCGGAATATGGATTTGGCATCAATCGTGTAGGGTCAGTTATTCATTTGGCAAAAACTCGTTGGTGAAGGCGGCATCGACGTCGAGCGGTTTCTCCAGCAGGCCGCGTTCATGCATCCAATCGGAGTAGTTCTGCCATACTTCCCGTTTCTGCTCGCCCCAGCGCGGAGCATCGTCCTTGTATTTCGGGCTCAGCCATTTTTGGCTGGCGACCACCAGGTCCTTGTCGAGCTCCGGTACGGCGTTAAGCAGAATTTGCGCCGCTTCGTCCGGATGGTCCATCGCATAATTATAGCCTTTGGAGACGGCTCGCATAAACGCCTTTACCAGCTCCGGGTCGTCCTTGATCGTCTTCTCGTTGGTGACGAGCACCGGCGTATAGTAATCGAGCTGCTCGGAGAAGTCCTTGACGTAGAGCATATCCAGCGGCTCGCCCCGCAGTTCGGCCTCGATCCCGGTCCAAGCGTAGAAGATCCAGGCAAAATCGATATCCCGCTTCACGGCGGTAAAATAATCGGCATCCCCGATATTGAGGAATTTCACCTTGCTGACATCGGCCCCTTGCAGGTCCATGATGGATTTGATGACCGCTTCTTCTACCGGAGAACCCCAGCCGCCGTAAGCTTTGCCCTCGAAGTCCTTGGGCGACTTGATGTTCTTGGCTACCGGCGCAGCGAAGCCGGATGTATTATGCTGAATGATTGCGGCGATGGATACGAGCGGAACGCCCTGGATTCGGCTTTGCGTGACGTTCTCTTGCACGCTGACGCCAAACGGCACCTCCCCGGAGGCAACCATCGCCTCGGCGCCGCCGGAACCGGGCAGGACGATATCCACGTTCAGCCCCTCCTGGGCGAAATATCCTTGATCCTTGGCGGCGTAAAGCCCGGTATGGTTCGTGTTGGGGCTCCAGTCGAGCACGACTTTGACGTTCTGCAGCTCTGCGCCGGACGCAGGATTCGGTGCAGCGGCTTCGGTATTTGGTCCGCCTTCGTTCCCGGCAGCCGCCTTGCCGGCATGGTTTCCGTTTGTTCCGCCGCAGGCGGACAGCACCAGCAGCATGCAGCCGAGGAACATCGCCAGCGCGGCGCGTAGTTGAACTTTCACGACACATTCTCTCCTTCGTGGGTTTAAATTTCCGCAGCTTGTTCTAGGTATAACCCTGGATACGCGTCCTTAAGCGCATTCCGAACGTCCGGATACAAAAAAACGTCCCGGATCCGGGACGCGATAGGCAATGGAAATGAAAATAATACAGGTTCAAGTCCATGGTATGGCTCCCTACGCTGGCATTATCCAGATCAGGTTAAAGGGTCAGTATCTTGGAGGGATACACTCTCAGCCGGCCGATTCCAGCACCCCTGAACAGTATGACTGCAGATTACATCTGTCATTATAGTTTTCGTCAGCCGCTTTTGTCCAGCATTTCCGGACCGGCTTGCAAAAACAGGGGATTTGCTTTTTATCTGGCAAAAGGCTATAATGAGTTCATCTCGTGTTTTTGAAGGAAGATATTCATTCACCCATTGAAAAGAGTGTCACTTTTAAAACTGGAACTTTTTTCAATGTGTGAATTTTTTTTATACAAGTGGTGCATGTTCAATAAAGGTCAGCCTTTTTGAGCGACTTCTGTTAAAAAAATGAATCATGTTAATCTTGAAACAGGAGGTATTCCCCATGGAAACCGGAACAGTAAAATGGTTTAACGCTGAGAAAGGTTTTGGCTTCATCGAAGTGGAAGGCGGAAATGACGTATTCGTTCATTTCAGCGCGATCACTGGCGAAGGCTTCAAAACCCTCGACGAAGGCCAGCGCGTACAATTCAACGTGGTTCAAGGCAACCGCGGCCCTCAAGCCGAAAACGTTGTAAAACTGTAAGCCAGCCAGAAACTGCTCTTAATGCGTTCTCGCATTAAGGGCAGTTTTTCTTCGCAAAGATCATTCATGAGGTTAACATTCAGAAGCCTGCTTCTGATGGTACATATAGCATCTTGAGAAACTACATCTATGCACCCGGTTGGAACGCTCACTTTGAAGGAGGGGAATTATGAACTACCGTAAAAAAACGTTAGAAGAAATTCCTGAGGAAAATACGCCGGTATGGACCTGCACGAGCGATGATTGCAACGGATGGATGCGGGACAATTTCACGTTCGATTATAGCCCGGTGTGTCCGCTTTGCTCGTCCGAGATGGTCATGGGAACGCGCATGCTTCCCCAACTGAGTAATCCGAGCTCCGATCAAAGATCGTCGGCCAAAAAGGCATAGGCAAGGCCGCCGCCGGAAACGGGTGGCGCTGTCAGCAACCACAGCCGTATTCGCATCATGCGAATGCGGCTGTTTCTTTTATTCCGGAGCCGGGCCTGGAAGATGATGCAAAAATGAAATCTCCATAAAAAGATTGCATCTATATTAAAAATTTTATATGTTTGAGATACTGCAATGATTTGACATCCAGAAGGGAGAACCCGCGCTCCGATGCACGGAAATTACAAGGTCGCTTCGCAAGTATTCGATATACCTTCCAGCAGCAAACAGAGGAAGCTGGCGGTCCTGCTTGGCATACTGATTAGCGTGGTGTCGCTCGTGGCTTTGCCATTCGGGATGACAGCGCTTCCGACCATGGAGCCTTTTCTGTCGGCCGCGATCGGTTGGCTGATTTTCGGGGACATGCTGACGGCTTTTATCATATACGGCCAATATCGGGCCTCCGGTCTACCGGCGTTGCTCGTTTTGTCCTGCACTTATTTGTTCAGCGGATTAATGACGTTTTTGCATATTTTGACTTTTCCCGATCTCTTTGGCGAATTGGGGGAGAAGATCGGAGCCGGAGGGCAAACCGCGGCATGGCTTTGGGTGTTTTGGCACGCGGGTTTTTCTCTGGGCATCTTGTTATATGCCTGGGTAAACCGGAAATGGCCCAAGCCGTTTAGCTCGAAGGAGCAGATCTTCAATTACGGAACGGCAGGGGTCACGTTGACGCTGTTAGCCGTATTTGGCGTTTTTGAGCTTACCGCTTTAGGAGATCGTTGGCTGCCCGGCATCTTACATCAGAACGACTACCAAAGGTTGAACACTTCGGGCATTGGACCGGCCTTATGGATTTTGAACCTCTTTGCCTTGGTGGCGGTGTGGAGTAGAGTGAAGGGATGGTCGATGCTGCATTTATGGTTGGCGGTGGCGATGCTCGCCTTACTGATGGACGTGACGCTGACACTGTTTGCCAGTATGCGCTTCACTTTGGGATGGTATGTAGCCAAGTTCAATTCGGTTGTCGCTTCGACGGTCGTGATTTGCGCGGTCGTTAATGAGGTGAATCGGTTATTCATCCGATTGTCGGAACAACACCGGCAGTTGACGGAGTCGGGCCTGCAGCTTGAGCATGCGAACGAACAGCTGATTCGCCTGACCAATCTCGACGGGTTGACGGAGATTCCCAACCGCCGGCGCTTCGACGAAATCCTGGCCTGGGAAATGGTCTCCCCGGAGGAGCGGAGCACGGCGTTGTCGCTGCTCATCATAGATATCGATTGCTTTAAAGCCTATAATGATTATTATGGACATCAAGGCGGGGATCGCGTTCTGAAGGAAATCGCATGGACGATCTATGCGGAGGCGAAGAAGGCGCAAGGTTTTGCCGCCAGATACGGCGGGGAGGAGTTTGTGGTCGTCTTGTCCGGACTGGATACGCAGCAAACCTTGGAGGCTGCCGAGCGGCTGCGAAAAGCGGTCGCCGGCTTGGCCATCGAGCACACGCGTTCCAAAGCGGGGAAGTACGTAACGATCAGCGTTGGCGGTTACCGCCTCGCTCCGTTCGATCCGATGCCTGCGGAGGACTTTATCCGCCGGGCGGACCGCTGCCTCTATCGATCCAAGGAAGAGGGGCGCAACCGCTCGGTCGTCGAAGGCTGAACAATTGCCCCCGGACTTTCTCATGAATCAGGAGGCAGGGGCATTCTCGGTCATAGCACGGTATTGTTTGAACATAAACAGACGCCAGCGAATAATCATGCCGTAAGCGAGCAGGAAGAACAGCGCTGCGGTTTGCATCACGGAGACATACTGTTCTACGGCCTCATGCAGCAGGAGACGGACGACAAGCAGACCGATCAGGATCAGGATAAAGCTGCGGGAACGCTCCGCATAAATCTCGCCGTCGATTTTCTCGAACTTGGTTGTCCGGATCAACGGATAGGAGAACAGGAGCCAGCCGAAAGCGAAGGCGATGACGCCCCACAGGATCGGGATGTGCGTCTCCGGGACGATGAACATCATGAGACCGGTCGTCATGCCCAACGGGGGGATGACGATTTTCTTCACGGTGACGGGCCGACGGCTGGCTTTCAGACGTATAAACAAAACGGCGACAGCCATAGCCATCGCGCCGAAGGTGAAGGCGATTTGCAGATAAGAGGGATTCATCAGTTTCATGGAAATTCCCTTTCTGTAGGTAATTGCGAGCAGCGATCCATTAATAATGGCTACTAGGTAAGAGCGATTCGCGAGAACATTATATCATACTCGCCCGCACTTGTTTCAATCTCGGTAAGGGAAAGGGGAAGGAAGATGAACAGCGAATTGACGGTCGCCGTCCATTGCTTGTTGTTTTTGGATTCCAGGGAGGATCACATGGCCAATAGCGAGCAAATCGCCTGCAGCGTGGCGACGCACCCGGCCCGGGTACGCAAGGTGCTCAGCCTGCTTCGCCGTCACGACCTCGTGACGACGAAGGAGGGGGCTCATGGCGGATACCTGCTGAAGGCCGAGCTCTCGCGGGTATCCCTCGGCGATTTGTACCGCATCTTCGCTCAAGGTTCGCTGCGTCCAAGCTGGTGCTCCGGCAGCGAACACTCTTCCTGTGCCATTTCCTCGAACATCCCGGCTGTCATGAATGAGATCTATGGCGGGGCGGAGCGTCAGGTGGAGTTATATTTCGACCGGCTGCCCTTGTCCGAGGTGAAACGGCTGATGGAAGATTCCGAATATGGGAAGGAAGAGGATTCGATGAGTATAAATAACCAAGACGTCTGGCTATTTTACGCGGGTTCCTACGCCGAAAGCGGGGAGCCGGGGATTTATCTCTGCGAACTGCGGCGGGACACCGGGGAAATGCGGATCCTCCACGGCTTCTCGGATCTCGTGAATCCGTCTTTCGTAGCCATCGATGCCAAGGGGCTGCGATTGTATGCAGTAAGCGAACAAACCGAAGGACGGGTTGCCGGTTTCGCGATCGATCCGAAGGACGGGACGCTGGCGATGTTGGGCGGGGATAAGGCAACGCTGGGGGCTGATCCATGTCATCTGGCTCTGCAACCTGGGCCGGAGCGGCACTTGCTGGTCGCCAATTATTCCAGCGGCCATGTCAATGCCTTTGCCCTCGAACCGGACGGTGCGCCGGGGGACATGATCTCCCATATCCGCCATGAGGGAAGCAGCGTAAACGAGCAGCGCCAGGAGTCGGCCCATGCGCATAGCGCCGTGCCAAGCCTGGACGGCCGGTTCGCCTTCGTCTCCGATTTGGGAACGGACCAAATCGTAGCCTATCGGCTGGAATGCGGGAAGCTCGTGAAGCACGGGGCGACGGATTTGCCGCCGGGGGCCGGTCCGCGGCATTTCGTGATCCATCCGTCGGAACGGTTTGCTTACGGCATGAACGAGCTGAACAACACGATGACGGCTTACGCATTCGATCCGGAGGAGGGGCGGCTTGAGGCGATTCAGCACGTCAGCTCGCTGCCGGACGATTTCCGCGGGGAGAACTACCCGGCCGATATTCACTTCTCGCCGGACGGCCGGTTTGTCTACGGTTCCAACCGCGGGCACGACAGCATCGTTCGTTTCCGCATCGATCCCAAGACCGGACGTCTCGATGACCCGGCATGGACGAGTGCGGGAGGAAGCTGGCCGCGTAATTTCGCCGTACTGGACGACTACGTATTGGTGGCGAATCAGTACAGCGGCAATATCGCCGCCTTGCGCCGCGATTCCGAGAGCGGTCGCCTGTTGCCGACCGAGCAAAGCTTAAGGATCGCCAAGCCGTCCTGCGTCGAGCCGCTTCCAGCCGGTCTGGCGGCGGAAATGCTGAAGTAACTTCGGAAGATTTTCCAGGAAGGATGGAACCTCGGTGCCTAGAGCGGCATATCTCTACTAGTAGGGAAAACGCTGGGCGGCCGGCAGGTACCAAGTGAGGCAGAAGCTTCATATCAACTGAAGACGAAGGTTTCGACCCTAACACCCGAAGGCCCGCATTTTGCCGGCTTTCGGTTTTTTTTTTCATTGATGGAAGGGGGCATTCACCGCTCCAGGCCGGGCCTGTACCGACTATAAGGGGAGCTTATAAATAATTTGATTTTTTTGCATAAAAAGGTTTGACATTTTTGGGCTGCCGCATATAAAATAACACCATAGCATACTAAACAGGTAGGAATAATTAAAAATGTTCTCACCGTACGGACGGAGGAACGCTCTACTTGCCTTGGCAGACACGGGTAGTGGCTCGGTTTGACCGTAGGGGGTGGGGCGTTTCTCCGTTTTCCTTTTCAGACGAAGTCTGATGCGGTAGATGCCTGCTCTGCCCTAGTAAAGCGAGAAGAATGTGAGTATGGGGAGTGATACGATGAACAGAAAGTTGAAGCAAGGGGTTCTGATGAGTTTGGCGTTAATATTGGTTGGGGTCCTGGCGGCTTGCTCGGCGAACAAGAGCGGCAACAACGAGGCGGCCAGCGCGGCAGCCGGCAATTCCGGCGGCGAGGAGAAGCCCAAAGCGGTGGAACTGCTGAACGTATCCTACGACCCGACCCGGGAATTATACGAGAAATATAACGAAGCCTTCGCGGCCTATTGGGAGAAAGAAAAAGGACAGAAGGTCACGATCAAGCAGTCGCACGGCGGATCGGGCAAGCAAAGCCGGGCGGTCATCGACGGATTGAAGGCCGACGTGGTCACGCTGGCGCTCGGATACGACATTGACGCGATTTCGCAAAGCGGTTTGATTAATGAAGGCTGGCAGCAAAAATACGAACATAACAGCTCGCCCTACACCTCGACGATCGTATTTCTGGTTCGCAAAGGCAACCCGAAAGAGATCAAGGATTGGAATGATTTGATTAAGGACGGCGTCGAAGTCATCACGCCGAACCCGCAAACCTCTGGCGGAGCGCGGTGGAATTACCTGGCGGCATGGGGATACGCTCTGCATCATAACAATAACGATGAAACGAAAGCACGGGAGTTCGTGCAGGAGCTGTTCAAGCATGTGCCGGTTCTCGACAGCGGGGCACGCGGCGCAACGACGACGTTTGTTGAACGCGGACTCGGCGACGTACTGTTGGCTTGGGAGAATGAGGCATGGTTGTCCGTTCAGGAGCTGGGGCCGGACAAATTTGACATCGTCTATCCGTCGGAGAGCATTCTGGCCGAACCGCCCGTCGCGGTGGTAGACAAAAACGTGGATGCCAAGGGCACTCGCGAAGTAGCCGAAGCCTATTTGAAATACTTGTATTCGGAAGAAGGCCAGAAGATCGCCGCGGAAAATTACTACCGCCCGACGCTGGACAGCGTTAAGACGCAATATGCCGACAAGTTCCCGGAGATCAAGCTGTTTACGATCGAGGAATTCGGTGGCTGGGCTGAAGCGCAAGCGAAGCATTTCAATGACGGCGGCATCTTCAGCCAGATTTACGTACCGCAATAATCCAAACCGACCGTAACGAATCGGAGGCGAAAAATATGCACAGTGGCACCACAAAGCGCGGCGTTCTTCCCGGCTTCGGGATGACGATGGGATTCAGCGTGCTCTACCTTAGCTTGATCGTGCTGATCCCGCTTTCCGCTTTGCTGCTGAATTCTACGGGACTAACCTGGGAGAAGTTTTGGGACATCGCGACCGACCCGCGCGTGCTTGCCTCCTACAAGGTGAGCTTTCTAACGGCGGCGGCGGCCGGACTGATCGATGCGGTGCTGGGGCTGCTGCTGGCCTGGGTGCTGGTCCGGTACGATTTCCCCGGAAAAAACGTGTTTGATGCCATGATCGACCTTCCTTTTGCCCTGCCTACGGCAGTGGCCGGGGTTTCCCTTACCGCGATCTATTCGGCTAACGGCTGGATCGGTTCTCTGTTCGAACCGCTGGGGATCCGCATCGCGTTTACGCCGGCAGGCATTACGCTTGCGCTGATGTTTATCGGCATCCCGTTTGTCGTGCGCACCGTACAACCGGTGTTGCAGGATCTGGACGCCGAGGTGGAGGAGGCGGCCGCTACCTTAGGCGCGAGCCGCTTCCGCACCTTCCGCCAGGTGATACTGCCGGAGCTGCTGCCCCCGCTCTTGACGGGGTTTGCGCTCGCGTTCGCCCGCGGAATCGGCGAATACGGCTCGGTCGTCTTCATCTCCGGCAATATGCCGATGAAGACGGAAATCGCCCCGCTGCTGATCATGTCGAAGCTGGAACAATTCGACTACGCCGGGGCGACGGCCGTTGCGCTGATGCTGTTGTTGATCTCATTCGTGCTGTTGCTGCTCATCAACACGCTGCAACGCCAGGTCCGCAAGACCGCGAGGTAAGATAACGAACTCGATAGGGAGGGAAGATTATGGCCGGTTCTGTGCCATTAGCCGCAAGCAAGCCGACGGCCCCGCGCAAGCAGGCGGGGAAGAGGGGCGGCGCCATGAAGTGGGTATTGATCACGGCGGCCGCGCTGGTCCTGTTGTGGCTGATCGTCTTGCCGCTCGCCGTCGTGCTGACGGAGGCGCTCAAAAAAGGTTGGGACGTGTACGTAGCGGCGATTCGCGACCCAGATGCGCTATCCGCGCTGCGGTTAACGCTGCTTGTCGCGTTGATTACCGTCCCGTTGAATACGATCTTTGGAGTGGCCGCCGCTTGGGCCGTCACCAAATTCAAATTTCGCGGCAAACAAGTGTTGATCACGCTGATCGATCTGCCGTTTGCCGTATCTCCGGTCATCGGCGGCCTGATTTACGTGCTCGTGTATAGCACGCACGGATGGTTCGGCCCGTGGCTGGAGGAACATAACATCTCGATTATCTTCGCGCTGCCCGGCATCATCCTGGCAACGTTGTTCGTGACCTTCCCTTTTGTCGCCCGGGAGCTCATCCCGTTGATGGAGGATCAGGGGCAGCAGGAGGAGGAGGCCGCGGTCACTTTGGGAGCCCGGGGCTTCCGGATTTTCTGGAAGGTCACGCTCCCGAACATCAAATGGGGTCTATTGTACGGAATCGTGCTTTGCAATGCGCGAGCGATGGGGGAATTCGGCGCGGTCTCCGTCGTCTCGGGCCATATCCGGGGAGAAACGAACACTTTGCCGCTGCACGTGGAGATTCTGTATAACGAATACCAATTTTCCGCGTCATTTGCGGTGGCCTCCCTCTTGTTGCTGTTGGCGCTTGTGACCCTGCTGCTCAAAGGCTGGTTCACGCGCCAAAGCCGCCATTAGGGAGGATTGAGATTAGGGCCGGCCGCCATGGCGGGGCGTTGGAAAGAGTTGTGCAGGGAGTGGGGGCATGGGCCCCTAGTTAAACTAGAGTGCGGCATCGGTGTAGCAGTGAGTCGTGTGCAGTGAGTGGAGAGCAGTGTGCAGCGAGTCATGAGTAGCGAAGGGTGAGTGGCAGTGGCGATCGGAGAGTGGAGAGCGGCCAGTGGCGATTGCCTGTGGGGAGTGGCCATTGGCATTGGCGGACGCCTAACGGAACGTAAAGCCGTTATTTGCCCATTTCCCGACTATTTCCCGCTGTAACGGAACTCAGAGACCTTATTTGGCGGATCTGGCAGAGAAAGCACTGCATTTGGCCGAAATAAGGTCTCCTGGTTCCGTTAGAATTCGAGACCCTCGCGAAACCGAC
>NZ_JAKSXN010000093.1 GCF_022427145.1 Paenibacillus timonensis
GATATTCCAGTTAATTTGGACACTTATATGGTTATATGAAAATTAACGTTACATTTTACTGTTAGTTGTCGCGAGAAATGGATGTAGAGTAATCTACGGGACATTGATTTGATTAACCGTTTCAATCGAAGTTTTAAAATCGGGTTATCAGCGTCGAGAAGGTTGGATGAAGCTAGGGAGAGAGTAGCGGAGCGTAGATGGATCTACGTGAGCAGCGGAAAGCCCAGACTGAATTCAAGATTCGACGTCGAATCAACTTCAGTGAGTATGCATCGCGATGGAAAGCCTAGTTTGAAAGACCATATCAATCAAGATTTAAAAGTTGGGTTTTCAGCGTCGAGAAGGTTGGATGAAGCTAGGGAGAGAGTAGCGGAGCGTAGCTGGAGGCTACGTGAGCAACGGAGCGACCGGCTGAATTCAAGATTCGACGTCGAATCAACTTCAGTGAGTATGCATCGCGATGGAAAGCCTAGTTTTAAATTACCTCTATAAGGAAGGAATTGAGTAGGGTGGGCAAGATTAAAGTAATGACCATCTTCGGCGTCAGACCCGAAGCGATTAAGATGGCGCCGTTGATTCTCGAACTGCAAAAGCATCCCGAGCAAATCGAATCGCTGGTTTGCGTGACGGCGCAGCACCGCGAAATGCTGGATCAGGTGCTGGACGTATTCAAGATCGTCCCGGATTTCGATCTGGACGTCATGAAACCGAATCAGACGTTGAACGAAATCACGATCCGCGTGCTTCAGGGGTTGGAAGGCGTCCTTAAAGAAGCCAAGCCGGATATCGTGTTGGTGCATGGGGATACGTTGACCACATTCCTGGCCAGCTATGCCGCATTCCTGCAGCAAATTAAGGTAGGGCATGTCGAAGCCGGATTGCGGACTTGGAACAAGCTCTCTCCTTATCCGGAGGAGATGAACCGCCAGTTGACCGGCGTTTTGGCCGATCTGCACTTTGCTCCGACGGATTGGTCGGCTGGCAATTTGCGTAAGGAAAATAAGCCAGAGTCAGCTATATATGTCACAGGCAACACGGTTACGGATGTGTTTCAATATACAGTACAGCCGAATTATACGAACTCTGTGCTGGACTGGGCCGCCGGAAAGCGGCTTATTTTGATGACGGCGCACCGCCGCGAATCGCAAGGCGAACCGCATCTGAACATTTTCCGTGCCGTAAGAAGAATTGCCGATGAGTTCGAGGATGTAGCCATTGTCTACCCGGTGCACCCAAGCCCTGCGGTAAGGGAACCGGCCTACGAAACTTTGGGGAATCATCCTCGTATTAAACTTATCGATCCTTTGGATGTGGTGGATCTGCACAACTTCTATCCTCATACGCATTTGATACTTACGGATTCGGGCGGTTTGCAGGAAGAAGCGCCTTCTTTTGGCGTTCCGGTGCTTGTGCTTCGCGATACGACGGAACGTCCCGAAGGGATCGAAGCGGGAACGCTGGAATTGGTCGGCACAAATGAGGAGATGGTTTATGAACGGACTAAGGCGCTGCTCAGCGATCGGAACCGGTATGAATCGATGAGCCGGGCGGCAAATCCATACGGCGATGGAAAAGCTTCGCAAAGAATTGTCAATGCGATTTGTCACCATTTCGGATTATTGGATGAGCGTCCGGAGGAATTTCACAGAAAATTCACAAACTAACGAAAATTTGTTTTGATCGCGAGCCTAAAAAAGTATACAGTATTACTGTACGCTGTATGCGTTTTAATCAGGATTGCAAGGGCAAATTTGGCATTTCAAAGCTTTAAATCACTAAAAAACCTCAATTGACAAGATCTCTTCACAATTAGTAAAATAAATTGGGATTATTAGGGTGATTGAAATGGAAGACCCGACAAAACCTGGTAAAAACGACAACGGCGTGTGGAAGGCTGTCGCTGTGGTAACCGCTTTAGGAACGAATTTTGCCGTGTGTGCCGTAGGAGGTTACTTCCTCGGCTCCTGGATGGATAAGCTGTGGTTCAAGAACGGCCTGGGCATCGGTCTGGGCGTCTTGATCGGCATTGCAGCGGGAATCCTCGGCATCGTCGCTCTGATCAAGTCGGTTGTGGGGGGAAATAATGGATGAGCTGTCGAAATACAGCCGTGCTTTGACAGCCGGAACCCTAGGTTTTTTGGCCCTGTGTTTTCTCGGAGGCGCTTTATTGCCGGAGGTACAAAGCATTATGCTTGGCATAGCGCTCGGCTCGGCGGTAAGCTGGATTAATGCGGTTTACCTCGGCCGCAAGGTCCGGCAGGTGCTGGATGCCGCGGTAAACGGCGGTTCGAAACGGTTGAACATGGGGTTTCTGACCCGTACGGCACTGGCGGTTCTGGCGGTATTTGCCGCTATGAAATTTCCGCAGCACCTCAATGTGTATGCGGTTGCCGGCAGTCTGGTTTTTGCGCAATTTTTTCTTCTTTTTATAGGCATTCGTTTTTCTCGTAAGCCTTAGGCTGGAAACATTCAACTTGGAATGGGGGTGAGAAAACATGCATGAAGCTCCGGTCATAGAATTGGGCGGCCTACGTATAGACCTGTCCATCATTTTGATGCTGGTGGTGACTTGCACGATTGTGTTCGTCATTGCTCGCCTAGCGACTCGGAATCTATCCGTAGAGAACCCCGGAAAACTGCAGAATTTCATGGAATGGGCGGCAGAATTCGTTCAGAACTTGATATCGAGCACGATGGATCTGAAGAAAGGGAAACCTTTTCTCTCCTTGGCGATGACGATGATTATGTTTATTTTTGTCGCGAATATGCTCGGACTTCTGTTTGGGGTAGTTACTGAGTATGATGATCCGGCGAAAGCAAAAATTTTCGGTCAGGAAATTACCTCGGTAACCAAGGTGCTTACGGAAGAACATCAAAAACACCCGGATGAGGAAGCTCATGCTGAGGTAGCTTGGTGGAAATCCCCGACGGCCGATCTCAGCGTAACGATGGGTCTTGCATTGCTAGTATTCGTGTTATCCCATGGTCTTGGGATGGTAAGAAACACGAAAAACTACTTTAAGCATTACATTCAGCCGTATCCGTTCTTCTTACCGATTAACCTGATCGAGCAGCTGTCGAAGCTGCTGACGCATGGCGTTCGTCTATACGCGAACATCTTCGCGGGCGAGGTCCTGATCTCCACGATCATGACTTTGGCCAAAGCAAGCGTGGTCGGTGCGATCTTCTCCGTTCCGCTGCTGATGGTTTGGGACGGTTTCAGCATTTTCGTCGGCGCGATCCAAGCGTTTGTCTTCGTCATCTTGATGATGGTGTACATCTCGCAGAACCTCGAAAGTCACGAGGAAGAGCATTAAACGGGCGAGCTTTGGTACCCGCGTTTCAAAGATAATCTAAGTTTCAAGTTACGGATTGAAGAACGTCTTCAACCTGACTGAACTATAAAATTTGATTTTACATTTAAGGAGGATATACACAATGGGAGCAATGGCATTATTGGCAGCAGCTATCGTAGCAGGTTTGGGCGCGTTCGGCGCAGCGCTGGGTAACGGTATGGTTATCAGCAAAACGGTCGAAGGGATCGCGCGTCAACCTGAAGCGAAGTCCACTCTGCAAACGACGATGTTTATCGGCGTAGGTTTGATCGAGGTACTTCCGATCATCGGCGTGGTCCTGGCGTTCATGTTCTTTGGTCAGGCTTAATAGAATTTTCAAAAAAGAAATGGCGGGGAAGGCCACAGCCGTCCACGCCTTCTTTTTAGCCCAGGGCGGGCGAAACGCGAATGCGGATAGGCTTCGGAAAGGAGTGACTTAAGTTTGGAAATCGTATGGGAAAACACCGTCATCGCGTTGATCGCGATCGGGATTTTATACTTCTTGTTAAACAAATACGCTTTCGGTCCGTTGTTTTCCGTGATGGAAAAACGCCGTGAACTCGTGCAGCAGCAGCTGAGCGAAGCGGCGCAGACTCGCGAGCAGGCAACTGCCTTTGTGGAGGAGCAAAAAGCGGCCCTCCAGCAAGCGCGCAAAGAGGCGTATGACATTATCGAGCAATCCAAGCAAACCAGCAGCAAGCAAGCGGCTCAAATGCTGGAGCAAGCCAAGGACGAAGCTTCTCGCTTGAAAGAGGAAGCGGTGCGCGACATTCAGAACGAGAAGAACCGTGCCGTGGAACAGCTTCGCAGCGAAGTCGGCGCCGTATCGGTGAAGATCGCGTCCAAGCTGATCGAGAAGGAAGTCAGCGAAGAAGGCGTTCAAGGCGAACTGGTCGACAAGTACCTTAAAGAGGTCGGTGGCCGCTCATGAGCCGCGAGACCGTAGCCGCAAAACGGTATGCCAAAGCGTTGTATGAAATCGCTGCGGCGGAAGGGCGGACGCTGGAGGTCGAAGAAGAACTGAAGGCGCTGGCGGCAGCTTTTCAGGCAGGGGATGACATCGAGCATTTCATCGCCTCGCCGAAGATTACGGAAACCGCCAAATGGGACGCCATTTCCCGCGCGATTGAAGGGAAACTGTCCAAACCCGTGGTATCGACGGTGAAGCTTCTGGTGGAACGCGGAAGAATCGGGCTTTTGCCAGAGCTGGTTGACGCTTACGTGAGCATTTCCGGCGAAGCGCTGGGGCTTGCGAATGCGGTGGTTACAACCACGTATCCGCTGAACGAGGACGAGAAGCAGCAGGTCGCTGCGGAGTTTGGTGCCCTCGTGAACAAGAAGATTCGGGTCGAGAATGTGATCGACAAATCGCTGCTCGGCGGGATGAAAGTCCGGATCGGCGATACGTTGTACGATGGAAGCTTGGCCGGGAAATTGGAACGGCTCGAAAAGTCTTTTCGAAGACAAGCACTGTAGATAGGGGTGAAACACTTGAGTATCAGACCTGAAGAGATCAGTACACTGATTAAAAGTCAGATCGAACAATATAAATCGGAAATCGAAGTGGCCGAAGTTGGCACCGTTATTCAAGTTGGTGACGGTATCGCCCGTGTCCACGGACTAGAGAACGCCATGGCGAACGAGCTGCTCGAGTTTGAGAACGGCGTTTTTGGTCTTGCCCTTAACTTGGAAGAAAGCAATGTCGGTGTCGTTATCCTCGGTCCTTACAGCGAAATCCGCGAAGGCGACCAAGTGAAACGGACCGGACAAATCATGCAGGTTCCGGTAGGCGAGGCGATGCTAGGCCGCGTCGTGAACCCGCTGGGTCAGCCGATCGACGGCAAAGGACCCATCGAAACGACGGAATTCCGTCCAGTCGAAAATAACGCTCCAGGCGTTATCGACCGGAAATCGGTTCATGAGCCGATGCAAACCGGGATCAAAGCGATTGACTCGATGGTTCCAATCGGCCGCGGACAACGGGAGCTGATCATCGGTGACCGTCAAACCGGTAAAACGGCGATCGCCATCGATACGATCATCAACCAAAAAGGCAACGGCGTGAAATGTATTTACGTCGCCATCGGCCAGAAGCAATCCACCGTCGTGAACGTCGTGGAAACCCTTCGTCGCCATGGGGCGCTGGATTACACGATCGTCGTGTCGGCTTCCGCTTCGGAACCGTCGCCACTCCTCTACATCGCGCCTTATGCCGGTGTAGCCATGGCCGAGTACTTCATGTACAAAGGCGAGCATGTCCTGATCATCTATGACGACTTGTCGAAGCAAGCCGCGGCTTACCGCGAATTGTCCTTGCTGCTTCGCCGTCCACCGGGCCGCGAAGCGTTCCCTGGTGACGTCTTCTACTTGCACTCCCGTTTGCTGGAACGTGCAGCTAAACTGAGCGATGAGCTTGGCGGCGGATCGATCACGGCGCTTCCGTTTATCGAAACGCAAGCCTCCGACGTATCGGCGTACATTCCAACCAACGTGATTTCGATTACCGACGGCCAGATCTTCCTGGAGTCCGACCTGTTCTACTCCGGTCAACGTCCGGCGGTTAACGTAGGTATCTCCGTATCCCGGGTTGGCGGTTCCGCGCAAATCAAGGCGATGAAGAAGGTTGCCGGTACCCTGCGTCTGGACCTTGCTCAATACCGCGAGCTTCAAGCGTTCTCCCAGTTCGGTTCCGACCTGGACAAATCGACGCAAGCCCGGTTGACCCGCGGTTCGCGGATGATGGAAATCCTGAAGCAAGGCGTAAACCAACCGCTGGCTGTCGAACTGCAAGTTGTCAGCTTGTACACGGCGGTTAAAGGTTACCTGGACGACATTCCTTTGGCCGACGTTCGCCGGTTCGAATCGGAATTCCTGTCCTTTATCCAAAATCAGCATGGCGACGTGCTGCAATCGATCCGCGATACCAAGGATCTGACCGCAGACAACGAAACGAAGCTGAAAGAAGTCATCGAGCAATTCAAACGCGGTTTCGCGACTACGGCATAAAAGTTCTTGCGGCACAAACCGGCTTTGGCTAAGCGCAACGCCGGTTTACGCCTGTGTGTAAAAAATACTTTGGGGATGCCAAGTTTTACGGTTGAATGAATCCTTAAGCAAAAGGTTGAAATGATTCTGAAGAAGCGAAGCGTTCGCCTTTGTGAGCGGATTTCAACTATTTCTGAATTCGTCAATTCAAGAAATCCGCGAGCAACAGCGATCGTAAGAACATTTCAATATTGCAGCTTTATAGATTCATGCAATTGAATTTTGGCCACGCCAAAGTTTAAGGTGGTGAAATCATGGCAAAAGGGATGCGCGAAATCAAGCGTCAGATCAAAAGCGTTCAGAATACCCGGCAAATCACCAAAGCGATGGAAATGGTAGCTTCGGCGAAGCTGCGCAAAGCGCAGGAGAGAGCGCAAGCCTCCCGGCCTTACGCGGAGAAGCTGAAAGAGGTCGTTTCCAGCATTGCAGCCGCCTCTCAAGGCGTCAGTCATCCGATGCTCGTGACGCGTCCGGTGAAGCGGACCGCTTATATCGTGATTACGTCCGACGGCGGTTTGGTCGGCGGATATAACGCGAATATTTTGCGGAAAGTGACGGATCTGGTCCGTACCCGCCACGCTTCTTCTTCGGAATACGAACTTTTCGTGATCGGCCGCAAAGGGAGAGACTATTTGAAACGCCGCAATTATCCGGTGGTCCACGAAGTGACCGAGCTTTCGGACACGCCGAGATTCGCGGATATCAAATCCTTGACCTATGCAGCGGTACAAGGCTTTGAAACCGAACAATTCGACGAAATCTACGTTTGCTATAACCGGTTCGTCAATGCGATTACCCAACTGCCAACCGTGGAACGCCTGCTTCCATTTGATTCCGTGGAGAGCGAGGGTCCGGCCAGCAGCTATGAGTATGAACCTTCACCGGAGGGCGTATTGGAAGTCTTGCTTCCGAAATATGCCGAAACGTTGATCTTTGGAGCGCTTCTTGACGGTAAAGCGAGCGAGCTGGGCGCGAAAATGACCGCAATGGGCAGCGCGACCAAAAACGCGACGAAAATGATCAATGAACTTACCCTGACGTACAACCGCGCTCGTCAAGCGGCGATTACGCAAGAAATTACGGAGATCGTTGCCGGAGCAAACGCACAAGGCTGATCGTTCCGGGCAGCAATATTAGGAGGGAAACGAAGATGAACAAAGGACGCGTTGTCAGCGTAATGGGTCCGGTTGTTGACATCGAATTTGGGCGCGGTCAACTGCCGGAAATCTTCAACGCTATTAAAATTGAGAAGCAAGACGGCCAGTCTGAGCTGGTTCTGGAAGCTTCCAATCATCTGGGCGACAACCTCGTTCGTTGTATCGCCATGGCCTCGACGGACGGCCTTGTGCGCGGTACGGAAGCGATCGATTTGGGAGCGCCGATTTCGGTTCCGGTCGGGGAAGCAACGCTCAGCCGCGTGTTTAACGTGCTTGGCGAACCGATCGACAAGAAAGGCGCTGCTAACACGGAACTGAAGTATCCGATCCACCGCGAACCGCCGAAGTTCGAAGAATTGTCGACGCAAGCGGAAATGCTGGAAACGGGGATCAAGGTCATCGACCTGCTGGCTCCTTACGCTAAAGGCGGTAAAATCGGCCTGTTCGGCGGCGCCGGCGTAGGCAAGACCGTAACGATCCAGGAATTGATCCGTAACATCGCGCACGAGCACGGCGGGATTTCCGTATTTGCCGGCGTAGGGGAACGTACCCGTGAAGGGAACGACCTTTACATGGAAATGACGGAATCCGGTGTTATCGAGAAAACCGCGATGGTATTCGGACAAATGAACGAGCCGCCGGGCGCACGCTTGCGCGTAGCCTTGACGGGCCTCACGATGGCTGAATACTTCCGCGACCAAGAAGGCCGCGACGTATTGCTCTTCATCGACAACATTTTCCGGTTTACGCAAGCCGGTTCCGAGGTTTCCGCTTTGCTCGGACGGATGCCTTCCGCGGTAGGTTACCAGCCAACGTTGGCGACCGAAATGGGTCAGCTGCAAGAACGGATCACTTCGACCAAAAAAGGTTCCGTAACGTCCATCCAAGCCATTTACGTGCCTGCGGATGACTATACGGACCCGGCTCCGGCGACGACGTTTGCGCACCTTGACGCAACGACCAACCTGGAGCGGAAAATCTCCGAAAAAGGGATTTTCCCGGCCGTGGACCCGCTGGCATCCAGCTCGCGGATTTTGACGCCGGAAATCGTGGGCGAAGAGCACTATGCCGTAGCCCAAGGCGTAAAACAAATCTTGGCTCGTTATAAAGAATTGCAGGATATCATCGCCATCCTCGGTATGGATGAGTTGTCCGACGACGATAAAACGCTGGTAGCCCGTGCTCGTAAAATCGAACGTTTCCTGTCGCAGCCGTTTAACGTGGCGGAGCAGTTCACGGGGATTCCGGGCAAATACGTGCCGATCGCCGAAACGGTACGCAGCTTCAAGGAAATTCTGGACGGCAAACACGACGACCTTCCGGAAGCGGCGTTCCTGTTCGTAGGAACGATCGAAGAGGCCGTCGAGAAGGCAAAAACGCTGTAATTCCAAGCCGAATCCGGATGCTTCAGAAATGAACTGTCCCACGAACAGGAGGGATAAACTTGAGCAGCTTTTTATTGGAAATCGTTACGCCGGAGCATGTGGTGTACTCGAAAGAGGTAGACAGCCTGACGGTCCGCGGACTTGAAGGGGAGTTTGGCGTCATGCGGGGCCATGTTCCGCTCGTCACACCGCTGCAAGTTGCTCCGGTAGTTGCGAAGACCGGCAAGGAAACGACGACGATCGCGGTACACGGCGGTTTTATCGAAGTGCAGGGCGATAAAGTGATCGTACTTGCCGAGAGTGCAGAGCTGCCGGAAGAGATCGACCTGGAGCGGGCCATTGCGGCTCGTGAGCGTGCGGAGCGCCGGCTGGCGGCTCGCAGCAACCAGGACCGCATCGATCATCGCCGCGCAGAGCTGGCGTTGCAAAGAGCGGTTACCCGGATCAACGTATCCAGCGACCGCAATAAGCAATAAAACAATGGATAACGGGCACCTCTTGGGGTGCCTGTTTTTCATTCAGAATGACGTGATACTGACATTTAGGTAATAGTTGAATTTGGAAACCCTTGCAAGGCAAAGAAAAGCTGGATTATTGACGCGATGGCAAGTATGATATATAAGGTCTATATTTTTACAAGTCCATAACCGATATATATTACATGTTGTGAAGCTTGGTTCATGCGTGAAAAAGTGAGGATTAACCGTTTAGGTACTTGCTGCATAAATATAAATGTGATGGGGGATATAGTCATGAATCCGGTCGACCAGGTAGCGGCTTCGGTCGGGGTGGGCGGCTTGACGGCCATCCTCGTCTCCTTGGCATGCATTGCGCTGTCCTGGTGGGCGTTGCAAAACTTGAAGCTGGACTTGTTCATCCGCCACCCCAAGGGACCGCAGGGCAAGCTGCTGCAGCTGCTGCTGGCGGTGGTGTTGGGCCGCTTTGTAGCCGCTTTTGTCATGGAATATTGGGGTTACACCCAAATGTTGAAGTACATGTTTTGATGAGATTGAATGGGATGTTGTGGGGTTAGATTGTAAACAGATCAGGAAGTAAATTGTCGAATAACATCATTTCATTGTGTCAACAATGGTGAGTAAGGACTACGACTCGAGAGCATGTCCATAGACGGGGCAAGAGGCGATTTCTGCGCCAAAACACGCTTTTTCGACAGGATTAGAGCCTTGTGTGCCTTAAATGACCGGTGATATGATGAAATTTAGGGAATGAACAGGTTAATCTTTTTCCAAATCGGGAAAAAAGTGAAAATGAACGCGCGGAGGGAACCATGATGAGCAAATTTATCGTCCGCGGTGGCAATGTTTTGGCCGGGAACGTAAAAGTCAGCGGTGCTAAAAATTCAGTGCTACCGATCATTGCAGCGTCTTTATTGGGTGAAGAAGGGGTCAGCATCATTCGCGATGCGCCGCCTCTTGACGATGTAATGACCATTAATAAAGTGTTGGAGTCGCTGGGAGCGGCCGTGAGCTACGACCGGGAAGTCATTACGGTCGATGCGCGGCATATCGCTTCATGCGAAGCGCCTTATGAGTGGGTGCGAAAGATGCGGGCGTCTTTTCTTGTCATGGGTCCGTTATTGACACGGATGGGTTTCACCCGGATTTCCCTGCCGGGCGGCTGCGCGATCGGAACGAGACCGATTGACCAGCATTTGAAAGGCTTCGAAGCGATGGGCGCGGAAATCACCCTCGGTCACGGATTTATCGAAGCCAAATCGAACGGCCGCCTCCGCGGCGCAAAGATTTATTTGGACGTTGCCAGCGTGGGCGCGACGGAGAACATCATGATGGCAGCGACTTTGGCGGAAGGCACCACCATTATTGAAAATGCGGCCAAGGAACCGGAAATCGTCGATTTGGCCAATTACCTGAACAGCATGGGCGCTGTCGTCCGCGGGGCGGGCACCGGCATGATCCGGATCGAAGGCGTCGAGCGCTTGCACGGATGCGAACATACGGTGATTCCGGATCGGATCGAAGCCGGCACGTTTATGGTCGCTGCGGCGATCACCGGCGGGAACGTATTTGTCGAGGGTGCCATTGCCGATCACCTGGGGCCGGTCATTTCCAAGCTTGAAGAAATGGGCGTAACGGTAGAAGCGCAAGAGAACGGAGTGCGCGTCATCGCCGACAAGCCGCTGAAAGCCGTTGACGTGAAGACGTTGCCTTACCCGGGCTTCCCGACCGATATGCAGTCGCAAATGATGGCGTTGCTGTTGGTGTCCGAAGGGGCAAGCGTCATTACCGAGACGGTCTTCGAAAACCGCTTCATGCACGTGGATCAGTTCCGTTTAATGAGTGCCGACATTAAGGTGGAAGGACGCAGCGCGATCGTCTCCGGGGGCAGCAAGCTCAGCGGGGCAAAAGTTTGCGCCACCGACCTTCGTGCCGGAGCTGCACTGATCCTGGCCGGTTTGGTAGCGGATGGGTCGACGGAAGTCAGCGGCACGCACCATATCGACCGGGGGTACGTGGATCTGGCTGAGAAACTATCCGGTCTGGGTGCTGACATTTGGCGCATCTCGGTCGAAGAGAGCGCTCCGGAAACCGAGAAGGTTCCGGCAGCCGTCAAAGAAGAAATCCCGGTATTGAAAATCCAGCCATCTTGGGCCTAACCCTAACCTTGGCTTAATTAAAAAGAAATTCGGAAGGAACCATGCCGGAGGCGTGGTTTTTTCTTCTTTATATAGGAGCCAATCGTCGGAAGCCTTTTCGCTTTGCACACGCCAATCTTCCGATTTGCGGCTTGTGCATCGAGTCGGACCGGCATATAATTGTTTGTATATACAACAATGCGTGTAGGAATCTTTTTGGATCCTACCCCTTGGAGGGATTTCAAAATGCGCGATCGCAAAAGCGGCTACGGGGTATGCCCCAACGACGAAGGTTGCCCTGTCGAGTTTACCTTGGACGTTATCGGCGGTAAATGGAAAGGGGTCCTGTTGTATCATTTGATTCATGGACCGATCCGATTCAACGAATTCCGGCGGATCTGCCCGACGATCACCCAACGGATGCTGACCCTGCAGCTGCGCGAGCTGGAGGAAGACGGCATCGTGCATCGCGAGGTGTACCATCAGGTGCCGCCGAAGGTGGAATACTCCTTAACGGAATTTGGCAAGACCCTGGTTCCTATTCTTCTGAAAATGAAGGAATGGGGCGAAACTTACAAGAAGACGGCGCCGTTTTTGAATAAAACGGAAGCTTAATTGGCGAGAATAGGAAACCAATTGCGAAGCATCAAGAGATAGGAAGAGACTCGGGGAACCGGGTCTTTTTTTATTT
>NZ_JAKSXN010000094.1 GCF_022427145.1 Paenibacillus timonensis
CCAACAGGTTCCGAAGAACCTATTAGTCCGCTCGACTTGCATGTATTAGGCACGCCGCCAGCGTTCGTCCTGAGCCAGGATCAAACTCTCCAATAAAGTTGATACTTATTGAATAAGCTGATAGCTCATTTTGAATCTGACGAGATTTAAAACTCAGTTTATTACTCACTCGTTGTTCAGTTTTCAAAGATCAACTTCGTTTGCTGCCGGCCATTCAAGCGCCGGAAGAATACTATATCATTTCAGTAAGCTTCGTTGCAAGAAGTAAATCCTGCCATTTCGCTGACCGCCTACCGTGTAACCGGCAGGAAATCTAATATAGCATACTCGGAAAGCTCACTTCAAGGCGTAAGTTTTTCCAATCCAATCTTCTTGTTTGGCACGTTTACGCCTCGCCCCGCCCCTTCCATGGCATCATCTTGCGACGACTTCCGTGGGCCGGACAATTAATATATCACTCTCGCAAGTTTCATAAAAAGGAGTAAATCCTTCCATCTCCAGGATTAGAGAAAGGATAAGCCGCCAAACTGGCGGTAATACTACTTTCGGTTTCATGTCTTTCTATATACCGGAAGGGAGTGCTGAAAGATGAGCAACGCTGCCAAACGTGGGCACGTCGAATTTAACCCGCCTGTGGTGAAGCTCACGGCTGATTTGCTTGGAGATGAACCTATGCGTGAACACCTTGACGAGCTGAAAATGAATGACGGATTTCAGGGTTCCTGCAGCACCGGATCGCCGAACGCACAGAGCAAGCGAAAGGAAGCCGAGGCCAATGAATGAGCGACTGCAGCCCGTGATGGACTGGCTCGATGCGCACATCGGCGGTCATTTGCATATCCGCAAAGAGGAGCAAGGCGATGCCGACGAGGTCAGATTAAAACTGGAACAGAAAGGCATCCATGATGATCATAGCCATGCGCTAGATGATTATACTGGCGGACCTGTTTTGTTTCTACGGGGTAAAGGCCGGGTGATCCAGCCTAATGGTATGGAGCTTCCCCTTCCTCAGGATACGTTTCTCATTCCGGTGGATGAAATGAAGTTGGCCCGGATCGACGGGCAAACGATGACGGTTGAGACCGGTCGTGCCCGATACGACATTACCGACTCCTAGTCAAAAGAGGGATACCGTGTCGAATGACGACTACGATATCCCCACAAGTGATTTCTTAACTTCTTTTCCTGTAAGAAGCGTTACTCTCGCTTTAACCAGCGCGGTATATTCCTGCTCCATTTTCTCGGCTCCGGCGCGGTCCTATTCGGCGAAGAATTCATCGACGGAGGCAAACTGATCCGGTTTGTTTAAAATCGCTTCCGGAATCCGCTTCTGAACCATGTCCTGTGTTTTCTGAAAAATCACCTGGTAATAGAGATTAATCCTCGTTCCTTTCGAAAAAGAGCTGGCGTCATTCACTTTCTTATCCAGAATATCGGCAGGGATGACGCGTGTGCCGTTTTCCACTTGGTAATGCTTTCCTTTCCTTTAATCCCCAAGTTCCGCAGCACCTGGCCTTCATCCGAAGCCGCCCCCAGTACGCGGCCGCTGGCGATTTTCACTTTATATTGATCTTCTTTTTGGACTAAAGAATCCTTATCGAGCAATCCCTCACTGTACAACTTCTTCAACCAGCGGAAATATTCCCTTTCGATCGGTCTTTTATAGTGAAGCCTCGCTTCATACATTTCGGGATCGACGTGATATTCGCCATCATTCATCCCGCCCATGGTATTTTTGGCTGGTTGGTGACCGTAATCAGCATTTTCCAGCCATCGGCGGAATCGTGGGTTGACCGTCCGTCGTCGGATGTTTCGCGGCATACTATCTGAGGACATTCTCAAAATCAGAAATCGTTCTGATTTCCGGACACCCAAGTTCCTTCAGGACGCGATGCTGGACTTGGAATCCATTCGTCGCATCGAAATTATGCGGACAGGATTCATATGGACCGTATGGACTCTTGCTTCTGGCGATCGTCTCCATATGTCCGGCATTAATAAATGCCGGGACCCTGCTCGCCGGTTCGCGTGGATTGGAAAACAGCATCTCCTGCACTCCTGTCTGTCATGGATTTCGCCATCAAATACCTCCTCATTATAGTTCATCCCATGAAGGAGAACCTTGATTTTCAAGTCAGCGACTAGCATGATGTAGACATGGCCGGACTTTAGTCGAGGCTCCAAGACCGGCTCCGGTCCATACCGATTCAATGTGATCTTCGTTACAATAGGCATAACTGTTGCTTCTCGAAGGGAGTGAAATCATGAGTTACGAACAGCAAGTGCGCAAAGAAATTGCCGAATGGGAGCGCAGCATGTTTAAGCCGCCAGGATGGTTGGAAAAAACATCGAAATCGATTAGCCAGCGAGTGAACCACTTGATTCCGCCGAAAATGCATCAAATCATCACGGCCACCATTCGCTCCATCGTCCGTACGGCACTGTTCGGTGCGGAATACACGCCAAGCCGTCCGGTGCAGCGCACGTTAGATCTGGAGTCCGCGGACAAAGAAGCGAAAGAACTGTTTGGTCTGTACCAAAAAATCGCCGTTGCCGAAGGCGCGGGTACCGGAGCTGGCGGCCTTGTGCTAAACGTGGTGGATTTCCCTGCACTCATCGCGATCAAGATGAAGTTCTTGTTCGAATTGGCCCATGTTTACGGTTGTGACACGAAGGAGTTTTCCGAACGCGTGTTCATTCTCAAGGTGTTTCAAATGACGTTTTCGGGACCGGAAAACCGAGCGAAGTTGCTCCATTCCATTAAGCATTGGCACATAGACAAGGAACAATGGGCCTACGAAACCGAATATTCCAACACGCTGGACTGGGAGACGTTTCAGATCGAATATCGCGATGCCATCGACTTTCGAAAAATGCTTCAGATGTTGCCCGGGATCGGGGCGGTTGCAGGCGCTTGGGCGAATTACACCATTCTCGAGGAATTAAGCGAATTCGCCAGAAACGCTTACCGCTTGCGCAGATTATCGGATGAGGCGATTTAGCATTTTGCAATATTACGGTGTACTGGGATTTACGGGCAAAAAAAAGAACCTGAAGTCAGTTCAGGTCCTCTTTTGATAGTCGAAGATATCTCTCCTAATTATTCGTTAGTAACGATGCCGATCGTATTGGTTTTGGAGTCAAAAGTGATTGATATGCCAAGCGCTTCAGCAATATCGCGAAGCTTAAAGTAGTTATTTCCTCCAATGGTGTATGCGGTAAGATTGACTTCCTCATCGTCAAGGAAAACTTTCGAGGAAGATAAGGTCGCTTTCTTTGCTTGCGGATGAGCAGATACCGCAAGCTCCCCACCTTGAGCCGTATACGCTTCGCCAGAAATCAGGTTGATGGCATTATGCTCGCTGTTCCAGCCGACTTCAAAGGTCTTGTCGGTTCCGTTCACAGCCATCGCAATATCACGCAGTTTAAAATACGTGTTGTTGTTAATGTTGTAAGCTTCAAATGGAATCTGTTTTCCGTCAACTTTAACCTTAGAAACGGAAGCCGTTGCGGTTACAGTCACCGTTTGCATTGGCTTAGTGTCAGGCTTCTCTATTGGCTTATTCGATCCGGAATTGGTTTCGGAAGAAGAAGTGGAGCCCGGTTGTTCCGTTTTCGTCGTTTCGGGTGTCGCTCCATCGGAAACCATGTAAATGATTTTGGTGCTTTGGTCCCCATTGCCGAATTCAAAAACAAAATAGAGACCACCCGTAAAGCCGCCATAATTTTTATGTAGTGTGGTAGTTGCGGTTTGATTGGCACCAATCTCATTCACGGCTTCCTCTGAACCGTCAATCGTCCAGAACAGGGCGCCGCCATAAGCTCCATCCACCGTATAATAGCTTACAGCGGCAGGCATTTTCTCCTTAGGTGTAAACTTGATTTCAGCTCCATCCTTGACGAGAACGATTTTATCATTTTTCTCCGCAAGAATATCCCTGAAATCCTGGTTGTCGTCAAACTCTTCAAGTTCAATTCGGGTCGACTGCGTCCCTACTTCTCCGGACAAAGAATAAGCATACTTGTCCGCAGGAACTTCTGAGGCGAATGCAGGAAATGAGGCAAATACCAACATGAGGACTGGGAGCAATAGAGCGAAAGAGACCTTCATTTTTCTTTTCATAAAACTACCTCCCACAAAATGGTTTAAAAACTGCTTCCAGATTATGCCTATCTCTATCGCATAGTCAATGAACATTACTTCAAACCCGAAAATAAATGACGAATTATGTAGAAAATATGGAAACAAAATTAACATGATCATGCAATAAAATTTGGTAATGTCATTTTTGCCCTCATTTACAGAATTATAGTATTATTTAAAGCCCATCCTGGATATGACTCCAGGATGGGCTTTTCTTACTCCAAACGGGTGCTTAGATCAACTCGATATACCCCTCCGTGCCATTCACGCGAATGCGCTGCCCGTCTTTTATCCGTTGGGTCGCATTTTCTGCGCCGACGACGGCAGGCAGGCCATATTCGCGCGCGATCACGGATCCATGGGTCATCAGGCCGCCTACTTCGGTGACTAATCCTCGAAGAGATACAAACAAAGGCGTCCAGCTGGGATCGGTAAATGAGGTGACTAGAATATCCCCTTCTTCCAGCACGGCGTCCTCCATTTTCATGATGACGCGTGCGCGTCCCTCGACCACGCCTGAAGAAACCGGCAGGCCAACGATTGCGTCGACGGGGAGATGCTCTCGTTGATACTTGCCCCGGATGATTTCGCCATCCGACGTCATCACGCGTGGGGGAATGAGTTTTTCGTATAGCTTGTATTCTTCTTTCCGTTCGGAGATGATCTGTCCATCCAATCGATTCGTCCTTATGGTCTCGCGGAGTTCTTCGAACGTGAGGTAGTAGATGTCTTCCTTGTCGGAAATGACCCCTGCTAGCGCAAGTCGTTCGCTTTCCTTCAACAAAGCCTGTTTATAGATGAAATACCGATGAATCATGCCGTATTTGGGATACTCCCGAAAACCCGAGAAATTCCGGATGCGGTCGATCATTCGTTTGGTTTCTTTGGCTTTCTGTTCACCATCCGGCAATCGACTCAGACGTTCTAATAACTCTTGCTCTTTGTGCAGAGCGACCTGTCGTCCCTGCTCGAATTTCCACCGGCTGGCATTCGGTTCGAAAAGCCTGATGTTGCTCAGAATCACCGGCACCAGCATGATCGGGCTTTCAACCCAACGCGTTCGCGTGATATCGATTTCCCCAGGGCAGCGCATGCCGTATTTACCGAGAAAATCGTCGATAGCGTCACGTACTTCCGCTCCCCCCTCGAACTTCGAGAGTTCATCCAAGAAGCGATCGTCGTCTTCCGCTTGCTCCAAATAGGCGATGATCTCCGGATAGGGTCGGATCACGTCGGCGACATCCATGAGCGCCAAGCCCATTTCCGAAGTAATATTACCCGGTACGGACTGAGAAATCGAATCTGCTGCGTTTTTTTCGCCTAGCCACTCATTCATTTTTTCGTTGATCCATTTCGAAGCATTCATACCAGCCATAATCACGGCCGTACTTTGCGGGTCAAATAAAATTTTCTTTAATTCCACGATGTCTTCCTGAATAAACTCCATCAGTTCCGTTCCTGACTTCTCGCGGATGTTATGCTTTAACGCTTCGATCGAGGCTTGACTCCGTTTGATCAAATCTGATACGAGGTTTGGATCGTTGTCGATCCCCAACCCGTCATTGGCACTCGGCAGGGGCCCTGTTCTTTTGCCGGCGTTCGACCCATTCGGATCATGAGGCATCGAAGGAATGAAGTCGCCCCGTTCAACGACGGTGATCAACGCATCCTTAATCAGCGGTTCGGAGTGTCCCATGGTGTCGATAATCATTTGCCTGCTATCCGGAGAAGCAAGCATAGGCATAACATCGACAAACAACCTACCGCCAGCGGTTCGCATCGGCGCCGGAGTTGTTAATAAGTAAAATGACAGTCCCAGCGGCTTGATGGGATCGGTCATCATTTGCTGATGTCCGACAGACACATAGACGTGATTCCCCTGATCCGTTTCTTTAGGGATCGGGTATAACGTTGTGATCGGTCGGCTTTGGACGATGTAAAACGTATCCTCCGCCAAACACCATTCGATGTCTTGAGGCTGGCCAAAGAAAGCTTCGATCCGTCTGCCGATCCGATCGAGGCGTAAGATCTGCTCATCCGTGAGAACCTGGGCCTTTTGCTGACCGGGATCGATGGACTTCGTCTCTGTACCGCCTTCCGTCCGTCCATAAATCGCCAAGGTTTTTGCGGCGATCCGCTTCTCGACGATTTTCCCTTCCTTCACCTTGTAACCATCCGCAGACACGAGGCCGGAAACCAAGGCCTCTCCAAGTCCAAAGCCGGCGTCAATCGAAAGTACCTTACGGTTGGAATCAACCGGATCCGCCGTAAATAAAATCCCGGAGGCTTGCGGAAACACCATCTTTTGAATGATTACGGATATGGTAATTTGACCGTGATTAAATCCATTTCGCATCCGGTAAATCACCGCACGATCTGTGTAAAGAGAAGCCCAACATTGGCGGAGATGTTCCAGGATGGACTCATAGCCGATGACATTCAAATAACTGTCTTGTTGACCGGCAAAGGAAGCTTGCGGCAAATCTTCGGCCGTTGCGCTGGAACGTACGGCATAAGCCTGTGTTTCGTCAAACCGGGAGAGATGGCGAGACACCGCTTCCGCCACTTCTGGAGGAACCGCGACTTCCATCAGGATCTGACGAATCTGACGGCAGATATCCCCGATTTGTTCAAGATCCCCGGTTTGAAGTTGCATCAGCTGATTTCGCAATCTGCGGTAGGTTTCATTATGTTCGACGGCTTGTTGAAAGGCTGTGGTTGTGACGATGAAGCCTTCAGGGACATGGATTCCATCGATGGTTGATAATTTGGCCAGATTCAGCCCTTTTCCGCCAACACGGGATAGCTGTGCTTGATCCAACTTCCGTAACTCAATAACCAAAGATTTCACGAACATCTCTCCTCCGATTCATTTTGAAAAAAACGTTTGACAAGAGCTCAACTGCATGGTAAGATTAAAATGTAAGATGGATAATTCCATCATCATTTATATTGACGGTCGTCTTTTGATTATAACATCGTCTCTTTTGCTATGCAATAAGTAAAGGAACCCGGAGCGTTCATGGGTTCCTTTTTTTGATATTCCCGTACATGAACTTACTCCGCCCCTACCAGACGAAAAAATAACACCGTCGAATTTTTTCGGTGCATATTTGCTCCCGTTCTGACGTATTGTAAGGTTTGAAACCCGACACCTATTTCACAACACACCACATACAACATAGGAGGTACAACCGGAGCGATGGCATCCAGTAGAAATCACCAAGGTGCCCACGGCATTGGCCAAATTGAAAAGCAATTAAACCATCAGATGGAGGCGGCGGCCGAAATTCAAGGCGAAGCTGGAATTGATCAGCGGATCAAACAGAACGCAAAACGTCCGGCTAAAGCTTCGAAAAAGGAGACCGAATAGGTCTCTTTTTCTTATCCCCTGCATCTTCCTTCCCTCGCCGTTAAGTGCTAGAATTGTATTTTAGCCGACAACAAGCAAGCGGAGGATGAACCAAGTGGGTTATTTACGAGCATTAACGCGGGAAATACAAGGATGGTCCAGAAATATCAAGCTCTTCTTCTTGGCGAATATCCTCTATCAAATTGGCACCGGCATGTTTGGGGTGCTATATAATTTATACATTCAAGGACTGGGTTACGATGACGCCATGAACGGACGCGTCGTCAGCATTCAGTCCTTTGCTACGGCATTGATGTTCGTGCCGATCGGAATTTGGGGGGACCGGACCAGCCGCAAAAAAATCCTCGTCTTAGGCGCTTTGCTAAGCGGCGTCGCTTTCATTCTCCGCTCCTTCTCATCGGGTGAAGGCGCTTTGCTCGGGTTCGCCGTGTTTACCGGTTTGTTTGCTTCTTTTTTTCAAGTCCTCTCGATTCCGTTCCTGGCTGAAAATGTGACTACCGCCAACCGACTCAAGATGTTCAGCTACTTCTCCTCCCTTGGCCTTGCTTCTCAAGTGATCGGCAGTTTAGGCGGCGGCGTGTTCGCCGATGCCCTCAAGTCTCTTGGTTTCGCGAATTTGCTTAGCTTAAGAACCGTGTTGGTCATCGGAGGAGCCGCAACCTTAGCCGCTTTCATTCCGATGCTGTTCGTCCGTGAGACCCGCAAAGAACCCGGAACACAGGTAAAAACGGAGGCAGAGAAGCACACCTCAAAGGAGCCGGAATCGTCTCCCGCCGCCGAAACACGGATGATTGCCCGTTTCGTTGCCGCCCAGCTATTGATCGGCTTGGGCTCGGGACTCGTCGTGCCTTATCTCAACCTCTATTTCACCAATCGCTTCTCCATATCGCTGTCCCTCATGAGTCTGCTAATCTCGCTAGGTCAGGTGATGACGATTTTCTCCATGCTGATTGGCCCTTCCTTGGCGAACCGGGTGGGTCAAGTCAAAGCGGTCGTTTGCTTTCAAATGTTGTCCCTGCCGTTCCTGCTGCTTACCGGCTTCACGAATGGATTCGCCATTGCGGCTGTAAGCTTCCTGTTCCGGCAAGCGCTGATGAATGCGGCCAATCCGATCCAATCCGCCATCATGATCGACCGCGTCGCGGATAAGCGGCGAGGGATCGCAAATTCGCTGACCCAAACGGCGTTCATGCTGGGCTGGGCCACGATGGGACCCGTTCAATCGCATTTGGTTACCGCCTACGGAACCTATTGGGGTTACGCCATTACCTTTAGCATGACCGGTTGTTTATATACGGCCGCTTCGCTCCTGTATTATTTCATGTTCCGCGGTAATTCCAGTAAGCCAACGACGATATCCCGTGAAAAAAAACGCCTGCAAATGTAATTTGCAAGCGTCTTTAACAGATCTTTATTTATAGGTCTTGGTCATTCACACCGTCAAGCCAGGCTTCAATGCTTCCGATTATCGAAGTGACGCAACCGTCCTCGAACGGTGAAGTCAAGCCGGCCGTTTTGACCAGCTCCGTGAAGGAACGACTGCCCCCCTGCCGGCATAAATGCAAGTAATCCGCCCAAGCCGCTTCGCGGTCCTCGTGCATCTTCTTCCAGAACTGAAACGCGCAAATCTGCGCCAGGGTATAATCGATATAGTAAAACGGCGAATTGTAGATATGAGCCTGCCTGTGCCAGTACCCGCCCCGTTCCAAATAAGCGTTATCCGCATAGTTCCGGTAAGGCACATATTTGCGTTCGATCTCCCGCCAAGCTTGTTTGCGCTCCGCCGGAGTCGCTTCCGGATGCTCATAGACGTAATGCTGGAACTCATCCACCGCCACGCCGTAGGGAATAAAGATGATTGCACTGGCTAAATGATCAAACCGGTATTTATCGGCTTGTTCTTCAAAGAACAAATCCATCCAAGGCCAGGTGAAGAACTCCATGCTCATGGAATGAATTTCGCACGCTTCCAGCGTCGGGAATTGGTACTCCGGCACCTCAAACTCCCTGCTCTCATACATCTGAAAAGCATGCCCGGCTTCGTGCGTCAGCACATCGATGTCGCCCGACGTGCCGTTAAAATTCGAGAAAATAAACGGTGCCTTGTAATCGCTGATAAAGGTACAATATCCTCCGCTCCGCTTACCTGGTTTGGCGACGAGATCCATCAGTTCATTTTTCGTCATAAAGGCAAAAAATTCATCCGTCTCCCGGGACAGCTCCCCGTACATCTTCGCCCCGTTCTTCACGATCCACTCGGGATCGCCCTTCGGGATCGCATTTCCTGACTTAAAGGCAAAGCTCTCATCGTAATATAACAGCTGGTCCACGCCGATCCGGTTCTTTTGCCGTTCCTTCAGCTTCGTGGCCACCGGTACAATGTGCTCCAGCACTTGTTTTCGGAAGTTCGCTACCCTTTCGGCATCGTAATCCGTCCGCGACAACCGGGCATAACCGAGCTCCACAAAGTTGCTGAATCCGAGCTGTTTCGCGATCTTCGTTCTGACTTGGACCAGCTCGTCATAAATTCGATCAAGGTCATCCTCATGTTCGGCCAAAAAGCCGTACGCGGCTTCAGACGCGCGTTTCCGAACCTCTCGATCCATCGATTGCTGGAACGGAATCAATTGGGACAAATTGCGTTCTTCGCCTTCGAACGGAACTTTCGCGGATGCGATCAGCTTGGCGTATTCGGTCGTCAGTTTGTTCTCCTGCTGCAGATCCTCGATCACTTCCGGGCTGAACGTCTTCAACGACAACTCGGCGAGCCGGAACAGCTGACGCCCCCATTTTTGCTCCAACTCGGCGCGAAACTTCGAGCCGATCAGCGCACGGTAATAATCCGTAATGAATTCTTGGACAATCGGCCCGTGCTCATCATAGAAGTCCTGCTCCGCCTGATAGAACTCGTCGTTGGTGTCGATCGTATGCCGGGTGCTGGCAATCTCCTGCATCGTTTCGAAGCCGCTCCGCAGCTGATTGATCTCCCTCATGATCCGGTCCTGCTCTTCATAAGTATCCGCGCCCGCAAACGCGTCAAGAAGCTCCTTGAATCGCTGTTGGAAAACTTGGACATCCGGGCGTTCATAGCGGTATTCGCTAAATGTCATGGCATGCACCTGCCCTTTCAAGAGAATAGTATTGTCGGCTCACGTTGATAGATTATGAACATTATACTAATCCTCTTTTTGGAGCGCAAACCTGTTCAATCGTTTAGAGCATCTGACCGCCCGATACCTCGAGGCGTGTCCCGTTAACCCAACCGAACTCCTCCGTGCACAGGGAAGCGACAACCCCTCCAATATCGTCAGCCTCGCCAACTCTGCCTAAAGCAATATTATTGGCGATGAAACCTCTCATCTGCTGATTATCCCGTACAGAGCCTCCGCCAAAATCCGTTGCAATCGCCCCGGGGGCGACCGCGTTCACGCGAATTCCGCGTCTGCCCCATTCTTTCGCCATATATTTTGTCAACACCTCGATGGCGCCTTTCATTGCGGAATACGCCCCGAACCCTTCAATGACGAAACGGGTCAGTCCCGTAGAAAGATTAACGACACGGCCATTGTCGGCAATATGGGGATACAGTTTCTGGGAGAGGAAGAAGACCCCTTTAAATTGTACATTCATCAGGCTATCGAACTGTTCCTCCGTCGTTTCCGCAATCGGAACATGGATCCCGAATCCCGCATTATTCACCAGGATATCGAAAGTATCGCGGTTCCATCCTTCGGTCAGCACGTCCGTCAGTTGCGAAACGAAAGCATCAAACGTGGAGACTTTCCCGGTATCCAACTGGAGCATCGCCCCCTTTTGCCCAAGGGCTTCGATTTCCTGAACGACCTTCTCCGCCTCGTCCTTCCGGGTATGGTACGTAATGATCACATCGATTCCTTTGCCTGCGAGTGCAAGCGCGCTATTTCTGCCAAGACCGCGGCTGCCGCCGGTAACGAGCGCAATTTTCTTCATGGAATTCATCTTTCGATCACTTCTCCTTTAAATAATAAGTCGCCACTTGATCTATGAGTCGCTGTGGACTATAGTGATATATTGCTTCGAGTTAACTCTAAGTCAAGGGGGAGAATATGAAATATTCCATTCACGAAGTGGCGACAAAGTTTGGCCTTACTGCGCATACCCTGCGTTACTATGATAAAGAAGGACTTCTGCCTTTTATCGGTCGGGAACCCTCCGGCACCCGGATATTTACCGAGAAGGATCTCGAGTGGTTGACCATGATCTGCTGCCTGAAGGATACGGGAATGCCCATCAAAGAAATCAAACAATACGCGGATTGGTGTGCGAAAGGGATGGAAACGCTGGAGGAACGGAAAGCCATGCTGGCGGATCATCGTTTGCAGGTCCTTCAGCAGATGGAAGCTTTGCAAAAGAATCTGGATCTCATCGATTCGAAAATTGCCGTTTACAACGATCCGGTGCTAACCGAACAAAGGTATGGGAATATCGGCGAGACA
>NZ_JAKSXN010000095.1 GCF_022427145.1 Paenibacillus timonensis
TTTTGAGGCGGATGACAACATAGGCTATCAGCCTCTTTTGACGATTATCCCTTTACATCAGGTAGTGAAGAAGAAGAAATCTCAGATGAGTCAAGAGAACTGAATGCTTTAGAAAAAGAAAAAGAAGGAGAATTACAGCACTATCGATTATGCCGCAGTTGCAAGGGGCGGGTTCTGGTGGCGTGCGATCAGTTGGTGGTAAGGGATCGCCGGAATGGCCATACACCGATGTAGCAATTCCTCTCGCATCGTCTCTTCGGAACCAGACATGCGTAGGTGGCGGCGTACGGTGTACTCATTCAAATACGCCTGCAAATGCTTAAGGCCCAAGGCGACATACGTACTCTTTAGAGATTTCCACGCCGCTCTCACTTCTCTCCGCAAGGGCAAATACAGCCGAAAAGTCAGAGGGAATGGCTGCAGGGTCGAGCTATGGACATCTACATGCCTTTTTATAAAAGTGTCGAGTTCGAGCCGGCTTGCCCGTATTCCGTCTCCTCTCTTTTGCGAAATCACATGAATCTTTACCCGCTCCGGCACGCCTGACTCCGTTATCGTGCATCCGGCTACGACTGCTGTGGTATAAGGGTGAGGTCGTAAAGGATCCGCCACGTACTGATCGCTGTTCACCCTCACGTCCCCGCTCAAAAGCTCCCTGGCGTCGAATTCCCCAAGGGTATGGCGTATTTTGTGCAGCATCAACCATGCGGTCTTATAGGTGACCTGGATCACCTGACTCAGCCGCAATGCCGAGATGCCGTCGGGAAGCAAGAACAACTCCAGGGCTTGAAACCATTTCAACAGGGGCAGATGGGTTCTTTCAAAAATGGTGCCCACCAAAGGCGATGCTTGATAGGCGCATCTTCCGCATTCGAATAAAGGAAGGCGACGGGAGGACAGGCGTGTACACTTGGTATAGGCGCAGCGCGGACAGACGAAGCCGTTCGGCCACTTCTTCGCGATTAATATTTCAATGCAGCCCGCTTCACTATGAAAACGGCTGCTAAGAGGAGGGAGATCCATGTTCGCACATAATTCCACATTCATCACTCCAGGATAAAAAATAAGAATATATGTTCGCTTTTTTCTCATTATATCAAACATATGTTCCCTAGGCAAGTAGAAAATACCAGCCAACCGTTATATCTTAAAATAAATTTGGCCCGATCAACTTCGCGGCAACCTCATGTCGATCCGCTCTATCTGAACGAAAGGGATAATCGTGTAAAGGGGCCAAAAGGGGCAAAGATCGCTGGGAGCAGGCCAAAAATCGCGGGGCTTTTTTTATATGGGCCTAACAATGCAGGATTATAGTAAGGGGATGGATAATATTAATTTGAAATAAATCCCTAGGAGGATGATCCTTTTGAGCGATATTATCAATTTTGCGCATCGCGGGGCGGCGGGGCATTACCCGGAGAACACGATGCTGGCATTTACCAAAGCCCTGGAGCTGGGGGCGACCGGCATCGAAACGGACGTGCAGATGACGCGCGACGGGCAACTGATCCTGATTCACGACGAGACGCTGCAGCGGACGGCGGGGACGCCGGAGTGGGTGAAGGATTTGACATTGGCCGAAATCAAACAGCGGGAGGCGGGCTCCTGGTTCCACGAGGACTTCGCGGGCGAACGGATTCCGACGCTGGAGGAGCTGCTGGATCTGGTGCGCGGCACGGACACGATCGTGAACATCGAACTGAAGACCGGTGTCGTGTTGTACCCCGGCATCGAACAGAAGGTGCTGGATACGGTACGCAGCTATGGGTTGAGCGAACGGATCATCATTTCCAGCTTTAATCATTACTCCTTGGCCGAATGCAAAAGATTGGCCCCGGACATCCGCACCGGCATCCTGTACATGGAAGGCTTGTACGAGCCATGGGATTACGCGAAGCGGATCGGCGCGGAGGCGCTCCATGCTTACCAATACGCGCTGACGCCGGAGCTGGTTGCCCTCGCCAAAGCCAACGGAGTGGTATACCATCCGTTTACCGTGAACGATCCGAAGGTGATGCAGGCGCTGATTCGCGCGGGCGTGGCCGGCATCATCACCGATTTCCCGGACCGCCTGGCGGAGCTGCTGGCGAAGCAAGGAGCGTGAACGGATGAAGAAAACATGGCTGCTGGGGCTTGGATTTTTCAGCATTAGCTTGACCTGGGCGCTGTACAATGCGTTTGTTCCGCTGTTTTTGGACGACTATTTGAAGAGCGCCGCCATGATCGGGTTTATGATGACGATCGATAATTACTTCGCCATTGTATTGCAGCCATGGATTGGACATCGCAGCGATAAGACGAATACCCGGTATGGACGGCGGATGCCTTACCTGCTAATCGGCATGCCGCTGGGCGCCGTGTTTGCGACGTTGATCCCGTGGCATACCGGGTTCGTCACGCTGGTATTGTTTATGGTGTTAATGAATTTGTCGATGAGCTTGTTCCGGGCGCCAACGGTCGCGCTGATGCCCGACATTACGCCGGAGCCGCAGCGGACCAAAGCCAACGGCGTCATCAACTTCATGGGCGGCATCGGCTCGGTGCTGGCCTTCGGCATCGGTTCCCAACTCTATGGGATCGGCTCGTTTGTGCCGTTTCTGTTCGCGGGGGTCGTCATGTTGATCTGCTTGCTCGTCCTGAAGGCCGTTATCCGTGAACCGGCCGCTTTAGGGCTGGGCGGGATGGAGGACGCTGCGACGAGCGGGAAACCGAATCCGCAGATTCGGATCAAGGATCAGCTGGACAAGACGACCGTGTTGATTTTGGCGGCGATTTTCTTCTGGTTCGTGGCATATCAAGGCGTTGAAGCGCTGTTCACGTTGTACGGCACGAAGCAGGTCGGCATGAGCGATGCCGAAGCCTCGTTTTCGCTGACGTTCTTCTCGCTCGCGTTTTTGCTCTTTGCATTGCCGAGCGGCTGGCTGGGAGCCCGTTACGGGAAAAAAGCGATCATCTCGACCGGGGTTGCCGGATTGTTCGTCATTTTCGGCGTGATGATTTTCGTCGATTCCGTCCTGTGGCTGCGGGTGCTGCTGATCGTTGGTGGCATTTTCTGGGCGTGCATCAACATCAACTCTTACCCATGGGTTGTCGCCACCGGGCGGGAGGAGAGCATCGGGACGCGCACGGGGATCTATTACTTCGTGTCGTCCTTGGCTGCGATTACGTCGCCGCCGCTGCTCGGCTGGCTCATCGACGTGTTCGGCTACCCGGCGCTGTTCATCAGCGCATCGGTCGGGATGCTGCTGGCACTAGGCTGCCTGCTGGCGGTTCCCCGGGAACCGAAGTGGGCCGGCCGGGATCCGCTGGATCAATCGTCCGTCGGCATGAAATAAACCGAAATGTGCTGTGCAAAAAAAAGCAGCGGGATCTCTAGGCGCATCGAAGCGTCCGGGAGAACCGCTGCTTTTTTAATCGACTAAGCCTTGTGTTTGCGTCCAGCGCGGAGCGCGGCCCAAAGAGCGGCGAGCGCAACGAGCAATGCGCATGCCGAAAGCACGATGGCCGTGGTTCCTGCCGGGGAGCCGCTTCCGCCGCCGGATGAGGCGGCACCGGAAGCTTCGGCGGTGGCAGGGCCTGCCTCCGCGTTGCCGGCCGCAGCGCCTTCAGTGTGGCCGCCATGACCATGCCCTGCGGCAGCATCGCCGGCCTGCCCGGCACTATCCGCTGTGCTAATGACCGTCAGCGAATGGGGCCGGTCGGCATCTTCCGCCCCGGTCCATTCCACCACGCTGCCGTCGCTGTAATACTGGAAGGCGTCCCAGGCCAGTTCCGCGTCTTCGCCGGGATTCTGCGCGACGAAATCGAACTGCTGGAATTCGCCGGGGCCGATGCCTTTGCCTTCGGCCGTCCAGGTGACTGCGGTGACCGTGCCATCGTCTGCCGTCGTCAGCTCCACGTTCCATTCCGGCACCGGACGATACTGTTTGAAGGTGACGCCTTCCGGGATTTTGAGCGCGATTTTCACCGTGTTAAGGTCTTTCTCTACAGGAACTTTGATGCTGTACGTTTCCCAGGCGCTTGGGGTGGATTGGCTGGGTTTGACGGTGACGTGCGCGTCGGCCGTTCCGGTGAAGAGGACGAATAACAGAATCCAAGCGGCGGCAGAACCGGCGGCTAGACGCCAAAATCGGTTTCCGAGAGAATGGGTTGTAGGGAACATGGATGAGTCTCCTTTTTTGATTGGTTTGTTTCCCCTTTAGGGGCTTCCTACCGTCAGTTCGGTATCGAAATCGTAGCGGTCCAGGGATTTCGTCAGGATATGGACATGAACGTTCCAACGTCCACCCATCGTGATGAGCTCGCGGACCTCCGGCGGGGAGCCGCCGGGGAAGAGGATTTCCGTGGTACCCATATCCATTTCCTTCGACGTCAGCTCCAGCGTCACTTGCTCCACGTCGCCGCGGGGCTGCCCGTCCGGCCCGTTTACAGTGACCTGAAAGGCGTTGGTTCCTACGGCATTCGGAGCGACGCGAATCGTCACCTTAGTCCCGTCTTCCAGGCGATGTGTTAAACTTGCGGGGCCGGGAGAAGCGGCGGCCGTCGGCAGATTCGCCAGGACTGCCGCTAAAACCAGCACCGCCAAGCCGGCTCCCCATTCGGTCCATACGCCGGCGTAGAGCGGTTTTTCTGCACGCCGACCGCGTAGGAAGGACCAGCCTCCGAGCAGCAGGCAGATCGCGGTGAGAGCGATCTTCGCCAATAGCACGCGGCCATAGGCCGTATGCGTCAGCGAGTACAGGGTCGGCACATGAAGCAGGCTGCTATATACGCCGGTCCCGAGCAGGAGGGCGACCATCCAGATGGCGAGAGTCGAGAAACGCCGGATCGTACGCCAATACAGGGAACTTTGCTCCGGTTCGGGCGTTCGGGTCTTGTCTTGAGCGGCAGGCGGAGCGGCCGCCGGAAGCAAGTACGCTAAAGCGCCGACGCCGCCAAGCCAGATCAGACCCGCGGCCAGATGCAGGAAGTCCGCCGTTACGGCGAATCCCCGCGGCTCGGCGGTGGCGGCATGTCCGATGAAAGCTTTGGAGAACAGCAAGGCCAGGGCGAACAGCAAGGCGCCGACCAGCGGGAGGTGACCCGGCCGGGATATCCGACTGGCGCGCAAAAGGAATAGCGTCCACAAAAGCCAACCTCCAAGCAATAGGAGCTGAACCGTCCAGATCTCCCCAAAGGTCGTATATACCAGCGTTTGCCGCCAAAGGCCGGGATCGAACGCTTCCCTCCATCCCCCTCCGGCATCGCTGGCCGTTTGCTGCGGCAAACTAAGCAGGATGCCGGCGGAAGAGGCGATAAAGCCGGCCGTCCAGACGGTTCGGCTGCGCCGCTTCAAGCGTTCGGACCAGTTGGCGTCCAGGCGGGAGAGAAGCCAGGCGTGAAAGACGACTGCTCCAAGATAGCCGGCCGCTCCAGCGTAGAACAACCAGCGGACCAGCAGCAGGCTCCAGCTTGGGAAGGAGTTGCCGCCATCCGTCGATGGATGAACCGGGAGGTCGCTGCTGGCATTCTCCCGCCCGATCTGGAACGGAATCGTTCCGGAAATGGCGTGTCCATCGCCGGAAACGACCTTCCATTTTGCCGTATACAGCCCTTTCGGTAAGTTCGGCTGCAAGGTGACGGTCAAACGGGAGGGCTTATCCGGGTCGATCCGGGCCTCCCTGTCTGCCACGTTATCCCCGTTAGGCCCGATGACGGCAAGGTCGTGGAAGCCCTGCTCGAGGGGTTCGTTAAAATCGATGACAAATTCGACGGGAGAAGTGTCCAATACCTCATTAGCCGCCGGGTTCGAAGAGACGACATAAGCATGGGCGAAGGCGGAAGCCGGAGCTAGCATTAGAAGGATGGTACACAACGCAACCGCTAATAGTGCCCGTTTATAGAGGAACAATTTCAATCGGATTCAGCTCTCTTTGGTATGGTCTATGAATTTCCTCACAACGAGCACCATTTTACAATGATTAGTCCGAGCTGGGTATGACTAGAATGGGCTATTTTCGTGAAGGGTTTTGATTTAATTGTGTCTGAATTGTGAAGCGTCGAAAACCAGGCTTTGCATAAAATGCAGAATGATTTGCACAAAAATGCATAATTTTTAAACGAAAACACTAACTTTGTATGTTAACTATTTAAAAAGTGCTAAGGGTAAATTACAATGGGGATTAGTCCATAACTTAAGACGAGTTTAACCATATTTGAAGGAGGATATAAAGTGGCAACAATTCAGGTAGGCATCGTAGGTTACGGAAATCTGGGACGGGGCGTGGAGCTGGCGTTGAAGCAAAATCCAGATTTCCAGTTGAAAGCGATTTTTTCGCGCAGACAACCGGACGAGGTGGCGTCGGCAAACGGCGTTGTCCACATCTCCGAGATCGAAAAATATAAAGGAGACATCGACGTGCTGATTTTGTGCGGCGGTTCGGCTACGGATTTGCCGGAGCAGGGTCCGCAGCTGGCTGCGATGTTCAATACGGTCGATAGCTTTGATACGCATGCGAAAATTCCGGAATACTTCGGAAAAGTCAACGAGGTGGCTTTGAAAGCGGGAACGGTCAGCGTCATCTCGACCGGATGGGATCCGGGCCTATTCTCCCTGAATCGACTTCTGGCCGAAGCCGTGCTGCCGGAAGGAAAAGACTACACGTTCTGGGGCAAAGGCGTCAGCCAAGGGCACTCCGACGCGATTCGCCGCGTAGCGGGCGTGAAGAACGGCGTGCAATACACGATTCCGGTAGAGGCAGCCGTAGAACGCGTGCGCCAAGGCGAAAATCCGGAGCTGTCCACGCGCGAGAAGCACCTGCGCGAGTGCTTCGTCGTCGCTGAGGAAGAGGCCGACCTGGCGAAGATCGAACAGGAGATCAAGTCGATGCCGAACTATTTCTCGGATTACGACACGACCGTGCATTTTATCAGCGAAGAAGAGCTGAAGGCAAACCACTCCGCGATGCCGCATGGCGGTATGGTGCTGCGCAGCGGTCGGACCGGCCAGGACAGCACGCAACTGATCGAGTTCAAATTGAAGCTGGACAGCAATCCGGAATTTACGGCCAGCGTGCTGGTCGCTTATGCCCGTGCAGCGTACAAGCTGTCGCAAGCCGGCCAGTCGGGGGCGAAGACCGTCTTCGATATTCCGTTTGGCCTGTTGTCGCCGAAATCGCCGGAACAGCTGCGTAAAGAGCTGCTGTAATTTGTTGCAAGGTTATAGCATGTTCATTTAAATAGGGTGAAGAGGTTGTCCAGAGGCAGGCGAAGTTGCCGCGTTGGGATAACCTCTTTTTTTGACCTCCTCTCTCAAATGTCAAGGAAATGTCGCATTTACCCCTGACGCTAAAGGGGAGTGGGGGCTTGTGAAGCAAATGACGACAACGAATATTGTGAACCAAATCACAAAATAAGGATTTTATATGACAATTCTGCGAACTCTGACGGAGTGGAGCCGCATTGTGAACAATTATCAAAATCGCCAAATTTGACGGATAATGACCCAAAATCGCCGTTAATCAACTTTTCATGTTGTGTAAAGGATAAAAGTCACACTTATCACTTCTAATAATTTACATATATTACAATCTCTATGAATTGTTATTCAACCGCCCCTTTCCTAACATAAAAGTAGCTGATCGAACGAAGCCTTCTCCCAAGCACGGGGGATGGCGTTCATAACGTAGAAAGGGGTATCGGTATCCTATGAAAAGGAAAGGGTTGCTTGTCGCTTTAATTTCAGCCCTTCTTGTCCTCCTGACCGGCTGTAACCAATTAACGGTGTTGAATCCGAAAGGTCCGGTGGCCAAGACCCAATCGCAAGTCATCATTTTCTCGATTTTAACGATGGCTTTCATTTTGCTGGTCGTTTACACGCTGTACATTTACATGTTAACGAAATATCGCGCCTCCAAAGCGGCTCCGGATTATGAACCGCCGCATATGGAAGGCAATAAATGGCTGGAGATCACCTGGATTACGATTCCGATCATTATCGTGGCCGTGCTGTCGGTCGTGACCGTGCGTAGTACGTCGGCCGTGGAAAAGGTGCCTGAAGGATACGAAGACCAGAAGCCGCTCGTGATTTACGCTTCCTCCTCCAACTGGAAATGGCATTTCAGCTATCCGGAGGAAGGCATCGAGACCGTGAACTACGTGAATTTCCCGACGAACCGTCCGGTCGAATTCCGGCTGTATTCGTTTGGTCCGATTACGAGCTTCTGGATCCCGCAGCTGGCCGGCCAGAAATACGCGATGAGCGATATGGTCAACACGCTGAACATCGTTGCCGAACACGAAGGCTCGTACATGGGCAAAAACTCCAACTTCTCGGGCGAAGGTTTTGCGCATATGGAATTCGAAGCGCTGGCCATGTCGCCGTCCGAATATGACAAATGGGTCGAAGAAGTGAAGGACACCGCTTCCGAACTGACCGAGCCGGAGTTCGACAAATTGCTGGAGACCGCTCATGTCGGCCGCCTGACGTATACCTCGACCCACTTGGCTTTCCGGCCTGCACCGGAAGGGGAGAATGCCGGCCATAACCATGGCGGCGAGAACGGAGCGGAGGAAATGAACCATTCGGAAACGGATCACTCCACGATGGATCATTCCGATATGGACATGACGGAATCTAACGAACACGAAGCTCATAACTAATCAACGGGAAGGGAGTACCTTAACATGAAATGGGACGAATTTTTCGTCACGGGGGAGCCGATGATCTACGGCGCGATGGTTAGCATCGTGGTCGTGTCGCTGGCGATCGTCATCGGACTAACCTATTTTAAAAAATGGGGCTGGCTGTGGCGCGAATGGTTAACGACCGTTGACCACAAGCGGATCGGCATCATGTATATTATCGCGGCGCTGCTGATGCTCTTCCGCGGCGGCGTGGATGCGCTGCTCATGCGGGCCCAGCTGGCAATACCGGAAAACGGGCTGTTGGACGCGCAACACTATAACGAGATTTTTACGACGCACGGGGTCATTATGATCCTGTTTATGGCGATGCCGTTTATCGTCGGTTTGATGAACGTGGTTATCCCGCTGCAAATCGGCGCGCGCGACGTCGCGTTTCCGCGGCTGAACGCCGTCAGCTTCTGGCTATTCTTCGCCGGCGCCATGCTGTTTAACATCTCCTTCGTCATCGGGGGTTCTCCGGATGCCGGATGGACGGCGTATTTCCCGCTGGCAAGCATCGAGTTCAGCCCGACGGTGGGCAACAACTATTACTCGATCGCGATCCAGATCGCGGGGATCGGGACGCTGATGACCGCAGTGAACTTCCTGGTGACGATTCTGAAAATGCGCGCGCCAGGGATGAAGCTGATGAAAATGCCGATGTTTACCTGGTCGGTGCTGATCACCAACGTGATCATCCTGTTCGCCTTCCCGGTACTGACCGTGGCGCTGGCGCTGATGATGTTCGACCGGCTGTTCGGCACGCAGTTCTTTACGATGGCCAACGGCGGGATGGATATGCTCTGGGCCAACCTGTTCTGGGTATGGGGACATCCTGAGGTTTACATCGTGATTTTGCCGGCCTTCGGGATTTACAGCGAAGTCATTTCGACCTTCTCTCGCAAAAATCTGTACGGTTATAAATCCATGGTATGGAGCATGATCGTCATTTCCCTGCTGTCGTTCGTCGTATGGGCGCATCACTTCTACACGATGGGACACGGCGTGATGGTGAACGGGATCTTCTCGATTACGACGATGGCGATCGCCGTTCCGACCGGGGTCAAAATCTTCAACTGGCTGTTTACGCTGCAAAAAGGGCGCATCGAGTTTACGACGCCGATGCTGTACTCCCTCGCCTTTATTCCGATCTTCACGATCGGCGGGGTGACCGGGGTCATGCTGGCGATGGCGAGCGCCGACTATCAATACCATAATACGATGTTCCTGGTGGCGCACTTCCACTACGTGCTGATTCCGGGGACGGTATTCGCGGTCATTGCCGGGTTCTACTACTGGTTCCCGAAACTGTTTGGTTTCCGGCTCAACGAGCGCCAGGGCAAACTGGCCTTCTGGATTATCGCCATCAGCTTCAACGTTACATTCTTGCCGTTGTTCTTCCTTGGTTTGAAGGGGATGACCCGGCGGATGTACACCTATTCGGAAAGCACGGGCTTTGGTCCGCTGAACCTGATCGCTTCGATCGGGGCGGTGGGACTCGCCATCGGGTTTATCGTCCTTGTTTACAACATTTACTGGAGCTTCCGCTACGCGAAACGCGATACGACCGGCGATCCTTGGAACGCACGTACGCTGGAGTGGAGCACGCATTCTCCGGTTCCGGAATACAACTTTGCGGTCGTCCCGAAAGTCGATTCGCTGGATCCGTTCTGGGAAGCGAAGAAAAGCGGCAAATCGCTGTTCTCGGACAAAATCGAAGAGATTCATATGCCGAACAACAGCGGCCAACCGTTTATTCTGGGCATGATTTTCATGTTCTTCGGATTCTTTATGGTCTTTAGCTGGTGGGTACCGGCGATTATCGCCGGCTTGGGGATTGTCGTCATGCTGGCGGTACGTTCGTTCGAACGCGATCACGGCCGACACATTCCAGTTAGTGAAATCATCAAAACCGAGCGGGCTTTGGCCAATCGGATGGACACGGATGCAGAATTGCGGGGTGAACACGCATGAAGGTAGATCATACATTGCCTTTGGAATATCAAACGGAAGAGAACAGTAACCGGGTCCTTGGGTTCTGGCTGTTCCTGGGCGCGGAAATCGTGCTCTTCGCCACGCTGTTCTCGGTATATCTGACGCTGTGGAACCGGACCGGAAACGGGCCGGGCGGCGCGGAGATTTTCGAAATCGGACCGGTTCTGGGTGAGACGTTCCTGCTGCTGACCAGCAGCTTTACCTGCGGGCTGGCGGTGCACAGCATGCGTTTGGGACTGAGAAAACCGTTTATGGCTTTCTTCGCCATCACCTTGCTGCTCGGCCTCGGGTTCCTCGGCATTGAGATTACCGAGTTCGTGACGTATGTACATGAAGGTGCAACGATCCAAACAAGCGCATTCTTGTCGAGTTTGTTCGTTCTGCTGGGCACACACGGTGCCCACGTGACCATGGGTCTGCTGTGGGGCAGCGGGCTGATGATTCAGGTAAAACGCGAAGGATTTACCCATGATACGGCGAACAAATCGTTTATTTTCTCGCTGTATTGGCACTTCCTCGACGTCGTCTGGATCTTCATCTTCAGCTTTGTATACTTGAAAGGACTGATGTGACATGAAAAAACTGTTCCCGATTCAGCACGTCATGGGATATGTGTTCTCCCTGATCCTTTCTGTCGTAGCGCTGTCGGTAGTTTTCTGGGATATGTCATTCGGCGTTGGCATGACGATCCTGCTGGTCTGCGCGGCCGTACAGATGTCGGTGCAGCTGTTCCTGTTCATGCACATCGGTGAGAACCGCAGCAAAGGCGCGCTGTATGCCAACCTCGTATACGCCTTGTTTGTCGGGCTGGTGACCGTCTTTGGTACCTTGCTGACGATGATTTGGGGTTATCAATAAGAGCGTTGTCGGTGATCTGAAAAGAAACCCGTTGCCACGTAGGAACTGACCCCACGTA
>NZ_JAKSXN010000096.1 GCF_022427145.1 Paenibacillus timonensis
CCACTTTTTCAATTCCATATCACCTTATTGACGGGATGTAGCTCAGCTTGGTAGAGCACCTGGTTTGGGACCAGGGGGTCGCATGTTCGAATCGTGTCATCCCGACCATTTCTTTAAGGTGCGGGTGTAGTTCAATGGTAGAACTCCAGCCTTCCAAGCTGGTAGCGTGGGTTCGATTCCCATCACCCGCTCCATACATAACAGCAACATCATCGGATAAGATGATGTTTTTTGTTATAATTTTAGACATGACCTCATTCCCGGGTATAAAACTTTTCTATCATTAACTTATACCCTTGCATTTTACTGCTTTACCGTGTTAGGGTAAGTGAAGTTGGAACGAATGGCTATCCTTAGCACGTCCCAAGGCGGTCCAGGACAAATTTCTTACAAATTAAGTGAAGATTTTCAGGGCAGTTTATTGTATGATGTTAAGAAACGCCTGACGAACGCCATTTGGTCTAAAACGACAAAAGACGATGACAATGCTGAATTAAGCTTGCTGCATTAGGGATGAAATGGGGGAGAAACATGACAGAGTTAACGGTTACCGCAGGAAAAGGCAACTCGAATAACCTGCTTCGGCGCGACATTCGTTTTTTGGGCAATATTCTAGGAGAGGTCCTGGTGCATCAGGGCGGCAATGAGCTCTTGGATATTGTCGAGAAGATACGTGAAGCCAGTAAATCCCTGCGGGCTGTATTTTTGCCGGAATTGCATGAAGAATTTAAGGAAATGATCAATTCTTTGGAACCCGGTATCCGTCATCAGGTGATCCGTGCATTTGCGATCTACTTCCAACTGGTGAATATTGCGGAGCAGAACCACCGGATTCGCCGTAAACGCGATTACGAGCGTTCGGCCGGGGAAGCAGTACAGACCGGCACCATCGAAGCGGCTGTCCGTGATTTGAAGGAGCAAGGCTTCAATTACGCCGAGGCTCAGGAAATTCTGAACGGCATGTCTCTGGAGTTGGTCATGACGGCCCATCCGACGGAAGCGATGCGCCGCGCGATCCTGGACATTCACAAGCGGATCGCCGACGATGTCATGCAGCTCGATAACCCGACGCTCACGTTCCGGGAACGGGAACAGCTGCGGGAGAAGCTGCTTAACGAGGTCATTACCCTCTGGCAAACCGACGAGTTGCGCGATCGCAAGCCCACCGTTCTGGATGAAGTGAGAAACGGGATGTATTATTTTCACGAAACCTTATTCCATGTGTTGCCCGAAGTCTATCAGGAACTGGAACGCTGCCTGACCAAATACTATCCGGAGCATTATTGGCACGTGCCGACCTACTTGCGCTTCGGCTCTTGGATCGGCGGCGACCGGGACGGCAATCCTTCCGTCACTTCGGACGTAACCTGGGAGACGTTGCGGATGCAACGCAAACTGGCGGTTCGCGAGTATCAGCGGATTTTGTCCGAGTTGTTCAAGCACCTTAGCTTCAGCACCAGCATTGTGGACGTAACCGACGAGCTGATGGCCTCCATTCAGCGGGATCGCCTCCAAGTCACTTTGCGCAAAACGCAGCAATGGAACAATGATAAAGAGCCGTACCGCATCAAGCTGACGTATATGACGGAGAAGCTGCATAATGTGCTGGATGACAGCAAGAAGGATACGCCGGAGCGTTACCCTAGCGTCGAAGCGTTTATCCAGGATCTGAAAATCATCGACCGGAGCTTGCGTCATCACTACGCCGACTATGTCGCCGATACCCATATCAAGAAATTGATTCGCCAGGCGGAGCTGTTCGGCTTCCATACCGCCACGCTGGATATCCGCCAGCACAGCAAAGAGCACGAGAACGCCATGACGGAAATTTTGGCGAAAATGAACATCGTGGACAATTACGCAGAGTTGGAGGAGCAAGACAAGATCAAGCTGCTGGAACGCGTGTTAAACGACCCGCGGCCATTGACTTCTCCATATCAGGATTACAGCGAGAATACGAAGGAATGCCTGGATGTTTACCGCACGGTATACCTGGCACAAAAAGAATACGGTCAACAGTGTATCACCAGCTATCTCATCAGTATGACGGAGGCGGCCAGCGATATTCTCGAGGTCATGGTCTTCTCGAAAGAGGTAGGCTTGTTCCGCAAAGAAGCCGACGGCACGGTCGTCTGTACGCTACAGTCCGTCCCGTTGTTTGAAACGATTGACGACTTGCATGCCGCTCCGGGGATCATGCGCCAGCTGTTCAATATGCCGATCTATCGCCAGTCGGTAACGGCGATGAACGATCTTCAGGAGATTATGCTGGGCTACTCTGACAGCAATAAAGACGGCGGCGTGGTTACGGCCAACTGGGAGTTGCGTGTCGCACTGAAGCAAATTACGGCTGCGGCCAATGATTTTGGCGTAAAGCTGAAATTCTTCCACGGACGCGGCGGCGCGCTCGGGCGCGGCGGTATGCCGCTAAACCGCAGCATTCTCGTGCAACCGCCGGAAACGATCGGCGGCGGCATCAAGATCACCGAGCAAGGCGAAGTGATCTCGTCGCGGTACTCCTTGCGAGGCATCGCCTACCGCAGCTTGGAGCAAGCGACCTCGGCGCTGATTACCGCAGCGATTCAAGCGAAGCTGCATCAAGGACCAAGTCCGGAGGAGCAACGCTGGGAAGAGATCATGGCAGGAATTTCCGAGACGTCGCTTCATAAATATCAGGACCTTGTTTTCCGCGAACCGGATTTCCTGAAGTTCTTCCGCGAATCGACGCCATTGGTCGAGGTGGGCGAACTGAATATCGGCTCCCGGCCTTCCAAGCGCAAGAACAGCGATCGGTTTGAGGATTTACGGGCGATCCCATGGGTGTTTGCCTGGACGCAAAGCCGTTATTTGTTCCCGGCATGGTACGCGGCGGGGACCGGCCTGTTGAACTTCTACCAAAACAACGAAGAGAACCTCAAGGTTCTTCAGGATATGTATCAAAACTTCTCTTTCTTCCGAACGGTCGTCGATACGCTGCAATTTGCGCTGATCAAAGCGGACTTGGTGATCGCGAAGGAGTACGCGAAGATGTGTTCGGATAACGAAGTCAAGGATCGTATCCTCGGCCAAATTGAAGACGAGTTCCGGTTGACGCGGGAAATGGTGTTGAAAATTGCCGGCATTACCGAGATCCTCGACAACGTGCCGGGCCTGCAGGAATCCATCCGTTTGCGTAACCCTTATGTCGATCCGCTCAGCTATTTGCAGGTTCAGCTCTTGACGGAGCTGCGCACGGCACGCGACCAAGGGCAGGATGACGCCGAACTGCTGCGCGAAGTGCTGCTTACGATTAACGGAATTGCCGCCGGTCTCCGGAATACGGGCTGATACCGCAGGTAGACCGATAGGTAAGCCAAGCCGGGCCTTCTCCATGAGGAGGTCCGGCTTTTTTGCTTTCGGCTTTGGCCGAATGTATTGCATTTTGCAAAAAGTTGCATTAACATTTGAATGAAGTGCCGACGACTGGAAGTACCTTTTGAGTTATATAAATGAAGCTTCAAAAAGTCAGGTTTGGAGCACCGAGAAGGTTGGATGAAGCTAGGGAGTGAGTAGCGGAGCGTAGCCGGAGGCTACGTGAGCAACGGAAGGACCGGTTGAATTCAAAATTCGACGTCGAGTAACTACGGATACCGCATCGTGATCGAAAGATGACTTTTTGAATTTCCTTAAACCAAAGGGACGAATAGCCGGACAGGCAGGGTACAAGTACCTGAGCCCTTCCAACCGATTTGGGGGAAAATATGGTGGTGGAACATTTCGATGCAAGACTGGTGAAGCTGGCCCGTAAAGGGGATCAAGGGGCCTTCGCCGAACTTGTCGATCTATATAAGGATAAGCTTTATCACCTCGCATACCGGATGCTGTCCAACCGGCACGAGGCGGAGGATATCGTACAGGAGACCTTTTTAAGGGTTCACAAAAATTGGACCCGTTACGACGAGAAACAGAAGTTCTCCACGTGGATTTACCGGATTGCAACCAACTTGTGCATTGATCGTCTGCGCAAGCGGAAGCCGAGTTATTATTTGGACGCGGAGATGAACGATCAAGAAGGCATGGACGGCTATACCTTGATCCCCGGGGACGAACGGACGCCGGAATCGGAATACCTGCTGTCGGAAACGCAGCAAACCATCCATCAAGCCATCGACGGCTTGCCTGCCAAATACAAGTCGGTGATCGTGCTCCGTTATCTGCAGGAAATGTCGCTGCAGGAGATCAGCGAAGTATTGGATATGCCGGTGACGACGGTCAAGACGCGCGTTCACCGCGGACGGGAATTTTTACGCAAGAAGCTGGAGCACAAAATGCTATAAAAATGTGCTTCTCCGAGGTTTTATTTTTTTGAAACGGATTTTGAACCGTTACGTATTCTAAGGTAGGACGACTATGATCTTAGCCGTGCCCTCCGCTTTTCGCATAGATGATACTACTGAAAGGATTGGCTGATATGGAATGCAAACATGCCTCATCCATGATGCATGATTACCTGGACGGCGAACTGAGCCGCGACCATGTCGAACAGCTGAAGCTGCATCTAGACCAGTGTCCGGATTGCCTAAAGGAATTCAGGGAATTGGAACGAACCGAAATGATGTTGTTTGCAACGATCAAACAGCATACAAACATCTCGGCTCCCGATGAACTGGTAAACCGGATCATCAGCCAGATCCCGAGTCAGCCCAAGCAGCAGGCATGGATCCAGTGGATTAGACGCCATCCGGCGTTGACGGCGGCAGCGATGTTCTTGTTGGTAATGCTGTTCAGCGCGGTATCGCTTTGGGATAGCGACGATCAGCTCATTGTCAAAGGAGCGGACCTGGATCAGGTCATTATTCAAGGCGATACGGTTACCGTACCGAGCGATTCCAAAATTGTCGGGAACTTGACCATCGAGAATGGTAAAGCCGAAATTTACGGCGAAGTTCAAGGCAACTTGACCGTGATTGACGGCTCCTATTACCAAGCCTCCACGGCGCATGTCTCGGGCGAAGTCAAGCAGATCGATCAAGCGCTGGACTGGATCTGGTACAGGATCATCAATACGTTTACGGAAGTCGCCTATAGGTGACGACAGGACCATGTTGAATAAATTGGCGCCTCCCCTGTGGGAATAAGGCGCTTTTTTATTTGACGGGCGCAGGTAAAAATTGACAATGGATACGGAATGAACCTATTTTTACTGGACGCTTGCATCTGACTTGTGAACGTTATAACCTAGTAGTTAGGGGAAACTTATAGAGACAAGCTTGTAGGCGGTACATATCGTTTCCTTGTCGGCGAGCCAAACGTCCGCAAGGAACATTCCGGGGGTCGCAGCATGAACTATTTTGTGAATCTGACTTGGCAAGATACCATCAAGGATGTTATCGATATCCTCATCGTTACCTATATAATCTATCACCTGATTCTGCTTGTACGCGGGACGCGGGCCGTTCAACTGCTCAAGGGGATTCTGGTCCTGGTGTTTATTTGGGCCGTGAGTACTTGGTTCGACTTGTACACACTCAAATGGCTGATGAATCAGATGTTTACGTTCGGCGTGCTGGCGATCTTCATCATTTTTCAGCCGGAGCTTCGACGTGCGTTGGAGCAGCTCGGCCGGGGCAAACTGTTCGGGCGTAACAGTGCGGACGAGGAGGAGTTCGGCAAAGAGATCGGCGAGATCATTAAGGCCGTAAATTATTTATCACGTAGAAAGATAGGGGCCCTTATCGTTTTTGAACGCGATACGGGATTAAACGAATATACCGAATCGGGGATTCCGATGCAGTCCATTATTTCTTCGCAACTGCTGATCAATATCTTCATCCCGAATACGCCGCTGCATGACGGCGCCGTGATCATCCAGGGCCACCGGATTTCCGCTGCGGCTTGCTATTTGCCGCTGTCGGAAAATCCATTCATCAGTAAGGAGCTGGGTACAAGGCACCGGGCGGCGATCGGGATCAGCGAGGTTGGCGATGCGGTCTCCATCGTTGTCTCCGAGGAGACGGGGCAGATCTCGCTGGCGATCGACGGCCAGGTCGTTAGGGATATCAACGAGGAGTCGCTGATTTCCAAGTTGTATGCGGAATTAGGTCCCAATTCGAACGCCAAAGAGAAACGCAGCCCGTTCCGTAGAAGGAAGGAGGCCGGCAAAAATGGATAAATGGCTGACTCATAACAATTTTGCCAAGGTCCTCGCGCTGGTGTTCAGCATCATTCTGTGGGCCATGGTGCATCTGGACAGCGGAACCCCCGTTGACTCCACGACCCTGGCGCAGCCGCGATTCATCGACAACGTCAAAATCGAAGTAACCGGATTTGACGAGGACAAATACATTCTGTATGACCTTGAGCCAAGCACGGTGCGCATGGAGGTCAAAGGCAAACGGATCGATCTGACCACGAACTTCTCCGATTATAAAGCAAGACTGGATCTGGAAAATCTGGGACCCGGTACGTTTACGCTCCCGTTGACCCATGAGCTTCCTCCTGGTGTTGAACTGATCTCGATGGACCCTTCCATCGTAAAAGTGACGATTGAAGCGAAAGAGACCCGGTCGATGCCCGTGACCATCGTCACGAAAGGGGAGCCGGCCGACGGGTTGGTGCTCGGGACCCCGATTGTTTCCGGCAGCGGCACCGTGGATGTGACATTGCCGGCAAGTGAAGTGAAAGAGTTAAGCAAAGTGGAAGGCACGGTGGACGTCACCGGGCTGAAAGAAACGGTCAAAGGCAAAAGCGTCAAGCTGACGGCATATGATATGCAAGGGAAGCCTATGGAGAATGCGAAAATTTCGCCTAGTTCCGTGGATGTGGATGTACCGATCAACAAACTCTACAAAAACGTGCCGATCGAGATACGCAAGTCGGGACAACTGCCTACCGGGTATGTCCTAACCGGTGTCGAGACCGACGTGGAAGGCGTCGTCCTGTACGGCTCCAAGGAAGGGTTGGAGGGTATATCCTCCTATCCGCTAACGGTCGACGTGAGTCGTTTTGACGGTTCGCCTGAGACTAAATACTCGGTGGACTTGACTCCTCCGGAAGGTTTTGAGAAAATCGAGCCGAGCTCTGTCACGATCACATTGCATGTCATGCCGGGCGGACAAAAGCAGCTTGACGGGATTCCGGTGACGTTGAAAAACACCGGATCTTTGTACGACGTGAAGTGGATTCGGCCGACCGAACCGAAGCTGAGTCTGACCGTAGTCGGGTCCAACGAGGCGTTAGAGGCGCTCCAGCCGGAGAACGTTCAGTTGACTGCGGACTTGGCGCATCTTGGAGCGGGAACGCACACCGTCCCGATCGAGGTTCAACTGCCGGAGGGCGTGGAAATGGCGGACCCGGGACTTTCAATGACCGTTGACGTGGAGCTGACGGAGAAAGGAAATCCGGCCTCCGGTGTGCCTGTGGAGCCATCGGACCCGGCGGACGGCGCGCAAAGCCCGGATGGAAACGGGACGCCTTCCCGTCAAGAAGGTGGAGGCAATTCGACTGAGGATGTGACCTCGGGCAACGGTACGTAACGAGAACTTAAGCGGACAACCAAGAATATAAACCGGACAGTTACCCCCGGGAGACGAGGAGAACGTGCGGTATTGGCAAAATGTTGAAGGAGTGAAATCATGGGGAAGTATTTTGGAACGGATGGCGTAAGAGGAATTGCAAATCAAGAGCTGACAGCCGAACTGGCTTACCAGATCGGACGTTGCGGCGGTTATGTGCTGGCTGGGCAGGTTCCCAAGCCAAAGGTAGTCATCGGCATGGATACGCGCATTTCAGGCGTTATGCTGGAGTCTGCGCTGGTGGCTGGGATGCTGTCGATCGGCGCGGACGTCATTCGCCTAGGGGTCGTTACGACGCCGGCAGTGGCTTATTTGACCCGCTTGCTGCAAGCGGACGCGGGCGTGATGATCTCCGCCTCCCATAATCCGGTGGAGGATAACGGGATCAAATTTTTCGGCAGTGACGGCTTTAAACTTTCGGATGACACGGAGCTGCAAATCGAAGAGTTGCTCGACAAGGCCGTAGACGAATTGCCGCGGCCGGTCGGCGGAGGCTTGGGTACGGTGACGGTTGACAACGAATCGAAGCTGAAGTACCTCGATCATTTGAAAACGACGATCAGCTCCTCGTTCAAAGGGCTGAAGGTCGTGCTGGATTGTGCGAACGGGGCGGCTTATGAGCTGGCACCGAAGCTGTTCCGCGAGTTGGGAGCCGAAGTGCACACGCTGGCGGCCGAGCCGAACGGCCTAAACATCAATGATCACTGCGGATCCACGCATCCGGAGCGGCTCAAGGAGGAAGTCGTTCGCCTGGGCGCGCATCTCGGACTTGCTTTCGACGGGGATGCGGATCGGCTGATCGCCATCGACGAGTTAGGCGAAGAGGTCGACGGCGACTATATCCTGTGCATTTGCGGCGACGCAATGAACAAAGCCGGTAAGTTGAAAGACAGTACGGTCGTTTCGACGGTCATGAGCAATTTCGGTTTCTACAAAGCGACCAAGAAGATGGGGCTGGCTACGCAGCAGACCGCGGTCGGGGACCGTTATGTTATGGCGGAAATGCTGCGCGGCGGTTATAACCTGGGCGGGGAGCAATCCGGGCACGTGATTTTCCTGGATTACAATACAACCGGGGACGGGATTTTGACGGCGATCCAGTTGGTCGATACGCTGCTGGCTTCCGGCAAACCGCTCAGCGAGTTGAAGAAGGTCATGAAGCAGTATCCGCAGGTGTTGGTCAACGTTCGCGTTCAGGATAAGAGCAAGTTTGCCGGAAACGCCTTGATTGCCGAAGCGATTGCCGAAGTAGAGCAGGAGTTGGGCGATAACGGGCGCGTGCTGGTCCGTCCGTCGGGAACGGAATCCCTTATCCGCGTCATGGCCGAAGGGCCGGAGAAGGCGGAGCTGGAGAAGCTGGTTGCGCAAATCGTGGAAGTCGTGGAGAAACAGCTGGTGTAACGATCGGACTTCTTGTTATGGATATAGGACTTTAAGGACCGCCGGACGGGAGAGTTATCCTGCCCGGCGGTTTTTGGTTCTGGGCCGAAAGGACAAAAGGCATATTTTGCTGAAACAGGACAAGTTGATCATTGCCAAAACGTGTGAAGGTGCATATAATTAAGCATATTCGAGCAAAGAAAGCGAGGGTAGTCAGGTTTATCCGGAAATTAAGCGCCAGAACTTCATTGTGCGCGTACGTTGGGATCGCAGGGGCAATCAGGCGCTCTCAGGAGACGATGCCGATCGGGCAGGGGCGGAAGGCCAACCTGTCGGCGGCAGCGGAGATCTTGAGACGTTAGCGAACCCAAAGGGTACGGCAAAGCGAAGTTGACGAGGTGGAGGTGTTCGGAATGTTCGGCGGGGGCCTCCCGGTGCTGCATCGCACCGTAACCGCATCGGCAAAAGGAATGGGCGACCGTTCCCACAAACCGAGCGGGCAGATGGATTATCGCATTCATCGGACTTTCATGAATGTACGTAAGCAAGCAACGCGGAAGCATCCGCGGTAGACGGAGCAACATGGGCATTCGTGAAAATATGGTTGAAAATTGCAGAATGGTCTGCTTTTGACCGATATGTTTTTTTGACAATTGAATAGTTCTGTCTCGGTATACCGCGTGAGTATTCTTCCGCGTTCGACTTCTTACGGCCAAAAACCATCTTGTAAGAATGAAACGGAGGACAAAATATTATGTGTGGTATTGTTGGATATATTGGGAATCGGGATACGCAGTCGGTGTTGCTTGAAGGATTGAAGAAGCTGGAGTACCGCGGGTACGACTCGGCGGGGATCGCGGTGTTTACGTCGAATGGCTTGAAAATCGCGAAATCGTTGGGACGTTTGGCGAATCTGGAGTCGAAGCTGGAAGGTGCACCGCTCAAGGGATCGGCCGGGATTGGCCATACCCGTTGGGCTACGCACGGCAAACCGTCTGATGTGAATTCCCATCCGCATACCGACCATACCCAGAAGTTTTCGGTCGTGCATAACGGGATTGTCGAAAACTATCTGGAGTTGAAGGAAGAGCTGATCGAGCAAGGGTATATCTTCGTATCGGAAACGGATACCGAGGTGATTTCCCATCTGGTGGCCCGCGAATATCAAGGCGATATCGTGAAAGCCGTTCAGAAAGCGATCAGTTATATGCGCGGCGCCTTTGCGCTTGGGGTCCTGACGGAATATGAACCCGACAAGCTGGTAGCCGTTCGTCAAGCCAGCCCGCTCATTATCGGTCTCGGTGAAGGCGAAAACTTTATCGGCTCCGACATCCCGGCTTTGTTGAATTATACGCGTAACGTGTATATTCTGAATGACGGCGAGATGGCGGTGCTGACGAAGGATGCTGTCGAATTGATGACGATTGAAGGGAATTTTATTTCTCGGGAAATGATTCGTGTCGATTGGGACGCCGTGACCGCGGAAAAAGGCGGTTTCGATCATTTCATGCTGAAAGAGATCCACGAGCAGCCGAAGGCTTACCGCGACACGATGTTGGGACGCATCGACGAAAGCGGACGCAAAGTCGTACTGCCAGGCTTGAAACTGTCGGATGAAAAAATCCGCAGCCTGACCTCGATTCATGTCATCGCCTGCGGTACGGCATATAATGCCGGGCTGGTCGGCGGGACGGCGATCGAGCAGTTGGTACGCATTCCGGTGATGAACGACGTCGCTTCGGAATATCGTTACCGCTCGCCGCTGATTACGCCGGAAACGCTCGTGATCGTGGTCAGCCAATCCGGCGAAACGGCGGATACGCTGGCGGCGCTGCGTGAAGCGCAAGCGAACGGCGCGCATGTGTTGGCCATCACCAACGTGGTCGGCAGCTCGATCGCCCGCGATGCGGACGATGTGATCGCGACGTTGGCCGGACCGGAGATCGCCGTCGCTTCGACGAAGGCGTATACGTCCCAGCTGATCGCGTTCTACTTACTTGGCCTGTACATGGCTCAAGTGCGCGGCTCGCAAAGCGCGGACGAGGTGGCTCATGTCATCGCGGCCATGCATTCGCTGCCGGAGCAAGTGGAAAGCATGCTGGCTCAAGCCGACACGGTGAAAGCTTATGCCGAGCAAATCGCCGGCCATGAGCATCTGTTCTTCATCGGCCGCGGCCTCGACTATTCCGTCGTGCAGGAAGGCTCGTTGAAGCTGAAGGAGATTTCCTACATCCACTCCGAAGCGTACGCTGCCGGCGAGTTGAAGCACGGCACGTTGGCCTTGATCGAGGAAGGCGTTCCGGTCATCGCGCTTGCGACCCAGGAAACCGTGCTGGAGAAAACCGTCAGCAACATCAAGGAAGTGAAGGCCCGCGGCGCGGACGTCATGGCGATCACGCACGAAGAGAACGTGCCTGACCTGCTGAAGTCCGTTGACCAAGCGCTGGCCATTCCGAAGACGCTGCCGCTGCTGACGCCGGCCTTGTCCGTCGTCCCGCTGCAGCTGCTTGCGTACTACGCAGCCCTGGCCCGCGGCAACGACGTCGACAAGCCGCGGAACTTGGCGAAGAGCGTGACGGTGGAGTAAGAAGCAGGGAATAGCAACATATAGT
>NZ_JAKSXN010000097.1 GCF_022427145.1 Paenibacillus timonensis
ATATAGGACATGTTATATTTCATTGTCCTATATAGGGGTAGCTTATCAAAACAAAGGTGGCCGCTTTTTTTTTGCGGGGAGAAAGAGGAAAAAAGAACTTAAGGCGTTTTATACCCTTACGCGGCTGCAACCGCGGCGTTATGATAGGGAAGGATCAAGCAGGAAATGTTTATCCAATTATGGTGATGATTAACTGATGATGAAAGGAGGTGGGAGCGTGATGTATATGAACGATTTGGACGTTGCCAAACAGCATATCCGGGATCTTCGCAAGGAGCTGGACCGGTGCTTGCTGGCCGAGCAAATCCGGCGCAGAGAGCGGGAGAAGCCAAGGAACGAGCGAACTAAGGTGCCCATAGGCTTTCATTCGGCACTGAATTCTATCCTCTCTAGGATGAGAAGAATGCTCTAACCCCGGCTTTATCCTCCGGCAAGTTCCCCGATGCAAGAAAGACCGCCCCTCGTAAGAAACGGTCTACTCTCTACGCAACGATATTCCATTTTCCGTTTGTTTATGTCTTAGTTCCCTGTCCCTTGTTCTGGTTGCCTGTTCTTATCTAGAGTCCCGCGTCCGGGAGGAACGATACAGCTCCGCGATGAGCCGCAGCGTTTTGAGGCCTTCCTCGCCGCCGATCGCAAAGCGCGTTCCTGTCCGGATGTGGTCGTAAAAATCGGCGATTAATAACCGGTGGCTTGAGCCCCAGTAGGATTTGCCGATGATTCTTCCCGTTTCGTCGAGACTGGCCGGCGGCTCGCAAATCAGGCTTTCTTGACCATCTCGGGTCAAATAAAGGCAATCGCCCCGCTGATGCAGCGTGCCGCCTTCAAACACCAACTCCAGTTCAACCGGAGTGTTGGCCAAATACGCATTGGTGGCGTAAAACAACCCGCGGACGCCGTCCGCAAACCGGAGGCTGGCGTGCGCTGTATCCTCCACCTCGATCACGTCGCCAAGGGCGTCGGCGGTGACGCTTCCTTGAATGGAGACGACTTCGCCGCCGAACCATTGGAGCAGGTCGAGCGTATGGATCGCTTGATTAATCAGCACGCCGCCGCCTTCCGTTGACCAGCGGCCCCGCCAAGGGCTGTCGGCATAATAAGCCTCGTCCCGGTGCCAGGTGACGACGCCTTTCAGGCAGATCAGCTTGCCCAGCGTTTTCGTGTCCAGGAATTCGCGGATTTTCCGGGACGCGGCGTTGTATCGGTTCTGAAAAACGACGCCAAGCTGCGCTTCGCTGCGTCGTGCCTCTATCAGCAAGTCCTCTGCTGCGTTCAGGTGATGTGCGAGCGGCTTTTCCGTCAGCACATGTTTTCCAGCCCGAAGCAGCTGCGTCGCCATCTCCGCATGCAGGTGATGGGGCGTACATAGATGGACGACTTGAATATCGTCGCGTTCCAGCAAGGTGAGGTAATCGCTCGCGGCTTCGCAGGCATATTCCGCAGCGGCCTGCTCTGCTTTGGAGGGATCGCTGTCGACGACCATCTTCAGCTTTACGCCGTCCAGCTGTTGCACGGCCCCGGCATGCAGCGGAAAAATCGCTCCGCAGCCGACGATGGCTGCGCCTATCGGTTCTTGCATCTTTGGTTCCCTTCCCGTCTCATTAGGATGTGGTGATGTGAAGCGCCTGTTGCTGGGCTTTTAGACAAAGCTCCGCGGCCTTGAAGGCGTGTTCCTGTGTCATGGCGTTCTCCGTGCGGTTCAGGCAATCCAGGATCAGCTCGCCGAAGAACGGATAACCCACCTGTCCGCGCACGGCAAAGTGTTGCTCTCCGTCTGCATTCACCAGGTAGACATGGTCGCCTTCCGCGTCCCGGGCCAGGTCGACGTATTTGCGCAGCTCGATATACCCTTCGGTGCCCAAAATGAACGTCCGCCCGTCCCCCCAAGTGCTAAGGCCGTCCGGCGTAAACCAGTCGACGCGGAAATACTGCGTCGCCCCGTTATCTCCGACCAGCGTCGCGTCGCCGTAATCCTCCAGCTCGGGGTATTCGGGATGATGGTAGTTGGCCACCTTGCTGTGCAGCACCCGGGCGTCCCGGCACCCGGTATAATACAGGAATTGCTCGATTTGGTGGCTGCCAATGTCGCAAAGGATGCCGCCGTATTTCTCCTTCTCAAAAAACCACTCCGGCCGCGAACCCGCATTCAGCCGGTGCGGACCAAACCCGGTCACCTGCAGCACGCGTCCGATCGCTCCTTGCTGAACGAGTTGGCCGGCATACACGGCGGATTCCACATGCAGGCGTTCGCTGTAATAGACCATATATTTGCGTCCGGTTTCGCGCACTTTCCGGCGTGCGGCTTCGAGCTGCTCCAGTTGGGTGAACGGCGTCTTGTCGGTAAAATAATCCTTCCCGGCGTCCATCACCTTGAGGCCCAGCGGACCGCGCTCCGAAGGCACCGCCGCCGCCGCGACGAGCCGCACCTCGGGGTCGGTGAGCACCTGCTCGAGGCTGTCCGCCCGTGTTGCCTGCGGGTACTGTTCCACGAATGCCTGCACTTTGGCCGGGTCGGGATCATACACCCATTTCAAGGTCGCTCCGGCTTCGATCAGGCCGCCGGCCATGCCGTAAATATGCCCATGGTCCAGGGCCACCGCGGCAAATACGAATTCGCCCGCTTTCACGACGGCGTTCGGCCGTCCCTTGGGCGCGTAGCTCATCCCGTCCTTCGCTTGAAAAGAGGGCTGCTGTTGTTGATCCATCGGCGTCGTCATCGGCTTTACATCCTTTCGCTGATAAACTCGGCAAACTTGCGGAGCATCTCTTTCGAAGCGAAGCGGCCGCTGAAATCCTCGATCCCGAGGTAGCCGTCGTAGCCGACGGATTTCAGGTCCTGGAGCAGCCGGCTGTAGTCGATCACGCCGTCCGCCAGGGACGACCACTCGCAGCGCCAGGCCGCGGTGCCGTCCTCGCGTGTTCCGGTTTGCGACCAGGCGGCGTTTTTGACGTGGACATGGGCGAGATAAGGTCCGAGCAGCTCGAGTCCCATTTTGAACTGCTCATACCCTTCGTGCACCATGTTGCCCGGATCGTAGAGGACGCCGATCTGATCGGGATCGCAGTGGCTGACCAGCCGATGGGCGAGGCCGGCGCTTGGCGCGATCGTCAGATGATGCGTTTCCACGACCCCTTTGACGCCGTATTGCTTGGCTAGGCGTTCCGCTTCCTTTAGATAGCGCACCGTTTTGTCGTACAGCTCAGGGTAGGGCGTTGATCCGTCGTATCCAGCCGCGCCGACGCGGATCATCTTGGCGCCGAGTAGGCGGGCAACGGAAAATACCCGCTCCGTCTCCTCCAGATCCAGCGAGTTCAAATAAGGCGTGATGCTGGCCACTTCAAGCCCCTCGGCTTCGGTGATGCGTTTGAAGCGGAGCAGCTGCTCCTCGGATGAAGACGGGTCGATCGAGCACAAATTGTTGCGCCAATACGACGGCTTCTCACCGGCTGCTTCGGCAGGGACCTCCTTGAAACGCCACTCCACGCCGTGGAGTCCGGCTTCGCGCGCGGCCTGTACCAGCTCCTCCGGCGTCAAATCCGGGGTAGATACGGTAAATACGGACAATTTCAACATGGGCTATCGCTCCTCCTTGAAGCAAAAGTTAAATAAGGGTAAAAAATGGCCTTATTTTGCATGTTCTAAACGAATGCGGTGAAATAAGGGACTTTTTTGTCCTTATTTTGATGGAGACTCATGCGAAACGGGCGAAACTTGCGAATTTCAGGAAAATAAGGCCCAATTATGCCCTTATTCCGGCGCAAAGGGTCGTTTTGGAGCAAATAGAGGAAAAAAAGTCCGCTATTTGCCCGGAAGTAGCCATTGTGGCGGGACTTCCGCCGCGTAGTGCGTGCACGAGAGCCCCGCCCGGGTCATGCTCAGCTCCGTGCTTGCCGGGATCGTCCCATCCCGGTCCCACGCCGCTTAATGCGTGCCCGACACGTCCAGCACCTTGCCGCTGCCGCCGTCCTTGCGGAACGAGGAGGCGTGGATCTTCTCCTGCAGCTTGGCGTAGAATAGCTCCTCGTCCAGCGGCAGGTCCACCCAGTCGTCGGTCCAGGCCGACAGGTGCATGGCATTGGAAATCGTCAGGCCGTGAATGCCTTCCTCGCCAGGGGCCAGCAGCTTCTCGCCGCGCAGCAGCGCGTTCGTGAAGTTCTGCAAAATCCCCTTATGCTGCGGTCCGTCGCCGCCGCTCACCGGGATTTCGCATTTCCAGCATTCCGGCTGGCCGAAGCCGCCGGTGTATTCCGCGTTGAACTGCGGCTCGGGCACGCGCAGCCGCCAGAACGTGAGCTTGCCGTCCTCCACGACGATTTTGCCGTTGTCGCCGGTCAACTCGAAGCGGTTCGTGCCCGGCGCTTCGCCGGTCGTGGTAACGAACAGTCCGGTGGCGCCGTTTTCGTATTCCACGTAGGCGGTCACGTCGTCTTCCACCTCGATGTTGCGGTATTTACCGAAGTGGCAAAACGCGCGGACCCGTTTCGGCATCATCCCGGTCGTCCACTGCCACAGATCGAGCTGGTGCGGGTCCTGGTTCAGCAGCACGCCGCCGCCTTCTCCGGCCCAGGTGGCGCGCCAACCGCCGGAGTCGTAATAGCTCTGCGAGCGGTACCAGTTCGTGATGATCCAGTTCGTGCGGCGGATCGTTCCCAGCTCGCCGGACAACATGAGGTCGCGCAGCTTGGCGTACAGCGGGTTGGTCCGCTGGTTGTACATGATGCCGAACTGTTTGCCGGACTTCGCGGCCGCCTCGTTCATCTCGCGGACCGCTTTGGTGAACACGCCGGCCGGCTTCTCGACCAGTACGTGGTAACCGCTCTCAAAAGCCTGCACCGCCAGCGTCGGGTGATCGTAATGCGGCGTAGCGATTAACACCGCATCCATGGCGCCCGAAGCGAACAGCGCTTCCGGCGTGCCGAAGAACTGAACCGTCTCCGGCAGGTGCTCCTTCGCCCATTTTAAGCGCTCGGGGTTGGTGTCGCATACGGCGGTCAGCTCCGCGCCCCGGATCTCGCCGCAGAGGTTCAGCGCGTGGGACGTTCCCATATTGCCGATGCCGATGATGGCGAAACGTACTTTGTCCATTAAATCGCTCCCTGCCTTTCCCATAAAGGTAGTTGAACCTCATTCTAAATGTCCTGTCAGCTATTATGTAGTAGTCCTGTCGCTCTTAGCTTAGCTTGAATCGATAGGGTTGAGAATGGCACGAATTAAGACGGTTTTGCGCAAAATTAAGGTGTATTCGATAAATGGGGATGCTACAATAAGAGCAGAATCTTTGGAAGTGGAAGGGTTTACCATCGGATAAGGGGAATGGGTGAACGATGAATGAGATGGATCTGCTCGCCGGGCGGCTGCCCGAGAGCTTGACCGTAACCGTAACGCATGCGCAGCTGCGCAGCGGATTTCCCGGCTGGAACCGGACGGAGCTGGCTCCGAGCTTCAACCGGCTGTATTTTATCGCGGAAGGGGAAGGTTCGGTAATCATCAACGGGGAGACGTATTACCCTCGGCCGGGCCAGTTGATGATCATGCCGGCGGGGACCAGCCAAACGACGTATACGAACCCGGATCATCCCTATACACGGTATTTCTGCCATTTCGACGCCCAGGTCGGGGAATGGCCGCTGTTTCATGCCGGAAGCAAGCTGTTCATCAGCGACGCCGGCAATCCGGAGTACGTCCGCGCGACCTTCGACGAGATGATCGGCCAGTTTCAGTCCGGCGGTCCCTTTGCCGGGCTGCGCATGCAGGCTTGTCTGCTGAACCTGCTCGCCTGCTGCCTGGAGGAGGGCGGCTACCGCGATTATTTGAAGGATTATATGCAATTTACGGAACGGAACAAGCTCAGCGGCGTGCTGAAATATATCCACGAGCATCTGTACGGGCCGATCGAAATCGAAACGCTGGCCGACATCGTGCATTTGCATCCGAACTATTTTATTCCTTATTTCAAAAAAATCATGGGCGCCACCCCGATGCATTACGTGCAGCGCAAACGGATGGAGGAGGCCAAACGGCTGCTGACCTACACGGACGACAGCATCGCCGACATCGCCGACCGGCTGGGGATGCAGCTGGCGCATTTCTCCCGCCAGTTCAAGAGCCATGCCGGCATTTCGCCAACCGCTTACCGCGCCTGCACGCGCTAGCCTGCTCCTCGAGAGCAATCGATGTCGCCGTACCGCCCGGTTCCACGCTTTGCGCAGGAATCGGGCTTTTTTGCGTCGAGTTGGCGCGGAGCCTTGATGTAAGGCGTTTTCCTGCATGAATCATTACATTGCGGTATAGCTGCGGGACCAGCCTGTTTTTAGAATGGGGATAGAAAAAACATCCAGTTTTGGCATCGTAGGCCGAGGTTCCACCATATCACGTTTGAGGGAGGCGTAAAGGTGAGAAGACGTTTACGGACAGGGAAGGCGGCGCTCGCATTCATCCTGCTGTTGGCCGGGACTTTGGTACTCTCCGGTCCTTTGGGTTCCGCGCAGACCGTGCAGGCGGAGGAAGAGGCGGGGGCGTATGCCCGGAACGGCAACATCGTTCAGGCGTCGAACGGAAGGTATTCGCTGGCTTATGATCTGGCTGAAGGAACCGGCAGCTTGTCGTGGAACGGACAGCCGGTCGTACAGCAATTCGAGGCGAGCTTTCGCGAGAAAGGCGGCGAAACGCGATCTACGCGGGATTCCGTGGAAAGCACGGCGGAGTGGACGAAACTGAAGCCGGACCACTACGGTAAAAACGGACGTAAGCTGACGATTCACAGCAAGCTGGAAACCGGCGAGCAAATCGATTTGAACTTTTACCTGTATCCTAAAGTATCGTACGTACTGGCCGACATGCAGGTGCACCGGGCGAACGGGCTGACCGTGGAGGAGCTGACGCCTATTGCCGCGCAGCGGATCGAGATCGGAGCGGGCGATGCGAAGAAAATTTTTACGACCCCGTATTCGAACAATTTCGATTTCGGGGTGGCCCCGGTCGACGATTTCGGCAAAAGCCAAAACGGAGCCGACCGCTTTGCCGGCGAGCAACTGACCTGGGACGACTTCAACGGGATCAGCCATTGGGTCGCGGCGGTGTTCGATAACGAGAACAAGCACGGCTTCGTTGGCGGGGCGGCCACCGTCCAGAATTGGAAAAGCAGCCAAAAGCTCGGCGAAGCCGAAATTCCGAACGGGCCGCTGACCGGATTTTCTTTGTACAACTGGGGCGGGAGTCATAGCGGAACGACGGTGTCTTCCGATCGGTTTTTCCTCGGGTATTACGACGACTATCAACTTGGTCTGGAGGAATACGGCACCGTTTATAACCTGGGGGAACCCCATATGGAATGGAACGGCGAGGTGCCGATGGGCTACAACACGTTCTACTCGCATGACCGTTATGCCACCGCAGAGGCCATGTACGCGATGGTCGATTACGTAGCGGAGCATTTAAAGCCGCTCGGGTATGACTATTTCAATCTGGACGGCGGATTTCAGCCGGAAAGCGGTCTGCCCGCGGACCAATCGATCACCAAGTTCATTGACTACGTGCATGGCAAAGGGCTGAAAGCCGGCGGATATTCGACGCCGTTTACGATTTATGAGGAATGGATCGACCTGCCGATCGAAGGTACGAATTTGACCCATCGCGACATCTGCCTGAAGGACGAGCAGGGGAACCTGATCAAAACGTACCTGGGTACGTATGCGCTGGATCTCAGCCATCCGGTCGCCCAGCAAATTGTCAAACGCAACATCGACGATTACATCCGCTGGGGTTACGACTACATCAAACTGGACTTCATCGATATGGGGATGTATGAAGGGCAGCATTACGATCCTTCGGTGAACGGGATGCAGAATTACCGGATCGGGATGGGCATCATCCGCGATGCCGTACTGGCGGCGGATCGCCCGATTTACATCAACGAGTCGATCGCGCCGCTGCTACCGGCCGCGTTCGCCCATGGCCGCCGGGCGGCCTGCGACACGTCGCTTGGCGTGGCCAGCTACTCCGGCATCGAGCGGCAGGCGTTTAATACCGCCGCTTCGTGGTGGACGAACGGCACGATCTACGAATACAACGACCCGGACATGATCATTCCGCAATACGTGATCCAAGGGTTCTGGTACAAGTTCAGCCAGCAGGATGCCAAGCTGCTAAACACGGCGGTGACGATGGGCGGGGGACATTACCTGATCGGCGACAACCTGCCTTTTATCGACGAGGACCGTTTGGCTTGGCTGCACAATGAGGAACTGCTTGATCTGGTGAAAAAAGGGCAGGCGGCGAAACCGCTGCAGATGACCGATTTTTATCATCACGAGGCGCATTCTCCTGCCGTCACCGTGCTGACGCAGGGGAAAGACGCACGTGTTGTCGGTCTATCCAACTGGACGAACCAGGCGCAGGACATTCAGGTCGATTTGACCGATCTGGGCCTTAAACCAAACAAACCGTACCGGCTGACCGAGCTCTACAGCGGGCGATCGCTTGGCACGGTGCAAGGAACGTTAATGTACTCGCTGGAAGCGAAAGGCTCGGCGGTCATTCGGATCGAGGGTTCAGGAAAACCGGAGCCTGCGGACCCGCTACCGCCCAATCTGGCGTTAGGAAAGCCGGTCAACGTCTCATCGACCTGGGGCGATCCCGGCTACGAAGCGGATAAGCTGACCGATAGCGATCTCGCGACACGCTGGAACGCGGCCGACGGACAACAGAACGATCAATGGGCGGAAATCGATTTTGGCGCAGAAACGAAGGTCAATCAAGTCGTCGTGAAGGAGTTCCGGGATCCGTATTTCAAAACGGCCAATTATACGCTGCAGTATTGGGACGGCACGGCTTACCGGAACATTACGAAAGGATTTACGCTAGGCGACAACCGGACGCTGACGTTCCCGGAGGTCACGACAACCAAGCTGAGACTCTTCCTGAATACGAACTACGGCGTGCCTTCGATCTATGAGCTGGAAGCTTATTACGCGCCCGGAGAGGGAGGCAGCCGCATCGACCAGGATGACAGCGATCAGGGGTATGACTATTACTCCGACGTGCGGGCGGGCATCCAGCGGATGCAGACCTTCACTTTAGAGCATGCGGATTTGCCTAAACTGGATGTCTACATTTATGAGAGCTATCGGAATGCGGTGCCGAAAGACGCCTATTATTTCGAGCTGGTCGTGCTGGACGATCAGGGCCAACCGGCGGAGCAGCTGTTTACGGCTTCGCTTCCGGCCTACAACATCCCGGGTTCGATCTCGCCTTATTCGATTTATCCGCGGCTCAAAGGGCTGGATACAAGCAAAACGTACGGTCTGATCCTGAAGTCGCCCGGCTCGGACTATACGCCAAGCACGGACAACAACTACGGGTTTGCCTACAGCGATGCCGACCCTTATGCGGGCGGGGAAGCGAAGCTGTCCACGGACGGCGGGTTGACCTGGTTCGCGGAAGCGAACCGGGATCTGATCTTCACGTTGTATACCTCTGCGGATTGGAAGGACGAGGAGCCGGGGACAACGCTTGATGGCTTGACGGAAACGCCATAAGGCAAGCTTTAGCCGCTGTTGTGGAGGGAAGGCCGAGGGGCCTTTCCTCTTTCTGTTTTTTCGGTTCGTCGCCGCTGCTTAGCCAAACTTTCGGTCCCCCTCATGATCCGATATACTGATAGCAAAATCATTTCGCCGGCCCGGGTTCGAACTCCCCTGCATAATTGGTGCGCGGAAAGTCGGATGGGGGGCGGAGCATGCTTGGTATGCTGGGAACCAGAGGAGGTGCAAACGATGGATGTGCTGAAAAACATGAACGAGGCGTTGAACTACATCGAGCGGAATTTGACGGAGGAGCTGAATTATGGGGAAGTCGCCCGGATCGCCGTTTGTTCGGAGTACCATTTTAAACGGATGTTTTCGTTCCTCGCCGGAATTCCGCTGACGGAATACGTCCGCCGCCGGAGATTAACGCTGGCTGCTTTCGAACTGCAGCAGGGGCCGGTACGGGTGATCGACCTGGCGGTCAAATACGGTTACGGTTCCGCCGACGCATTTACCCGGGCATTCCAAGGCCTGCATGGGATCACGCCGTCGGAAGCGAGAGATCCGGGTTCGCCGCTCAAAGCTTATCCTCGGATGACCTTCCAACTCACCATACAAGGAGGAAGCGAAATGAATTATCGGATCGTGGAGAAGGAAGCTTTTCGGATCGTCGGCCTGCATAAACGGGTGCCGATTCAATTTCAGGGGATTAATCCCAATATTGCGGAAATGGCGCAAAGCTTAACCCCGGAGAGGATTGCTCAACTGAAGGGGTTGTCCAACCTCGAACCGGCTGGAATGATCAGCGCCTCGGCGAACTTCTCGGAGGGACGCATGGAGGAGCAGGGCGAGCTGGACCATTACCTGGGCGTGGCAACGACGCAGGATTGTCCGGACGGTTACGCTTCGCTGGAAGTGGGCGCATCAACGTGGGCGGTGTTCACCGCGGTCGGCCCGTTCCCGGAGACGCTGCAGAACGTTTGGGGACGGATTTATTCGGAGTGGTTCCCGTCCGCTCATTACGAGCTGGCCGAAGGACCGGAACTCTTGTGGAACGAAAGTCCGGACACATCGCTGCCCGATTACCGAAGCGAAATTTGGATTCCGGTGGCGCGCAAAGCCTGAAGCTCCGGTTGTTCTCCGGCTTAACCTATAGTACTATCTGCTAAGAGAGTGCAGTGTAGATAGGTTATAGGAAGGAAGAAGGAGAACCATGGAAAACGACAAACGCAAAGTGGGAGTTTTGTTTGTATGCCTGGGGAACATTTGCCGTTCGCCCATGGCGGAAGCCGTCTTTCGGCATCTGGTAAGCGAAGCCGGAATCAGCGAACGGTTTGCGATCGATTCGGCCGGAACGGGCAATTGGCATACGGGCAATCCGCCGCATCACGGCACGCGCCGCATTTTGGACCAATACGGCATTTCCTATGAGGGGCTGAAAGCGCGGCAGGTCGCGCAGGACGATTTTGCCAAATTCGACTATATCATCGCGATGGATAACCAGAATGAACGCGATTTGAAGGCGCTGGCTCGCAAGACCAATGCTCAGATCGTGAAGCTGCTGGACCTGGTGCCGGAATCGCAACTGAAGGAAGTTCCCGATCCGTATTACACGGGGAACTTCGAAGAGGTCTACGGCCTGGTGCAGCAAGGCTGCCGCGCTTTGCTGGAGTTGATCCGGCGGGAAAAGGCACTGGGCGAAGCTTAAGCCGGTCTAAGCTAGCCTAGGCGTGTGGCACTTGGCGGCAAGATGCGTGCAGCGGCTGGAGGCCGTGGGGAAA
>NZ_JAKSXN010000098.1 GCF_022427145.1 Paenibacillus timonensis
CTAAACGGGGGCCTTTTTTTTTGGAGCCTGCCATGCCTGTTCGTCAGGAATACCGCCGCGTTTGACTGTGTAGTGTATAATAATATAATTAAGATGAATTCATCATACGGAAGCCCAAGCATGGCAAAAGGAGATGGATCCCTTGGGAAATTAAAGCTGCAGTTCTCATATGAAAAGCAACAAAATATCGATGATTTTAACTCACGAAGGAGGTGCACCTATTCGCCGTCGGACCGGCGGGAATAGGAAACGTATTGAGTGACCCTTTACCGAGTCTTTATTCTTTAGGATTCATGGTGTTACTGGTGTTGCTTAACGGATTTTTCGTATCGGCCGAATTTGCCATTGTGAAGGTGAAAAATTCCCGGATCGAGGCTTTAGCCGAAGAGGGGCGAAGGAATGCGAGGATCGCTAAAGAGCTGTTAAGCCGGCTAGACGGTTATTTGTCGGCCTGTCAGGTTGGGATTACCCTCAGTTCGTTGGGGCTCGGCTGGCTCGGCGAACCTGTGGTTGCCCGTATGCTTGGACCGCTGTTTGAAATGATGGGCTTCGGCGAAAGGCCGGTCGTTGTCGTTTCGTTAGCCGTTTCGTTTATGCTGATCGCCATCCTGCATATCGTGCTGGGGGAACTGGCCCCTAAAACCATCGCCGTCCGTAAGGCCGAGACCATTCTGTTATGGTTTGCCTGGCCAATGCGCATATTTTACCGGCTGATGTATCCGTTCATCTGGATGTTAAACGGACTTTCCTCCGGTCTCCTGCGGCTGTTCGGCATCGCGCCGGTGTCGGAGCAGGACGCGCTGCACACGGAAGAAGAAATCCGCGTGATGATGAAGGAGAGCAGCGAAAGCGGCTTGATCGACAGCACGGAAATGTCGCTGGTGGACAATATTTTCGAGTTCGCCGATACGACCGCCCGGGAAATCATGATCCCCCGGACCGAAATGATTTGTTTATATACCCAGCATTCGCTGGAAGAAAACCTGGAAATCGCCTTGGAAGGCACAAGAACCCGTTATCCCGTCTGCAATCAGGATAAGGACCATATTATGGGATTTATTCATATCAAGGACTTGATCCGTTCCCAAACCCGCAATCTTCGCGACTTGATCCGTCCGATCATGGCCGTGCCGGAATCGATCCCCATCAGCGATTTGATGAAACGCATGCAGCGGGGGAGAACGCAAATCGCGATATTGATCGATGAATACGGCGGGACCTCCGGAATGGTTACGTTGGAGGACATCGTCGAAGAGATCGTTGGCGAAATTCAGGATGAGTTCGACGAAGAACGTCCCGGCATCGAGCAACTGGACACACATGAATATTCGATCGACGGATTGATGTTGATTGAGTCCATTAATGACCGGTTCGGCCTGGAGCTGGATTCCGACGACTATGACACCATCGGCGGTTGGCTGTATTCCCGGATCGATCTGCTGCCTCCGCAGGTAGGGCAAACCGTGGAATACGGCGAATACACGTACGTGGTGGAGGAAACCGACAACAAGAGAATCTCCCGCGTCAAGCTGATTCGTCAACAGCTATTGCCGTTGGAAGAAGCCGGCGCTTAAATCAAAATAAAACCGGATGTCTCCATTTTATAAAGAGGCATCCGGTTTTTGATCTTCCCATTCTTTATGAAGCATCTTTTTGATTCCTTCCCGGGTCCGATATAACCGCTGCCGCACGAGATTTTCGCATAATCCCATGCGTTCGGCAATTTCCTTGTAGCTGAGCCCTTGCTTCCAGCGGTATTCAAGCAGCATCCGGTACTCCGGTTTGATATGGTGCAAATACGAACTGATCGTTTCCTCCAAAAGCTTGGTCTCCACGCAACCCTCAACGGAATCCGCCAGCCAACCCGTCGCGGCAATCTCCTGCATCGCGCTGTCCGAATCGACGGTACAATCATGTTTCCGATTCTTGCGCAAATAGGTGATGGCCATATTCCGCGAGACCGTTTTCAACCAGGCGCGCAAGCTGTTTTCGTTATCGAAAGCCGGCTTCTTGAGGGCAACCATCAAGAACGCTTCCTGAATTATGTCTTCGGTTGCTTGATGATCCTTCACCATATAATAAACCGTGCCGTATACCAAATCTAAATAGGCATAGTAGACTTCTTCCTGAGCATCCTCGGGCAGCTCCAAAAAATTGGAGGTAAGCAAACACTGTAACCGACCGGCCATAAAGTACCTCTCCATCTCGTAACCGAAATCCAAATTCCTAATTCTATCCTCGCTCTATCCCAATTTTACTCTACATTCACTATAAAAGGAACGTTTTACCATAATTATAACAAAAATGAGATCTATTTCGTCAGGTTTCTACAGATGACGTAACTATAGCGATCCATTACAATAGAGAAAGTGTATGTTCTGCATCTGTGGGAGGCGAGAGGAGAGAATTCGTGAAACGTTTATTTTGGATGGGATGCTGGTCTTATCTGCTGATCGGTTTGGCCCACGTTGTAGTCGGTTCGTTGATGCCTAGCTTACTGGAGCATTACGGTAGAGATTACGGCGACGGAGGTTTGCTGATCTTTGCCCAGTTTTCCGGTTTTCTGGTGGGAGTTTTGATTTCCCCTCTGCTGATTTCAAGACTTGGAAAGCTGAACGCTTTGCTGATAGCAACCGGGATGTTGTGCGCGGCGGAGTTCGTTTATACACTGCTTCCGCCATGGGAGTGGTTATACGCTGTAGGGGCCGTAGCCGGCTTTGGATTTGGAATGATCGAAGCGGTGATCGGAACCATCATTATCGCTTCCTTCACGGAGAGAACAGCCGTGGCCATGAGCCGGTTGGAGGTATTCTTCGGACTGGGGGCTCTCCTGATGCCGCTCGCTGCGGGTGTCTTTATTCGGTTGGAGAACTGGCGGTATACGTTTCTGCTGGTTTCGGTTCTGGCATTCGTCCTATTGTTTGCCTGGGGAAAAGGCCGCTTCGGCGAATTCAAAGAGACCCTGCAAGCTAGAAGCGAGAAGGCGGCAGAAAAGGGGACTAGGTTGAAGCAATACCAGGGAACCCGGGGGCTGTTGCTTGTTGTTTTTATCGTGTTCTTTTTCGTGTATGTCGGTACGGAGATGAGCTTCGTCAATTTCTTGCCATCTCTTCTGATTGAGAAGCTCGGAATCGATAAGCCGACCGCTGCGTTCAGCGTGACCTTATTCTGGGTGGCCATGACGATCGGACGTTTATTTGCCGGTGTCGTCGCGGAGCGAATTTCCTATAGCCGTTACGTGACCATGGGCTGCCTGATCAGTTTCGTAGTCATTTCCCTGTTTGCCTGGAGCGGGGGTATCGCTTTACTATTTATGTTCATCGTTCTGTTTGGTTTATTTATGTCGGGACTCTTCTCCATTGCGCTCGTCTTTGCCAACAAATTGTTGCCGGGCTCTGAGGAAACGACTCCCAGCTTGTTGATCGCCTCAGGCGGCGTGGGGGGCGCCTTGTTGCCCCTGCTAGTGGGGGAGAGCATGGATATTGGCGGTGCCGACACGTCGGCATGGATATTGGCGGGATTCCTAGCGTTGCTGGTTCTCCTAAGTGCGACCGCTGCGATGATCCAGCGCAGACGGGCTTTTATGGCTTCCGCAAGGTCTGCGAACGTCGAATCCTAAAAACGCTGCACATGAAAAAAGCGCCCCTTTCGCAGAACGGTTCTGCGGGGACGCTTTTTTCATTCTTAGTTTAGAATGCCCAGTTGCCTTTCGCGAAGATCGGTTCTTCCTTGCCGTCCGCGGTGACGCCGAAAATATCCATCTCGGCGGATCCGACCATAAAGTCCTCGTGCGCCAAGCTGGAGTTCAATCCGCGCTGCGACAACTCATCCTGGGACATCGATTTCCCGCCTTCCAGGTTAAAGGCGTAGGCGTTGCCGATCGCCAAGTGGTTGGAGGCATTCTCGTCGAACAGCGTGTTGTAGAACAAAATGCCCGATTGCGAGATAGGGGAGTTATGCGGAACCAGCGCCACCTCTCCCAGATAATGCGAACCTTCGTCCAACTCCACGAGCTGCTTCAGGACGTCGGCCCCAACTTCGGCTTGATAGCCCACGATACGTCCGTTTTCGAAAGTTAACGAGAAGCGGTCAATGACGGTGCCCCGGTAGCTAAGCGGCTTCGTCGCTGCGACCGTGCCGTTCACCCCGGTTTTGAGCGGAGCGGTGAAGACTTCTTCCGTTGGCAGGTTGGCCAGGAAGGTGTTGCCTTGTGCGTTAATGCTTTCCGCAGCGACCCACAGGTGACCTTCCGGCAGCTCGATCGTGAGGTCGGTCCCGGGTGCTTTATAATGCAGTTTCTTATAACGCTTCGCGTTCAAGTAGTCGGATTTCTGCGTTAAATTGTCGATGTGCTGCTGCCAAGCGGCGATCGGATCCGGCTGATCCAGGCGAACCGTACGGAAGATGGCTTCCCACAAGGCCTGAACGCGTTGCTCCTCGGGAAGGTCAGGGAATACTTTATCCGCCCAAACCTTGGAAGGAACCGCAACGATCGACCAGCTGAATTTGTCGGACATTTGCATTTCGCGGTATTTGCTCATCGCTTTGCCGTACGTTTTCTGATGGTTGGTCAGGCGTTCGGTGGAAACGCCCTTCAACAAGTCAGGATCGGACGAGATCACGTGCAGCACGGCTGCCCCGTTTTCCACGTATTCCAGCATTTCGCCGGCATACCATTTCGGATCGTCCAGGAACGATTCCTCGGCAGCCATATCGTAGCGAAGGCGGGTGACCACATCGTCGCTCCAGTTGACTTTGACGAATCTAGCCCCGGCTTCATAAGCTTGCTTGACGATAAGACGGACGAGCTCCGCGCAATCGATGGTTGCATTGACGATCAAGTTTTGGCCGGGTTGTACGTTCACGCCTATTTTGACGGCCAGTTCTGCATATTTCTCCAGTTTCGTTTGAAAATCGGACATTTACGGTCTCCTCCATACTTTGGAAATGGGTTATTGTCTTATCATACACCATCTCATAATGAATTTGTAATGTGAGCCAAAGGGGTTAGCCAATAATAATTTTGCTCTCCCGATACTTCAGCCAATCCTTCTTGGACTTCGACGATTGTTTCGTTTCGGCAAGAGGAGTCGTCGCCGTACAAGTTCTGCATATTGCTATTGACTTAAAACATGGTACGATATTGCAAGAAGACAATCCAATATAACAATCAGTTTTTTCTAGATAAAGGAGTTGTGAAGCGCATGTCCGAATTGAATATTGTTCACGCCGAAATGCAGCGCCAGGAGGACGGATCCTACATCGGCAAAACCGTCTTCGAGGTGACCTCGCACAAGGCCGCCTATGAAATTACGTTTTTCAGTCAGAAGGGGAAGGATTGGGATTACAGCCTTCATTATGCCGGTGAGCCGGGCATCGAGGAACAATTCCTTGCGGTCGATGGGCGGATCGAAGAAGACGACGAGTGGTTTGATGCCTTGCTGGACGCCGCGCTGGATACGATGCCGGAGGTTTGATTCGTAACCTGCCGTTGGAGACGGAAGAGAGGGAGAGGGGGAACAAAACGTGTGGCAACACCCGTTCTACCGAACGTCGCTGGGGATTATTATGGCGCTGACCATCATTTATTTGTTGTCCAAGGTCAGCTTTATCTTTAATCCGGTGGTGACTCTGGTATCCATTTTGATCGTCCCGTTGACGATATCCGGATTTCTGTATTACTTGCTGCGGCCGATCGTGCAGTTCCTGGAACGCAAGAAGCTGAATCGGATGCTTTCGATCCTGCTGATCTATCTGCTGTTTGCCGGAGTGATTACGATCTTCCTGATCGTCGTCTGGCCGCCGCTGCAGAGGCAGATCATCGAATTCATGAATAACGTGCCGAAGCTGATCAACGGCGTGCAATCGCAGATGAATGATTTCCGCAACAACCGTTATTTCTCGATGGTGTCGAACGAGACGAGCCCGGAATTGATGAACAAAGTCACGGAATACCTGAATTCGGCCATGGAAGCCATCTCCGGTTATTTATCGCATGTGGTGACCTTCCTAAACGATTTCGTGATCGTAGTAGGTACCGTTCCGATCCTGCTCTATTACATGTTGAAGGAGGACGAGCGGGTTACGCCTTCCCTGGTGCGGATGCTGCCGGTTCGGTACCGGCGTGACGGAGCAAGCGTCATTCATGAAATCGACAACATGCTGAAGGGATTTATCGCCGGACGGATGATCAGTGCCGTGTTGCTCGCTTTTATGAGCTTCATCGGCTTTTGGCTGATCGGCTTGCCGTATCCTTTGCTGCTCGCGGTCGTTGGGGCGCTGTTTAACTTCATCCCGTATTTCGGCGCGTTGCTGGGAGCGATTCCTTGCGTCATCGTCGCCTTCACGGTGTCCCCGTCCATGGTGGTATGGGTCATCCTCATCGTGGTGCTTGCGCAGCAAATCGAAGGCAATTTGATCTCCCCGTACATTTACGGCAAGACGATCAACATTCATCCTTTGACAACGATCGTCCTGTTGCTGGTGGCCGGAGATTTCGGCGGCATTCTGGGCATGATTTTAGCCATTCCCATATATATGACGCTGAAAATTGTCGTGCTGAAAGTGCATAAACTGTATTTTGGCGAAAAAATCGAAGAGCTGACCGAATAGGATTACCAATCTTATTCCAAATGGCCTTCAAGGTGATTAAAATCATATCTCACGCCCCCGCGATTGGGCGATGATTATTCTATTAAGTAGACATTCAATAAGTCGGCATGCTGACGGGTTGAATGCCTCTAGATAGATATTCATTACGCTCGGGGGATGATATATATGGCAGTTAATGCCAAAGGCGGGAAGTACTTTTACGCATGGAGCAAAATTCTTCCCGACGGATCGTTTTACCTTCCGGATCAAGCCCTGCATGAGTACCAGATTCGCCCGGACTCCAACATTATTTTGATGACGGGCCGGAATACGGCCAAAGGCTTTAGTGTCGTTTGCAAAGAACTGATTGCCAACTCGCCGCTTGCCACGATTTTCGCCAGCATTCCTCAGCTTCAGCAATTCGCGATCCCGGAGGGGGAGGCCATTACCTTTAAGGAACGCATGTTCTGCTGGGTTTATTTGAACAGCAAAGGGTATTTTACGCTGCCGTTGACGACCTGGAGGGAATTTGGCCTCAAAACCGGCGATCAGCTGCTTAGTTTGCGGGCTACCCATCTGGCATTCAACAACTTGTCGGAGGGGCCTTATATCGAGCAAGCCAAGCAACTCCGCGATATTCATGTTTACGAATGAAAAGAAGAGAGAAGCAAAAAGAAGCAGCCGGTCGCCGATTCATCCAATCGGTACCTGCTGCTTCTTTTCATTCCCATTCCTTTATGCCGTTTGGGAGGGGGACGGGTACTTCGCGATCAAACTCGTGTAAGCTTCCTTCGGCCGCAGCCCGATCAGCTTCTCCACGGGCTGGCCTTGATGGAAGAAGATCACGGTCGGCATGGACATCACGCCGAATTGCGCGGCCAAAGCCGGCAGCTCGTCGCAATTCACCTTCAGCAGGTTAATGGCGCCGCCGTACTCCTCGTGCATTTCATCCAGGATGGGCGACAAAACCTTACACGGCGGGCACCAAGGCGCGTCAAAATCGACGAGTGTAAGTCCCGGTGCTTGTATCGCCTGTGCAAACTCATTTTCATGTTCAATCCGTTTCGTTGCCATTCTCATTCATCTCCATTTCGGGATTTTCGGTTAATATATGGCTGATCCGCTCCTCCAGATTGGCCTTGATCGCCTGCAGCAGCTCGATTTGAGCGTTGACTTCCTTCAGCTTGCTGCGGTAAACAGGCATGATCTCGCGGCAGAACGCCTCTTTGCTGGTCATCACGCAATGCAGGAAGCCGGCGATTTGCTCCGTCGTAAGACCCAGACTTAAATAGAACTGGATCGTCTTTACCTGTTCGGCCGAAAAGCTGTGGTAATCGCGGTATCCGTTATCCAGCCGTCTCGAGGTGATCAAGCCTTGCTCTTCGTAATAACGAAGGGAGCGGATGCTGACGCCGGTCGCTTTGGACAATTCACCGATTCTCATCGCTTTCGAATCACCTGCCTTCTTGGATTCATTATAAACCCTAACACTAATGTGAGGGTCAACCGCTTTCGTCGGATAATTCTAAAAAAACTTCTGCGGCTCTTATCGGCGCCAGGACCATGGATCGTGTATAATGTTAGAAACTAGGGACCCTTAAGCGGGTGACGAAGGAGGAACAGGCATGAAACCGGCTTTATTAATCATCGATATGCAGCAAGCCTTTTTGAACCATCCGCGAATCCAAAGCGAAATCCCGGGAGCGTGCGAGTATATAAATGCCGTCGCCGACTTGTTCAGGGAAGCGGGGCGGCCCGTCGTCGTGGTCCAAGATAAGGACGGGGGCGAAGGAACTCCGGGGTACGAGGTGATTCCTGAGGTTAAGCTGGCCGACTCCGATCTGCGGATTTCCAAAGCATGGAACAACGCGTTTTGGAAAACTGACCTCGAACAGTTTCTGCGCGAACAGGACACCGACTTCGTGGTGGTTTGCGGATTTGCGGCCGAGCACTGCGTCACCTTTACGTTTAACGGGGCGGTGGAACGCGGATTTGGCGCGGCCATTTTGCAAAAAGGCATTCTCGGCGAGCATCCCGATTCGGTGGCTATGGTGTACCGGGATCGCAGCCTGATCAGCTACTCGGTGATTCGAGCTATTTTGCAGCAAGCTTAATTCATGTCCTTACATAATCAAAATTCAATCTTTGGAGGCGATTCGTTCCATGAATGCTCATGAAATCGATTATCGGATTATCGGAAACGAAATGCAATGCGTGGAGGTTCACTTGGATCAGGGAGAAAGCGTCATTGCCGAAGCCGGCAGCTTTATGATGATGGACCCGGATATTCGGATGGAGACGATATTCGGCGACGGCAGCAATCAAGGCGGCGGCGGGCTCATGGGAAAGCTGATGGGGGCAGGCAAACGGCTGTTGACAGGCGAAGGCTTGTTCATGACCGTGTTTACCAACGCCGGGTACAACCGGCAGGCCGTAACCTTTGCTTCTCCGTATCCCGGCAAAATCGTGCCGCTCGACCTGCAAATGCTCGGCGGGAAGATCATCTGCCAAAAAGACGCTTTCCTGTGCGCTGCCAAAGGCGTGTCCGTCGGGATCGAATTCCAGCGTAAGCTCGGCACCGGCTTTTTTGGCGGAGAAGGCTTCATTATGCAGAAAATCGAAGGCGACGGGCTGGCCTTCGTGCATTCCGGAGGATTGGTGATCGAAAGAGACTTGGCTCCCGGCGAGGTGCTGCGCCTTGACACCGGCTGTTTGGTCGCCATGACGGCTTCGGTCGACTATGATATCGAATTCGTCAAAGGGGTAAAGACCGCCTTGTTCGGCGGGGAAGGACTGTTCTTCGCGACGCTGCGCGGCCCCGGCAAAGTATGGGTGCAATCGCTGCCGTTCAGCCGTTTGGCGGACCGCGTGTTGTCCGCGTCCCGTTATTCGGGCCGCAAGGATGAAGGCAGCCTGTTAGGCGGCCTGGGCAACTTGCTTGACGGTAGATAAAAGGAGAGGCAGCGATTCCAACACTCTCCAGTGAGAAAGGCGGTTGACATTCTCCTCCTTAAGTAACTAATATGGTTACAAGATGATGGAAAGGGGGATTGGCTTAACATGACGATCAGCTCCAGATTTTCCGTGGCCATTCATATCTTGTCCCTGCTTGAAATCAACAAGGACGGGATTAGCACCTCGGAGTATATATCCGGCAGCGTCAACACAAACCCGGTCGTGATCCGCCGAATCATGGGCATGCTAAATAAAGCAGGGCTGGTGGAAGTCCGTACGGGGGTTGCCGGAGCCAAGCTATCGCGGCAGTTAGACCAAATCACGCTGCTTGACGTTTACCGCGCCGTGCACGTCGTGGAAGAAGACGGCTTGTTTGCCGTGCATGATCATCCCAACCCGGATTGTCCGGTCGGCAAAAATATTCAATCGGCGATCGAACCGATTTTCTCCTCGGCGCAAAAAGCGATGGAGAACACGCTGGCGGCCGTGACGCTGCAGGACGTCGTGGACGACATCTCGGCCCAAACCCCATCCGTTTAACGCAGGTGGACCTGAGGCGAAGAAACGGATAAAAGCCCCCTTGAATA
>NZ_JAKSXN010000099.1 GCF_022427145.1 Paenibacillus timonensis
ATTTTGCGGCGTTCTTCGCCAACTTCGGCAAAATTGTTGCACAAAATGCAACATTTTTGACCAAAGAAGCTGAAATCACATCAAAATGTTGCATAAAATACAACATTTCGCGGTGAAGGGGGGTACCTGTGGCACCCAGGGCACACGCTCATCCGACGAGCGCTCCAGACGCTAGCGCCTGCACGAGACGCCCGCCCGAGTTGCACCCGCGCGTCCCAGGCGCCCGTGCCCGCCCGCAGTGCAGCCGCGCGTCCCAGGCGCTCGCGCCGCCCGCAGTGCAACCGCCCGCCTGCCGGAGGCGCGTCCGCTTGCTCCCCATGCACTTACACGCTCGCAGGTACCCGCGGCGCACCGCGCCCCCCGCGCCCATTTGTTCAGCCCTTCACGGCGCCGGCCGTTAAGCCGCTGACGATGTATTTTTGGCCGAACAGGTAGAGGATGAACACCGGCAAGGATGTCAGCACCAGGTTGGCGAAGATCAGGTTCCACTCCCGGCTGTACTTGCCGTAGAAATTGTAGATCGACAGCGGCATCGTCCAGGTCGAGCTGTCGGTCAGGAAGTACAACGGAATCGTGATGTCATTCCACACCGACATGAAGACCATGATCGCGACCGTGGCATTCACAGGCAGGATCAGCGGCGTCACGATCCGGAAAAATACGCCGAACACGCTGGCGCCTTCCAGGAACGCGACTTCGTCGAGCGCTTTCGGGATCGTTTTGATGAACCCGCTGTATAGGAACACGCTAAATGCGGTGTTCAGCGAGGCGTAGATCAGTATAACGCTGGTGATGCTGCCGTAGAAGCCAAGCGCCTGTACGATCCGAATGGTCGTGATGGTCGACATCGGGGCGATCAGCCCCATAAAGAAATACATGTACAACGTATTGGCGAATTTCGTCTCCCGCCGCGCCAGGATAAAGGAGGCGGCCGAAGAAGCGACGATGTTGATGACCGACGAAATGCCCGTAATCCATACGCTGTTCCAGAACGCCCGGGCGATCCCGCCCTCCTCAAAGACGCGGGCATAGTTGGAGAACCTCCATTCTTTTGGCAGCTTCAGCGAGAAGTCGAGCACTTCGGCGCTTGTCTTGAACGAGCCGAAGATCATGATCAAGACCGGTAGAATAATCAACAGCGAAGCCAGAAGCAGAAGGCCTTCGACGATATAGTTGCGGATGGCGAGTTTGCGCGTGAATCCCATTATTCGGTGACCTCCTTACGCCGCATGAAGACGAGCAGCGGGATGGCGATGATCGTGACCGCCACGAACAGCAGCGTATTGATGGCGGTGCCCAGTCCCCAGCTTCCTTCGCCGAAAGACCGCAAAATGATCGTACCGACGACCTGGGAAGAGTTGCCCGGACCTCCACCCGTCAAGACGAAAACCTCCGAGAAGACCTTAAGGCCGCCGATGAGCGTGAGCATCAGGTTAATATTGATCGCCGGCAGCAAGAGCGGCAGCGTGATTTTCGTGAATTTCTTCCAGGAACCGGCCCCGTCGATGGTCGCCGCTTCGTAATATTCCTGGGAGATCGATTGGAGCCCGGCCAGGTAAATGGCCATCTGGAAGCCGGCATGCTGCCAAATGGAGATGATCGCGATGGTCCAAATGACGAGGTGCGGATTGGTGAGCCAAGCCTGGCTTAACACGTGCAATCCCACCGCATCGAACATCCGGTTGATGGCGCCTTCCGTGCGCAGGATCGGGGTAAACACGATGCCGATGACCAGGATGCTGAGGATGGACGGGGAATAAAAGATCGCCCGCAGCAGGTTCCGCGTCTTCAACCGCATGTTGAGCGCGACCGCCAGCACGATGCCGATCAGGTTTTTCCCGACCACGGTGACGACGGCAAAAATCAGGGTATTTTTGAGCGCCAGAATCAGCGTTTTATCGGAAAAGATTTTCTGGAAGTTCTCCCATCCGACGAAGTCGATGGTCAGGCGATCCAGCCTCCAATCGGTAAAGGAATAATAAAAACCCGTAAACGCCGGGATGACGAAAAAGATCGAGTAGATCAATAACGCCGGCAACACGAGATAATAGGAATATAAGTTTTTGACCGATGCTTTCGATTTCATGTTCTCCACCCCACTATAGACTGGGGCAGCATAAAGCCCCGGACGGGATCTTATGCTGCCTGCCATTCTTCCGATTTAGAAACCGGGGATTTCTTTATCTTTCATCAACTGGCTGAACTTCTCGTCCCAAGACTTCAAGACTTCTTCCGGCGTTAAACCGCCGGCGAATTGGTCCTGGAGCAGCCGGTACAACTCGCTGCGGTCGACCAGCATGTAGGCGTCGGTCGTCAGCACGGTTTTCTTCGGCGTGATGTAGTTATCGACGATCTCCTGCTTATAAGCAGGCAGTTCCGGCGTATTGACGTCGTTCAGGTTGGAGACGTACCCTTTGGAGTCGACGATTTTCTGCGCGATTTCCTTGGAGCCCATGAAGTTCAGGAACTCCTTCGCTTCAGCCAAATGCTTGGCTTTCTTCGGAATGAACAGCTGGCCGCCAAGCGGGCTGGCACCCAAGCTGGCATCCTGCTCGGAAGGGATCGGGAAGACGCCGAGCCGCATGTTCGGATCCTGCTGAAGCACGCCTTCGATCAGCCAGTCGCCCATGAACATCATGGCGACTTCCTTGTTCAGGAACTTGCCGACCGCCATGTCGTAGCTGTCGCTCAGGACGTCGGCATTGGTGTAGCCTTGTTTATACACCTCGTACTGCTGCTGCAGGAACGTTTGGAATTCCGGAATGTCGGACCATTTTTTCTTGTTGCTGTTCAGTTCGTCGAAGAAGGTTGGATCGGTTTTGGATACGAAGTTGGCAAACGCAGCGGCCGGCCAAATATTCGCGGACCAATTGTCCTTATATGGCATGAATACCGGAGTAACCCCGCTGGCTTTGATCTTCTCGCATACGGCCAGGAACTCGTCGAAATTCTTCGGGATCGATAGGCCCAAGTCATCAAAGATGTCCTTGTTGTACACGACGCCCTGCATGCCCGTATCTTGGCTGACGTGGAAGCTGTAGATATGCCCGTAAGCGGAAAGCACGTCTTTGTTCAGAATCCGGCTGGCCCAAGGCTCGTTATCGAGAATCTCGAAGTTGCGCTCCAGATTCAAGTCCGTGGTGGCGCTGGCCAGATTGTATTGAATAATGTCCGGCGTTTCGTCGACAGCCAGTTTCGTTTGCAGGACGGTAGTCGTTTGCTCGGCCGGAATCAACTGCAGATTGACTTTGATGTTCGTTTGCTTCTCGAACTCGTCGAGCAGATCCTGCTGGATGAAGGCGGAGTCCTGCGAGCTTTTGGAGATGGCTAGCTCGATGGTGACCTTGTCGCCCTTGGCAGCGCCGCTGTTGCCGTTCATTCCGTCATTCGCCGCGTTGCCGGACTTTGCGCCTCCGGAGCCGCAGGCCGCGAGCGATACCGCCAGCAAACCCGCGATGATCGCGATAGTTGTTCTTTTCATTGCGTAATTCAAGGCAAATCCCCCCGTCTATATGATGTGGTTTTGAATGCGCTTGCAACTTGATTATAGAATTCGGAGCGGTTAAGGTACATGTCTGAGGGTGACTGATTAGGTGTAAAATTGTGAACTTGTAACCGTTGTCATGACGTGAGGCGAAATGGTACAGTTAAACCATCATTTACGCAACAAGGCACAGCAACAAGGAGGCCTAAGCCAACGTCATGAGACCTTTCATCCCCCGCAAAGATCAACTCAGCCTGCAAAACAAAGTCTTTTTAACCTTTGTGGCCTTGCTACTGTTTATACTGGGCTGTTTTATCGTCTACGTGAATCTGGTTGTCATCAAACCGCTGAAGGAAAAAACGGTGGAGGCCAAGCTGGCGGCGGCGACCAAAGTCAGTCAGCAGATCGACGACTATGTGGATAGCCAAAACCAGCTGTCCCAGCGGATTTTATCCAGCAAGGAACTCTTTTCGATCCTGGATAGAGGTTATCAAACCGACGTAAACATCGAACGGCTGAATCAAAGCCGCAGACTTAAGGATCTGATGTTTCAAGCCATCGGGCCTCGAATGAATATCAAGGATATGGTGATTTACGACAAAGCCGGCCGCAAGATCGTGTCCTACCTAGGGGAGCAAGGGGAGGCGGCCTCTTTGGAGAGTTATCTGAAGAAGAGCCTGATGGACGGCAGCTGGAGCGGTAGCGGATTTGTCCTGGAGCGGCAAGGCGCGGCTATTTCGTTCATTCGCTCGATCAACAATCAGAACGGTAAAATATTCGGATACCTCAGCATTCAACTGGACGAGGCGTTACTGCAGCGGATGACGCAGGGCGTGGGCGCCGGCGAGGTGTATATCCTGGACCGGGAAGGCCGGCCCATTGCCGGTTCCAAACCGGAGGCGGAGCATGCGGAACTTGCCGCGAAAGGTTCGGCGGGCGGAGTTTATGTGGACGATTACCGGAATTACGTGGCTTACGCACGGTCGGAGAGCACCGGATGGACGACCTATCTCGTGACGCCCAAGCAGGACGTGCTGGGTCCCGTCAACTCGGTGAAATACCTTTCCATTCTGCTGATTACGTCGTTGATGCTGTTATCCTTCGTCTATCTTTATTTTTCTTCGCGGAACCTGTTGTTGCCCATTCGTAAGCTGCGCAGCCAGATTTGGCGGATCAGTTACAGCAATATGAACATTAAAATGGACAACCGTTCGCAAAATAACGAGTTGATCCTGCTGAATGAGGCCTTTCAGGATTTGATGGAACGTCTTCAGGAATCGATCGAACGGGAGAAAATCGCCCTGCATGAGGAGGTCAAAGCGCGAAACTCCGCGCTCCAGGCCCAAATCGCGCCGCATTTCATCCATAACGTGCTTTATTTGATCAGCATCGCCGCCCAAGAGGGCAAGACCGACGTCGTCTCCGATATGTGCAAGCATTTATCGGACAGCCTGCGATACATCGTATCTTCCCCTTACGCGCACGTGACCTTGGCCGACGAGCTGGAGCATACGCGGCATTACTTGTCCCTCGTCCAGCAAAAATACGAAGAGGATCTCATTTGGGAGATCCATGCGGACGAATCGGCGCGGAACGTGCAGTTGCCCCGGTTGGTGCTGCAGCCCTTCGTGGAGAACTGCATCGAGCATGCCTTCACCCGCAGCGACCCGCCTTGGCGGATCGATATTACGGTGAAGCAGTTCAACGGGTTGTGGGCGGTGGAGATCAGGGATAACGGAGACGGTTTTCCGCCCGGGAAAATCAGCGAAATCATGGACGACCTGCGAAACGCCGACGCCGCCGCCGGAGAGGGAGAGCAGCGGGGAGCCTCGATCGGCAACATGGGTATCGCGAACAGCGTGGGCCGGCTGAAATTGATGTACCAGAACCGGCTGTTCTTCAATGTGTTTAACCATGCGGACGGGGAAAAGGGCGCCACGGTGCAGATCATCGGATCGTTAACGAAGGACTTCTACTGAACGAGGAGGGCACGGTATGTACAACGTCATGATCGTGGAAGACAGCAAGCCGATCCTGCGGAACATTCGAACGCTGCTCGGTTCCCTGGAGCTCCCGGTTCAGGTGGTGGCCACGGCAACGAACGGGGAGGAAGCGCTGGAGCTGATCCGGCAACAGCCGGTGGACCTGGTGCTGACCGATATCCGCATGCCGAAGATGGACGGCTTGGCGTTAATCGAACAGGCCAAGCAGCTCCGTCCGCGGCTGTTGTTTATTTTGATCAGCGGATATAACGATTTTGAATACACCCGCAAGGCCATCAATTTGCAGGTCTTTGACTATTTGCTGAAGCCCGTCGAGCGCAAACAGCTGGCGGAGGTCATGGATCGGGCGCTCGAGCGGCTCCGAAGCCGGACTCCCAGCGAAGCGGAGCTGTTCAAGGAGATTGTGGAGCCGGGGTTTTACGAGGAACTGAAACTGGGCGACCAATTCCGCCATTACGGGAAAATGCTGATTCTGATCCGGAGACAGCCGTTTGCCGGCGGGCGGGAGCTGTGGAGTCCGGAGAGGCTTCAGCGGAGGCTGGATGCTTTGTTTGCTCCGCATTTGTGCTGGGTGCTTCCGACCCAAATGCCTAACCAGTTTCTCGTCTTGGTGCAAAAAACGGCAGTGGAGCCGTATTCCTCGGAGTACGAATGCCTTGAGTCGGTCCGCCGCGACCTGGAGATTGCCGGGCTGTCGTCCACGGTTGGCGGGCAGCTACAGGCCGGCGACCCGGACAGGCTGCCCGAGCTGTATCACCGCGTGTCGGGGATCCTGGACGAAAGGCAGCGCATCCACCAGGGCGGGGTCATCGACACGGAGATTCCCCAAGCGCTCGGCGGCCCGGACAGCCCGGATTTGGATCGGGCGACCGCGGCAGCCTTTACCGAGCTCATCTTGGGGCGGAGGAAGGAGCAGTTCTTGCTCAGGCTGAACGAGCAACTGACCAAGTGGGCGGGAGACAATATCCGGCTTGCGGAACTGGAACGGTTCATCGGACTATTGGTGGATGCTTTCTCGAAGGCCGGGGGCGATCAGGAGACCGGGCATCGTCTGGAACTCGAAGCTTCTTCCCGGCGTTTGCTGGAGGCGGATAGCTTCGATCGGTTCTGCCGGGATCTTCAGGAGTGGGCCAAGCAATCCTTTGAACGGGTGCAGGCGCAGAACCGAAAAAGCGGAGAGGAGCTGTTTCGGCAGATTGAGGAGTACGTCAGGCTAAACTTGTACTCGTATCTGTCGATTGCCGACGTGGCGCTGAAATTTCACGTCAGCCCCTCGTATATTAGCCGCGTGATGAAGAAGTATGCCCAAAGCACGTTCGTGCAGTATTATACTGGACTGAAAATCAAAGAGGCCTGCAGGCTGATGGCCTGCAAGCCGGAAATGCGAATCAAAGAAGTGTCCGACGCCTTGTCGTTCAGCGATCAGCACTATTTCTCCAAAGTCTTCAAGGAGTACACGGGGTACAGTCCCTCGGATTACAAGGAGCGTTGTCCCCCGAACAGCTCCGACAGCAGCTCGTAAGAACGCAAACGGGCCTTATGGTCGTAGACCTGGGCGGCGACGATGATCTCGTCGGCCTCGGTTTCCGCCAGCAAGTGCTCCAGCCGGTTCCGTACCGTCTCCGGCGAGCCGATCGCCGAATAGCTGAGCTGGCGTTCGACCAGGGCCTGCTCCTGCGGCGTCCAGTCCAGCTGGTCGACCGGCGGGCTAAGCTGCGCGGTGCGCCGGCGGATCAGGTTGAGGAACTGCTGCAGCTGGGAGGTCGCCAGGCGGCGGGCCTCCGCGTCGGTATCGGCGACGATCACGTTCACGCCGATCATCGCATAAGGCTTTGCCAGTTCCGCCGACGGGCGGAAGTGCGTGCGGTACAGATCGAGCGCCGGGAGCAAGTAATCCGGCGCGAAATGGCTGGCGAAAGCGAACGGTAGACCGAGCTGGGCGGACAGCTGCGCGCTGAAGCCGCTGGAGCCGAGCAGCCAGATCGGGATGTGCAAGCCTTCGCCGGGAATCGCCCGCACCCGCATGGAGGAACCCGAAACGGGCTGGAAATAATCCCGCAGCTCAGCGAGCCGCTCCGGGAAATCCTGCCCGTCGCTGCCCGGCCCGCGCCGCAGCGCATGCGAGGTCAGCGGGTCGGAACCGGGCGCCCGGCCGAGCCCGAGGTCGATCCGCCCCGGGTACAGCGACTCCAGCGTGCCGAACTGCTCGGCGATCACGAGCGGCGCATGGTTCGGCAGCATGATGCCGCCGGAGCCGACGCGGATCTTCTTCGTGCCGCCGGCGACGTGGCCGATGACGACCGAGGTCGCCGAGCTGGCGATGCCGGGCATGCCGTGATGCTCCGCAAGCCAATAGCGGTGGTAACCCCAGCCTTCCGCGTGCCGGGCAAGATCCAGCGTGTTGCTTAGCGATTCGGCGGCGGTGCTGCCGGCGGTGATCGGCGCCAGGTCGAGAATCGAGACGGGAATATGGGATAAACGATGCGATGTATCGTGGGATGTCCGTGAATCGGGCATACAATCAAGCCTCCTTAGGCATAAATGGAATACGAAAGCCTAATTTCTATTATAATCGAATTTTAAGTAAATGAGCGAAAAAACAATCACCAAATCGATAACAGTTCTGAACGGAGGAAAAAACATGAGTGAACGTCCAAAGCTCACGAACCCGATTTTACGCGGCTTTAATCCGGATCCCTCGATATTGCGGGTCGGCGACGACTACTATATCGCTACTTCTACCTTCGAGTGGTTCCCTGGCGTCCAAATCCATCATTCCCGCGATCTCGTCCATTGGCAGTTGATCGGTCATCCGTTAACGAGGGTATCGCAGCTCGACATGCTGGGCAATCCCGGGTCCTGCGGGGTTTGGGCTCCCTGCCTCAGCTACGATAACGGCTTGTTCTACCTGATCTATACCGACGTCAAAAGCCGCCATGGTGCCTTCAAGGACACCCCGAACTATCTGGTCACGGCCCCCGATATCCGCGGCCCCTGGTCGGAACCGATCTATCTGAACAGCAGCGGATTCGACCCTTCCCTGTTCCACGACGACGACGGGCGCAAATGGCTGGTCAACATGCTGTGGGATCACCGAAAAGGGAAGAACCGTTTTGCCGGCATCGTGCTTCAGGAATACGATCCGCAGCAGCAGAAATTGGTTGGACCGGTCAAAAATATTTTTCTAGGCACTGAACTTAGGTTAACCGAAGGCCCGCATTTATATAAAAGAAACGGTTACTACTACCTGCTTACGGCGGAGGGCGGCACGTATTACGACCATGCGGTCACGATGGCCCGGTCGCGCACGATCGACGGACCGTATGAAGTCGACCCGACCAATCCGATCCTGACGTCATCGGGGAAACCGCACTTGGCGCTGCAAAAGGCGGGACATGCCTCGCTGGTCGAGACCCAAACGGGCGAGTGGTACATGGTGCATCTGACCGGGCGGCCGACGAAAGACATTTACTGCACGCTTGGCCGGGAGACGGCGATCCAGCGCGGCGTCTGGACGGAAGACGGCTGGTTCCGGTTGGAGGCGGGAGGGAACGATCCTCAAGTGGAGGTGGCTGCTCCTGCTTTGCCGCCTCATCCGTTCGTGCCGGAGCCGGAGCGGGACGACTTCGAGGCGGAGCAGCTCGGCGTTCACTGGAGCACGCTGCGCGTTCCGGCCACGGAGGATTGGCTGACGCTTCGCGAGCGTCCCGGCTTCCTGCGGCTGTATGGCCGCGAGTCGATGAACTCGCTGTTCCGGCAAAGTCTGGTCGCGCGGCGGCAGCAGTCGTTCCGTTGCCTAGCGGAGACGGTGGTGGAATTCGAGCCGGAGACGTTTCAGCAGATGGCCGGCCTGACCGTATTTTATGATACGAACGATCATGTATATTTGCGGATCTCCTACGATGAAACGAAGGGCAAAAGTCTGAATCTCATTCAGACGAAAGACGGGGTATACGACGAGTTGCTGGCGGAAGACATTTCGATCGAAGACGCTCCGCGCTGCTGGCTGCGGGTCGACATTGAACGCGAATTGGCTCGCTTCTATTACAGCCTCGACGGTGAGACCTGGCAAGCCGTCGGCGAAGCGGTGGACGTCAGCCACCTGTCCGACGATCCGGCGGAGAAAGTGCGTTTCACCGGCACCTTCGTCGGCGTATGCGCCCAGGACCTTAGCGGTATGCGCAAGGCAGCCGATTTCGATTATTTTATTTACAAAGAGCTGGATTAATTCTTTAACCGAAGGGGGACACCGATCATTACCAGATCTCGCGAAGATTTCTGGAGAACCGGCACAGCGTGCTTCGTACTTTGTTTGAGGACGACGATGAGGACCCGATTTAGCCGAATTACTGCAGAAATACAGTTATTTTTACGAATAACGCAGATTTGCGCGGAAAAGCTGCAAAAGTGCAGTTTTTGACCCCTCTTTTTCGGTTCTATCGCGATTTATCCGGAAATACCTGCATTTTTGCAGGTATTTCTCATTTTTGTCGATTTTACTCGCAAACACCTGCACGTTTGCAGTTATTTGCATTTGCTAAGCAACACGTCAAAAGAGGGTGTCCCAAAAGTCAAAAGAGGGTGTCCCAAAAGTCATCAAAA